>JAPLUU010000023.1 GCA_026397515.1 candidate division SR1 bacterium | reverse complement strand
CCCCAGGATGCGACGAGTCGACATCGAGGTGCCAAACGGAGCCGTCGCTATGAACGCTTAGGCTCCATTAGCCTGTTATCCCCGGAGTAACTTTTATCCGTTGAGCGGATCCCCTTCCACATGGAAGATCCGGATCACTTTAACCTACTTTCGTATCTGTTCGACCTGTTAGTCTCACAGTTAAGCTTGCTTTTGCTAATATACGTCCACCACGGTTTCCATCCGTAGCAAGCAAACCTTTGTACGCCTCCGTTACTTTTTAGGAGGCACCCGCCCCAGGTAAACTGACCAACTGACACTGTTTCCCGTTTTTAAGGGATTAGAGATGCTATATGCGTTGAGTGGTATCTCATTGTTGACTCCGCCCGGACCAAAGTCCAAACATCAAAGTCTCCCACTTATGCTGAGCAACACATACTACAACCCAATATCAATTTACAGTAAAGCTTCACAGGGTCTTTCCGTCTAACTGCAACTACCCGGCATTTTTACCGGGAATGTAATTTCACCGAGTCTAAGATTAAGACAGTGTGGAGATGGTTGTGCCATTCATGCGCGTCGGAACTTACCCGACAAGGTATTTCGCTACCTTAGGACCGTCATAGTTACGGCCGTCATTCACCAGTGCTTAACTTTCGAGCTTGCACAAGAAAGCATAACATTCTGGCATTGGACAGGCATCACTTCCTATACATCCTCTTTCGAGTTAGCAGGAAGCTGTGTTTTTGATAAACAGTCCCCCCCACGTCATTCGCTGCGACCTTGTATTGCTACAAGGCAGGGCTTATTGCTAACTTACGCCCGCTAATTTGCCAAGTTCCTTAATCATTAGTTATCTCGATTGCCTTAGTATTCTCTACTATCCTACATGTGTCTGATCTGAGTACGAGTTATATACACATAAGTTTAGCGGTTTTTCTAGGCACCAGAACTATGAGAATCAATCAATCCGAAGACATCATTTCCGATCAGACTCGAGAATAAGAGCGGATTTGCCTACTCTTACCTCTCCAATTGCTTGGAGATCTTGTCACCTCGACCCACATTCTTAGTGGGCTCTCACACATCCCAATGCGTTACCACATCACTGTATATATAAGGGCTGGAATATTAACCAGCTATCCATCGACACCCCGTTTCCGGGTGAGCCTTAGGTCTCGCCTAACCCTACGACGATGAACGTTGCGTAGGAATCCTTAGGATTTCGGCAGCAAGGATTTTCGCCTTGCGTCGTTACTTATGTCAGCATTTTTACTTCTTTATAGTCCAGTCGAAGCTCACGCCCGACCTTCAATCCAAAAAGAACACTCTCCTACCGACTATACACTTTACGTGTATGTCCTTCAACTTCGGTATATAGCTTAGCCCCCTTACATTTTCGGCGCACCTTCGCTTGTCCAGTGAGCTATTACGCTTTCTTTAAAGGATTGCTGCTTCTAAGCAAACCTCCTGGATGTTTAAGCAAAGACACCTCCTTTTCCACTTAGCTATAATTTAGGGACCTTAGTTAGAAATCTGGGCTGTTACCCTTTTGACCACGAAGCTTAGCCCCCGCAGTCTCACTCAACAATATTCCTCATAGCATTTGAAGTTTAACAAGGTTTGGTAATGCCTTTCGACACCCCTAGCCTTATAAGAGCTCTACCTCTATGAGATCTTCATTGCTGGCTGTACCTAAATACATTTCGGAGAGAACCAGCTATCACGTAACTCGATAAGCTTTTCACTCCTACACACAAGTCATCGGAAGGTTTTGCAGCACCAACCCGTTCGGTCCTCCAGCATAGTTTCCCATGCCTTCAACCTGCCCATGTGTAGCTCGTCACGCTTCGGGTGTAATGATAGCAACTAGTCGCCCTATTCAGACTTGGTTTCCCTACGGCTCCGACTATTACTGTCTTAGCCTTGCTGCTACCACTAACTCGCTGACCCATTCGTCAATAGGTACGCGGTCACTCTTGCGAGCTCCCACTCCCTTGTATGCTAAAAATTTCAGGATCTATTGCTAAAAATTTCAGGATCTATTTCACTCCCCTTCCTGGGGTTCTTTTCACCGTTCCCTCACGGTACTATGCGCTATCGGTGTAAAAAGGTATTTAGCCTTACCCAGTGGTCTGGGCGGATTCATGCCGGATTTCTCGTGTCCGACATTACTCAGGAACTACTAAGGAGGTGTTTTGCTTTCGAATACGGGATTATAACCCTCTATGATGTTCCTTTCCAGAAACTTCTTCTAACAAAACACAATATCCTCGAATTCTTGCTAGAGAATTCAAAGTAGCCCTACAACACCTCTTATAGCAACGCCTAGCAGCTTACACTATAAAGGTTTGGGCTCTTCCCAGTTCGCTCGTCACTACTACGGGAATCTCATTACGATTTCTTTTCCTCGTGCTACTGAGATATTTCACTTCACACGGTTATGGTCATTTACGACATCCTGATATACAGGATAGGTTGCCCCATTAGGATATCTCCGGTTACAAGCGGTTACTGGCACCTTACCGAAGCTTTTCGCAGCCAATCACGTCCTTCATCCACCTTTTTACCCAAGGCATCCATTTTTAGCATTTAAAAAGATTTATTGTTTTTATAATAAACGTAATATATCATACTATTGTTAAATATCCACATCATGCAACATACTTTTTTTCGTGTAGAAAAAAGTTGTGCGAAGTTCTTTATAGTAAATTACATAGTCATTGCAAGTCTTTTTTACCTTTTTTTCACTGTATTTTTAGCATAGTTGTGAAGTATTCAAACTCACGAAAACATACCACTTGCAAAAAGATTTTTTAAAAAAAGTCAATTAAGATTATTTCAAGAGAAGATTATTTGATAAAACATACGACAGCAATTATATTTAATAGATAGTTTATCTAGTAGACAATATAGACATAAAAAAACACAAAAACATATCAACAAAGTATATATAAGAAAATAGCAGTAGTAATGGGGCATTAAACAATATTGATATAAATAAAAAAAATGATATATCTGGAAATAAAATATATACAATTTTTAAAAAAACACTCAATATTTTTTCACTATTGTGATACATACAGATGTTTTTATCATATATATTTTTTTATAAAAAAATTTACTCAAAAAAACAAGAAAAAAGAGTGATATTTAAGCGTTTTTTTTTGATGTTTTTTATACTACATCATTTTTTATAATTTTAGCAAGTAAAAAGCCAAAAATATACCCCAAGAGTTGCGAGTTTTGATGGTTGTAGATATACTTATATTACAAGAAAAAAATCAGGGAAACAATATGCAATTCTACCTCTATTTAGCAAGAATATACGATGGGGAAAAAATGATCATCTTTTAAAGTAAATGTATACAAAATCTTATTCGTGATAAGCATGTTTTTTTTGATATCCACATTTTTTACGCATGCGGCCACATGGACGCTTAATGGAGGAAATATACAATGGGACAATAGCAATTTTTTAAATCAAAGTTTTTGGAATGATAGTCCCAGTAGTTGAGATATCATAAAAGCGCTATATGGAGATGGAAGTGGAGGAACTAATAAGACAGCGTATACTACAAAACGATTGACGGGCTATTGTGATACTACCACAATGCAAGTAGTAAATATTACAGACGATACAGGGTTACATACTATGCTTACCACTTCAGGATATATACTTATGACAAATACCATTTATGTATTTAATTCCGGAACCTACACGCTTAGTCCTCCATACCCAACTCAAATGACTATGAATAATTGTACTACAATCATAGGGAGTGGAAATGTTGTGATAAAGGCAGTATGATGAGGTTGGTTTAATAATCCAACCGCACTGATTTCTATGGGAGCAAATTATAATGCTATCATAGATAATATAACATTAGATGGTAATGGAACATCACTTTCGTTTGGGATAGAAACGGATTGGACAAATAATTCCACTGTTAATAATGTAAATGTAGGTAATGACATATGATACGGAATTAGGATTGCTAATGTTTCACATCATAACATATTCAATAATACAGTAGTACATGATATTAGAAATTATGCTGTATTTGTAAGAGACTGGGGATATAACAATATTATAAGTAATTGCACAGTATATAATGCAGGGCAAAGATGAATAATAATCTATGATCATGGGGTAAATAATATCATTGAAAATTGCAATATATATAATGATTATTATGGTATCATGGTGGCGGTAAGTTCTACAAACAACATTGTCAGAAATATCGACACACACAACAATACATACGGAATATATGTAGATGCTAATTCATCATATAATACATTAGATAGTGTAAGATCTCACAACAACACCAACGCCGGTATTTATTTTGGAAATAATTCGTCATATGATACAATAAACAATTCCCAAAGTTATAATAATACTAGTTATGGGATATATTTTACTTCATCTCCATATGGTATAATAAATAATTCTAAGAGTTATAATAATGGAAATAATGGAATACACATTAGCGCTTCATCGAATATATTGATAAACAATTCTCAGAGTTATAACAATACTAGTGTTTGAATATATTTTGCTTCATCAGCGTCTGGAGTAGTAAATAATTCTCAATTTTATAATAATACTAGCAATGGGATTACCCTCTCATCATCATCATTTGGAGTTATCAATAATACAGAAAGTTATAATAATAATTGATATGGAATATATTTTGCCTCATCAGTATCGGGATCAGTAAATAATATTTGAAGTTATAACAATGGAACTTATGGAATATATCTATATGCAACATCTCTAAATACAAAGTACTATGGTACAAATAATATATTTAGTAATTCAACTACTAATATATGATGAACCATAGCTAATTTTATGACAGGAAACAATTGATTGATCGGACGAAGTAATGGTGTCATCATCCAAACACACACAATGTCGTGGGATTATATAACCAATCCTATAGATAATAATGGGAACTATTTTCTTTCATGGACAGGAAGTTTCGCAAGTCTTAGATGAATAAAATTATATACGACATATACTTCAGGTTACTCCAATGGTAGTGGAACATTACTTCAAATACAACCAGTAATATATTCAGGAATAACACTTATAAATTCATGAAACTTTGATATCACTAAATATATTTGATCTGACACTATCAAAGTAACAGGTGAACTCCTTGGACTTCCTCCTATGACGACTGGACTCAATTTTACCGTCATAGGAAATTCTAATAATGGATATATAAATAACTATTCGCTCATTGGAGATATTACAAGTTTCAGAAATAATCTAGTGCCTTGAACAGCTACAGGAATAATGCTTATTGCAGGTGATGGACAAAAAAGAATCATTACGCAATTGTTTTGATCTACTTATTTTGCTACGCATTTCGAACAAGTAAGTTTCGTAGATACTACTACACCATCTCAAGTTCAACTCATTTCTCCTAGTTCATGAACTATATTGAATACGTGAAATATAGCTCTTGTCCGAAGTTCGGCAATAGATACGTGATGAGGAATCAGTTGATATGTTTTTTATATTATGAGTGGAGGAATTATAATTCAAAGTGGATTCATATCTACGACAGGACAAAACATTGTATGATTAGCAAATGGAAGTTATCAGTGGCGTGTCTATGCAATAGATAATATTGGGAATACATGAACACGAAGTACCACGTGGAACTTTATAATAAGTATGCCATCTCCATGTATGTCGTGATGGAATAATGATAATTTTTTGACTACAGGATTCTGGAACAATAGCCCTAGTGACAATAATATTATCTGTGCACTCTATGGTAGTGGATGATCTGATATGACAGCATATACTAATGCACGAACAAGTAATACTTGTAATCCAAGTAATATGTCCGTAAGTTACATTACCCCAGGAACTGATGTGATTCCAGAATATTTTACAGGAAATACAATCTATGTGTTATTTTCATGAGCTCATATAACCTCTAGAAGTATAAATCTTACAGGTTGTTCAGCTATAGTAGGAAGTGGAGATATCTCTATAAGCAGCAATACGCCCTTAACTATTACGGGAACTCTATACGCTAGTAGCAAAAACAATATAATAATTGACGGAATCTCTATCAATGGAAGATGAGCAGATAGAGTATGAATAAGTTTCTCTCTTAGTCATTATAATACACTCCACAATATTCATGTATATAATCATGTAGGACGAGAAGCTTGTGGTATAAATATAAATCAATCATGGTACAATACACTGGAAAATATAAAAGCAAATAATAATGTCTGAATTGGAATATACTTGCAGAATGGAAGTAACTACAACACTATCAACAATTCAGAGGTATATGTCAACTATAATGGTGTAGAGGTATATGCAAGTGCATATAATTCTCTAAACAATATGAAAGTATATAATAATCATAATGGATTATTGATAAACGCCGCAACCTATGGTAACACAATCAACAACACAGAAGCATATAACAATAATGGTGCATGAATTGTAATCTACCAAGGAAGTCATAATACAGTAAATAATGTTAATACATACAACAATTATTATGGCGGAATTAGCACCGAATGAGGAAACAATACGATATTCAACAATATTCAAACATACAACAATGGACAATATGGTATGGATCTTACCGTTTCATCAAATAACAATATTATAAACAACATAAAAGTATATGGCAACAATATAGCAGGTATTCATAATGACACAACTTCATCCAACAATAAATATTACGGCTCACTCAAAATATTTGGCAATACTATAGATATTTCAGATACCTATGTAGGTGGTGGTTTTATAGCTTGATTATGATCAGATTTTTCTAGTATATTTTCATGAGGGACATTGGATACATGATGAACCATATCTCGAGATTATCTCACCAATCCAATCAACACTATCGGCGAGTATATGCTTCCATGGACAGGAACTTTTGCAAGTCTAAGATGAAATCTATCATATATATGATCTACGGCAGCATATTCATACGGTAGTGGAATAGTATTACAAAAACAACCAGTCATCTATTCATGAACAGATCTGATTGCTTCAGGATCTTTTGATGCAACAAAATATATCTGATCAAACACAACGAAATACACCTGATCATTATTGGGAATTTCTACAACTACAAACACCACATGATTCACGGTAACAGGTATTGCAAATAATAGTTTCATAAATAATTATTCACTATTTGGGAATATTGTATCATATAAAATAGGACAATGAATTAACACAAGTACATGAATATATTTTAGTACAGGTGATGGAACTAAACGTGTTATCATGCAAATATATTCAGGAAACGATTTTGCTACACACTTTGAAAATAGTAGCATTTTGGACCAGACTCATCCTTCTCAAGTACAACTCATTTCTCCTAATTCATGATCAGTTTTAAATACAGGATATATAACACTTGTCCGAAGTTCGGCAATAGATACGTGAGTATGAACCAGTTGATATGTTTTTGAAGTAATAGGTAGCGGTTGAAGTATACTCAGTTGATTTACAGTATCTACTGGAACAATAATATCATTACCTGCGGATGAAGTATATGATATGTACGAACGAAGAGTCTATGCTATAGACAATATTGGTAATACTGGACAATGGAGCAATACACGAAATTTTACGATAGATACAATCATATGTACCAACCACCGAAACAATGATAATTTTATCACATGAGGATTTTGGGATACTAATCCCATAAACAGATGTATCATAGAAGCATTATATGGTACTACAGGAGACACAAATACCGCATATACAAATCTTCGAAGTGGATATGTTTCATGATCATGTTTACCAAGTATGACTGTTTTAAAAACAAACAATTTACAAAACAATCTTACCGTAAATACCATCTATATACTTACATGACAAAATAGTATCATTACCGGAACAATAAATCTAAACAATTGTAATGCTATTATCAGTAACACTACAGGATGAACAACATTTTTCATTACATGACGAATTTTTAATAATATAATGCTAAAAAACCAAAGTAAACAATTTACCATCATTGATAACATTGCTACCAATGGAAAAGATGATGGATACGGAGGTACACATACAGGAAATGATAATGGTATTGCCTTCTTATGAGCAACAAACAATACGGTCAACAATAGTAAAGCATATTACAACAGATATTGAATCTCATTATCTAGTACAGAAAGAACCAACATATATAACAGTCAAACATATAACAATGGAACATATGGAATAGTTCTATGATACGCTCTACATAATCAAATTATCAATACCAAAATATACAACAACTATTATTGAATTTTTATACAGTCTAATTCACATAGAAACATAATCAATAATTGCCAGATATATAACAATGAATTATATGGAAGTATCTTAGAACGATGAGCAGACTATAATATCATCAACAACTCTCAATTATATAACAATTTAGACGGAATAGCTCTGTGATCAGCAAATTATACCGTAATAAACAACACGCAATTATATAACAATGAATACGGATTAGAAACCAATGGAACAGGAACCACACTCAACAACGTAAAAATGTATAATAACAAACGCTCTATAAATATATTTGCTTCATGAGCAGTTATATTTTATGGTAATAATGATTTATTAAATCCTATGGTCGGGAATGTAGCTAACATTACAACATGATATGCTACCGACACGTCTGTTATATGAGTAGGACGAACAGATGGATATGCTATATTTTCAGGTAATATATCTCGAGATCGTCTCACAAACCCAATAAATACTTCATGAAATTATCTTCTTGCTCGATCATACACACGATCTAATTTATGGAACTATAAAGGAGGATATGGAGATACCATTACGCAATGATATTCGTATGGTAGTGGAACATTACTCCAAATACAACCAGTCATGTATTCATGAACAGATTTAATTTTTTCATGAACTTTTGACCCAACAAGATATATTTGATCAAACACAACGAAATACACATGATCTCTATCAGGAATTTCTACAAACATAAACACAACATGATTCACCGTAACCGGTATTGCAAATAATAGTTTTATAAATAATTATTCATTGTTTGGAGATATTGTTTCATATAAGATAGGACAATGAATTAATACAAGTACAGGAATATATATGACCACAAGTGATGGAACTAAACGTATAATAACTCAAATATATTCTTGAGTAGATTTTGCTACGCACTTTGAAACTATTAGTATGTTAGATACAACTCCTCCGACATTTGTTTTTGCCAATAATTCTGGATATGAGTGTATGACATGAATATTGAATATAACGAATGCAATCGATACATGAGTAGGATTACATACAAGTGCATATAGTTTTGATGGAATCAATTGGTGAACCGATACAAATATATTGATAACAGGTAGTATAGCCAATATGCAACCAAGTACACCAGTTTCAAAAAACTGATATGTAAGAGACATGCTTTTGAATACAACATGATGAGCAACATATGCTGTATATAGTTTCAATGATGTACCACCTACTGCAAATGATTTTACAGGTAGTACAAATGTATGACACACTACACCGATAATAAATTGGGTAACAACATCAAATGCACAAGAGTGAGATTGCGGAAACAGCGATATAATCTTTGATAGTATTATCAATCCGGGAACAAAATGAACATGTACACAAGTAGGAATGACAGGAATTATGTATAGTCCTAATTCAAATGAAACAGGAAGCGATACGTGTACAATACAAGTCAAAGACAATGAAAACAATACAATAAACATTACCATCTGACGAGAAAATATTGATACCATAGCTCTATATTGTGGTGATGAAATCATAGAGACACCAAACCGATCTTGAAACGATGAAGAATGTGATAATGGAATTATTAATGGTGTTACCTGTTCTCCCACGTATGGTTCAACTTGTTCATATTGTTCTACCATATGTAAATCTATTACGCTCACAGGTGAATATTGTGGTGACAATATCACCAACGGTACAGAACAATGTGATGGAGAATTGGGTTGTAACAGTACCAGCTGTACATGGGAACATATTTCTTGCTGACTCTCTGCTCCAATTTCTATCTATTCATGAACTATTGCAATCATTACATGAATAACAAATCATACACGAACGATCTTCTCCGGTATCAATTTCTGATTACCTAATTCTAGATATGACATCTATAACTCTTGATGATACATTACTGGACATACCTATTATTCTTGAGGAACATACCAAATAGCTATGGATATTATCCATCCTTGAAATCCTACTATCACTAACCAATGTACATGATCGATCACCATCCAATATTGTGGCGATGAAATAATAAATGGTAGTGAACAATGTGATGATGGTAATACGGACAACAGTGATGGATGTAATATTTTATGTCAAATCGATAATGATCCTACAGCGACAGTACTCTATACTCCAACATCATGAACACGAACAAGTGGAAACGTATTAGCTACATTGACAGGATTTTCTGAACCACTCACAGGAATAAATTTTACCTGACATACCTTCACAGGAAATGAAACATTCACATTCACATTTTCGGATCTCATGGGAAACACATGAAACGCAACAGCAACCGTTACATGGATAGATAAAATTCCGCCAACGTTTTCATGAGCAACAAGTGGAATAACATATGCTACATGAATTACACTATATTTTAGTGACAATAACACATGAGCTACTGCAACACTAAATAGTAGTCCATATACCAATGGAACAACGATTACTAGTAATGGAACATACACAGTACGTGCAACAGATATTGCAGGGAATACTACATGAATAACCTTCATCATACAACATGCTATCTGTGGAAATGGAATAGTAGAGTGAGATGAACTATATGATGATGGAGTGAATAACGGTTTACCAGGACATAGCAACATAACATGTAATGGTCATGTAGGACAACCAAGTACTAATGGATGATGAATCCGACTGACAAAAGATATCTGTCCAAATGGAGATACATCACCAAGTTATTATGATAATCAATGTGGAATCATAGGCCATAACAGCGCAATATGTAGATATACAAAAAGTGAACTTAGTAACGCATACGATCGAGGATATGATATTGGGATAACAACCATTTCACCTATTTGTGATGCTAACCTAGATGGTAAAGTGACAAGAAAACAATTAGCAAAAATGATGACAGAATTTACGGTAAAAATCATTGGTAAACAACCAAACACAAAAATACTTTGTTCGTTTACTGATACCAAAAATGAGAATGCAGAGATGAAATTTTATATGAAGACAGCGTGCCAGCTTGGGCTTATGGGACGAGAATCAAATGGAGCGACAACAAAGAAAAAATTTGATTCAAATGGTTTAGTAAGTAGAGCGGAATTTGGTACAGTGCTTTCAAGGTTGATATTCAAAAATAAATATAATACATCTGATAGCATCAACCGATATAAAAAACACTTAGAAATACTAGAAAAAATACGTATTATGACTGATATCAATAAACCAACCATGAAAGAACTCAGATGATATATTCTCCTCATGATGAAAAGAACAAACGACTATATCATCGATACCATAGTAACAAAGAAATAAACACACAATCATTTTATATATATACTCCAGAGAAATGCAGAAAAAAATAATCACTATAGTAACCATAATAGTATGAACATTGTATGCATTAGTGAATGCAAATAGCATACTTAAATTTCCTGATCTTAATATGCAATCATTTCAAGATAAATTTTCTCTCGTACATTTTACGGCACCAGGAAACGATTTTGTAGGAAGTATTTTTCGATTGCCCTCAAAATCAGTAAGTCCGACAATGATAACTATTCAATCATGAAACAATTACAAAACATGTACAAAACTCGTCAAAGGATTATATTTCAATTCACAAAGAGGAAAAAGATTACGACCATTAGACGAAGATACACTGACACTACTCCAACAACAGAATGCCTCATATTATGATCTACACATGACAGGGTGATTATACACAACCTGTGATAGCGGAAATAATTACGGAATTTTCGGTGCCATAACTTATACACGATGATGAATCACATCGTATGTCGTTGCAGGGACAAAATTGAATTATGCCAATAATAAAATAATCGCTAATATGGCAAATAGTTTTCAATATTTTGATAATAAAGTTCCTATCGGATATCTGTATGATAGTAATGGAGGAATAGGATATGTGTGAGGAAGCCTTACCGGTGACGCAGCTCTGATAAATTATTTGAATAATGGATGATCTATAAATAGTGGATTTACCTATTCATGAGATACTATCGTTTCACACAATCCCAATCGAACAACGACAATAGAAAGTGGAAATAATGCTATGGAGACGATGCGAAATCTCATCATCCAGTGAAGCGTAGGATTATCAAAATCCATAGACGAAAAAGAAAGACTTTCACTCTTGGGTAATTTTGAGAATAAAACCGTCATTTATAATGGTAGTGATATCAACTCATCAACACTGATAAATATCGCAAAACAAAAATCACAACAACTCTGCAAAGGAAAAGCAGTATATCCAAATATCACATTAGATACAGATCCAGAAAATATTATATGTATACAAGACCACGATTTGATTATCAATCTCGGTGCGACAGCAACATATGAAAACAAAACTATCATCGTAAAAAGTGGTAATGTATTCTTACAATGATGAATGGAGAGTACTTCACCATCACTCGATCTCTTCATAGATAAATGATTACTCTACCTACCACCAAACCCATTTACTACACGACAACAATTTGATAGCCAATGATTCCCAGTTTCAAATTGAATAAACAAATGACTATATCTGAAAGGAAACTTTATAATCAATGGAGTAATCGTAGGAAATTGACTATCTGGATTTAATCATAAACTTCATCTTCAAGGAAAGATAACAACACTCAATACACCACTCACACCAAACCAAGGAAGAATAACACAAATAGAGAATATGTTTTGATGATCTCCAGCATATGATAATTTCATCAATCTCCAAAATGTATTTACACGAACATGTGGATTACATGGATCAGGTAGTGATGGAACACCATGTACCACAGGATGAATTATTTCTACGACACCACTCGTTATCTTGAATGGAAACTATCTATCAAATATACTTCAATAAACAGTTGAATTATTTATTTTACCAAACACATGAAATATAAAATTTACAGCAAAACAAAAAAATTTCTAGACAGTTTACAAGAAGATATTTATAATGCAAAAACTTCTATATATATAGAAATGTATATTTTTTGAGATGACGATAAAAAACCATATAACTTTGTAGACGCATTAATAGAAAAAGCACAACAAGGTGTACACGTAGTATTGGTACTTGATGCATTTGGTAGTAAAGAACTGAAAGAAACAACGATACAGAAGATGCAGAAAGCAAAAATAGAAATCCATTTTTTCAGTAATCGGCTCAGAAGAACACATAGAAAATTGGTAATGATAGACGAAAAAATAGCATTTTTTGGTTGAGCAAATATCAAAAAAAGCACTAAGCATCGATTAGACCTGCAAATAAGAATCAAATGAAAAATAAGTATCAAACCATTTCTCAAAACATTTGCATACACCTATAAAATGTCTGGATGAACCAATAGAAAAATAACCGCCTATGCAAGAAAATGATTCTTCAAAAAGATAAAATCGTTCTTGATGGAAAATTTACCAGGTCATAAAATGTACCGTCTCACAGACTATTACAGAGAAAAAATGATCCACGCAAAAAAAAGCATAAAAATAACTACGCCATATTTCATGCCACCACGTTGGATGATAGCGCTTCTCGATAATGCACAGAGAAGGGGCGTAAACGTAGAGATTATGATTCCTTATGATACAGATATCAAGATGTTGAATAAGATAAATTATTATTATATCAGCCTATTGACCGACATGGGAATAACATTCTACGCCATCAAACAAATGAATCATGCAAAGATGATGATCATCGACGATAATGAATGAGTAGTCTGATCACAAAATATCGACCATTTATCATTTAGTCACAACTTCGAGATAGGCGCATTCTTTAAACAGAAAGAACTAGTTAATATTTTGATAGATGTCTTTAATGGACGAAAGAAAAAATCAGTTTCGTATACAACATTGGATATAAGATTAACCTTGCGAGACAGGTTTGTCCGTGCAATATATAGAGCAATATTTTATATCATATAGTTATAATGGACTCACAATATTTTTGAGACTGGGATTCATAACTTGAGTATACATCTGAGTCGTACGAATATTATTATGTCCTAACAACACTTGTACATAACGAATATCGGTTCAATTCTCTAACAAATGCGTTGCAAACGAGTGACGAAGCGAATGAAAAGTAGCTGGTTTAGTGATGCAAGCTTTTTCTTTAGCATGCTGGAAAATATGAGATAATGTCCTCTCATGTAATATTCCTCCTCTCTCACTTTCGAAAACATATTCATCTGATTTTTTCAACGAACAATATATTTGTAATTCATCACGGATTTTTTCAGACAAGATACTTATCCTATCTTTCTGTCCTTTGGCTCATTTGATATGGATAGTCAATGATCAGAAATCAATATCTTGCATACGCAGATTTTTCACCTCAGATATCCTCATGCCCGCACCATAGGCTACCATAAGTAATAATTTGTGTTTGATATTCTGAGGAACAGTAAACATAAGATCTAGTTCCATCCTTGAAAGCACTATAGGTAATTTTTTCGGCTCCTTTGATAATTTAATATCGACAGCAAAAGAAGTTTTCAATATCTGACTGCAGAAGAATTTTATGACGTCTTTATAGAGATTAATACTTTTTGGCGCCCTGTTTTGCTTTTGAAGATAAAGAACAAAATCAACGATTTTTTCACGAGAAATCTTGGAAACATCGTCATTGAGCCATTTCAAGAAATACGAAAAGCAATTGGTATAGATCTCTACGGTCCTTGGACTGTAGTTTCTTTGTTGAAGCTCTTTACTGAGTTGAAGGAGGTAATCTTGCATTTTTCAATTTTTTAGATATAAAAATAGTAGCAAGAATATAATAATTCAAAAAAAGAAAAAAACTGACAAAGTCAGGACAAAATATTACCGTTTACCTACCACAACTCGACCCTAATCTGCCATATGTCAGATAGCGTCGAGTTAGGAGACATACTCGGGTGTTATCTAAAGAATTTCGGGGGGTATTTGCCCTTATGGGGCAATCTTCCTTTGAAAAAGGAAGCGAAAGAAATATATTCCAATTGATTTATTTTCTAATTATTAAAGAATGAAAAAAATCTTCATAATCCCACTTATAATTATTTTTCTAAGTGGATGTTCTAATTCTTCCAACACAAATATTAATACTCAAGAAAAATGCGCAAACCAATCCAAAATATTCTTTGATAACTATGAAAATGGTAATGACACAGTACAAAGAGATAATTCCTGGGAACGAAGTTATGAAAACCATTATAATATCAAACTTGATAAATGTTATATTCTAATCCATGGATTTGGTGATGTATGAGAAAGTCATTCATTATGGGATGTTTTCGAGAATAAAAATATGATTCAATGTGAAACTAGCACAGGAGAACCAAAAATGAATTTCTGTTTTTATTCTGGGCAGAATGGCGAATATAATTATGAGAAATTTGCCAATTTTACAAAAGACTATATGCAAAATTAATTTTATTAATAATATTTATTTGATTTTTATATAAGAAATATGTTTGACGATCTTACAATACAAAATATCCAGTATTATGTGTATATGCTAAAAGATCCCATTAATAATGAAATTTTTTATATAGGAAAGGGGCTCGGTAATAGGGTTTTTCAACATGCAATTGCGGCAATAAATTCTGATGATGATAGTGACAAATTAGATAGAATAAGAGATATTTTATATAAATGAAAAAAGATTGAATATTATATAATTAGACATTGATTATCTGAAGATACTGCCCATGAAATAGAAGCCACACTTATTGATATATTTCAGTGAAAACAAATTTTAAAATCTGATATAACTAATAAAATTAGTGGTTTTCATAGTTATAAAAGATGAATTATGAGTATTAATGAAATTAAACAATTTTATTGATGAAAAGAGATAGAAATTACAGACCCCGTCATACTGATTAATATTAACAAACTTTTCAAAAGAAATATGACAGAAGAAGAACTCTATGAAGCGACAAGAAAAAGTCGACCATTGGGCAAAAATAGAGAGAACGCTAAATATGGACTTGTTCATTATAAGGGCATCGTTAGGGAGGTCTATAAAATAAATGATTGGTATCCTATACCTGACCATAATGGCAAAATTAGATGGGGATTTAATGGACGTATAGCAGATGAGACTATTAGATCAAAATATATTAATTGATTAGTTAAAAAGTATTTCACAAAATGAGCTGCATTCCCGATTAGATATATAAATTGTTAATGTATATTTATATTATAACAAAGTAAAGAATGGAAGAATTCATCCCAGGTGTCAAAATAAAGATTTTATGAATCTGAACAGCTTGATGTAAAATCCTTGACAGGATGATTGCTGAATGATTAGAGGGAGTAGATTTTGTAGCAATCAATACTGATGCTAGCAGTCTTGCTGAAAGCTTAGCTAATAAGAAAATAAATATATGACATAATCTCACCAAAGGTTTGTGAGCAGGAGGAAATATTGAGATAGGAAGAAAAGCTGCTGAAGAAAGTGAACATGAAATCAAAGAAATGCTTCAAGATACCAACATGGTCTTCGTTACTTGTGGTATGTCCTGATGAACAGGAAGTGGAGCAACTCCAGTGATAGCAAATATAGCAAAGAAAATGTGAATATTAACTATTGCTATCGTAACAACCCCTTTTTCTTTTGAATTGCATGATAGACCATGAAGGAGATTTAATGTAGAAGAAGGACTTAAAAAAATCAAAGAAGCAGTAGACGCCTTTATTGTGATTCCAAATGATAAAATCTTCAAGGTAATAGACAAAAAAACTACCTTCAAACAAGCATTCGCTATAATAGATAATATTTTGTTTTTATCAGTACAAGGAATTTCTGACTTAATTATCAATCCAGGCAATATCGATATCGATTTTGCGGATGTGAAAAATATAATGATAGATTCCGGTAGTCGATCGATATGAATAGGCTATGGTACATGAGACAATAAAACAATAAATGCCACTAGGAATGCTATAGAAAATTTTGGATTATATAGTAATTTAAGTAAAGTAAAGAATATTATACTTAGTGTCACTTGATGAGATGATACTACCATAGAAGAAGCAAGAGAAGCAGCTACAATTTTAGAAGAAATAATAGACCCTAATACAAATTTTTTATGGTGAATGCCATGGTATGAAAATATGAAAGACGAAGTTAAAGTGATTATTATTGCAACCTGATTAGAAGCAGAATAATTTATTTTTAAAATCATATAACAGTGTTAATTACCAAAATATATAAACACAATATTTAAAAATACCCCCCTTTCTTAGTTAAAATAGCAATATTGTGTCATGATACCCTCGTACGCAAGACCTCGAAACTCGGTTCTCCTAACAGCTGCTATCCTACACGCCTCCATTTTAAATTTAATGGAAGTCGGCGCTTCGGACTAGCAGCAAACGTTATGTAACATACTCGTGCAGGATCTAAAAAATTTCGGGGGTGTTTGCCCTTATGGGGCAATCTTCCTTTGAAAAAGGAAGCGAAACTCTTATATTAACATAAATGTTTTATTTAATTCACAAAATTATTTTTATTTTTTTATATTGCATTATGACGAATCAAGATCAACAAAAATGGTTAAAATGATTCTCTCGAGTAGGATTTTTATTACCATGGATCTATTTATTACGAGCAAGACAATATGTATTTGCTATACTTGCTTTTATTATACCATATGGAGCAGGATATGTAAATGGTTTGTTGGCTTTCATACTTTGAATAGCTATCAGCATTATCATATGAATAAAAGGAAGATCTTTAGCACTAGCTAAAACAAAGAAATCTTTTGAAGATTTTAAAAACGGGTACAAGAAAGCGTCTAAAATCATAATAATTGTATTTGTTGTTTTATTTTGAATCATTTTGATTTGAATATTTTCTGCTGCCATAATCCCTAGATTGTCATGAACCAGATGAAGAGCAAATGATGTAGCAAGAAAAGCTGATCTTCAACGAGTAGCTGCAGCTTTAGTGTCTTATCAGATAGATCATGGAAGCTTTCCACAGAGATGATGAAGTCTTGATACCACCCTCAAAGATACATTTAAAGAAGCTTATAGTGGAGTATTTGAAAATCCATGAGATATTCCAGAACCTCCAAAAGATCCAAATCAGAACACATCCTTTAATTGACTCATCAACGTTGCATGAACACCATGACAATATATGTATATACCTTTAAATAAAAGTTGAAACACTTACGAATGATTTGCATTGATTGCTAAAACAGAAACTGAAAGATGATCTAATCGAGTGTTTGATAAAAATCTCCCCATTGAAGCGATGACAGATGTTAATTCTATTAAAACCTGTGATAGTCTGATAATATCATCTTATATAAAAAATATAAATGACGGAAAATGTTATTATACAAATACTGGAGATCTTGGATATGTTTTTACATATAAGACAACCAGTGAATAATTCACTATAAATAATGATATCATATATGTTTTGAAGATATATTGATTAATAAAAACAAGATATATTTCTTATATATTTTATTAGAATCTTAAAAAACAAAAAAAACACCCCCTTTCTTAGTCAAAATAGAAATTTAAGTCACTACCGCACTCGTACGCAAACCCTCGAAATCTCGGGTTACATAACAGCTGCTAGTGTCCATCCCGATTACCATATTTTTAATGGATATCGGTCCGGCCACAGAGCAGCAAACGTTATACGACATCCGCCAAGGCGGACGTTATATTATTCTTTAATGGGATTCCGCTTCGCTTCACCAAGCACACAACATCGAGAGAAAAATAAAAAAGAGGCGATCGCCTCTTTTTGTTATAGTCAGATATATAAATTTTTATTGGAAATAATATGAGTTAAGATCGATAGTCTGATTGAGTTTATTTCCTGCAGGATCTTGAGCAGTCACTACGACAGGACCAAGGAGGTCAGTCTGGAAATCAGCAGTTGCTATACTATTTTTAAATTCATAGAGTTGTGCACCATTTTTGGTAATCTTTCCTGAAACGACTGCAGTAGCGTCTTTGAGTGGGATGAGAACTGAGAAGGTACCATCAGCATTTTTACTAATCTTAATACCAGAAATATTTATCGTAGGTGCAGAAGTATCAGCTACCGTAGGAGTTGGTGCAGGCGTAGGAGCTGGTGTCGGAGTAGCACCACCAAGAGTTAACGTAACTTGTGAGCTCGCTTTGTTAGAAAATCCAGCAAAATCAAATGCCATAAGGTCTAAAGTATATGTTCCATTTTTAAATCACGTTCAAGGAAGAGTTATTTGTTTAGTATCAGAAATGACCTTGGTATCTCATTGAGCATATTCAAACGTTCCTACTTGTTGTTTATTGAGTAAGACCAATACTCTTCTGATATTTTTGGGACCATTAACGGTATATGACAAGCTAAACTGAGATGCAATAGTACTCGCAACAGTAAGATTTATTTTAATATTGGTATCTGGTCTTTCATCTGTACCTGGACACATTTGGACAGGCGCCTGGACAAAGATATTGTTGAATGTATATACGACTTTACCTGTAGTAATTCAACCGGCAGGTACACCACCAGACATAAAGGCGGTCGAATCTTTCCATCGTTGAGTAATTTCAGCAAGATCCATACCATTTGACAGAAAGGTTGTCGGAGTTATAATATATCCATTTTTTACATTACCTGGGGCAGTAAAGGGACTCACCATACCATTACACATACCATCAAAGGTAATAGGAGTAGCTCATTCATCTTGAGCAAGTCCTGGAGAATCTTTGAATTTAACCGTACTCACGGTAAGATCAGCTGGAGTATTAGGACCAGCAGCTTTTCCAGAAATTTTGGAAATAGAGACACTCATCAAATCTACTTCAGGAATATTTTCGTTGGTGATATAATTATTTTTCATCAACCATCAAAATATTTTTTTAACAGGGGCAGCGTGGATAGTTCATCCAAATGCATTGGTATTCATGGGTGTTCCATCAGCATTACCTGCTCGGAATAACATAACTTTACTCGGTGTGTAGGCAGCTAACCATCAATCTCTCGCACGATTTCCTTTGTCAGTTTTAGCATTTGAAGTTCACGTTTTAAGTGCATATTTGAGTCCAGCAACATTAAATTTAGTTTCCCAACCTGGGATTCTATTTGCCGTATCAGATAATATTTTCCACATCAAAGATATTATTCCTGGTTTGATTATTGCTGGTTGTAAATTTTCTCATGTTTTCTGATAGAGAATAGATCAATCTCTCGATCTAACTTCTAAGATTGGATTAATAACTGCTGGTGTAGGTGTCGTCAAATGAGTATATGCATTTGCAAACTCAAGCATAGTAACTTCAGCAGCTCACAAAGCTAACGGATATCAATATTCTACATTATCTGAGATTCAACTCAATCCAAGACTTTTAAGAAATGGTTTAGCAACTACTTCACCACCAAGTGCAGTAAATGTTTTTGCAGCTGGGATATTTCTACTATGTCCGAGCGCTTTTTTGAGTGGTAATAATCCTTCAAATTTATCGTCAGCATTGTTTGGTTGGTCAGCTCAAATTTTGAATGGAATATCGTAAATAGGACTATCTATGGTCAAAGGAAGTTTTTCCAAGGCTAATGCATAGATAAATGGTTTAATAGAAGATCCAGTTTGTCTTGGTCTTCTTACCATATCATTTTGTCCTTGAATAGCAGTATTGAAATAATCGATAGAACCTACATATGCAAGCACATCACCATTTTTACTATCAAGATAAATCATAGAACTATTATTGGCACCATTATCTTGAAGCACAGCATTATTGGAAAGAATAGCTTCTTCAGCTACTTGCTGGATTTTGAGATCAAGTGTCGTTTTGACAATAAATCATCCTTTATTCAACGTACCAGTTCAATACGTTTTCTCAAGTTCTTCAATAACCCATTGGACAAAATGAGGCGCCTTGATATTGAAAACATTTTTGCGGAAAACGACATTTATCCCCTGGATGGTAGCTTCTTTGAGTTGTTGTTCTGTGATATATCCATCTTCATACATTCTATCCAACGCCAAATCTTTTCTTCCATTTATATATTTTACATCAAGATTATTTCATGAAACATTTATAGAAAATGATCATATTCCAGCAATAAATTTTACGACTGCATTATTACTTTTTTTATTTGACAAATTAGCATTAGTAAGGATCTGAGTAAATTTATCCGTTACTATTTTTTGAACATCTCCAGAAAAAAGTACGGGATTACCATATCTATCCTTTACAGTAAAAGAACCCACGACCAAATCTCTATTTTTGTATGGATTATACAATGACGGTCCCTTAGGAATAGATGCAATAATAGAAGCTTCTAATACGGTTAAATCCTTAGCAGATTTATCAAAATATGTTTTGGAAGCTGCTTCTATACCAAACGCATTATTTCCAAATGAGATATAATTGAGATATAATTCGAGCGTTCTATCTTTCATTTCTTTACGAAGTTCTGCAGCAGAAAGATTGGGTTGTTCTTTACGAATCATTTTCTCCAATACTCAACTAAGTTTACTGGTCAAGAGGATTTCTTTTATCTTTCTGATTATATTTCTATCTTTGGTAAGCAAAAGATTTCTGACTAACTGCTGAGGAATGGTTGATGCTCATTGAATTTTTGAATTAGGTTTAAGGACAGCAGTAAATGCTGCTCTAATCATACCCATAGCATCTAAACCATTATGTTCTCGATAACGTTGATCCTCAAGTGCCACAATAGCATTAACCATATTCAAAGAGATTCAAGAATAAGGAACATATTCTCTATTCTCTTCAAACAATCTATAAAGAACTTCTCAATTTCTATCTTCAATCAATGTCGCTTCATTAAATATCATATCATTTACCTTACTTACATCAGGCAAATCAATCAATATATTTTTGGTAAACCAAAATCCAAAAACAACAACAACAAAAATAAATGCAGCAATAAGCCGGAATATTAGTTTCTTTCTTTTATTTGGTTGACTATACGGAGTATATGATGATGTATGTGTTCCTCCAGTAAAAGTTGGAGAATATAATCTTTTTTGATTAAAATAACTCATGAACATATATATGGAGTAAAAAAGAAATCTACTGTTTAGTACAGTAGACCCCTTATAGAAATATATGATGTATTTTCAATGGATAATTGGTAAGTTATACAGTCTATTTACCATAAATATAACAACTAATTGCACCATTATCAGTATTTTCTCGACGTTCAGTTACTACGAATTTTCCTACATAGTTCATATCTCTGATAATCATCTTTCCATCATCTGGATAATAATTGATAACTTTTCCTACGTGTCCAGCACTTGATCTAAGTCTACTATATACTATGACAGCTCCGACAGAAGGTTTACTACCAACTCTCAATCAAGCAGCTTTAGCATTAGCACACCACTGACGTGCATCACCTCCAAATGGTCTATCTTGAGTTGTTTCATTAATATATGGAAAGATATTTGGACTAATAATCGCTGCATACCACGTACAGTATCCTACAGCAAAACCATTTTTGATTTTCTTGGTATACGTCCAACTTGAGATAATTCCACCTTTGGTAATGTTTGTATCATCCGATTCAGTATCATCTGAAGCAATAGTGGTTACCGCTATTTTATTGATTGATTTAATTGATGGTTTTCAAGCTTTATTGATAGTAGGCCTATAGGTAATAGTAGATTTAGGGATAACAATAGGCACGGGTTTTTGAAGCAATCAAAGTTCATATGCTTTGTCTTTGGTAATATTAACAAATATTTCTTGTCCAGGAGTAAACAACTCTGTTTCATCTTGAACATAGTTTAGTGTCATCAAATCTTGAAGATTAAGATTGTACTTATTAGCAAAAACAAGAACATTGGTTTTGTCTGGTACGGTATAGACGATACCATCTACCTGATTAGAAACCTTCAACACTTGACCTGCTTGTAAGTCATTCTGTTTGAGATTGTTTTCTTTTTGAATAGAAGAAACAGTCGTTCAGAAAACGCCTGCTACTTTGAGTAAAGTATCTCAGTTCTGGACAGTATATTCAATGATACCGTTATTATTATCATCAACATTTACATTTACATTGTCCAGATTGATTTCGTAAGAAACTCCATCATCCCCTTGAATAAAACTTGAATTAATAGCTAATTGTTCTTGATTGTTCTCAAACAGATTTGCGTTTGCGATAACAAAAATGAAGAACACAATAAAACATAACGACAACACAAACTTGAAATAGTTCACGCGGTTAAATTTGATCATACAAGTTAAGAGTAATAAATGGCGGAGAGAGTGGGATTTGAACCCACGGTCCGGTTGCCCGGACGGCTGCTTTCAAGGCAGCTGCATTCAACCACTCTGCCATCTCTCCACAGATGTATTAGGGGTGTTCTTACGTGATTGAATACTTGCAAGAAAAAAGAGTACTGATTTGACTTTTATTTTCAAGGAATAAAACATACGGAACTTTTTCGAGGTTTTTTGCTCGATTATCAAAAAATATTGAATTTACGATACCATTCGTTATTCATAATTCGTAATTTATAATTTATAATTGATATGAGTTATCCCATCAAACGTGTCCAAACTGGATTAAACAATCCCATCCTAAGAAGTATCTCTGAGGAAATAGAAGAAATCAATCAGGATTTAATTATTTTTTGTCATAAGCTCGTAGTTTTAATGTACCAAAATAAAGGTGTAGGATTAGCTGCTCCACAAGTTGGTGAGAATATCAGAGTTATCGCAACTAGTCAACGAGATAAGAAAAAAACCAAAGATAAATTCTTGGGAGAGACAATTATGATCAATCCAAAGATTATAGAAAGATCCAAAGAAATGATCCTCCGAGAAGAAGCATGCATTTCATTGCCCAACTGCCTTGGTATGGTAAGAAGGCATCATACTATCATAGTAGAATTCTTGGACTTGAAAGGGAAAAAACAGACAAAAAAGTACAAGGAATTCAATTCCGTAATTATCCAGCACGAAATAGATCATCTCGATGGAATATTGTTTTTGGATAAAGTGGTAAAAGAAAAACCAGGAAAAAAGAAATAATATCAATTTATTATGTAAAAAAACATGACCGAAAAATATTGTCTATTCTGTGATAAAGAAAACAAGGAGAAACACATAATAATAAACGAAAACGAACTTTTCTACGCAAGATGGGATAATTTTCCGGTATCACAAGGACATGCAGAGATAGTTCCCAAAAGACATATTGAATCATTTTTTGAATTAACTGATACGGAAATACTTCAACTTTTCGATTTGCTCAAAAAAACAAAGACTATAATTCAAGATACATATCATCCCGACGCATGTAATATTGGAATAAATGATTGAGAAGAGGCAGGGAGAACAATTCATCATCTTCATGTACATATCATTCCGAGATATAAAGGCGACGTAGAGAATCCAAGGGGTGGAGTAAGAAATATTATTCCAGGAAAATGAAACTATTAATTTTAGTCATAGTAAAATACCATGATCCAACTTATGAAATATACTTATTTGATGGAGCCTGAAAAAATCCAGAAAGAATTAGAAAATTTACGAAAACAATATCAGGAGATCATTAATCAGGAAAAAGTTACTCGAGAAGAAATGAACGAAGCGAGAGCGATTCTCTTTCTTACAGGACAATTATATTGTGAAGAAATTGCCGTAGGAGCGATAGAAAGAAGATTACATCTCCTGCCAGGAAAACCTACATTAATAGAATTCTTTCTATTGATAGATGGAGAATCGGAAATGTTGGAAGAGTATAGAAGACATCATTTGTTTAATAAATTGGAACAGTTTTATAGAATAATTAAGACATATAAAAACAAATACCTCTGAGGAAAATATTATCTGGAAGAAGAAAAGTTTTTGAAGAGATACCAAGAAATGAGTCCGAATCCAGAAATGTGGATTGGATACAAATGAGACTTTACTAAAGAAAAATAGTTAAAAAAAAGATCCCTGAGGGGATTTTTTTTGTTTACTATATATAGTAGTAACCTATACCCTATTTTTTCTTGTAAAATTCTCTATTCACTTTTTTGGGAACGACCTTGATCTTACTCCTAAATATCTCGGAAAGATTGAAACAAAATTCTGCAAGGAGATATACTTGATGTAAGGAAACAATATCAAAGATCCTCTGTCAATCTTTGAGCGCACGAAAATCTATCACTATATCCAAACCATAATCCTTGCTTCATTTCCATTCCACAAAATAATCAGCATACTTCATGACAAACGAAAGTTTAGAAATCTTTTGGCCCTTAGAAAGATAATCTTTTTGTTTGAGATAATCATCTAACTTAATCTTCACATCAGCGGTTTCGATATGATTGAGGACATTCCTAAAAAATCTGATGATATGTTCAAATGCGATGTATTTATCTTTTAGTCTTTCAATCAAAAACTTTTGAAAAGTCTCTTGGGTCTCTATCATCTCTCTAGTCACAGAAAATATTCCTCTAAAGGAATTTATCTCGACCATATATCCAAATATATTTTTTTTATCAGGATGTGTATATATGTCAGAGAGTATTTTTTTGACAATTATTCCCTTCATGATGAAATTTTTTTTATTTGAGGTGGGAATAGGAAAATCCATTACATCAATAGAAATATCATGAGATTTGATATATTTTTCTAAA
Organism: candidate division SR1 bacterium; assembly: GCA_026397515.1. GTDB lineage: Bacteria > Patescibacteriota > Gracilibacteria > Absconditabacterales > Absconditicoccaceae > CAJBLF01. The sequence continues at coordinate 8,345 of JAPLUU010000023.1, read as the reverse complement.
AATTTTCACAGATAGAGAAACCTATAAAATCACTGCAAAAGTTCTATATTTTGTTGAATTTTATTGTATATCATAATACAATGAAGAAAAAATGAAGAGAGTAACACATACGAAATCTATCATCACAACAATGGTATCTTATGGTTACAAAACCCTTATCATACTAGTTTATTAGGTCATCAGAAGAAAGAAATCAGAGTTGGACACCATTGGGAATCTTTACAATTTCTGCACTCACATCGACAACATCTCTTTTGAAACTTGAAGAGGAAATAGCATTCCAATTCTGTTGTTTATAATCAAGTAATTTGGTTTTGAGAATTTCAAATTTAAAGGTAATCGTAGTCATGTTTTGACTTGCTTGTTTGAGAAAATATCCACGCGTAGAAGAAAGATTTACAAAATAGAGATAGAAAAAACCACAAATCAAAAGGAAAAAAAACAACGCTCAAACTTTAAAAGTTTCAACGATACTATCATAACGTTTATATTTGCTGACAATTCAGTTATAGACTTTGTTTACTTGTCCTGGAATAAAAGCAAATGTTCTCATTTATACCTATTGGAATAAAATTATATTCTTTCAAGTATTCTCATTTTAGCACTTCTTGCTGCTCTATTAATAGCCACTTCTTTGTAGTTTGGCATGACAGGTTTTTTGGTTACCAGCTTATAATTTCACGTAGCGACCAATTCATTGAATGCCTGTTTTACCAATCTATCTTCGATGCTATGATAGGTAATTATGATACATCTTCAAGCTGAATTCAGAGTTTCTGGAAACACAGACAAAAACGTTTTTAGATTCTCAAGTTCTTGATTGATTTCGATTCTTAACGACTGAAATATTACCGTACATGCCTTATCTCCGAGCCCACAATCATTTAACAAAAGTTTAAGGTCTTGGGTTGTTACAATCGGTTTTTGTTTTCTTGTAGTAACAATATGTTGTGCGAGTTCAAGGGCTTTTGGTGAAGAAAAATCTGCATATTGTTCGAAAACATGTCTGAGTTGGTCAGTAGTATATTTGGCAAGAATATCGGCGACGGTTGGTCCTGTTGAAGTATCAAATCTCATATCCAATGCGGCAGTTCCTCTAATACTAAATCCACGTTCCACGGCTTTGAAATGCTCTAGATTTACTCACAAGTCATTTAAAATAAAATCAGCTTTTTTTGATCACAAAACATCCTGAATAGTTGTATAATTTCCATGAACATAATCTATTCTATTCGCAACATCTACATCAAATGCTCTGATTCTCATCTCTGCTTTATCCATCATCAATTGATCGATATCAAATCCTACCAATCTCGCATTCTTCGCTATCGACAAAAGTGCCATAGCGTGTCCACCATGTCCAAGTGTGCAATCAACGATAAGCTTATCTTCTGGGTTCAAAAACGAACACACCTCATGAAGTAAAACTGGCGTATGAAGTATCATATCTTAGCGAGAAATAAAGTAAAAAACACTATAAGTAAAGTCAACAAAATAGCAAAACAACATCAGACAACAAGACTTTACATTTTATGTAAAATATATATAAGCAAATAATATTAGAACAAAAATATGAAAATAAAACATAAAATCCTGATCGTCGACGATGAAGCACTGACTCGTGAACGTTTAGGTGATCTTTTTATAAAGAGAGGTCTTGACGTCGTTTTTGCATGTAATGGCAAGGAAGCATTAGATATATGCACTGCTGACCAAACTATCGATATCGTCTCAATGGATTGTAATATGCCAGTTATAGATGGATATAAAGCGACGAAAAAAATCAAGAAAATTCGTCCAAATCTTATCATCATAGCTGTCACGGGAAACAAGGACATTGAAAAGAGATACAAAAAAACTGGCTTTGATGATTATTTCAAAAAACCGGTTACTTGGGATGGGCTTTGGGCACTCATTAAAGACAAACTATCAAATCTATGATTTATAAATGCTTCTGTGTTTTTTACAGAAGCATTTTTTATTATGATTGATTTTTCAGAGTTTTTCCGTAAGCTAAACGAAGCAATTTTAATTATACCAAACATATGAACATTTGATTAGTAGGTTCGACTAATGTCGGAAAATCTACGCTCTTCAATAGACTTATTGGACAGTTTAGAGCGATAGTGACAGACATTCCAGGAACAACCAGAGATATTATTGAACATGAAACATTGATCGACGACATCGGTAAAGTAACTTTTCTCGATAGCCCAGGATTACATGATTTCACAGAAGAAGAAGTACTTATCAAACAGATAATAGATCATTCTGATTTGATTCTTTTTATGATCGATGACAGTGTAGGAATAACAGCCAAAGAACAACATATTTATTCCTATATCATTGAAAAACATAAGAAAAATAAGACGATATTGATAGTCAACAAGATCGATATCAAACATAAAGAGAAAGAATATGACCTAGCAGTGAATGAATATTATCACCTGTGATTTGAACATATTTTGGGTATCAGTGCAAAGAAAATGAAAAATCTTGTAGAATTAAAAGATCTTATTACCAAAATAATAAATGCCAAAGTATTACAAAAAAACACAGAAACTGAAGCATTAGTTACCAGTGAAACACAAGTTCAAGACAATAGAATCCATATGGCAATCATCGGGAAACCAAATGCAGGAAAGTCGACACTTTTGAATGCACTTATGAAAAAAACGGTTTCCAAAGTAGAAAGTATCCCAGGAACGACACGTGATTATATCATCGGAGAATTTACCGCAGAAAAGAAAAAATACGTCGTCTATGATACCGCTGGTATTAGAAAAAAGTGAGATATTCATGGAATAGAAAAGATAGCTTTCGACAAGACACTAGAAATGTTGAAATACAAAAGACCGATTATTTTATTTATGGTAGATGGTGTTGAAGGACTTTCTCACAGAGATATGACCTTGATCCAAGAGATAAATAATCTCGCATTACCGATGATCCTATGTGTAAACAAAATAGATTTATTGGATGAAAAACATCAGAAACTCTTGGTCGCAAAAACCAAAGCGATGATGGATTTCGCTAAATACATTCATGTATTTCCTATTTCTGCCAAGACCAAGAAAGGAATCAAAGAAATATTCAACGTATTGAGTAACGTCAAAAAAGAAGCAGAAAAGAGAATTGATACCAGTGAATTAAATGATATTATAGGAAAGGAATTTATCAGTAGACCACCAAGATTTCCAAAAAATAAAGTCTGCAAAATTTTGTATATCACACAAATAGATATCAACGCACCGACATTTATCGCATTCGTAAACCACAAAACGAGAGCAAATTTTGCCTTCAAAAGATGGTTAGAAAATACCATTAGAATACATTTTGGATTTATGGGAACACCATTGGTGATTAGATTCAAAGAAAGACAAGATTCTAGACTAGAAAAAAGAGATGAAGAAAAAGAGGAGAATCAAGAGGAAAAAGTAGTGACAAAAAAAGAAGCATATGGACATAGGACAAAGAAAAAAGAAGGAAAATAAATTTAGTACTAATAGCAAAATCATGAAACATCTCAAACTTCGAATAGGAGTAATCATTCTCACTGGACTCGATCTTTTGTCCAAATATGTTTTCTATAATGTAAAATATCTGAATGAAACAACAGTGATTCTACCTGCCCTAAACAAAGGGATTTCGCGATCATTGCCCGTACCGTTTTTCATCATCATAGGAATAAGTATACTAGGTATAGTAGCATTTATTCGATTGTTTGCCAAAAGAAAAATTAATCGAAGTATCGCATCATTATTGATTGCTGGAACCATAGGAAATTTGATAGATAGAATCATCTACGGTGGGGTAAGAGACTTTATCAATATAAATATATTCAACTTTCCTATCTTCAATTTGGCAGACACCATGCTATGTATTGGAGTAGGAATACGAATTTTAGTACTTATGCTTGAAAAGAAGAAATAAAAAAATAGAATCCCAACACGAATAATCGTTTCAACGATTTTTTGTTTAATTCGTTTTATAACTTATCACTATATCATGCAATACACAGGAACCGTAAAATTCATTTGACCAAAGGAGACTATTGGTGTAAATGCGTTAGAAAAACAGACTATCGTTTTGGAAGAAGAGACTGACAGAGAGTTTAAAGGTGGATTAGCAGTAGATTTTTTCAAGGAAAAAACAGAATTAGTAAACAATCTCAAAATTGGAGATCTTATCACCGTCTACATCAACACAAGAGTAAATGAATCTAAAACACAACCAGGAAGATACTTCAATAGTATCACAGGATGGAGATTAGAACAAGGAGCTGGTAGCGAAAGTAAAGGTGGAAGCAAAAAAGAAGAAGCAAATGATGACTTACCATTCTAATAGAGATATTTCAGGTAAACAAAAACGGCCGATTTGGCCGTTTTTTTATATATTTTCGAAATTTATTTCTTTATCGCTCTACCATTTACATACACATTAATTCTGGACTTCAGCTTGGAAACAGTCGTATACCGAGGTGGCCTAATGGTGATGGTAAATGATGAAATTTCAGGATAAGAAAAGAGGATTTCCCTAGTTTTATCTTCAGTAAGTCAAACGATACGCTCTTTCATATCAGATAAGATACCATTAATATCTTTGCTAAAATCATAGTACTGTTTGATTTCTACTTTGGTAGGAATCACAAATATATGTCATGTTTCTTCTTTCATACCCTTAAATAAGACTATTGATGAAGTATCTACAGTAAATACCTTCATTTTATCATACAATCTTTGTTTTACATATTTATCTACAACAGCGAGTAAATCAGTTCTTTTGATATAATTGAAATTAAAACGAGCGATAACAGATCATTTGAGTAACGGCGTTTTCTCACCAGGAATATTTTTTATCTGAACTTCTTTGATTTCGGTTGAGATCAAATTATCGAAATTGATAACCATATTTTCAGGCGCCTTGAAATTTGAGAAAACAATATTAGTTTTTTGTTTATACAAGGCATCTACAAGCTTTCCAGAAAGAATAGCGATATCTTTGAGTGAAACAGTCCCTTGAGACTGAAGGTTTCCACCAGTAAAATCTTCAATAACATCACCATAAATATTTTGAGCATAATAACTATTTTTCATATTTTTGATAAATACCTTGGTTCATTTCAAAATATTTCCTCTTGATCCCATAAGTACTCATTGAGTATCTTGCTCCATAGCCTTGATGACAACCAATGTTTTTCCAGGATTATTTTCTGTACCTTGAAGAACAGTAAAATCTTTAACTGCCACAAATTGACGTCAATCATCAGTAACAAATCTTGTATCTTTAATGAACGAATATTCTTGAGGTAATTTATTGACAACTTCTACTGTTCATTGAGATGGTTGTTGCATATATTTGATATTAGAAGTGCTGACGGTCATATCGTACTTATAATCAATATATCACGTATAATAGGGGATATTAAGATATCTAGAATCTTGTTCAAATTGTGCATCACTAAATGGATAATAACGGAAATTATAAATAACATTTTCCATCTGAGTCGTTGGGACGATATTTATGTTAGTACTTGGAAGAATAAGCGAATATAAAATAAACAAAATAGCCAAGACAAACAAAACTTCAAAACTAAATACTACATAAAAAATATAGTTTTTTTTAGTATATACCTGGAGATGAAATTTTTTGATATTAAAGAAAAAGTCATAAATTAATCTCAAATATTTTATAATTTTATGTTTTTCTTGATGGAGAACAGTAAGTCACAAGCTAGAAAAGAAATATTTAGATTTATCTGTTTTAGTCACAAACATAGCGGTGAGATTCTTCTTTTGAAGAAGTTCTTTGATTTCCTTTCCTCGTCGTTCATTGTCAAAAAAAGAATGTTCAGGATCGATATAAATATAGATAGTTCTACCGTTAGGCACTTTCTCTATGGTTTTAAATATTTTGTATAAACTATGTTCTTTGAGAAAAAACAATTTCATATATAAGAACCAATAAGCTATAAAATTAGTATTTTTGTTTTAATTCTTGTCATTCTGAGCGAAGTCGAAGAATCTAGTAAATACTATATCTTTCATTCCATTCAAGATGACATTAGTAATTATTTAAGATCAGGTACCCTTTGTCGTCTCTTATATGCGAGATAACAAATAAGTGCAAGAATCCATGCAGCATATTGTTTTACATCAAGCATAACACCTCCCAATGAAAATACTGCATGCCTAGGGTATTGTTGTAAAAGTAAAATAAGACTCACAAGAATAGACAAAACAGCAAATCCAAGCATTCCATATCCAAATTTTTTCTTTTTAAGAATTTTAATACCAAGTACAACAAAAAGCGATCACAAAGAAAGAAATATACCGATAGGATAGACTAGATTAAATTTATTTCGTTGACTATCAGAATGCAATGATTTTATACCCAACCAAGAAGTGGTTGTTGTACCTATAAAATTATCTCCCATCAAAAGAAATAATCATAAAGGAACCAAAGACAATGCTAATGAAAAGAATAATATATCTGACCAAATTTTTTTATTTTCTACTCTCGTAATCTTCTTGAGAAATACAGATATCGATATAAATAACCCAATCAATAGACCCATAAAATGAAATTTGTACCCATAAGGTGATAACAACGTAACAAATTCAGACCAATTGGTAGGGAATACACCTACATCAAAGATAAAATTAACATATGATCAAATAAAATAGGTCAATACAATAAAGAAAGGTAACCAGTAAAAAAATTTCCAAAAATTTTGATGATACCTTTTGGTAAGGTAATGAGCAATACCGATAAATACAAGAAAGGAAATAATAATACCTATTCCTGTCATATAAAATTTAGATCACCACAAAATAAGATAAGGATACATAAAACTAATTAACAATTAAAAATTAACAATGAACAATTAGCTTCAACTCGTAATTCGTAATTCTTAATTCTTAATTCGTAATTTATCTAAGGAATTCTATAATCTTTGTTTCTCTGATTCCAGTAACCCTGATAATACCGGGATAATCAAGTTTTTCTTCTATCTTAGTTCAGATATCTTTGAGTAAAGTTTCAAGTTGAATATCTGAAATTTCTTTTGGATTTACATAAACCATAATTTCTCTACCTGCTTGCATAATATGTACTTTATCGATTCCAGGTATTTCATAAATAAGTTTTTCAAGTTCTCCCATCTTCTCGATGAAGAGCTCTTTTGTATCAAATCTCGCACCAGGTCTAGAAGCTGAAATAGCATCAGCTGCAGCCACAATCCAAGAAATAGGATTATTGATAGGTACATCGTAGTGATGTGATTCAGCAGCATTAATGATTACAGGATCCATACCAAGTTTCTTCAATACTTCAGCTCCTATAGCAGAGTGAGATTGTCCAGTAGTAGCAACGATTTTTCCGATATCATGGAAAAGACCAGCTTTTTTAGCCAAAATAGGATCAAGTCATAATTCAGTTGCGATAGCTTCAGAAATCTTAGCTACTTCAATACTGTGCGTCCAAAGATTTTGTCCATAACTATATCTGAGATAATATTGTCCGATCATTTTTACCAATTCTGGTTTCATCATAGGAATATTCAACATAGCGAGTGCTTCTTTACCTTTTTCTGTAAGTATATTTTGAAGATCAGCAACTACTTCATTGTAAGTCTTTTCAATATAGAATGGATTGATTCTTCCATCCTTGATAAGTTTTGCAAGCATAGTAGCAGCGATATATCTCTTTTCACTATCAAATGAAGAAACTCTAACCGTCAAAGGCGTATCGTCTACGATAAGTTCGACTCCCGTCATCTTCTCAAAATATCAAATATTTCTTCCTTCTCTTCAAATAAGTTTTCCTTTGATATCTTCATTGGGAAGATCGATACTCCTTGTCGTAAATTCATCTACAGTATTTACTGCTACTCTTGGTAATGCTTGAGCAACAATAATTGCAGCCTCTTTGTCAGCCTCTTCTTTGGTAATGGTTTTAAGTTTTTCTATAAAGACAACCATGTCTTTTTGATATTCTTTTTCTACATTAGAGAAGAGTTGTTCTTTTGCTTCCTCTTTGGTCAACTTAGCAATATCAGAGATTTTATGCATTTGTTCTTGGATAATCGTATCCATTTCTTTCTGTTTGTCGGTAAGTTTAACTTTTTCTTGTTCTAATTTTTCTAGTTTTTCATCCATTTTTTCCTCTCTAGCAAGGAGTCTGTTTTGGATAACATCCATTTTTTCCAATCTTTGGGTTTCGATTTTTTGTGCTTTTTCTTCGGCGAGTTCTAATGATTTTTCAGCTTTTTTCTTAGCAGCTTCCAACATTTCTTCTTCAATTTCTTTTACTTTTTCCATTCTCTTTTTGAAATCCAATGCTTT
>JAPLUU010000001.1 GCA_026397515.1 candidate division SR1 bacterium | reverse complement strand
GCAGAAAAATCAGTGAGAACGGAAACCCACGCACACAAAACTTCACAGGACAGCGAAGATATTCCCAAATTGAAGTTTGCTGGCTGTGTAAGCATTTTCATCGGTGATGAAGAAGTACATGCTTCGGTCTCTGGTCTCAAAGGTGGAGCTGAAGATACGGTAGCAGCAATTATTGCCTTATCGGCCGCAGTTGATGTACCGATTAATAGTATCATTGAGGAGATTCAACGAGATTGTGGAGCATTACCTAAAGAAATCTTTCAGAAAGATCATTATCTGTATCAACTGTTGGAAGAGTACAAGTAAAAAACAAATGTAAAAAAAGTAAAAAACAAATTTAAAAAAAACAGAAGGTATGAATGAAGCACAAAAAATCTTGAACCTGATTTTGAAAATGATGTATTATGATCAGTTCAAAAGTAGTTTTGACTTTGACGATCGTGATTTTGTCAAAAGAATCAGTATGTCCAGTTTAAAACATTTCCGATTATCCAGTTTACACGATAAAAGTACTATCTTTACCTGGGTGTCCTCGATGGGCGAATCCGTGGCATGTTATGCCAACGAAAACGGCTTTTATTTCTCGGAAGTAGTGGCGTACAAAACCTCTACCAAAAGAATGAAAGACAGAGAGGATGAAAAATTATCTCCGGAAAAGATGGAAATCGTACAGAAAGAAATCGAAGAATTAAAAAAGGCTTTCAGAATCTATTCCGAAAATCCCAAAGACATCGAAATCTACTTCAAGTAAACACTAAACCCAATATCATGAATACAGTCCAAAAAATTGTTTTATTGATGATGAAGATCAACCATTCAGATATTCTTCAAAACACATTGAGTGAAGAGGAAATAAGGCTAGGCGCCAAGATCAATGCCTACAATCTTCATACGGGGAGAAATCTGAAGATACTGAACGACGTTTCAGGAAAAACACTTTTGACTTGGCAGTCTGACGCACACTATCTTATCGCTTGCCCGGTAGACGAAAACGGATTCACATTCTCCAAAATAGGAGTATCGACCGAAGGATTCGTTATGGACGTTCAAGTGTATTTCAATTTCGATACCGATAAATTGAATATCATATCGGTAGAAACAGAAGAGAATAAATCGTTATTGAAAATGTTGTCACCAGACATTGAACAGTATTTCAACTAAGTAATAACAAATCATTTTTTCCTCTGAGTATGTTCAGAGGATTTTTTTTAATTGAGACGTGAGAAAAGATCAAATATATCATTGAAAATTCTCTCATTTTCTCTACAGTATATCTGATTTATTTCTTTTTCTGACATGATCAAAGCATATCGCTCCTTCGACGAAATCCTAGATATATTTTCTATCACCGTGTCGACTGCAAACAAAATCATCAAAAAACATAAGGTGGATACCTTCAGGAGCAAAGGTCTCAAAATCAATGTAAAAGATTTTAATAGGGCGTATACCAAGCATTATAATCCATCATTGTTTGCACCCGGGTGCAAAAAAAATATAGCACCCGGGTGCTAACTCAAGTGCTATTGAATTTTTTACCGATATTTTTATAATTCACTTAGTTGCCAAAGTACTACGCATACACACGTTCAATCGCCAACTCCGATGAAGTCGGATTGGATGTGAGAAGTGTCCGCCTAGGCGGATCGGGAATGAGATACTAATATTTTAGTGTCTTTTTTTTGTATGATGGTAGATTTGGTTTGTGAGTCAACCTCACCTTCGTTTCTTAGTGATCATAAACAACCCCACCTAGCGCCTGTCGGCGCATACCTCCCCTGTCAGGGAGGGACATCAGGGGCTCAGCCGATAGATGGGGAAACTAAATGTTCCCCTAATAGGGGGAAAGCCCGCCAGGGCGGGAAAGGGGTTGTTTATGTAACCTATAATTCTGGATTAACTGAATATGCGAGAGAAAATAGAATCTTTGCAACTAGAGTTGAAGGAATTTTTTGGCATCTAGTTTTAAAAAAGAAAAAGTTTTTCTGATTCAGATTCAGAAGACAAAAAATAATTTCCTCTTTTATCCTAGATTTTTATTGCTCAGAACTGCTTCTCTGAATAGAACTCGATGGCTGATACCACAATGATAGAATCGATTACGATAGATACAGAGATGCAGAAATATCAAAAAAATGAATACTCGTTATCAGATTCCAAAATGAAGATATTGAAAAAAATCTCTCGTGAGTGATGAGTGAATTACAACAGATCATTAAAGAGAGACGAGAAATATTTCTTCTAAATTCTACCTTCTAAATTTTAAATCATAAATTTAATTAATGATCCAAAAAGTAAAAACTTACGCTAATGTCTGACTCGAGTGACACGAGATTATTATCGAAGCGGATTCGAGTAAATCATTGCCGACGATAGAAATTGTAGGACTACCGGATGCCGCAATCAAAGAGTCGAAAGAGCGCTTGAGAGGTACCTTCCGCAACGCCGGGATCCAGCTCCCCAACAGAAAAATAGTCTTGAATTTATCGCCATCAGATATCAAAAAAGTCGGGACGAGTTTCGATCTGCCGATGGCAGTAGCGATATTGTTTCTGATTTTTGAAGACAAAATAAAATTACCACAGCAGGAATTTCTCTACTTCGGTGAGCTGTGATTAGATGGAAATGTAAAACGTGTAAACGGACTACTGCCATCAGTAATCAGTGCTATGCATCATGGCTACAAACATTTTTTTGTGCCGGAGGAGAATGTCTATGAATTGGAATATGTGCCGGGGATAGTGATGTATCCGATCGGAAAATTTGATCAGATGATAGAATATTTTTTGGAAGGAAAAGAGTTTTTCTGTATCGATCAACCCAAAAATATTGAAACATTATATCAACAGAGCGAAATTTTCGATGTAGATTTTGCCCATATCAAAGGACAGCTCATCGCGAAGAGAGCACTCGCAATCGCGGCTGCAGGACTGCATAATGTGCTGATGGTGTGAGCACCCGGGAGCGGAAAAACATTGCTCAGCAAAGCGATGCAAAGCATTTTACCACCACTAGGATTCGAAGAAATTCTCGAAGTCTCACAAGTCTATTCGCTCGTCGGTAAACTATCCAAAGATATTCCACTCGTCACCAAACGCCCGTTTCGCCAGGTTCACCATACCGCTTCTAAGATTTCTATTGTCGGCGGGTGATCACAATTGACGCCCGGCGAAGTTTCATTAGCCCACAAATGAATTTTGTTTTTCGATGAAGTCACCGAGTTTCCGCGCGAAGTGTTAGAGGTTTTGCGTCAGCCACTCGAAGATAGATATGTCGTGATTTCGCGCGTCGCAGGCACTATCCAGTACCCAGCAAATTTTATGTTTGTCGGGGCGATGAATCCGTGTAAATGTGGATATTACAAAGACTCAGAAAAATCCTGTTCATGTTCGCTCATGGATATCAAGCGTTACCAGAGCAAAATATCGTGACCACTCTTGGACCGTATAGATATGATTTTGGAAATTCCGCGCGAGGACATCGACAAGATTCTCAACAACATCGGCGAAGAAAGTTCACTCACCATCAGGGACAAAGTCATCAACGCACGAAAGATTCAACAACAAAGATTCCTCTGACTTTCTATCACGTCCAACTCCCAGATCACATCAAAACATATCGACGAATTGATTCCTCTCGACGATGCGTGCAAAAATTTTCTTTCCGAAGCATCGAGGAAATTAACCTTATCGACGAGGGTAGTACATCGCACGATAAAATTAGCCAGAACTATCGCCGACATCCAGTGACAAGATTTCGTTACCATCAACCATTTAGCTGAAGCGCTGCAGTACCGTTCAAAAACTATGTTTGTAGAAAGTGAGTAAGTACGTAGTTTGCACCCGAGTGGAAAATATCACCCGGGTGCTACTAAACAGCTATTGAAATTTTCATTACATATATTATTATATGTACACTATTTATTTCATTACTATTAGTCATGAAGTATCTCTGCAATGTCTGCCACAAATTCACCTACAAACTTTCTGAATGAGATCAAGCTCATGGAATTCCACCAAACACTAGACCGGAAGATTTACCTGATGATCGAAGATGTCCTATCTGTCATAGTGACAAATCTCATCTGATGGTAGTAGAAGAATAAAAAAATTAAATCTAAATATATAATTTCGACATCATAAAAATTCTTATATACTTCGAATTTTAATTTTGTCTCAAATATATTTTCTAAAACGAAAATACAATTTCGACATCACCCCGACTATTCGGGGTTGTGTCTCAAATGAAAAAAAGACACCGTTATACACGGTGCTTTCAATAGTTTTTTCTTAAGTGTATTAAAACTGGCTCTTACTTGTTTTACCACTCGCTTGGAGTTGTTTAGTATATTCCTGTTCTTTTTCAGTTCTTGCTTTGAGTATGGAATCATATACATTCCATAGTCTTGACCAAAGATTTTGGATGGTCTTGAATGCAAAGATGATGATGGTCATACATGCAAGTATGATCACGACAAGCAAGATAACAAAGAGTGCATGCTCTGTTCTACCTCCTGAAAATGCAGGAAGCTGGGATAATTCTGTAACCTTTTCAAAAATTTTTTCAAACATAATCGGATTTTTTTTGATTGTTGTAATAAATATTTTGTTTATTACATAATAACATATATAATAGAATAAAAAAGTCAACACATAAAATATTTAAAATATATAATAAATTCTATTATATATATTGTAATGAAATTGACTTGACTTTTTATGTATAATAATTATAAGGCATTAAAATAAACAAAAAAAAACTATGAAAAACAGAGATCCTTAACAAAATTAACAAGTACTATGTTTGATGCATCATCACAAAATTCATATGCGGTGGATTGAAAAACTTACCAATAAATAGAAAAGTTTTTCCCGTTTCAGCCTTGACAACCTGATCTGAGTAAATGTTAAATTCCAAAAAAACAAGCACATGACATTCTTTTTAATCTGTATGTTGGTGGGAGTAATACTCTTGTTGTTCTCCATCTTTGGCGGATTTGGTGATCATGACTTTCACTTTGACCATGATGCTGGTGCCGATCATGGCGGAGACTCAGACCACGATGATGGTCCTAGTTTCTTCAGCTTCAGAGTCCTTGTGACATTTATGACCGTCTTCGGTGCTATTGGTGCGTTGTGTCGGAATTATGAATTATCTATGATTATTAGTAGTGGTATCGGCTTCATTGCTGGTCTTATTGCTGGATTATTAGCATGGTGGCTCATGAAACAGACATTCAAACAGCAGGCAAGTTCACACATTGTCGATGAAGATCTCATAGGAAAATCAGCTATGGTTACTACAGCAATTCCTGCTGGCGGTAATCCTGGTGAAGTATCCCTGGAGGTGAAATCACAACGTAAGTACTTTGCTGCCAAAACCGTAGACAACACTGCTGTGCCATTAGGTACCCAGGTCGTTGTCAAGGAAGTAACAACATCAGTCTTGATTGTTGAACTGAAACCATAAATCAACTCTCACCTCGGTCTTGATTGTTGAACCGAAAATTCGAATCAACACTACAAACAAAATAGTAATAATAATTTTTAAAAAAAACAACATGAATTCAGTATTTTTAATTGGGGGCGTTGTCCTCGTGATCGCGATCGTAGTGATCGGTTTAATCAGTTTTATTGCACGGAACTACATTAAGGTTCCACCCAACAAAGTGGCCATATTCTACGGCCGTAAAAGTAAAAAAGCAGATGGTTCTGAAACTGGCTTTAAAGTTGTAACCGGCGGTGCCAAATTCAAAATTCCAATTTTGGAAAGCATTACCTGGCTCGACCTTAATGTGTACAGTATCAATCTGGATGTTCAGGGGGCGCCTAATAAAGACGGTGTTCCGGTAAACCTTCAGGGAGTTGCCAACGTAAAAATCATGTCAGATGAAGCCTCGCTTATGGCTGCTGCTGAAAGGTTTTTGGGTATGGATCAACGTGCTATTCAGGATGTGGCTTACAAGAATTTGGAAGGTCACTTACGTGCCATTGCAGGTACCATGACCGTCGAAGATTTAGTGGGAGACAGAAGTAAGCTTAATCAGTCAATTTTGTCTGAAGCAGCAGCCGATCTCAAAAAAATGGGATTTGGTATCGACTTACTGACTATCACCAAAGTATCCGACGACAAAGGGTATATTGAACAATTAGGTAAAAAACGTACAGCGGAAGTTGTTCGTGATGCCGAAATTGGTAAAGCTACTGCAGACAAAGAAAGTAAAATCCAGACAACCACCGCACAACAGGAAGCTGCCGTTAAAGCAAATGAAAATTCTGTAATTACCTTTCAATCCGACAAAGATCGTGATGTTCAAAAGGCTAATTTCAGAGCTGAAGTTTCCAAACAGGAAGCAGCAGCCGACCAGGCAGGTCCACTTGCTACTGCTACTGCCCGTCAAGGAGTTGTTGTTGCTGAACAGGAAGTTCTCAAAGTAGAAGCTGATAAAGCAGCAGAAGTTGCTGAATCAATCGCGTTGAGAACAGAAAAAGAACTGATTTCATCCAAAATCAAACCGGCCGAAGCCCAAAAGAAAGCTTCAATTATCAATGCTGAAGGAATTCAACAGTCAGCAATTATTGATGCTGAAGGTAAGCAGAAAGCTGCAACCATGATCGCCGAGGGTGAAAAACAGAAAGTAACAAAAGAAGGAGAAGGAGCTGCTGCTGCTAACAAAGCAAAATTGCTTGCTGAAGCTGAAGGTAACAAGGCCAAAGGTCTTGCTGAAGCCGCAGTTATGGAAGCAAAATTACTTGCTGAAGCCAATGGTAAAAAAGCTATCCTCCTTGCCGAAGCCGAAGGTTTGCTCAAAAAGGCTGAAGCTTACAAGCAATTGGATGATGCCGGTAAACTGCTCCAGATCCTGGATGTTGTTGAAAGAGTTCTTCCTTCTGCTATCGAAAAATTCGCCGGTGTTATGGAAGCTGCTGCTAAACCGTTTGAAAGCATTGACAAGATTTCTATCGTTGATTTCGGTGGAGGTGGAGCCAATGGTGGTACTGCGCTGACCAAGTTTGGTCAGACTGCACCGCAGATGGTAATGCAGTTCTTCACTGCCATGCAGGCATCTGGTCTTGATGTAAACGGTCTCTTCAACAAGTTGGGGATTGACACGAAAAAAATCATGACCAGTGATTCTGATACCGAGAAGAAATAATCGGTAGTTCGAAGAGGAACACTCAATCGAACATCCCAATTTGGGCCCTCTTTCATATTGATCGAGGGCCCTTTTTTTACACCAAAAAATAGTAATAATTAAAAACAAATAAAATGAAAAAAGGTACAATCTCATTAATTGGGATATTATGCATGCTCGCTGGAGGACTATTTTTCTTCAGTAACGAACCTACTGCGTTGTATTTGGGGGTAGGTATGATTGTGATAGGAATATTAATAATTGTAGCAGCTCTTTTGGGGCTCTTCAAATCTTTTGTTCCTCATCAGCATCAAGTCCCTGAACAACAACAGTTTTCTTACACACCAACTCCTGTACAACAGTCTGTACAACAGAATATCGCTGGGCCACCAAAAAGAGAATCTCCTCGTGACGCAGAACGAAAAGAACAAAGAAGAAAAGAATTAGATGCAGAAGCTGATACACTCAAAACAATCATACAAAACGAAGTGTGGGGTATTGAGGATGTCAGGAGAAATGCTAGTATTCGTTTGGATAGTGCTGAAGTGCAATATATCGCACAACAACTTCCAACACCTTTCTTTGCTGTTACGGTCTGGGAACTTCATCAAAAGATTACTGAACAAAGACTCGCAGACAATGAAATGTTCAAAATCCTTGATGATGGTAGTGAGAGTTTACAGGAATTTTTTATGGAAACTTACACCAATAGCACCTCATGGACTATGTCATCTTCGCTCCTTGAGCGCTTGATTAACAAAAATCCACTGATGATTTTCGGTTTTGGCAACATCCGTAAGGAAACAGTCTCAACGACTATTGATCGGGTACCTGCTTATGAATTGCTTGGTTATCGTATGAAACCACTCGACTCAGGAGAAAATTTTGAAAGTTCATTCGTGGACTTTAAAAAATCTACACCAGAAAACGAAGTGAAGATTTCCTATTACGATTCGACAGATACCAATATCATACATTATTTGGAAGAACATCATCCTAACGAAACAGCTCTGCGTCAAAAAGCATTTACCAAAATACTTGCTGGCAGCGCCAACGTGATCAGTATGATTACTGGTGTAGATGATCTTAGTGAAGATGAAATTCGACAGATATTTGAACGTAATTACAAAGAAGAGATTTCTGCGTTGTTCGAAAAATTGGAAGCTAGTGATGTTGTAGCTATTTTCCCTCCTCTTTATGCAGTCAAAGTTGCTCTGCAGCTTGTGGAATGTGATTATGAAGATCAGGTTAATGAAAATTATGATTTTGAAAACATACCTGTGACAACGTACCAGCAGATCATAGCTGAATTATCAGCCGAAGAATTGCTCGGATACGATGACCGTGGAGATGGTAATCATGATATCATTAAACTGTTTGAAGATCATTCTGTAAATGATGAGCCACTTCGTAAGACAGCATTTGATAAGATGCGTACATCCAAACATTTTTGTGATGCTATCGCCCGCTGGGAAGATGTTTCAGAAGATGAAGTGAAAATCATTATGGACAATAAGGATGAATTACAAATCAATGCATTATTTGGCAGAGAAGATTCGGAAGATATTATTACAAATCTCCCGGAAGAAGTAGCTATCAAGATCCGTTTAGAATTGATCTATCCTGATGCCTGTGAAACGGTAAAAGATAATTATCAGTTCGATGACGAAAATGCTTTCAAAAAAATCATTGCTGATTTGTCAGCCAAAGAATTGCTTGGTTTCAGAGTTAATCCTAACGATTCCGAATCGTTTTCCAATGATGCTGATTATGATATGATCAAATTCATCGAAGATGATATGGGTGACAATGATACATTGAGGGATTTAGCATTCGCAAAGATGTGTCAATCTGATAACATGAGTGAAGCTATCGCTCGCTGGGAAAATGTCGCAGAATCAGAGGTAGCAAAAATTATGGACAGAGGAATTGATGCAGAAATCAATGCATTGCTGGGAAGAGAAGATTCAGAAGATGTTATTACAAATCTCCCGGAAGAAGTAGCTATTAAAATTCGTTTAGAACTGATTTATCCTGATGCCTCTGATGGGGTTAAAGAAAGTTATCAGTTCGATGACGAAAATGCTTTCAAAAAAATCATTGCTGATTTGTCAGCCAAAGAATTGCTTGGTTTCAGAGTTAATCCTAACGATTCCGAATCGTTTTCCAATGATGCTGATTATGATATGATCAAATTCATTGAAGATGAAATGAGTGATAACGATACATTGAGGACCTTAGCATTTGCAAAAATGTGTGAATCCGATGATATGAGTGAAGCTATTGCTCGCTGGGAAAATATCACAGAATCAGAAGTAGCAAGTATCGTGGAAAGAGGAAAAAGCAAAGAAATGACTGCATTATTGGAAAGAGACGATGTTGAGTCAATCATCACTGATATGCCGGACAACTATATCATCGGCCAGTATCTTTTGGACGATGGTAACGACACTATCAAGGATGAATTCAATAGCCGGATCGATGACCAGAAATTTATCGACAAGATAAAGAAAATGGCCAAAGGCATCTCAGTAAAGAATTTAACCAATAATGAAAAAGAAGGTTCGGTAGAAGATTTATCCGATGAAAAGTTGATCAAAATCAAATTATCTTTGATAGAAATTGATGACTGTTCGTTTGATTTCGACGATATCGAAAATGAATTTTCAGACAGAATGGGTAACAATGCAGAATTTGAACAGAAGGTGAAAAACCTTGTTGCTCAGCTTGCTTAAATCATTCTCAATACATGAGTAAAGTCCCTGACGTATGTGTCAGGGCTTTTTTTATTTCTATTGACTTTATATATAAAATATATATAAATTATTTATAAAAAAATAAAAAATAAAACACACATATATGAAAAAAACACTAGTGTTAATAGCTATAATGATGAGTGTATTCTCAGTTTTTGGGCAAGGTTATGAGTATGTATCTCTTACAGAACCCAAAGAATTTGGATATATTCTTGGATGGATATTCACATTCAATGTCTTTGCTGGAGGCATATTAATTCTACCATTTTTCGGCAAAAAGATTTTCCATCTGACATTTATTATTTTTCTGGCCCTATCGGTAGTGGTAGGATATCTTATCGTACATTATTATGATTTGGGCTTAGAAAAAAACATTATCTCGTTATTTTTCTGCAGTATTCCAGGAGTAATCGTATATCTCTATTACGTTGTCTTGGCAAATACAACGAAGCATATACGAGTAAAAAAATCCGAAAAAAAGATTACTGTTTGGATGGTTATAATGAGATATGTTACTGCCAAAAAACTTTCTACCTTTGCTTTTCCTTTTGTTTTTGTATGGACCTATATGTGGAGTCATACTCCAACTCAATACAGAAAAAAATATTGGAAAAAGTTAGGATGGAATGTAGACTCACCTGAGGTGTTTCCTAAATACTTTATACTGCATCGCACGAAGAATCCAGTTTTAACCTGTGCAGTATCTCGTTCTTGGAAACATATTCCTATCAGTCAAACAAGATCATTGGGAGCATTGTCATTAGAAAGTCAGCATGAAATAGAATTATTTCTAAACGACATTAAGACAGATATTTCTCGCTTCTACGAAAAAGATAAAGTACTTTTTGGTGAGAAAATAATCATGTTTGGCAAGAGAAATTATTCTCCTAAGGATATGCTTTCCAGGATAGAAAAGAAAACACCATTGGGAATAAAATTCTTACATGAACATGTACAAAAAATCATGGAAGAATCATTACACAAGAAAAAGAATAATTGAATAGAAATTCGGGATATTTCCCGGATTTTTTTTAAATAAAAAAATGTTCCTGAAATATCAGGAACATTATATTGTAGAAGAGTGGTGCGTTATTCTTCTATTTTTTTGTACTCAGCAGTAAGCTGGAGAACACCATTGTCAATAGATATAACAAGGGTGATGATAAACTGTTCTTCCGTGTTTGCAGATTTCAATACATCTTCCAGGGTTGACTTGAATTTGTTTACGACTTCGTCGATATCAAGTTCGTTCATTTTAGCTTCCGTTTCTTTGTAAGCAAGTATATACGCATTTTCGATTCTTTGGCGTATAGCATCTTGCTCCGTAGGAAGGAGTGCATTAAAATTTGAGAGATCTTCCTGAGGAAGCCATTTGTCCATCACCTGTTTGATACGGTATTTGGTGATGATTTTTTTGAGCTTGGGTTTGTAGATCTGATATTTGATCATATCAATCCAGCTCGTACTTCCAAGTTTGAAGCCAAATGAGGCATCCATACTGGGAAATAGTTCTTCGTTGCTCGAGGTAATGGCAATATCGCATGTGATTTCTTTATTGCGAAATGCAATGTCGGCGACAATATTTCCATTAGGAACAACATCAAACGATATCATACGTTCAGGGGGGACACTAGCCAAAGATTGTAAAGTGAAAAGATCTTCTGCGGTTATGGCAATAGCCATTTTACCTTCTTTGGATGCAATAGCTTTTTCGATAATCCTAGCGATGAGGACATAAAGATTACCTCCGATTTGTTGGTTCTCCTGTATGATATCCTGGATCCCTATGTTTTCACTAAAGCTAATTTTTCCTGATTGTAAGTATTCCTTCCCTATGCCAAGCCCAAATAACATCTGGAGCCCGGTTACATTTTTTTTAAAGTTCATGTCTTGTTTTTGTTTTTATTTAGACATACTATACATATTTTAGAGTAAAAAGCAATATCTTTTAAAAGAAAAAAAGAACAAAAATAATGACGGGATAAAAAATATTTGATATTGAAAAAACATAGATAAAGACTATACTTTCTTATTGACTATTTATCTGGTTCCTTTTTGCCATGAAAAAACTCGCCCTGATTATCCTCGACGGATTTTGAATAAATCAGAAAACCGCAAAAGAAAATGCTATCACGTTGGCAAAATCTCCGACCTTTGATTCCTTATTCAAAAAACTGACAACCAAACTCGATGCCTCAGGAAAATCTGTGGGACTTCCTGCAGGACAAATAGGAAGTTCTGAAGTGGGACACATGACGATAGGTACAGGAAGGGTTATACAACAATTTCTTGTAGAGATCGATACTATGTTTACCAACGGAAGTTTTGCAAAATTACCCGAATTGAAAGCTGCTATAGCGCATTGCAGAAAGAATGATTCTATATTACATATCATTCAACTCTTTGGACCAGGAGGTGTACATGCGATAGATACGCATCTCAAAAATATATTACCACTTATCCCCAAAGATATCACCGTCTCTTTACACTTATTTACTGATGGAAGAGACTTGGATCCTCAATCATGATTGGTATTGATGAATGACTTTATCGTCTTCCTCAAAAAATTTCCTAACGTGAAGATTTCAAGCTTAGCGTGAAGATATTTCGGTATGGATAGAGATAATAACCGAGAAAGAATCCAGAAATCATATGATGAAATTGTGTTTGGTCAATTGCAGACGAGCGATACACCAAGCGAATATATTGCAAAACAATACGAACAATGAATCACCGACGAATTTATCAAACCCGTGAGTTTTACTCGAGGTGATCAGATAGAAAACGGAGATGCAATATTTCATCTCAATTTCAGATCAGATAGAGGAAGAGAGTTGACTCAAGCTATCATGGTCTCTATGAATAGAAAAACTGCTGAACAATATTCGATGCGAGACAAACATTTTATGACCAAAAAACTTACAGATATTTATCTCGTTACGATGACAAAATATTATAATGAATACGATGGACATCTTTTTATCAAACCTATGGATATCAAAAATACACTAGGTGAGGTGCTTGCAGAACACGAACTCAGACAGCTCCATATCGCAGAGACAGAAAAATATGCACATGTAACCAAATTTTTCAACGGAGATCAACAGATCGTCTATGATAGAGAAAAAGATATTCTCGTTCCTTCACACAAAGTCGCAACCTTTGATCTTGACCCTGAAATGTCTGCAGATGAAATTTATAGTGCATTTATAAATAATGCCAAAGATTTTGATTTTTCTGTTATCAATTTTGCAAATGGTGATATCGTTGGACATACAGGAATTATTCCTGCAACAATCAAAGCCATGAAAAAACTCGGAACTATAGTTCAAAGTATTATAGACTTTTGTAAGAAGAACGAGTATGATTTACTCATCACTGCGGATCACGGAAACTGTGAAGAGATGTGAACGACAGAACATCCAAATACTGCGCACTCACTCAATTTCGTTCCTTTCCGATATATCAAAAATGGCCAGGTTATACCTACCAAAGCTCAATGATGATTGTATGATATCGCTCCGACCGTATTGAAACTTATGGGCATTAGCATACCCAAAGAGATGACCGGTAAACCACTAATATAATTTTAAAATTTCTATTTTCTATTTTTTAAGATAAGTTTATTTGTCACAAAATGTCTACTTGTTCGTATAGAAGAGTGTAAGCTTTAATTTTTCTCCGAAAACGATGAGTACTCTTTGTTTATACGTGATGACTATTTTTGGACCAGACGCCGCGGCTTGATACCTATCGGAGACATATTTTACGATGACACAGTAAATATAGATGAGATATCAAGCTACGGAAAATGAAAACAATCCGTAGCTTTTTATTATTTATTAATAAAAATCATTTTATATATTTACACATTACCATGTGAAACGAACACCAGCAGAAAAAGAAACCACAGACAGTAGGTACACGAAGAGTGATTTCGTATTTTTGGAAACAGACAATGGGCAGAAAATGGCCATTTATTAGTGCGATCTTATGAATGATTATCGCTTCATTAGCGAGCTTAATTTTACCGATCTATTATACAAAAATCATTGATATCGTCCAGACAAGCACCGCGAGTAGAACAGAATTAGTACCAGTCTTACTCTGAATATTGTGGATCATGGCGATTATAGAAATTGTTTCTATCGGATGATGGAGAATGGTATGATTTGGTATGGTGAGTTTAGAACCTAAAGTAATGAGAAGAATATTCCAGCAATGTTTTGCATATATCAACAGACATTCTTACAAATTTTTCACCAACAACTTTTCTGGTGCACTCGT
Source organism: candidate division SR1 bacterium (assembly GCA_026397515.1). Lineage (GTDB taxonomy): Bacteria > Patescibacteriota > Gracilibacteria > Absconditabacterales > Absconditicoccaceae > CAJBLF01. The sequence goes on along the minus strand of JAPLUU010000001.1, from coordinate 22,899 downwards.
AAAGAAAATAAATAAGTTAGCATGATCATATGAAAACGTTGTAGACAATTTTGTCTTCAATATCGTCAGGTTGATTATATTCCTTCCATTTATTGTTATCGTGGTTGGGCAAAAAGATATAACAATAGGACTCGTATTTATGCTATTTATACTCATATTCGGAGTATTCCAATATTTATTTTTCAGACGAAATACATCGTACGAGATCAGATCAAATATCCAAGATTCTAAGACCACAGGAGAACTTGCTGATACGATTACTAATAATTTTAATATACTTACTTTTGCTTCCGTACCGAGAGAAATTAGTAGATTTGATAAGGTCATAAAAGAACGAGAACATCTCTTAAGCGTAAAATGGATGAGAGCAGAATGGATGTTTTTTGGAAGCACAGTCCTTATTTTCGTCTTTGAAATAGGCGCTATCTATCTAGCTATCAAAGCGCGAGGTAATGGAACAATATCTGCATGAGTGATTATTTTGATCCAAGTATATATCTTCAAAGTATTTGAACAACTTTTCAATGTCAGACAAATATTCAAACAGATGAATAAAGCTATCGGTGAATCAGCAGAGATGCTAGAAATCCTTGATGCTCCACATGAGATAGTCGACCATACTATTGCACAATTACATGTCGATGCAGGGAGAGTAGAATTTACCAATGTCCAATTTGGCTATGTTGATGGTAAACCAATCTTCAATGGTCTCAACCTTGACATCAAACCAGGAGAAAAAGTTGCAATCGTTGGTCAATCATGATCAGGAAAGACAACACTCGTAAAATTACTCTTCAGATTCTTCGATATTCAATGAGGAAATATCTTCGTCGATGGACAAGATATCTGACAAGTGACACAAGATTCATTGAGAGGAAATCTTTCTATGGTACCTCAAGATACAGTATTATTCCATAGAACTATCAAAGAAAATATCGCCTACGGTGACCCTGATGCGACGGAAGAAGAAATCATCGCTGCTGCAAAGATGGCAAGATGTCACGAGTTCATCACCAAAATGAAACATGGATATGAAACCCTTGTAGGAGAAAGATGAATAAAACTATCTGGATGAGAAAGACAGAGAGTAGCTATCGCAAGAGCGATCCTTGAAAATAAAAGAATCCTCGTACTCGATGAAGCAACCTCTTCATTAGATTCACAGTCAGAACAACTTATCCAAGAAGCGATGGATGAAGTTATGAAAAATAAAACAACTATCGTCATTGCCCATAGACTTTCGACCATCATGAAAATGGATAAAATAGTTGTCATGGACAAATGACAGATCATAGAAAAATGAAGCCATAAAGAACTTTTGGCTAAAGAAAACGGAACATATAAAAAACTTCGAGACATTCAGTCTTGAGGCTTTATAGATTCCCAACCAAATAATTCCGATAAATAATGAGGAAGTATTGGATCGGGAATCTATATATTCTTCAATCATAGTTTGCCAATTGAATGTTTATTCATTTTGGCAACTACATATAATTCAATCAATAAATAAATATTATTTTTTGAAGAAAAAGATGAAAATAGAAAAAATTTTTGAAGGAGAATATATGACCGAAAGCGAATAAACGAAAGGACGATAAAATGACGCGTCCCTTCGTTTGGACGCCAATCATTTTATCAGTAATTATAGTACCATGAAAAATAGAACACAAGAAAACATACATTTGACTACTGAGAAATTACAACGAGAATTATTGAGTAGAAAATATATCCAAGAAATTTTCAAGGAATTGACTGATGAAGTAACCAAATATCTTAGAGTTCCTACACCAAAAAATATTGAACAAGAAGAGGAATGGATTAAAAAGAGTAAAGAGACCTACAAAAAATGAGAAAATATAAATTTTATCGTGACGGATGATGCAGGAGATTTTATCTGAACTTGCTGATTGATGGACCTCAATACTTCTACACCAGAAATTGGATTACGACTCAAAGAGTCAGCACGAGGAAAGGGATATGGAAAAGAAATGATTGCTGGTTTAATCAAACGATTAGAAGCACACAAAAAATTTGAGTATATTATTTATAGGGCGCATGTAGAAAATGTCGCTACTAATAAAATCGCTAAATCTTTAGGTGGAGAATTACAGCTCGATGAACAATGAAATGCAAAGATATTCACTGAACGAAAATTTGATAAATCATCAAGTTTTGAATCCGTAGAATATAGAATCTACAAAAAATAATTTTACATTTTATTTATTATCATGGAAGTCATATACGAAGAAAAATTAAAAAAGTTTTTACAGGCCAACAATATTCAAGCCCAACATATCAGTTTTGTTCAATCATGTCATTCGGTTGAAGAAGCTATGCAAGCTACCAACGAGCAAATAGATGATTTTGTAAAAAATATTTGTATGTTTGATGTAAATGATAATCTTATTGTCGCTATCATAAAAGGCGAAGACAAAGTCAGTACGACAAAAGTCTGAAAAGCATTGAATAGTGAAAGACCGAGATTTGCAAGTCCTGACGAAATTTTACAAAAGACAGGCTATCCTTGTGGTTGAACACCATCCTTTGGATATGATGCAAAATTTTTGATTGATCCAAGGGTAATGGAAAAGGAATATATATACTCAGGTGGGGGTTCTGAAAATTCACTGGTAAAAATTTCCACAAAAGCATTACAGAAAGCTAATAATGGTGAAATTGTATCTATCAAAAAATAAGTATTTATCAATTATCTATCACATGCAGCTATCATTACCCCAATGACTCCATATCGATAAAAAGATTTCATTACTCGAATACAAGAAGATGAAACTGTTTATGGAAAAGCATGATGTAGGACGCTACAAAATCAAACAGAAAGATTTTTATCGAATAAGAGAGGGGAAAAAAATTATCGCATTTTGAAGACTATTCAAGATAGGATTTCAAGAACGAGAATTATGATCTCTGTGGGTAGATGAATCTCATAGAGGACAAAAACTTTGACTTATTTTGGCTCAAGAACTCATCGCCGACAAGAGATGAAATAATGATATTTTTCTTGCAACAAGAAAACCATTGGAACATTATTACAAACAACTCTGATTTGAAATCATCATAAAAGATATTCCTCAAAAACTTATCTATACGATCAAACGAGCGATAGAAAATGGAATAGATTTTATCATCATGAAATTAGCTAAATAAATTTACTTACTAACTATTACCCATGCATAATAGTATCGAGGTCAAAGACCTTAGGAAAATATTCAAACTTGAAATAAAAAAGCAGTGATTTCGAAATAGAATCAAAGCGATATTTCGTCCTGAATTCAAAGAATCTGAAGCGGTAGCTTCCATAAATTTTTCCGTAAAGAAGGGCGAAAAGATTGCTTTTCTGTGACCTAATGGTGCAGGGAAATCTACTACTATCAAGATGCTCACAGGTATCTTACATCCGACATCCGGACATATCAATGTACTTGGACTCGATCCTGCAACACAAAGAAATAAACTGGTCTATAAGATCGGTGCAGTATTTGGTCAGACATCAAGATTACGATATCATTTGACGGCTATAGATACGTTTAAATTGATGGGGAAGCTTTTTGATATCCCAAATAAACAATTGGAAAAAAGATTAGATTATCTGGTAGATAAATTTGAAATTAGACATATGATAAATAATCCAGTGAGAAAACTTTCTCTTGGACAGAGGATGAGATGTGAAATAGTTTCATCATTGATTCACTCGCCAGAGATTATTTTCCTCGATGAACCAACCATAGGATTAGATATGATTGCTAAACAGAAACTCAGGGAAACAATAAATGAGATCCATGATCTCGAGTGAACAACAATATTTTTGACCTCGCATGATTTATGAGATATCGAGCAAGTCTGTGATAGAGTTATTATCATCAATCATGGAAAGATTTGCTACGATGGAAGTATCGTCGATCTGAGAAAACAATATATCAAGAAAAAAATCATCAAGGTAAAAATTGCAAATAGTTCAGAGTTTAAAGCATTGGATTTTATGAACATTATAAAAAAAGAACTCGACTATATAGAATTTGAAATCCCCAATACCAAAGAAAACCTTCAGAAGACATTCGAAACGATAACAGGAAATTACGATGTAGACGATATCGAAATCAAAGATCCCACTATCGAAGAAATTATCAAAGAGTTTTATTAGTAGTATTACCAATGAACAAAACACTCAGACAATATCGAGGTGTGCTGTCTATCGCGTACAAAAATTATACCGTATATATCCATGATCTCGTAGGTATCAATATCATTTATATCTTGAGGCTGATAGTAATAATATTTTTTTACAAGGCGATTTATACTATCAATCCAGGAGCGAATATTAATGGGTATACATTAGCACAAGTGACACGAGCACTGATATTTGTACAAGCGGTCGTTGTAGCCAAAAATAGAATAACAGAAGAAGTTAATCTAGATATCAAGACAGGAAAGATAGCAATTTATTTACTCAATCCTATCAACTATATCTGGTACAAATTTTTCGAATCATTTTCCAAATCAATCTATAATCTCATTATCTCTTTGGGTATATGATTGGGACTATGATACCTTATTTTATGATCTATCCCGTTTTCTCTATGAGGTGTTCTGGGCTGATCATTGCTTTTATTTGGAGGTATGATCGTCAACTTTTTCTGATATTTTATGATAGGGTTACTTGCGTTTTATACAGAAGATGCAGATTCATTTAGATTGCTCTATGCAAAAATGGATATGGTTTTGTGAGGAAATATTCTTCCTATTCCATTCATGCCGATGTTTTTGCAGACGATAGCATTCGCTTCACCGTTTGCATATGCATGATATACTGCGTGATTAATATTTACTAAATTTAGTATGCATACTTTTTTGTACTATGCTGTGATGCAAGCATTTCGGATAATTATACTCATAGGTGTCTGTCATTTTATTTACGCTCAAGCAAAAAGAAAACTTACTATAAACGGAGGATAGATAGAATTCAGAATTAATATTTTAAAATTCAAAATTATTATTGTTTATATCACTATCATAGCGTTATGTTCAAACTATTATTTCATATCCGAAAACTCAATATTCTTTCTGCTTTGGCCTATAGAGTATCTTTTTTGATTCAGGTAGTATCCATGATCATAAATGATGCTATCATGTTGGTATTGTTCTATTTCTTTTTCAGTAAATTCGGGACCATAGGTGGTATGGATTTCCAATGATATATAAGACTTCTCGTGGTCATTCTCTGATGATTTAGTTTTATGCATATTTGTTTATATGGGTCACGCAAAATCGGAGAGATGGTAATGAATGGTTCGTTAGACGCACATCTCCTTCTGCCTAAAAATATTTTGCTCAGAATATTGGTATGAGGATTGAGTATTACAGCGATAGGTGATTTACTGTATGGAATATGATTATTATTCCTCATCAAAAATCTGACCGTGATATTTGTGCTAAAGGTTATATTTGTCTCGATCTGTGCAGGAATCGTTTTCGCCTGATTCATGGTAGCTTTCGAATCATTAGCTTTTTGGATAGGAAGTTCGAGAGAACTCAGTAGAGGAATTTTTGAGGCGATTCTCTGACCAAGTCACTATCCGTCAGGGATATTCAAAGGCATGATTTTCAAAGTCATGTTTATGACGATCATACCAGTATTTTTCGTAGCGTATTTGCCGTATGATATCGTTTCCTCTGAGTTTACTTTACGAAAAATATTGCTCTTACTCTGAGCAACGATCTTCTTCGGATGATTATGAACGTTCGTGTTTTACAGATGATTACGTAAATACGAAAGTGGAAATATGATGAATATAAATCTATAACTTTATATACTAATCGTAATAAAATATGAAAACCTCAATATGTATAACATGAGTCGCCGGATCTGGTAAATCGGCTGTAAGCGATGAACTCAAAAGACTTGGATATAGTTCACATGGCATTGAAGAATGATATGGTTTATTTGCTATGGTTCACAAAGAAACATGAAAAATATCTGATACTTTTGATAACGACAATCAAGAATGGGTCAAACAGCATCGTTGGATATGTGATAAAAATAAGTTACAGAAACTTATTGACGATAACCCACAAAAAATTGCGTTTTACTGTTGAATTGCATCAAATATCGATGAATTACTTCCTTTGTTTGATAAAGTGTTTCTATTGAAAGCCAACGAAAAAATACTTAGTGAAAGATTGACTACCCGTACATCAAATGATTTCGGACGTACTCCCGAAGTTCAGAAATGGGTGTTTAGTTGGAAAGAAGAACGAGAAAATGATATGTGTAAAAAAGGTGCAATAATCATAGATGCAAATAATAATCTTGAAAAAGTAGTCGCTGAGATACTCAAACAAAGCAACTAAATTAATATGACAGAGTACTACATCTCTACTTCATTAGAAGCACTCTTCTCGCTATCAGGCAGGAGAGTGTTTCTTATTTTTTCATCACGGTTCATCAAGATAATTGCATCCATATCATCCGGTTCTCGAATTTTTCCAAAGGTATTCAACATCTCAGAATGATGGAATGGGACGACATAATTGTTCGTCATTTTTTTATATTCTTCGTTGAATGTCTCGATGAAGTGTACGTTTTTCGTGATAGGAGAAATGACGATGACGTCCGTTCAGATAAGATTTTTTTCTTTAAATCGTTTACAAAAGAGTTCAGAATAAAATTGCAAAGTCTCTTTTACTAGACCTCTCGCTAGGGGATTCGACTCGATGAAATCATAGGTCTTGTATCGATATTGAACGATACCGTTATCTTTGTACATCTGTTTCAGTGCACTCATTCATAAATTCAATGTCTCTACGCTATGATAAAATCCGTTTTGGATCTTGATCGCTTTACACGAATTTTCCGTGATATAGAGCAGGACAAAATTATCTTTTTTCAAATTATTTCTCAAGAAGAGGAGGGTGTGAAATGACTGGGGAAGGATGTTGATATTTTTTATACTAAAAATATTTCCATACGTAGAATTCATGATATTCATCGTTTTCTTATTCAAATATACAATATATAATCTGAAAAATATTTCGCCGCTTTCCCCGATGACATGTTTTTTTTCTTCACCATCGGCATGGATATTATCGACGTAGACCATAATCCTTTCTCCATCTACATCATGATGTTTCTTGGTCGCTTGGCACTTTTCTTCTATGATATCTTTGAGATCTTGGTAGGTGAATTTTTTTTCGAACTTCTGAAATACATCAAATCTAAAAAACGAAAATCTGCTTTCATCCAACATAAAGTAATGCGTATATTTGGGATATTCTCTGGATTCATCACTTATCTTAACGAGATTTTCATGGAGTACATATTGCAAAATTTGTTCGCTTGGGCGAATCTTATAGACACGAAAACTTGGGTGCGAATCAGAGAGATGTTCGTATCGGATATACAACAAAATCACGGAGTAACGAGATAAAATATGTATTTAGTTACCTCACCCCCCTTCCCCTCTCCACTACGTAGAGAGGGATTTTTTTACTGCCCCCTCTCCATGCAATGGGGAGGGTTGGGGTGGGGTAAATTACTAAATTGTGGGGAGGGGGATTTGCTAGTTAACTATTTTCATTCTCTGTAGTTCCATCGTCTTCCAATGGTGGTGTCGTGGAAATTTCATCATATAATGAATCCAGATCTTCTCTCGTTTCAGGGTCAGACAATTCTCTTTCTGGTACTGATTCACCATAATAATCACGCATAGCAATAAGCTAAAAAGATAAATTTATTTTTTCTTTGTAGTTTTTGTTGCTACTGGTTTTTTCTTGATAACTTTTTTTGCTGGTGCAACTTGTGTAATTTTAGCTGCAAGTTTTTTAGTATTGAAAGAAATTTTGATAGCGTAGATAAGTGAAAATAATGAGAAGAAAACATTCAATCGGAAGAAGATCCAACTTGCTCCGAGGTAACTAGAAAGTGCTATTAATGCGCCTCCGATAGCGAGAAAAAGAAATCTGCGGATGGTATTCATTTTGTATGCGTATCCAAGTGACAAGACTACAAATGCTACAATAAACAAGATCATACTAGGACCTTGAAACACTATCCATGATCGTAAAATTAATAATATTCCTGCTACGCTAATGAGTGCGGTATTCATACGATCTTTAGTTCCCAAGAACATAAGCGCTACTGCCAACATGACAACAAGTTCCAATACGATATAGAACACTGGTCCTCCAGCCAAATACCCGAGTATTGCATAGATGAGCATGATAAATGACCCGATTCCAAACAACCAGTTTTTGATTGATTTCGTTGGTTCTTTGATTTTCTCTATAGGCCACGCAGCTCAGATAAGCAAGACGATTGAACCTACAATACCGGTAATGACAGAAAGTTCCATATATGGTGATTAGGCATATAAAACTATTTCTTAGCTGCCTTTTTTGCAGCTACTTTTTTTGCAGCTGGTTTTTTAGCTGGTGCTTTTTTAGCTGGTTTTTTAGCTTCCGCCTTAGCTGGCGCTTCTTTTTTAGCTCCAAATTTAGGCTTTGGACCGCTTGCCATAATATCTAGACAATCTTTCATAGTAAGATCACTTGCGTCTTTACCTCCTTTTGGGATCTTGTAATTGTTTCCATCAGACTTGATGTATGCACCATATAATCAATTCAAAACTTCTATCTTTACTCCTTTATTATCGAACGTATTGATGTATTTATTTTTTTCTGTGTCGATTTTTTTCTCAATCAATGGTGTCGCATCTTCCATAGTAATAGTATATGGATCAAGTGTTTTCGGAATAGACACGAAGAACGTTTTATATTTCAGATAGGGACCAAATTTTCCTACGGCAGCCGTTACTCATTCACCTTCGTAGTGTCCGATGATTCTCGGTAATGCGAATAATGCCAAGGCATCTTCCAAGGTAAGCGATTCAATATTTTGTCCTGGTCTGAGCGAAGCAAATTTAGGTTTACTATCCGTATCTTGAGCAGTTCCTACTTGTACCATAGGACCGAATCTTCCGATTCTTGCAACGACTTTTTTCCCGGTATTAGGATCGATTCCGAGCTCTTTTTCTCATGACTGTTTTTCAGCAAACTCGATCGTCTTAGCGACTTCTGCATGAAACGGTATGTAGAATTTCTTCATCATATCTGGCCATTTGATTTTTCCTTCAGCGACTTCATCAAACTCTTCTTCTACGCTTGCTGTGAAATTATAATCCAAAATATCTTTGAAATTCGCTACTAAGAAATCATTTACGACCATTCAGATATCTGTCGGGAAGAGCTTTTGTTTTTCAGCTCCGGTATTTTGCTTTTTGATTTCAGACGTAATTACTCCTAGTCTTAATACCATTTCTTGATAACTTCTTTCGTTACCATTTCTATCTTCTTTGACGACATATCATCTTTTTTGTACGGTAGAAATTGTCGGTGCGTAGGTTGATGGACGTCCGATTCCAAGCTCTTCAAGCTTCTTAACCAATGATGCTTCTGTGTATCTTGGTGGGTGATTTTTGAATCTTTCTCCCGCCAATATTTGTTGCATCGTCAATATTTCTCCTTTGCTTAACTTCGGCAACATTCCTTCCTGATCTTCGTCGCTTTCTTCTTCATCCTTAGATTCAAAGTAGACTTTCAAAAATCAATCAAACTTTACGACTTCACCACTCGCGATGAAATTGAACTTGTTATTCGTAGATATACTTATAGTAGCTTTTGTTTTTTCTACTTCAGCAGGTGCCATCTGGGAAGCGATAGTTCTCTTCCAGATCAATTCATACAACTTTTTTTCACTAGCATCACCTCCGGCCATATTGTTTTCCATATGTGCTGGTCTGATACATTCATGTGCTTCTTGCGAACCTTTAGACTTAGTAACATATTTCGTCGGGTTAGCATAGTCTTTTCCATATCTTTTGGTGATCTCATCTTGAGCGGCTTTGAGTGCGAAGTCGGACATATTTACGGAATCAGTTCTCATGTAGGTTATGAATCCTCATTCATATAATTTCTGGGCTACCTGCATCGTTCTCGCTACGGAGAATCACAATTTTCTACTCGCTTCTTGTTGAAGGGTAGACGTCGTAAACGGCGCAGAAGGAGATTTTTTTCCTGGTTTTACTTCTACGTTTTCTATCGTATATTTTGCATCTTTGCATGATTCGAGGAATTTCTTCGCTTCATCGACATTGATAAGATCTTTATTTAATTCAGCTTTAAATTCTTTCTTAGCATCTCAGACAAAATTTCCTATCACCTTAAAAAAACTCGCTGATTCAAATTTCTGGATTTCTCTTTCTCTTTCGACGATCAACCTTACGGCGACGGATTGTACTCTTCCTGCACTCAATCCCATTTTTATTTTTTTCCAAAGGACTGGTGACAACTCAAATCCTACCAATCTATCGAGGACTCTTCTTGCTTGTTGAGCATCTACCAAATTCATATCTATCGTTCTTGGATTCTTTACGGCGTGATCAATCGCTTCTTTGGTGATTTCATGAAATACGATCCTTGCAGTTTTTTTGATATCCAATCATAGCGCATTCGCTACATGTCGTCCAATAGCTTCCCCCTCGCGGTCTTCATCGGTAGCGATCCAGACTTTGTCAGCCTTTTTAGCTAATGCTTTCAGCTCACTTACGACCTTGGTCTTGTCGGGAGAAATTTGGTATTTTGGTTCGAAATTATTCTTAACATCCACCCCAAGTTCTTTTTGTGGAAGATCTACTACATGTCCAAATGATGCCTTTACTTCAAATCCTTCTCCAAGGAATTTCTTGATAGTCGCAGATTTGGCTGGAGACTCTACAATTACTAGTTGTTTCATGTATATATAAGAGTAAGTAAATACAAAAAAAATACTGGTTTTTCAATACTCTTATGTACTGTATTCAGACCGTATTTCAACCAAAAAACAAAGTTTGCACCCGGGTGCACAAATATCATTGTTTTTTTCCTCCATAAGAATAGATACTAGAAGAGTATATTTTATCTATTACCTGCAGGCAATGGGACACAAAAAGAAACTGATTATGCTATTTTCTCTTGTTATTTTTGTATGACTCGGTATTTGAGCATTTTTTGTCCTCAACCCATGATTACTATGATCACCAGGATCAGATGTCTCACTCGGGACATTCGATACCTCGCTTTCCGGCAATAAAGCCGTTACACTGTTTTTCCCATCGGGTGCAATAGATAATCTTGATCAAACCGTGTTGGTATCTTTTGCCAAACCTATGGTGGCATTGACCAACCTAGATCAACAAGTAGCATGCCCTATCACCATCGCTCCAGCAGCACAGGGTACCTGTAGATGGATATCTACGCAGACGATTGAATTTACTCCTACCCAATGGAAACCAGCAACCCAATATACCGCTACCGTACAATGAGACAAAAAAATATATACGTGAACATTTTCTACCCCATTATTGCAACGAGGAATTTCACAAAAGGAATCATTACGTGAATGAATCCAGCTGATATTTAATTTTCCTGTACAAGACGGTCAGCTCCAAAAATATCTTATCGTTACCGATACGCAGACATCTCAAAAGGTTCCTGTAAAAGTAACGCAAGATGCGATGTCAGGTGCATATATCATCCAACCACAAGGAGGAGTACGAAAATATCTTACTAAATATACCTTTACGTTAAGTTCACCGCTAGACACACAAGAGGGAAATCTCCCAACTACCTTAAGCGGACTTACCTATACGACGCTAGATGCGCTAGGCGATGTCATGCTTATGAAAGTAGTGACCAATGACGGAAAACCATGATTTGAAAATTATCGATACAACGAATGAGGCCAAAATTATGGGCAGACCCAAGGATATGGATATCAAAATTTGAGCGACATTTATTTCACTCAGGCAAGTTCTGCCGCATTGCTTCCTCTCAAAAATATAGCATTCGATATGATGTTTCAAGAAACTATTACTGACCTTTCTTCCAAAACTATTCGTCTGGTAAAAGACGGGGTAGCCGTTCCAGCGACGCTTTCCTACGTACCAGAGATGATCTATAACGAACAGACAAGAGTGGAAAAAGAGCAAACTACCAAAAAAAAGGTCAGACTAGTAGTTACCGGTAAACTTGCTGATAACGCAACCTATGAATTACAATATACGCCAGATGGGACAACGGTCGTAGCATCTCGCTCGTACAAAACAGCTGCACCATTAAAAATTTCAAGAATAGAAATGTTGTCATATTCCAAAGTCTGTGTGTATACCAACAACCAACTCGACAACGCAGTACTCGATGGAAATACCGATCAATCATTACTTACGACCACACCAAAATCTCGTATCCAATCTATAGGCCAAGAACAATTTATGCCGGATGAACTCTGGAATGAATTTTCTAAACTGACAAAAAATAACGTCAGCAAATTTCTTGCAGACAATGGATTCTGTCCTCAACCAAAAGCAGATGAAGTACTTTATGCAGTAAATACAAGACTCAATCCTTCTACGAGCTATACCTTACAATTCACCGTAAAAGATATCTATGGTACTACGTTAGCTCCTATCACCAAAACTTTTGTCACCGGCAAGATGCACGACAAAGATAAATTTCTCTACATGGGATATCCCGACAAAAACACCATACCAAGCACCGTCCCTCTTATCGTAAATATTCAGAGTATCAATACACCTACCGCAAATATTTCTGTCTGTGCTATGGATGTCGAGCAGTATTTACAGAGCAAACGCACTACCAATACCTACGATGCAAGTGGTAATCAAGTGGCATCAGTAGTTAGCTGTACACAATCATTTGACAAAGATATTACGATAAAAAACAACAACTGGTTGCTCACCAATACGCGTATAGATATAGAAAAAGATCTTGGAGGAAAAACAATCACAGCTCCTATCATCCGTGTGGTTGGTTCTTTAAAGACTGATGATCCTATCGCGAAGAAGAGATGATTTTCGACTATTTTCATAAGAGCAAATCTTTCCCTTATGCTCGAACAAGGTACCAATAAAAATGTCGTTCTTGCTACGACATTCAACGGTACACCCGTCAATGGATTGTCATTCAAATGATATCGTTTTGACAATGCTGGATACACACCCGTAGCATTATCAGCGAAATACGACAGTAAAAAATGAACCTACGAATTGAGCGATACTGCTGATGTCATTATTGCATCAAATAGTACCTATCGAGGTATGATAGAAAGTGAAACAGATATTACACAAAATTATGACTTTGGATATATCGCAGGACAAGGTAGCGCAGAAAAAGATTTCTTATACTTGTATACCGAGAGACCTATCTACAAACCAGGAGACACCGTATATTACAAAGGTATCTTGAGGACATTCAATTTCGATGGATTCAAAGCAAGCAAAAGAACCGCAGGAACCGTTATCATCAGCAACGAAATAGGCGAAGATATTATGAAGCTCGGAGTTAAGCTCGACAAAAATAGTAATTTCACCTGATCATTTAGTATTCCCAAAGATATGTTTCTCGGATGATATACGATGAGATTCCAGACAAACAATCAAGAAGATATATTTACCAATGCGATGTTTTTTGTAGAAGAATATAAAAAACCAGTATTCAAAATCAGTATCGATTCAGGAATAAATGATATCATGGCAGGAGACTCAGCGACTATATCACTCAACCCGGTATATTATTTCTGAGGTAAAGTAACCAATGCACAAGGTAATTATCAGCTCCTCGCACAAAAATATTTTTTCAACGCCAAAGACTATAGCGACTTCCAATTTGGTGAAGGAAATGATTATGTAAACTGTATGTATCGAAATGAATGTAACTATATGGATACCCCAATGTTCGCACAAGACTCAACATTCATCATAAATCCTACAGGAAATTATACACTCAAATATCCTACCGACAAAGATGCAGCAGAAAAATTATATTCATTTATTTTTCAAGTAGAGGATCCTACAACCAAGAAACCTGTCAGCACCACCGTGACCAAAGTTATTCATGCAACTGATGGATATGTGGGTATTCAACTACCATATCGAAACAGCAAAGATCAATGAATTCTTCTCAACGCCGTGACGCTCGACTGGGATGCTCAGCCAAAAGCAAACACAGAAGTTACTATACAACTGATCAAACAAGATTGGAAAGCGATAAAAAAGCAAGGAATAGATGGCGTATTTTATTACGACTATTCACTCGACCAAGTGACAGAATCCACAGAGAAAGCAACAAGCGATGCCAAATGACTAATTGAAAAAACATTACAACCAAAATCTGATGGAGAATATCTCGTGAGCGTATCCTATCAAGGAAAGTGAACCGTTCCCTTTGTATCTAGCCAGACCGTGTATGTCTCAGGAAAAGATCCTTTATTATGGAGGACAGAAAATAATTCTGTGACCAAAGTGATAGCAGAAAAAACTATGGTAAATATCGGAGACACGGCAAACTATACTATCCAATCTCCTATAAATACAGGAACGATCTTCATCGCGATAGAAAAAGATGATGGTATCTTGAAATATCTTACTCTACCACTACAAGACTATGCTACCAAGTTTTCACTCAAGATAGAAAAAGAATATTATCCAAATATCTATCTGAGAGTATTCCTTATCGGACAGCAAGCAAACAATCCATTGCCGGTTTACAAGAGATGATTGGCTATCAGCAAAGTAAATACTTTACCACAAAAATTACAGGTAGAGATAACTACCAACAAAGAATTATATCTTCCCGGAGACGCACCAAAAATCACGGTCAAAGTTACGGATACAAACAAAGCTCCTGTGGTAGGAGCGGATCTTAGTCTCAGTATCGTCGATCAAAGTCTCTTGGCGCTCAAGGGAAATCCCGTCAAAAATCCGTTCGCATATTTCTATGATATGAAAAGATATCTCTGAACGAATACATGGTTATCACTCAATACCTTAGTCGATAAGCTAGAAATCAAAGATGCGACTGATGGATCAAAATGATGAGATGGTGGTTCATTGAAATGAGGAAACAGCAGAAAAAAAAGATGAATATTCAAAGATACCGCATATCGAAATGCAGACATTACGACAGATGCACAATGACAAGCAATTATAACTGCTGATGCGTTGCCAGATAATTTGACGACACGAGTAATCGAATGATTGGTAAATACCAAAGATACCAAACTAGGTATCGCTACAGACACTATCCAGACGGCATTACCATTGATGATCAATCCAAATTTACCAAGCCTACTTTCTATTAATGACAAAATAATTTTCCATCCGGTGATCTTCAATAAGACCGACAAAGAACAAAGTGTTACGTTCACCATGTCAGGGACATATCTAAACATTTCCAACCCTACACAAAAAATAACTATCCCCGCACAATGAGAAATGGGCATAAATATTACGGCTATAGTTACGTGAAGTACATTGCTTTATACACAACAATGAGCGAGCAGAATACAATTACTCGCTACGACATCAGACGCAGATGTCCGTGATGAGATTCAGCTTTATATTCCTGTGATTCAAAATACTACCAAAGAAACCGTGACCACCGTAGGAAATATCAGTGGTGCTCAAGCAGTTGAACAATTAGATATCCCCAAAAATCTCCAAGGATATTTGTCACTGACCTACAGCAAATCATTGTTCGGTTCATTATTACAATGATTGTCATGAACATCAGAATCTGCGTACGCTTGCCTAGAACAAAGGTTTTCGTCATTCATGTCACACGTATATATCAAGAAGTTATTTGTCTCTGCCAAAAAAGGTGATGCATATAATCTCGATAAAATATTCTTTTCACAGCGAGTAGATCAATTTGATGGATACAAAAAAATAGCGGTACCTGCATATATAAAATCACAACTTGCGAGTCTAGAAAAATATCAAAATACTGACGGAGGATTCATGTTCCGATATGATACTACGATTCCACAACAATCTTCAGTATGGCTTACCAACTATATTATCACTTCATTGTCTGCACTTCGTGATATAGGATTCACGGTCTCAGACAAGATTACGAGCAAAGCTATTGCATACCTCAAACAACAATTTTACGCAAATCAAAAACACTGTGTCCAAGAAAAATCAATGTGTGTATGACGAGCACAACAAGGGATGGAAACTATCTCTGCAATCATAGATTTTACTCCAGCAGATAATTCCGCTTCGAAGATGCGGGAACTTATTACACCGTATATAAAAGACACAACATCAGTCATACTACTTACTAAAAAAGCTGTTCTTTTAGGAAAGTTATGACAGACAAAACAAGCGACAGAGATACTGAATGCTGTCTTGAAAAATCAATTAGTCATGGAACCAAAGACGGCGCACATTGGTAAATATTCAAGCTATGATACTATTCTCAATACGGCTTACTTCTTAGAAGCAAGTACTTACGTACCAGAATTCATGGCAAAGAATTCCGTCATCTTCGATGCACTCCAAAGATGGATAGCGGAACAAAAACAAAATGGATCACGATGATCCACACAAGAAACTATAGACGTCATCAAATCACTGACGCGTTTCATTTCGGTACATCCAGTATCAGCAAAAACGATGAAGATCACTACTTCAATCTGATCTACTAAGTTTGCAGATATTACCTTATCAAAAGATGATCCATTCGTCATCAAGAGTATAGAAACTGATATAGCAAAGATTTCACACAAATCAAAAATAACGCTAAAATCTGATTCCAAAGATCTTGCATATTATGATATTACGATGAATTATTTCCTCCCTGCGCAAGATGTTGCATCCAGAGATGAATGATTTGTTATCCAAAAAAAATATTATAGTTATGAAGCATATATGAATATTTTCCGTGCAAAATCAGCTGAGCGATTACAGTACCTACAAAATAAGATTAGCTATACCGCATTGAAATATCCAAAAGATATTACTGAATATCTCAAAGAAGAAAAAGCTCCAAAGGTTGGTGAAGTCTTAGTTGCAAATATTACTTTTGTAACCAGCGAACCAAGAGAGCAGGTAGCTATCGACACCTACATTCCTGCAGGTACAGAACTTATCAATCCAAATCTTTCTACCGAGAGTACGTATACCAACCAAATACAATCACAAGCAAACCAACAACCGTATGGATTTGGATATGGGTATCCAAATGGTGAGACAACACAACAGTCAGCACCACTGACTATCCAGACATTCACGTGTGACAAAGAAGAATTTAGAACTGAAAAACATTTCTGTTATGTAGAGCATCTCAATCCAGGAAGCTATACGCTTATGTCTTTGGTAAGAGTTACACATGCAGGAATATTTGCTGTCAGACCAACTATGATTTTTGAATTCTATCATCCAGAAAATTTTGGAAGAACATTCGGTCAACAATTTACGGTCTCTGAATAATCGATGACTATTAATAATTAATAAAAATGAAGGAGTAATCGAAAGCTTGCTCTGAATAAAACTGCGGGGAGGAGTTTTTTGCCCTGCAGTCCTGCAGGGGCCCAGCCGGCGAGGCGATAGAAAAAAATTAATTTATAGATATATAAAAAATTATATGCCGAAAATATCTGTACATAAAAAGAAGAAACGAAAGGGGTTTAGTGTGCTCTATATTCTAGCAAGCATATCACTTTTGTCGATAACTATTCCTTACCTTCTTCCTATTCATCTCAAAGAAATTCCTGTCTCTACTATAGTCTATGATAGAAACAATACTGTAGTCGGTGAGATTTTGCCCGACGCAATTCATAGGCATCAGGTGCTGGCATTAGAGATGTATCCTCAGTTTTTGGTCACTACAATTATCGCGATAGAAGACCAACGTTTCCGACAACATAACGGCATAGATCTAGTCGCACTGACCAGAGCAATGGTTGAAAATATCAAATCAGAAGCCGTCGTTCAGTGAGCATCTACGATCACTTCGCAGATTGCAAGAAACCAATTACGACTCA
Organism: candidate division SR1 bacterium; assembly: GCA_026397515.1. Classification (GTDB taxonomy): domain Bacteria; phylum Patescibacteriota; class Gracilibacteria; order Absconditabacterales; family Absconditicoccaceae; genus CAJBLF01. The sequence continues at coordinate 5,003 of JAPLUU010000001.1, read as the reverse complement.
ATGCACCGAGAACACGACGAAGAAAAATTATAGAATTTACATATGCATACATACTCGATGCAAGATATTCCAAACAACAATTACTCAGCTATTATCTCAATACCTTACCATTAGGATATATGAATTATGGCTTCGAAACTGCCGCACAGCGATATTTTGGCAGATCAGTATTTCAGCTTTCTCAGTCTCAACAACTGGCACTAATAACTATTATGAAAAATCCCGTACGTTATGATCCATTCAAAAAATCATGAAATTTCACTACAAGATATATGAATCTGATTTCTTCTTTGGAGCATGAAAAATATATTTCTTCGGAAGATGCGCAATCATTATCCGGAGATGTTGAGAGCTTACATCGAAAAAATGATACCAGTATTGCCCAGCCGTACCTGAGAGATTATGTTCAGCAGCAAGCAGAGAAACAAAAGAAACTATTACCAGCAAATGTATATACAACGATCGATGACAATATGTCTCGTGAAATAAAAAACATAGCCGATCAGACTATTTACAAATTATTGTGGAAAGATGTGTCTGATTATGGAGTGTTAGTGATAGATAGACAGAGTAATGAACTTCGTGTGATGTTAGGAGGTATGGCGTATGACGGCAAAGCTGGACAAGTAAATTCAACCTTGAGTATCAACCAGCCGTGATCAGCAGTCAAACCATTCACCTACGCTTTAGCATTTCAAGATTTATGATTGCTTCCTTCAGACACGATTATCGATGAGCCAGTACAGTTTCAGTCCTTGCTGTGATTTTCGTATACACCGCAAAACTTTAGTATGAATTATCAATGACCCGTAACCATAGCGCAAGCGCTGGCTCAGAGTCTCAATATCCCTGCAGTCAAAATTGCCGAACAAGTAGGAGTAGATAAACTCTTAGACTTTTATCACAAGGTAGGATTGGAATCATTAACCCAATCAGCTGACTATTATGGACTCGCACTTACCTTATGAGTCGGCGAAGTAAGCTTACGAGAGATGGCAAGAGCGTACGGTATATTTGCACACCAAGGAGAACTGTGTGATATCGCTATTTTTTCCTGACAACAGGTGACCTGCAAAACTATTATCGATCAAAAATATACCACTATGGTCGTAGATATTCTTTCCAACAGATATAATAAGATGCCATCATTTCCGTTGTTTTCCAATCTCGATTTTCCCGATAGAAATGTCTTCCTCAAAAGTTGAACATCCAGAAAATTTAGTGATAATCGAGTCATAGGATTTACTGATCATTATATCGTAGCGATCCGAATAGGCAATAAAGATGGGTCAAATATGAAGTGAGTAAGCGGCGTCTCTGGTGCTGGTGATATCTTCAATAATATCGTCTATATGCTAGAAAAAGATACTGAGACGCCATCGTACGCACCACAAGCAAACGCACAAGTCGCACCCTATCTCCATATTATCAAACCATTACCTCAGACCATTTTTTCTCTTGATACCAAACTTTCTCCAGATTTACAATGACTCAAATTCGAATTTTCCACAAATATCCTTTATTCGCACTACCAACGAACAGTAGATAAAAAAATACTTTCTACACCTATCCGAATACCACAAGTCGGTACGCACACCGCTAGCATTACCTTATTTTCCGGTAGTTCAACAATAGAAACTCGCGAGATGCAATTCCAAGTACAAGAATAAAAAAAATACCTGTTGATATATCTACGTTCCCAAAGGGAGTATATATAATCACAACTCCTTGTGGAGCAGGAAGAGTAGTAAAACAATAACAATAATTAAGTAATAATGCTAATAGATGGCATGGTTTTGTCATCGGATTTTTTTTGTACTCCATCCGGGTGGATGAGCGATTTTTACTTGAAAAATTACTCCAATCCTATATTACCTTGGCATTTACTTTATTATCTTGTCACATGCATCTCGACAAATCTATCAAAGTCTGAATAAACTTCGGAATAACCTCCGGCATTATCACGACGCTAGGTCTAATGGTCTGATTGCTTTCTGGAACACATTCCAAACTGGCTGTCATCGGCGGTATCCTCACTATCGCGATTGCAGACGCATTGTCGGACGCCCTCGGTATCCGCGTATCACAAGAATGAAGTGATATTTCTAGTCCAAGACAAATTTGGGAATCTACTATCGCTACATTTCTCGCCAAATTTCTTTTTGCATTAACCTTCATGATCCCAGTGCTGCTTATCAATAACTTATTTGCTGCAGTAGTAGTAAATGCTATTCGGGGCTTACTTGCGCTTGGCTATCTTAGCTTCACTATAGCAAAATCTCAGAAGAGAGGAGCATGGCCAGTCATTAGAGATCATGTCGTAATGGCAATTTTCGTTATCGTAGTTACCTATTTCGTAGGTATGTTAATCCATAGTTTGATTGGATAAACTCGTGTATGTCCATGCGTATGCACCCGGGTGGAAATGTTCACCCGGGTGCTAACAAAAAAATACCTGATTGCTCAGATACTTTCTATTTGTTTTATTACTAATTACTTTTTGGTAGACCTGCTTCAATCAAACTGACCACCCCTGCTTTAGCAGGGTTGCTTTACAGTCTGAGTAAATTAAATATATCTTTCGGGATGACAAGATTTTTTAATCTTTATTTCCAGTTGCCTTGCTTCTATTCTACTAGTACACATGATTATTTTTATTAATTTCCAATCTCAGATTCTTTTAGTTGTAGGCGTTTTTCATTGTTTATGTTCTTTTAATCTTCTTTCTAAATCATTTGTACTTCAGATATAATATCTATCTCCATGTAAAATATATACACATCGTTGTTCCATGATTGTGAAAATAAAATAAAAAAAACATCCATTGCTAGATATTTTCCTATTTGTTTTATTATGAGTTGCTTTTGTTAGGGTGGCAGGGGATCGAACCCTGGACCACTGGCTTAAAAGGCCATTGCTCTACCGACTGAGCTACCACCCCATAACATAAGCACATTATATATTTACTGTATACTATCAACTTGAATTGTGAATTAGATGAGCTAAGCTGCTGTGCAGCTCCTTGCTTTAGCAAGGCCACCCCATAACAAAAAGTAACCAAAATGTGGAACGACTAAGCGTATAGTGCTAAGTCGTACATGGTTTTAGATGAAACCTTTAAGTTTCTTGTATATTTTTGAACTAACTTTTAATTTGAGTTGAGAACCATCTTCAAGTTTAACTTTTTTATTGATAAGATTAACTTTAAAAGATCTTTTGGTTGCTCTCATAGAATGAGATCTCATATTTCCAGATCATGTTCATCTTCCAGTAAAATCACATACTCTTGCCATTGTAATAGAGTGTAAAATATAAAATGCTTAATATTGATATAGCGTAATTATTTTTTCTGTTCTTTCTTGTCATCTTTTGCAGGTGCAGCAGGTGTTGTACCAGCAGCAGGAGCAGCAGTACCAGCAGCAGGAGTTGCTTCAACAGCAGCTACAGGAGCTTCTTCTACTTCTTCATTCATGATAAGAACAGTAACGATTGCTTGTTCTGGATCATCAAGTACTTCTACTTTATCAGAGAATTTCAAGTCTCCAACAACGATAACATCGTTGATATTTTTGATTACTGATATATCGATAGTAATATCATGGGGTAAGTCTTGTGGAAACGCTTCAACTTCGATAAAGTCTTTCAAAAGCTGTATTTTTCCTTCTCCCAATTTTTCAACTACGGATTCACCAATCATCTTAACTGGTATCTCTGTAGTAACTTTTTCATCTTTATTAACCGCTAAAAAGTCGATATGAATAAGGATGTCAGTTACAGGATCTAATTGAATATCTTGGATCAAGACAAGTTGGTCTATACCATCACCACTAAGCATAAGTGGAGTAGAGTATCCAGCTTCTTTATATTTCTTAATAAGATCATTCTTTTTGCATGCCACAGTAAGCGGAGTTGCAAGATGTTTTCCATAGACAATTCCAGGAATCAATCCTTCTTTTCTAAGATCTTTTGCTTTTTTATCTTGGCGAGATGTTACCGTAAGTTTCATTTTTTACATAATGATAGATGATAAATATATTAGTACAAATAGGTCTAATTATTATTTTTTCTTTTTTCCTTTATTTTCTTTTACTTTACCTGCTTCTTTGTCGAGAAGATTAATATCTCTCTTTTCAGCAGTGATTTTAGATTTGAATCTAGCATCCTTTCATACTTTGTCTCTGATGTAGTAAAGTTTAGCTCTTCTGATTTGATATTCATCTAAGAGAACGATTTTATCAAAATTGTTGAATGAAAGTGGATAAATTTTTTCTACTTCCACACCAGCAACCATTCCTCTAACAGTGAATGTTCCGTCAGCATGACTAGGTTTTTTAACCTTTATCACGAGACATTTAAATCTCCAAATTCTATTTGTTTCTACATCTTTTTCGTGGATTTCAATATGCATCCCTGGTTTGATATCAAGGATTTTGCTTCCATTTTTATCGTAGAAGTCTTTGAGTCTGTCAAAATTCATTTTTGAATACTATTCAATAATTAAAAAAAATTATTTAGCTTTTTTGTTCATAACTTTAGCTTTCCATTTTTTTTGTTGTTCAAGGTTTCTTCTTACATCCATGATAACAACTTTTTCAACTCTAAATAATGCCTTATTAAGCTTTCTTTTTGCGTTGGTTTTTAATCTAGTCATACTATTAAACAAATATAATTAAAATGTTGTGCTAAGTTCTAAGTTTTAAGTGTTAAGTAAAAGAAATTCTTTTTATTTAACATTTAGCATTTAACACTCAGCATTCAAATTTATTTGGTAATTCCTTTTTTAGCTAAAGCAGCATCAAGCATAGCTTGAGTGACACCATATCTTTTGAGTCTTGCATTTGCTTTTAATCTAGTCTTGTAGATCCATTTAGTTTCTGAACCTGCTTTCTCTTCTTTTTTCATAAGATCAACATATCGTGCAATAGCTTTTTGTAACTTTTTGCCAGATTTTTGGCTTGCTCGAGAGACGTTATACATCATATGCTTGTATTTTGCTCCACTGG
>JAPLUU010000021.1 GCA_026397515.1 candidate division SR1 bacterium | reverse complement strand
ATGACCAAGCCGATAAAATTTTCTTAAAAGCTAGAGATGAAGCGCATAGATTTGCCAATTCGTATAGAAAAAAACAGATGAGTCAAGAATTTACCCAACAATAACATATTAAACATATTTTAGAAGAAAAGGCAAGTAATAAATGCCCATACTCCCCGCCCAGGCGGGGGGTTTTTTGACAAATAATTTTTTCTGAGTACTATTATAGTAAGTAAATTTATTTATTTACACAAATACTATGAAAGATTGATTAGACCCAATTATCCAATGACAACTGGATACTATTCAAAAAGAAGGACTACGAAGCAATGAGCAAGAACTAAACTTACCAGAAAACACACAGATATACACAGGATTATACGAAAATGGAACTTCCAGAGAAGAGTTGGCTCGTAAAATCATTGATCAATGGAATATCAACGATGGGAAAGATTATTTTTCTGATCCAGAACAAATCAAAAAAGCAAATAGTTTTGCAAACTTTATTATTAATGATCAAGCAACTCAAGATCAAATAAAACTTACACAACACACACAAGATATGGAAAAAAGAAGAAATGAAATACAACAAGGACAAACCATGAAGATGAGTGATCTCAAAGACTTATTACAAGACAAACCAGAAAATGCAAAAGAAAATACTGAAATTATAATAGAAAAAGCCAAAACAAGAGTAATGCAAACTATCGATAGATACACCAACAAAATAAAAGACCTAGGAAAAGCCAACGAAACAGAAAAAGAACAACTAAAAAAAGAAATAGCAGACGTAAAAGAAGAAATCAAAAAAGAAAAGGAAGCATATGAAAAAGCTAAAAAAGATTTTTTTAGTGAGGTGGGAAATAATTTTAAAGATTTTTCAAAAGAGGAACTCAAAAAATTACCCGTAAGACTCTTAAGATACAAACAAAGAGAAGGATTATTCAACAAACCAGTATGATTTAATTCAATAAGTTCGATAAGAAGAAGAAAAACAATTAATACATTAGGCAAAAAAATGAATGAGATTTGAAAAGATCATACAAAAGGAATAAATTTCGTTATGGGATTTCACAAAGACAGACTTTGACGTTATACAGATATTAACATAAGCACAATGCTACATAAAATATGATCAAACATATGATTACAAATGAATCCACAACAATTTCATGAACGATTCAATAGAGGTAGAAATGAAATAACAGCAGTACTAGATAATCCAAACGCTGGTGAACTTAGTCCAGACGAAAAAACAAAAGTTGATGCAATAAAAAATAGAATAAATTACTACGGAGCTACCTATGCAAAAGAAAGAGCTAATGTTCGAGTAGGACCATTTATCGATGCAGAAAAAAATGCAACAGAAAAATGAAAAATAATCCAAATGACCCCACCAAGCAACGCAGCTAAAGGCAAGACAATCGAGATGACTCCACCAAGCAACGCAGCTATTTCAGCATAAAAAACAATGGACAATCTTTTAATCTTTTACTCTTATTTCCATGGACAACATTAAAAACATTCAACAAGCAACTGAGTATGTATACAAACAACTCAAAGAATTGAATCCTGACATAGAAAAGGATGACGTATATGACACCATCATGGACGAAATTTTAGAATCCGTAGAATATACATTGACTGATGAAGATGTTAAATTTTTGGAAGATAACGAAAAAGATATGACAGCTATCGACGAATATTTGCAGTCAAAAATTCCTGAGTACAAAGATCTGCTCTCTGATATCGTAGTAGATATGGTGAGTGATGAAATAATGGACATAGAATAAAAATTTATTCTTTATAGAAAATAATGGCAGTCACCAATCCTAGCCTATTACAGGAAGTACAGAGATTCAATGAGGCATTGAATACATCAAATACCCAAGAGATTCAAAACAAGGTTTCTGATCGTCTTTTTGGATTATTTGAAAATAGACCGAATATTGTCTTGAATGAAGAATTTCTTGTAGAGCTAGAAAAAACAGGAAATCTTGCAAGTTTTGCAATTCGTATTCCTGCAATAAAAAATAAACTCAATCAAACAGCAATACCAGTAAACACAATTAATATTACAAACACCGTAGTGAATCTAGCAAATACAAATACAGCGAAAAGCATTCAAGATGAAATAAATGCCATAACAAATACCAATATTAAAAACCTAGATGCCTTACCAAATCAAATAACAAGAGTAAGAGAAAAATTAAACAAAAATCGCGAAAATTTGATAGATATAAGAAATATTCAACAAAAAATCGACGATATAAATACAAATAGAGGAAATAACACACAAACAGTAGCACAAATCAATGCACAGATGAGAACAACAAACACCCAAATAACCGCATGTAAAAGTGTGCGCTCTATTTTTGAAAGTATAACTCAAGAAGAAGCTAATCTTATAACAGCATCAGATAAACAAAAGGGAAATATTGAAGGTAAAATTCTTAAATTAAGAAATAGCCTGGCAACCATGTTAACAAATCAAGGAGCAAATCTCCCAGGAACACTTTATCAAACAATCACACAAAATTCTAATAATATATCAACATGTTCAAATGAATTAATGGCCGCAGAACAAAAATTAGCAAATGATTTAGTTCAATTACAAGATCAAAGTGGTTTTGCTACAAATTTACAAACAGAAACAGTAAACTTACAAACAGCAATAGGAAAACTCAATCAACAACAAGTACCTATTCCGCAAAATATATGATTAAATATCACACATACAGTAATTAACCCAGCTAATATCACTACAATTGCAAATATAAATACAAATATGCAGGGTGTCGACAAAGAATTACAAGAAATTGATAATTTAGAAAATACCATACAACAACTCCGTGAAAGATATCAAAAAAATATCGACACACTAAATGAATTACTTCCTCTCCAAAAATTACAAGAAAGTCTTGAAAAATTATGATTTACACCATGAACTATTGATGCAAGAGCAGACGAAATAAAACAATTCATAGATATAGGACAACAAATGCTTCTTATAAGACAACAAGGGTTTATACGCGAAGTAGGACAATTCAATATTGATTTTGGAGGAAATACTCCTGCAATTAATCTCAATAATATATTTATTCCCAATAATAATCTACCAGCAAACTATCGCTCAGAATATGCAATTTGTAACACTGCAGGAGAAGAATTACAAAGAAACGGTCAAGAATTAGACGGACAAATAGTAGGAGGGAAAGCGGTAAAAATAAAAGGAATAAACATACAAAATGTAAACAATATCAACGAATTACACATAAATAACTTACAAATTAGTCCTTTAGAAGGAGTAACATTTCCTGCACATTTAGCATTAAATGTAAGAATAAGAATACAAGATCCTGTGACAGGGATAAATTTAGATCATTTCAAAACACTGAACATAACAATAAATAGACCAATCTTCAATCAACAAGCACGTCAAGCAGAAGTAAATGCAATTAATACAAGAGGAAATACTATAGTAAATTCCATGAATGCAAACTATGCAACCTTGATAGCAAGACTTGAAAGAGAAGCATTCTATAGATGATTAGAAAAAGCTGATGGACCAAAATTTAATAAACTTACTCCAGAACAAAAAGAGACGCTCTATCAAGATGTTCGTAATACATATAGAACACCAGCTGGTAATCCTAGGACAGGAGCGCAGTTCTGACGAGCAGCAAATTTAAGAAGAATGAATAATTTTAATACAGGAACATTATCATTTTTGGAATGGATAACATGAGATAATCACGAATCAAATAAACCAGAATTTACCATAAATCCAGAAGCATATAGAGCATATATTCACAATAATTTGGAAGATCAAATCAAAAAATATTTTGAACGAAGATTTGACGAAGTATTTTCAGAAAATCTAGAAGGAAACACATATCTCAAAAAACAGTTAACAGATTTTCTCACAGATATAGAACATCAAAAGGTTGATACTAACGTTCATCAAGACATTCTCTGAGATATAGATGCAGTAGATGAAATGGAAAATAGAAGAAGATTTGGAATAATAGGACGTAACGATGTAAACTATTTGAGATTTTTCGCAGGACAAGATTCTAAATTAGATATCAAAGATCAGACGGTAAATATTACTACTAATAATAGACCAGAAGACTTAAATAATCCAGAACCAGTGAAATATGATATGAATATGGAGGTATCTGGAAAACAACAGATATTAGTGAATATAAAAATAGAAAAAAACAAAGAAATTAAACTCAAGGCTGGAGATCCAGCGGCTATGGTAAGAAAAATTCTCCAATGTGAAGATATCCAACATGGTAAAGTAAGAGCACATGTGGTATATAATCTCATCAAAGGATTCATCGATGTAGCCAAGAAAAAAGACATCAGTCTCACCTACCGCGATCCAGGAACTGGCGACATGATGGTCATCAAGATGGATGGTAAAAACATTGTATTGGAACAACAAGATGATCACACAAATGCATGAGGAACACACAGGAGAAATACTACGGTACTTTTCGATCATCAATATTTTGAAAATACCAATACCTTCGACTCTACAAGAGGAAACGAAAATAGAAGATTAAGGGTGGGTATAGATAGGATGATGTGACATTTCAATTTTGCTATGAACGAACTTCATTACCAATATAGACAAGCAAGCGAAAGAAGATGGATGGGACTCAGAAGATGAGAAACAAGAATGACACTTCCTACATCATTTTGGCTCAGTCCAATAAAGAAATTAATTAATCTGGGTACGACAACTAAGTTTGATTTTTCTACAACAGCCCAAGCCAATGGGAAAAGCGTTAGTATTGAATTCAAAAAAAATAAATTTACATTAAATATGGCTGGTCTTAAAAAACCAATTTCATCAAGGACACTAGGAAAACTTCTCAGACATAGAGAATGAGGAATCCGTAGTTTTGATGGTATGGAAAGAGATATTTGTGGAAAAATATATGAAGAAATGATCAAAAAAATGAGAGAAAATAGTAAGATTGCAAGGACAAACTTCGGAGTAAAAGATGCTATTACGGGAAGAACATATATTCTAGATTCTGATGGTCAACTTGGATATATAAATGCGGAACAAGCAGAAGCTAATCCAAATATGATCCGTCGAGGACTACTAAGTCATAGAGATTATGGAGTAGTAAATAATCCTCCCGAAGCAAGAAGAATGTGTGATGAAAGCGAAACAAGAGAAGTATTTAAAAATCCTTTTCTCATGGGAAGATTGATTAAAACAATGAACAATAGGATGGGAATTATTTCATCTACCAGAGCATTACTAAATTAATAGTATTCTATAATAGAAAGTAGAAAAGAAACTGGCTAAATGGGCCAGTTTTTTTGTAGTAAAAAAGTCCTCTAAAATTTGACAAAAAAGGTACTCGGGAGTATAATTAAGTATTCAAATAATACTTTATATATTCCTACGAAAAAATGGCTACTACACTCAACAAAAATCTAGAACTAATATCAGGTCAAGAGCAGGTCAAAAGCAAAAAAGACCAGATGCTTGAAAATCTCAAATTAGAGATGATCAAGGGATTAAAACTTGATCAAAAACTCATAGAAAGAAATACCGTTACAAAAAAGCTTACTGATAGCTTCGTAGATTTTAAAATCGGAGATATTGATTGGACGGAATCTTTCTGAAAAAAAGACATAAAGATAGACGAAAAAAAATATAGAAACATGACAGAAAGATATAAAGAAATTATTAAACTCGGTGTACTTAATCCAGATTATAAAAAGAAAAAAATAGAATGGTGCAGAGATCTTGCTGAACAAATCATTTTGGATCAGAACAAGATGATAGAGTTTTCATCTACAGAACAGTTTGATGGAAAAACAGCTGAAGAAGAGGCAAAAGCGTCATTTGAAAGATTAGATAAAAATGACAAATATAATAAAAAAATAGAGCTCATAAAAAAGATCAACGGACAAGAATCACATTTTATCATCAAACGAACAAAAAAACAACTCGAAGAATTAGAAAGAGCAGAAAGAGCATATGAAACACTTAATGATAATGAAATACAACAACCCGTAGTCAAAGCAGATGAACCAGTAATTACTGAATGACCACAACCGTGAGTACCAACATTGGAAAATACTCAACAACAGACCGTAAATACACTGGATGATGCAACCAAAGAAGCATTGAGAAAAATGAAAAAAGAATTAGAAGCTATGAAGATAGGAGAAACTACAGACCTTACGATGCCTGATGGTAAAATTATTAGACTTCAAAAAAAAGACGAAAAAGGATGGGTATGTCTAACCAATCAAGTACCTGAATTTAATCAGTATATCGACAAAGATCATTTTGTAGTAGAAAATGGAAACAAGAGTTATATCAGTTATGTAAGCAACGAATCACTCTGGAAGTTTTTAAACATACCAGATGACGATATCATTATACCTACACCTATTCCTGAACCAATTGAAGAAGAAGAGGGAGAACTGGGTCCAGTAGAACTTACGGCAACTATTTCTGATACAACACAAATTACTCGTGCTATCGCTGAACGCCAAGCAGGAGAAAAATTGAGAAAAATTTATAAAAATACTGCACGATATAAACCACGATCACGACCAACAAAAGCAGTATTATTTTTGGGAAGATGATATATGAAAGATCATTATACCCGCAAATATATGAATATGAAAAAGGGTATGCAACGAGATGAAAATCTTGTAAAATGAGCAGATAGACACGAAATGGAAGAAGAAAATAAATTTAATGAAGCCATAAAAAACGTAGGTAACATAGATGAAAATAATTATCCAAGAACATATGCAGCATTGGATGTACTAGCAAAACAAATGACCGGTGATGGAAATACACTACCACCACGACAAAGAGGAATAAATGATACACTTTTCCAACAACAATTTACCGCTATTATCAGAAGAAATCTTGATACTACAAGACCAGCAACAGCAACAGATGCAAATCGAAAACCACTTGCACAGATTATCAAAAGTAATGACATTCAACAAATGTCTTCTAACATCACATTAAAATTAAATGGATTTAGAGATCATCAAGAAATGTCATGGGATATTGCAGACCACATAACAAGAAATCCTACAGAAGCAGATACAACATTTAATGCATTTTCAAGAGCGAGAATAATAAAATATTTCAATACCTACAAAAAAAATCCAGAATTTTTGAAAACCATGAAGATCAGACTTGATGATCCGACTGCTATGCAAGAATTGAGAAGACTCCAAGCACATAACTGAGCTTTGACACAGATAGCAGCACAGACAATGAAACTCAAAGTACAAATTCTTGTCAAAGGTGAAGAAGCATATAACGTAAAACAAGAAAGATGAATAATGACCAAAATCGGTAATCGGTTAGATAAACCAATATCAGACAAGAGTAGATTTGGTAAGTGGATGGAAAAACATCCATTTGTAAAAAATGCATTTTGAACACTTCGATGAATTACAAAACTTGGAGCAATGATCACTCCAGCGATACTCCTCGCTCCTCTAGGACCGCTCGCAGTTGCATGATGAGCAGGCGGAATGGCATTTGCCAAAACATTGTTCAAAAAATATGCACATTACAACAAAGAACATATAGGATACCAGAGAAATCAAGCAACAAATCTTTTGAACAACACAGCAGAACGCGATAGATTAATGAACGAAATGAGTCAGATGAATCCAGCAAGTAGGTTTATGCTCTACTATTTCGGACTTGGTAAAAAAGCAAGAGATGTAAGACAATTTAGAGATTATGTAATGACAACCCATGATCAATTAGAAAATTCAGACACTCTAGGAACCAAAATGGAATGATTATTAAATAAACCACAACTTACTCCTGCAGAACAACAAGAATTAGAAAAATATATATCTGAATGACTTGCACGTTTAGACTTCCATAAAAAGACTGGACAAAATTTCTTGGGATCAAAAGACAAAGACGTCGCAGAAAAAGAATATCAAAATATTTACAGATTGGTACTTACATGATCTATAAGACTCAATCAAGATTTGGATATACTCAGACAAAACAACTATTATGACAATGAAATGGATCTTATAAATAATGGAACAGGTGATGAGGTAGACCAAATCGGATACCAAAAATCACGAAAGAGATTTAAACATCGTCAGACAGAAAAAGCATTACTCGGTGCAGTCAAAGCATGAGGAGTAGCATTTGGATTATCATATTTAGCTACAAGTTTAGCAAGTACAAAAGAATCCACAACAACACTATCAGACAAAACATCAGTGAAAGAAAACTTCGTTCTTGGTGGACATGAATCCAGCACATCAAATGGAATATATGACCCTGCAAAAACGTTTTTTGATGCATGAGATACAGCAGGCAAAAACGTTGCATTCCCGTATGGATGAGGTACTGATATAACACATGTAGTAGCTGGACATTTAACTCCGGCAGAATATGCAACTAAAGTAGCTGAAGTAAGCAAAGAGATTTCTGCAATGGGAATAAACCCGACAACCAAAGCAAATTTATTGAGCGAATTAACTAAACAACCATGGTTAGGTGTTACCGGACAGGCCAATGCAGCACTCCATAATATGAGATGTGTAGAATTAATAGAGCAATGAGCAAAAGCATTGAACGATAGTACTAATGCAGCAAGTATAATCATCACACCACACTATGCACCAAGCGTATTTGATATAACTGCAGCAACATATAATAATGCAGCAGAGAGAGTGGCACAATGAGCTTTGTGATATTCACAAGAAATAACAACAGCAGCACATACTATACCGATACCTATTCCTGGATATATGAACACATTCAAAGAACCAGATAGATATGACGAAGAATGAAAACCAAGAAAAGGTGAACAAGAAAGAAAAACAAGATCACCAGCTCCCAAAGTAAAACCACAAACTGAAAGTAGACCAGCGAGAAGAAGATCAGGAGAAAGTATAGAAGACACACAATTTACCAACAGTAATAATTAATTTTTATTGGTATAAACTACTATCATGGATACAATAGAAAGTAAGGTCCAACAGCTCCAAGAGCTCTCAAGAAAGCAAAAAAAGCTTAATGAATTTAAGCAAGATATTGCTGATATTTTGGGAAATGCTGATATGAACCAAAAAAAACAAATAGCAGAAAAAATGAGTACTATGAAATATGAAAGTATGGATCATGCAAGAAATCTGCAATTTATCGTACCCCATCTCATCAAAGAACTCTACGATCATAATGGACCAAAAGGTGAATTTGTAATACCAAAAAAAGAACAAGTGGTAGAACCAGTAGTCGAACCAGTGGTAGAACCAATAGCTGAACCAGTGGTTGAACCAGTGGTTGAACCAGTAGTTGAACCAGTAGTTAAACCAGTGGTTGAACCAGTAGTTGAACCAGTAGTTAAACCAGTAGTTATAGAAAAACCTAAAACAGAGGAAGAAAAAACATCATTATTTAAAAAAATACGACAAAAAATAAGAATAAAGACAACAGAAGAAAAAATACAAGCACAAAAAAATAAAATAAAAAAAATACAAGAAGAAAAAGCAAAAATTAAAAGACAATTAGAAGAAACAGAACAAAAAAAGAACACAAAAAAACCAGAAGAACCAAAAGTAAATAAACCAGAAGTACAACCAGAAGAACCAGAAGTAAAAACAGAAAACATACCAGAAAAAGAAAAGAAAGAAAATAATGAACAACAACCTGAACCAATAACATTAGAAAATATTTCTCTCGAACAATTTCTGAAAGTACCATATATTAGTTTAGAACAACTTGTTTTTGTAATAAGATCAGATTTGTATGATGAAATATATGAAAACATAGAGGAAAATAAAATAACTAAGGACACTAAAAATTTAATCAGTCTTAAAGAATGATATGTTTGGTATGATAAAAAAGACAAAAAGAATTTTGCCGTTAGAAGAAAAACAGAAAAGTTTCATGAAAAAATATTAAGAAATATTTTTGGTAGTAAAGAAAAAAATAAAGAACAGGAAACAGAAGAAAAACGAAAAAAATCTTCAAAACGAACAAATTTAAAACAAAAACGAGCAGACTTTAAAGAAAAGATAAAGAGCAAACCCCAAAAAGACAAATTAGCAATACAGAAAATAGAAGAAAGACAAGCAGCGTTAACAGAAGAAATACAAAAATTAAATACAAAAATAACAGAAACAGATGAAGAAATAACAAGGAAAAAACAAGCTGCAGATGATCTCATCGCAGAGATTGAAAAACTCGAAAAATCAAAAACAGATACTGACGAAAACAATAAGGAAAATAAATAATATATTTTATATATCTGTATAAGAAAATGACACCTTCTCATGAAGAAATACAAGCATTAATCCTAGAGAAAAAAGATGCTCTAGAAAAGATTACCAAAGAAAACAAAACTCTTGAAGATACAAGAGGTGAAATGGTAGTAACATTAAATAAGTTGATTACAGAATCAAAAAGGTTGAATGACGAGATACATACGATAAAAAAATGAGAAAAACTATATAAAATAAAAAAGTGATTATCGATTGCATTGATTCCAATAATGCTCGCAGGAGGAACACGAGGTATTTTGAAAGTAACAAAAAAAAATGACAAACAAATACCACCACAAGGGCAAATAGATAAGTGAAAAGACAATGGAAAAGTAAAACAACCATCTGAATGAGAAGAAAAAAATGTATCTCTACCCGACTGTATACCTCAAGATAAATTAGACGGAGTAAGTTATAAAGACATTGCCGAGGCCTTATGAAACATGAGAGAATCAGCAACACTACAAAATACTATCATGGAAATGATCATACAATGAAATATTCTAGGTATACAAAAATATGTTGGTATGAAAGAAAATTCTGAATTTACCAACAATCGTGCTACAGGTAAAATGAATAAAGCAACATTGGATAAGTTATCCGATCCATTTCTTATGCTTGATCATAATGAAATTTTGAATAATGCAGATATCCCACAGGACGTTAAAGACGCACACAACAAATTTTTTAATG
The DNA here is from genome assembly GCA_026397515.1 of candidate division SR1 bacterium. Lineage (GTDB taxonomy): Bacteria > Patescibacteriota > Gracilibacteria > Absconditabacterales > Absconditicoccaceae > CAJBLF01. The sequence goes on along the minus strand of JAPLUU010000021.1, from coordinate 53,271 downwards.
GACAATATCCAACCAATGCAGTAGGATATGTAATAGTCAGCAAAAAAGATATGAACCAATATCTTTTCACAGCAGATCATCATTTATTAAAAAGATACCCTATTCTCACAGGGACACAACAAGGAGATACCAAATATGAAGGATCAAAAAATCCTACAACTCCGATATGATTATACAGACTCAACGATATCAGAGACGATGATAAAAACTATCATGCGGTTGATGGACCAGGCCGTTTTTTTACCTTACTTCCTGTAGATACAAAGTCAAATTTCAATGATGCATATGATATCAATAAATATGCTATGGGTATACATCGATTATACTACCCTACGGGCAGCCAATATCCCAAAGGATATGATGAAGTAACACAAGTAACAAGGACAAATGCATTACAATCACAAAACATAAATGACAGATTACAGACACATGGATGTATCATGATGGGAGATGTGGACTGTTGAACCTTCAACGACAATATCGCTGTAGGTGATTTATGATCTTTTGTCTGTATCACAGAGTAAAAAATAGAGATATATGTATGAGATACTGCTAGAGTATATAATTTTTTTTAATAAAAAAAACCGTGAGAAAGAAAACTTCTCACGGCGGTAAATATAATGGATTGAATTGGTTAGTACTTAACTTTGTACCTACCAACTTTAACGGCCGGCTCATCGCCACCGACACCCTTCATAACCCATTTCCCATCAGGGCGCTGAATCAGAGTATAACCTTTTTTCACATCGAATTTAGAATTTCCCGATTGGAACTTGGTCTGAGGACCAGTTTGTCCGGTAAAATCAGTAATCAATGTAGGCTTTTGATCAAATACCATAGTGGTAGTATCGCCGGTTTGAAACCGGGTAGTGTCCGAACCAATAATCACCGAATAATGGAATGGTAATTTCTGTTTTGGTTTGGCAGGAGTAATAGTGCCGGGTGTTGTACCAGGAGTAATAGTGCCAGGTGTTGTACCAGGGGTTGTTCCGGGTGTTGTACCAGGGGTTGTTCCAGGTGTTGTTCCAGGTGTTGTACCAGGGGTTGTTCCGGGTGTTGTACCAGGGGTTGTACCAGGTGTTGTTCCAGGGGTTGTACCAGGGGTTGTACCAGGTGTTGTTCCAGGTTTAGTTGTATCTGCTGGTGTCGGTGTTGTAACATGGATTTCAACGGTCTTAACAGTTGAATCCTTGCCCCAAATACCTTTAACAGTGATTACAAAGACTCCTGTGTCACTATAGACGTGGTCAACGGGACCATAGCTTATAGTTTTATTACCATTACCGGTCATTTGTGAATCGGTACCATCACCATAATCCAATATTCCTTTCTCGAAATTGGCTTTGACAGTAATTTTTGTAACCAATCCAGGTTCACCAGTAATAGGAGCAACAGTCAGGTCAAGAACCTTGGAAGTACCACCGGTAAAGAAGTACCAGTAGCCCAGAGGTAACAACACAAGCAGCAAAAGCCAGCTTTTATTGAATCCTTTTTTCTTCTTGGGCTGATCCTTAGCGTCAACAAGTTCAAGTTCGCTAATGGCGGATTGAATTGTGTCAGCCTTTTCATCAGCTTCTGCTTCACTTGTTTCCGGTAAGTTCAGAGCTGCTTGTAAAGCGGCCCAGCTTTCAGGAGTGTAATTCTTCTGATTGAGATCTGCTGCTGAATTTTCAGCATTAACTAAATTGTTTGTCTTCATCTTGTAAATATTAAATTTTTTGTTTTGTTTTCTACGATTATGAGCCATTGGTGTTTAGGCGGTTTCTGCCTAATCATTAGGAAGGCGATTTCTTAATGACGATATTGTTATATATATTAGTATAGAAATGTCAAGTAAAAATAAAAGAAAATTTATCTTGTTTTTTTTCCACAAATACATACGTATTAGACAATAAATATTTTATTAATAAACAGACAACATGATTGATACGGACATATTCATCGAACAGATGATTATCAAAGTTGTTCCTGAAATCGATGACGAAGGACTCGAGATGATGATAGAGGAAACTAAACCAGTACTCTATGATCGAGTGATGACACATATCGTAGGGAAAATTGACGAAAAAGATGGACAATGATTTTTGGATATTCTTGAAAAAGAAGGAGTTACTCCAGAAGTAGCTGATTATCTTAAATCCAAAATAGAAAACTTCCCTGAATTTTTGGAAAAAGTATATGATGACTTCGAAACCATGTACCTCAAAGAATTCAAAAGTTTTGAAAAAGAATTCAAGGATGAAAAATTCTACGATGAAGATGAAAAAAAATAATAATTAAACCACTGTCATTCTGAGCAAAATCGAAGAATATAGTATTTACCTAGATCTTTCATTACATTCAAGATGACATTAGAAATTTAGTTCTTAATACGTATTTCAAGCACTTTAGTCGCATATCATATTTTCTCCAAAGCCAGATTTACATCATGTAATATTTGGTTTTTTTCTTTAAAAATTTTTATCTTGAGAGCCTGATCGTTTGTTTTGAGAAAAAATACATTGAAGCTGACATATCATTCGAGCGTTGGAATCTCCAAGATAGTCCTTACGGTATTCAATGCTACTGCACCCACCATCGCTCTGCCAAGATGCTTATGAGCAAGCGTTTTTCTTATATATTCTTTGAGTAATTTCATACTACTTAGGTTAATATCTTAGTTTGCAAAATCAAGGAGAAAATATATAGATAAGAAAATATCTTCCATATAGTCTCCCTTGGTAAGGGGAGGTGTCCGCCTAAGCGGATGGAGGGGTTTTGATTTATTTCATATACAAAAAAATGAAAAAAATAGTTAGTACGTTTTTGATTGTGATTTTTTTAGGAAGCAGTTTCTCTTTTGCTTTAACAACACAAGAACAATTAAATCTTGATAATTGTTGAGACACAGGGACAATTTATAATTCAGCAAGCGGATGAACATGTTCAAATCCCAATCCGACAACAAATACACCCACATCAAATAAATCAGTCATGTGAATCACCTGTGACGAAAAATCACTCGTCAACGGACAATGTAAACTCAATATCTACGATACGCTTGGAATCAGGAAAAGCGTAAGAAATACGGACGATCCTACATCCGTAGGTCTTTTCGTTCAAGATATAGTACTTTCTGCCACATTTTTCATTGGAACATTGGTAACTATAGCACTTATAGTTTCTGGACTTATGTTTATCTTTGCAGCAAGTTCAGGAAAAGATCCAGCAAATGCAAAAAAAGGAATAATTGGTTCTCTAGTAGGATTACTCATCGTAGTATCCTCATACGTCATTATTAGATTGGTACAATATATTGCTAAATGATTCTAAATTAACTAATAGTGAAAAACGAAAAACTAATAACGAATGATTTGTATACTTACAAACTATCGTAAATTACAATAGTTCATATTACAACAAATACCTACACTATTCACTTTTCACTCTTAACTTTTCACTAAATATTATGCATATTCATATAGTCAGCATTTTCCCAGACATATTCAAAAGTTTCATCGAAACTTCGCTCATCAAAAAAGCTCAAGAAAAAAAAATTCTTACGTTTACTTTTACCAATCCAAGAATATTTTGTCCTGGTAAACATCAACAAGTAGACGACACAATTTACTGATGAGGAGCTGGATTACTTATGAAAGCTAAACCAGCGATTGATGCAGTGGAATCAATTATAAAAAAGTTAAAAAGTAAAAGTTTTAAAGTTATATTACCATCACCAAGCAAAGAAGTATTTACACAGAAGAATGCACACACACTAAGTACAGCAAAACATATCATTTTCGTATGCACTAGATACGAAGGTATCGACTATCGTTTCGAACAATATATGAAGAAAAAATATCCTAAACAATTTCAAAAAATTTCTCTCTGACACTATATCACGCTCGGCGGTGAAATCCCAGCAATGGTGATGATCGAAGCGATAACCAGACTCATCCCGTGAGTTATCAAAGAGGAAGCTAGTCGACAAGATGAAAGTTATAATATCGAACAAAACATGAACAATTTAGAATATCCACAATATACCAAACCAGATGAAGTTCTATGAATGAAAATTCCGAAAATTCTCATTAGTGGACATCACGCAAATATCAAAGCACGAAGAACAGAAAAGACAAAGATTTTATCTAATAAAAAACCAATACCATGAAAGAAGATGTCAAAAAAGAAATAGATTTTTGTATAAAACTTCGAGAAGAAGAAGGTGGATGTACGTTTGGAAAATCAACAAGATGTGAGCAATGTGCAGCACTTTCCGTACTACGAAAACTTTATAGCTGAGAAGTATTGGACGGACAGAAATTAAGTTTAGAAGAATGGAAGCAAAAGATAAAAAATATTTAATTTGTATCGTTATCGTATGAAACTAGAATTTCCAGAAAAAAAACATGAAAAAAGCTATCTCGAAATGATACAAGAGTTTACTGATAAAGAAGAAAAAATTATCCCTGGAGCAGCAGGACTCAAAGAATGAGAAAATTATGAAGATTTTCTCATAAGAACACAAAACAATGTAGAAGGAAAAAATCCGAAACACACAGGACATTCAACATTATATTTTATTATCGACGATGAAGAAAAAATAGTATGAGCTGTACATATACGCCACGAACTCAATGAAGAATTAAGATTTGATGGGGGTAATATCGGATATGGAATAACACCAAGCGAAAGAAAAAAATGATATGCTACTATATGACTCAAACTAGCACTAGAAAAATGTAAACAATTATGACTAGAAAAGGTATTACTTACTTGTGATAAAAACAATATATGATCATCCAAAGCGATGATAAAAAATTGATGAGTATGGGATTCCGAATATGAAAATAAATGAATAATAAAAGAAAGATATCGGATATCAATAAAATAATTCTTAATTCATAATTTGTAATTGATGGTATGACTCCTCTACTTTGGAAGACTTGAAAAAGAAAAATGAATCGATGGTATCATCGATATGATTGAGATGTACAAATGAAAAGAGTTACCATTTGAACTATTTATATTTGGCTCAGGAAGTAGAGAATCTAAGATACAAGAATTAGCGAGCAAAAATACAAATATTCATTTTTTCGGACGACAAAGCTTAGAAACAATCAAAAGATATATAGAAAATTGCGATTATTGTCTCATACCATCAGAATGCCTGGAAACATTTGGACTTTCTGCATTGACAGCAATAAAGTTATGATTACCACCTATCGGCTACGCCAAATGAGGACTCAAGGATTTCATAAGTAACGAACTAGATCTCACCCACCAACAATGAACCACCACGGGTCAAAAGCTCCACCATCTAATTAAATTCTTAGTAGAAAAGAAAGATTCTGTAATGTTAGATTCTAAACTTTCTGATTCTAAATTCTGAATTCAAAATTATACCAAAGATAGTCGAGTCATTCGTTTCCACGCGCTCGCAGGGAAAGAAGTCAAAAAAATAATCATAGTATCAGATTTTATCAATAGAATTTGAGGGATAGAGACGTATATCAATGATGTGAAAGAATTACTAGAACAACACGGGTATGAAGTAGAATTATGTGGTTGAAAAGTACCATCATGAACATTGGGTAAATGTATAAAATATCTAGGAATTATTACCGGATTGGGGAATTTTTACGAAGCGATAAAATTACAAAGAAAAATAAAAAAAATACAACCAGATCTCATCCGATACAACAGTGTCATGAGATATCTTGGGCGAGCACCAATGCGAGCAAGTAAAAATAGTACAGCAAAAAAATGGATGATGTTCCATGATTTAGGATATTTTTATCCGTTTCCAAGCCAGTTAACGAGTGAACACCAAGTAAAAACACCATTCACTTTGAAGCATTTTCTCAGTTCATATACAACTAAGAATCCATTGAAAAAATTAGCTATCATCGGAAAATATTTTTCTTTACGACTGATAAAAAAACAGTTAGAAAAAAGGATGGACACATTTCTAGTACCATCAAATTTCATGAAAGATATTGTCCATAAATCCTACAACATAGACAATGAAAAAATAAAAGTTTTCCCTCATTTTATACAGGAATAAATAAGAAAAAAACATACTATTGACATTTTATATAAAATATATATGATATTATCATAAATAAAAAAAATAAAAAAAAATAAAACATAATAGTATGGATATTATAAATTTATCAATCGAAGCGTTACAAAGCCCATTATTTATGATCGCTTGTGTTCTAAGTATCGTTGCATTTTTCTTGAGAAATTCCTGGAATTTATCCTGGGAATCCGTTATGGTTGTTACCACAATTGTATGGATTATCGGAGAATTGAACGAATTATCAAAGGAAAATATAGACATGAATGAACCAGAAATGGTCAAATGGACAGTAAGTTTATTAGGTTTGTTGATGTGTTATTTTATTCCTCTGGGGATCGCTAAAGCATTTATAAAGAATCCAGATCCTAAACCTGCCAAATAAGAATAACCCATCAAAAGCTAAAAAATACACAAAATATTGTAATACTACATTGGGTTTCCGATGTAGTTTTTTTTAAATGTAATTATTTATTAAAATATACCCAGAAAAACTCTGGTTTTTTTTATTTTCCCATTTCATTAAATAATGCTGAATTTTACTTCGAAATGCACAAATGGCTATAAAGTAAGCCAAATCTTTGTTATGAAAAAGTTCGAAAAGAATTTACAACAATAACATTTACCGAAGATCTACTTATTTTCGAAAATGGCTATGGTACGAGTATCCAAACTAAAGAAGATGCATTCGGCACTCCAGATAAAAATAAAGAATAGTATGTTATCATGTTACTATAATTGCGCATAGTTTTTTTTGTAACAAAAAAATTGCCCCCTAAATATAGGGAGCAAGCTTATATACTCAGTCCTGATATATGCGGACTGGAGAAGGGTAATTACTCATTTTTCTTATACAAATGTTTTACCAATTGCTTCATGCCACCAAAGGATAACCCTTGGGCATTGGCAATTTCAGTACCGTGAGAAGAGGCATCCCCGCCTGCTTGTACGGTATAATCGGGTCCAACATGTAAGTTATGGTATCCAGGCAAAGTTTTCACATTAGGAATGATTGCAGAAAGATGTGTAGTACACAGTACTTTACAATCTGTTTTTGCAAGGATTGTGAGAATGTTTTTGAGTTGCCGTTTTCCATCTTTGTATGACGTACCGGTAAATGGTTCATCAAATAAAATAAGATCACCGATGACGAGTCTTGGAAGTAATTCTTTGATGCGTATAAGCTCATCCAAATATCGGCTTTTACCAATGGATATAACATTGGGTTCGATATAATGGAGGTGAATTTTCTGAAATGGCTTAAGTACGGCAGGCTTTTCTGATAATGTCGGCCAACCATTTTGCACCAACAGCAAGGTGATACCAATCATATCGATGAATGATGTTTTACCGCCAGCATTTCTTCCAGTAATAATACTCCCAAGATGATATGCATCTATCCTGACATCATTTGGTGTCACGGCAATCTTCTGAGCAACCAGGGTAGGACTTAATAAGCCACTAGCCACAAATTGTGTAGATGTGCCATTTGGTTCCATAAGTATCTCTGGGAAAACATATGTTCTTTTAGTAAACCAATCGGCCAATGCGATTTGAAACAATTCCTGGGTGTGATTGCTACAAAAGCGCCTAACAAATTCGATAACACTTTCCGTCACCTCGTGACTTTGAAAGATGATCGGATTATAGTATACGGAAGGATATATCTTCATCAGACTGTATATCTGAGAATCGGTTAGAGTCTTTCTTTTCTTGGTAAAGCTATAGTTACCTCTCTTATGTTTATCTAGATAATGTCCGACATATACATCATTTTTTGCATAGGCAAGCTTAAGCGTCGATGTTCCACGATGAGAATAGAGTTTAGCAGTCATGGTATATTTCTTACTGCTACCGACTGCTAAATCCTTGAAGTTGAATTTACCAATTATCATTTCCCAGAAACTATCACGAAAATTAAGAGTATCTTCATCGCCGTAAAAAGACTCTATTTGTTGATATCTATTGGTATAAAAATGGGATTTAGAGTATCCTTTGTACGGTTTGAAGATGGAATTTTCCTTGTTGGGAGATAAGTCGGTTACAACAACAACAGAATACGTCTGTTTTTCTTCCCGTTTGATTTTGATATCAAAGGAATAATGTACTTCAACCGGTCTTTTGACCATTTCATAGAGATCATCAATAATCGATAGGCTATCTTCTTCAAAAGACTTTTTAGTGGCCGGTCGCAGGACAGGGACAACTTGTTTTAAGTCTGTGAAAGTAAACAAGGCATTCCTATGTGTTTCCGTATCAATACCGTCACGATTATTTCTTACGCCATAAAACGTGGCATCATTCATTTGAGGAAGTTTTGTTCGTTTGCTTTTGGTGATGTTGCGCATCAATAATTTGGCAGCATCCTGCAAGGCAATAATTTCCTTGGGGTCAGTAGAGATTCTTGATAACAAATTGACTCCAGATGAAATAATCTCACCAATCATGTTATCCTGGCCGGGAAAGCGTTTTTGTTGATAATAATCTTGCACTATCATTTTGCAGAAGTTATCCAATCCAATATGTTGGGTACTGGATACATAGGAATACTTTTTAAGATCGGGAAAAAGTTTAAATTCTCTCATAAAAATTTTATTTAATTATTAGTTATTAGTACATATTTTTTAATGATCATAATCAGAAAGAGGGGATTCTTTCACTGAGAAAGTATATAAATATTTAGAATATAATGTCAAGTAAAATTACTATTATGTTGATATAGTCAATTGTGATTTTCGGATTATAATTTTAAAACAAAAGATTGACTTTTGATAAAAAAATAATATAAAAAGAAAAAATAAAACACATGAAAAATAAAATTTTTATAATAATGATTATAATCATTATTGCTGGTTGTAACAACGTACAACAACCACAACTAAAAAAGATGATGAACATCACAGTCGTCTGGCCAAAATTTGCATTGAATAACTTGGGTGACGGTGGTGCTAATTCACCAGGAGGAGAATACTGGTTACGATACACAGAGGCTGAATCAATTGACTTCCCTTATAAAGATAAGGCGAAAGTGAACGATACTGTTCAGTTGAAATGTGTCATGCATAATTATGGTGAGATGATATCTTGGGAAGTTGTTTCCATCAAGGGACCATACATCGAAAGAGTTCATGGTGATGGAGAAACCCAGGTAGAAGAAATGAGAGGTATTATTACCAGCATACATGAAGATACTATACACGCTGATACTAAAAAATAAATAAGAGAACATAATAAAATAAACATATGTGTCCATTTCGTTTTGAAATGGACTTTTTTTATAACAAAAAAGACGGTGTAAAACCGCCCTTTCATGAAATACAGTAATTTTTATTCAAATGCTTTCAAATCTTCACAGACTTTTCTAAATGTACAGCTTGCACATTTTTTGGCGCTATTAGTTCTCGCAAAATGACTAGGAGCTAATGGTTGATTTTTGATAATATCACCATCTTCAAGAAATTGTTTTTGATATTCCACATCCTCTTTCAATTTTTCAACAATATGATCAATATCAGCTTTTTCTATTTTACCACCAATTTGATGAAGACTTGGAAGGTAGACTTCATACGCCTCTATTTCGACATTCTCGATCTTGATATTGGATTTCAAAAGCATTTTCAATGCATAGATCTTGAGCTGTTCGGAAACTCAATCAGAATCCATTTTTTCTTGTCCTGTCTTTCGATCAATAATGAGATATTTATTGTCAGAGATAACGACACCGAAGTCGGGAGCTGCCATTACATTCACTGCTCTCAATTCTGGGATAGTGTACAAATTCAATTTCATTCCCTCAAAATCCTTTTCTCTAGGATTTTCTACATAGACCGTTTTTGCGGTAGTGAAATAATGTTGTACTTTTTGATTTCGATCACTTTCCAAGAAAACATCAAGGTTATGAACAACTTTTTGAATAGCTTCTTCGAGTTTATCATCTATATTTTCTCCGTAATAATGTTCTGAAAGTCAGAATTTACGATCTCTATCATAGGCTGTATAATCTCTTGTTTTAGAGATTTCAAATTCTGTTCTCATTTCGTTAATAACGCGGTCTTTATGTGCTTGGATAGCTTCTGCATCCTGTGGTCATTTTTTCAACGCTCTTAAGTAATCAGACAACAAATGATGAGTCTTTTCACCCACTCGCATATCTGTACTCTTAAGATTTTTGAGCAAAAGCGCAGTAAGCCAAACTTCTTCATTAAGACTTCTCAAAGAATGAGGATAATAATTGAAATAGTATTTTTTATTACAATACTCTAAAACAGTAATTCTGGTCGTCGACCATGTCAGCGTGTGATTGTAATTGTTTGCCATTGAATATGATAAGAAACTAAAAAAAGCGATAGAGTATGTAGCTTATACGAATACCCGAAGCTATTTCAATTTTAATTGAAACACAATAAAAGTTTGAACCATAGAAAATTTTTATGATATTGAAATTATTCGATAATTTTTATCGGGATTCTGAAATAAAAAAAGCCGGTGGAAAACACACACGGCTGATGTAAGAATATAGAGTACCCATTTCATAAACGGTTAAATGACTTTATACAACATACTATAAGCGGAAATACAAAGAAGATTAGCGATATACAGGCACTAATTTGATTAAATGGTATTTTATTCAAATACACACCGACAGTAGGATCAAATATACCGGTTAAAACAAATATATACCCAAAAAACAATATTGAATTGACCAGTAAATGAAGAATTAATCCTATCAGACAGAATACAAGCATCCATCTAGAAATTTCTGGGAAATAGTTTCCAGTTTTAATTTTTAAAACAGGAAGATGGGAAATTTTATTTTCCATATATGTATATTTTAATTTTTTATTTTACTCTATATATCAAAAAGTTTTCTCGTTTCAATAAAAAGCCCCGAACAATGTCGGAGCGTTTTTATTATATTTCTGGAATATTATTAGTCATCATATCCTTGTTCTTCCAAAGTCATACCTACAACAGCTTCATCTGGAGTGACATCACCACCATTTTGAGCTTCTCTATTAATATAGACATACATTGGCATAAGCATAGGAATTCTTCAAATAATTTTTTCGATGAAATCACCAAGATCTTCTTTCATTTTTTTAAGATTATCTCTGATATCCATACGTTTTTTTTGATTTTCATTATATTTTGCTCTAGCAAATTCCACAATTTGAGTATGGATAGTTTTTACTTCACTAGAATAAACAAAACCTCTAGATTCAATCTGGATATTTCCAACGAGTTCATTGCTCTTGGTATCAATCTTGAAAATCAATGAAACAACTCCATTTTGCGCCATAATATGACGAGCTTTGATAACGTATTCACCAGACATATGTCATTGTCATTTACCATCAATCATGATAGTATCCAATTTCAATTTTTGATCTCAGATCAAAACGACATCATCATACATTTCGATGATAGAACCATTTTCTACAGGCATAATGATATTCTCTTCTGGAATACCAAGATCCAAAGCAAGTTTTTTATGTGCATATCTATGTTTCATAGAATCAAATGCTGGCAAGAAGTATTCAGGTTTGATGAGACTGAGGAATAATTTATGATCTTCAGCGTATCCATGTCAACTTGTGTGGACATCCATTTCATTGTTGGTAATCAAATCTACTCATTTAGAAAGCAAGCTATTGAGCATTTTATCGATAGCAAGTTCATTTCCAGGGATTGTAGATGAAGACAAAAGGATAGTATCTCATTTTTTGAGTGTTACTTGTGCATGTTCACCTCTAGACATTCTAGTAAGCGCAGCAAATTCTTCTCATTGTGCTCATGTTCAGAGGATAAGAACTCTTTCATCAGGCATATTATTTACTTCATTATCAAGTTTACGGATCATACCTTTAGGGGCAGTGATGTAGCCAAGTTGTTGACAGATATCAACGTTATTGATCATAGATCTTCCAGAAAGGAAGACTACTCTATTGTATCTAATAGCACTATTGATGATTTGAATAACTCTACCGATATTGGTAGCAAACGTAGCGATAATCATTCTTCAAGAGGTATTTTTGATTTCAGAATCAACGGTTTCTCATATGATTTTTTCAGATTTTGCTCGTCCAGGCGTTTGTGCTCCAAGACTATCTCATGTATAAAGCCTTACTCCTTCAGTTCCGATTCTTGCAATCTTTGCCAAATCTGTAGGTCTATCAATTGATGGTGTATGATCGATCTTGAAATCACCAGAATCAAAAATTATTCCTTTTGGAGTATAAATAGCCAAAGCCATACTTTCAGGAATATTATGATTTACTCTGATAAATTCGACAGTAAAACATCATAATTTTATCAAATCTTGATCAGGATTGATGATTTTATATTTTATCAAATTTGCTTTTTTGATATCATCAAATGTTTTTTTAATGATTCCCAAAGCCAAGGGTGTAGTATAAATAATAGGATATCATAATTCCTCTATGATATTTTTGATGGCTCATACGTGATCCAAGTGACCATGAGTAATAAGGATACCTCTGATTTTACTTTTATTTTTTTTCAAATAGGCTATATCAGGAATAATATAATCTGCTCCTAATTCTTCATTAGCGGCAAATTCCATTCCTGCATCGACGATGACAATATCATTTTTATATTCGATGAACATACATTGACCTACTTGTTCTAAACCTATAAGGTTACCTACTTTTACAGGAATCTCATCTTTTTTGATAAGTTTTTTGAGATCTTTAACTCCAGCAAGTGTCGAAATTTTATTTTGACGAATAAATGCTTCTGAATCCATTTTTGGTGCCTGTGAATGAAGTGGTCTTTTACCTTTATATGTAGATTTTACGTTGTTTCTTTTGGTGAAATCTATAGAGAGATTTCATTGCATTGGTGCAAGTGATGAAGCCGATACAGGCGCCTTAACGGGTTGTGATGGTATAGGTCTTGGAGCTGATGTATGAACAATAGGCGTTGTCGGTCTTGATGGTAGTGGATGAGCAACAGACGATACAGGTCTTGGTTGTACGGGTGTCACTGGTCTTGCTGGTTGTATTGGTCTTGGTGGCTGTGGTAAAGGTTGTTTTGGCGTAATAGGTGTTGAATTAATTGGTGTTTTTGGTGTTTGTGTTTCGTTCATAATAATGTATAAGTATAAAATAATAAAATTGTTTAATAAGTTTTAATAATAAATATATGGTATGGAAATATTGAAGACATTGAGAAAGACGTGCAAAGAAAGGAAAATTCCTATTATAAGTTTGGCTACAGAAAACTTTTTGTGAAAGTTGTTAAGAAAGCATAAACCAAAAATATGTTTGGAAATTTGAGGTGCTGTGGGATATAGTAGTATATATATGGGAGAATTAATAGATACACGAGGAGGAAAGATTACTTCATTTGAGGTTTCGTATCCTGCATACCAAGAAAGTCTACAAAATATCAAAGAAAGTCATTGTTATAATATCATCAGCTATCCGTATGATGTTCGCCAAGCTCCTATCAAAAAATTGGTGCAGGCGCCAGTAGAATTTATATTTATCGATGGACAGAAAAGCCAATATGGTGAATATATGGAAATTATCGAGAAAATAACTTCACCACACACGGTTATTGTCATAGATGATGTAATCAAATATCATAACAAGTTGATATGATTATACTGATATCTTGAAAAAAAGCAAATCAAACATAAAGTATTACAACTGGAACCGGATGACGGGATCATGATTATAGGACATTAAGCCAGAAATATACGATTTTACTTTTTATCATTTCAATCATGGAAAATCAAGAAATTATCAACAAAACAGTAGAATTTGTAAAAAAAACTTTGGCTGATGCCGAAGGTGGTCATGATCGATGGCATATTTACAGAGTACGGAAAACAGCCAAAAATATAGCGCAAATAGAACACGTAGATATGTTGATAGTAGAGTTATGAGCACTACTCCATGATATAGCTGATAGTAAATTTTATGATGGAAATGAAGAAATAGGCCCACAGAAAGCGAGAGCATTTTTGGAATCCATTCAGATAGAAGAAAATGTTATTGTTCATGTAGAAAATATTATCAGACATATTTCTTTCAAAGGAATACTAAATGAACAAAAATTTAAATCTCCAGAACTTGATGTTGTTCAAGATGCTGATAGATTGGATGCTATGGGAGCTATTGGAATCGGAAGAACGTTCAATTATGGCTGACATAAAAATATACAAATGTATAATCCAGAAATTAAACCAAACATACATATGACCAAAGAGGAATTTATCAAAGAGAAATGAACAACGATAAATCATTTCTATGAAAAACTCTTATTACTCAAAGATATTATGAATACCAAGACAGGAAAAGAAATGGCTCAACACAGACATATCTATATGGAACACTATCTAGAAGAATTTTATAAAGAACGAGAAGGAGAAGTATAAAAATTATATATTTGACACTTAATAGTAAATAATTATAATATTAAAAAAAAATAAAAAACGTAAAAATATAAAAAAATGAAAAAAATTAAAGAATTAGTAATCGTTTTGGCTATCTTCAGTATAGCAACCGTAACAGTAAAAGGTCAAACAACCGTTAACATTTTTAGAGATCTATTTAATGGAACATCAATAAACAGCGCTTGGTGGTACATTCCTACGTGGACTGGCCCCTCTGACGGCACATACGTCGGAAGAACACAATTTAGATGTATTCCAGCTGCATTACCAAGTATCATCAACGACAATGTGTATGTTAATTTAGAAACGTATAATCCGACAGGATTTTCAATGTATGGAACTGATCTAATTACCCAAAAAACATTTGCACCCGGTAATGGTTTAATTATCAGTATCAGAGCCAAAATCAACAATCCAATGATTGGCGGAATAGTGGCAGGACTATTTTCATTCGACTTAATTCCACCAAGCAACACTATTCATAATGAGATTGATTGGGAATTATTAACCAACCAATCAAATTATGTGCATACAAATATTTACAATAATGAACCTCTCGGTGTAGGTCATCCTGACTCTTCACAAATTGTTAACCAAATTACTGATTATCACGTATTTATGATAAGATGGTTACCAAACGAAGTAACCTGGTATATTGATGGAATATTGGTAAGAACATCTACAAATGTTCCCACTGCACCGACACATTTTCATTTGAACATGTGGGCACCAGCACAAGAATGGAGTTCTGCATATAACGTGGCCCTTCAACCCACCAACGTGCAAGCAGATAATCAAATATATTCATTATTGATTGACTCCATACGTATTGATTCAATAATTAATATGACAACAATTGTATCAATAAAACCAATGGTTGCAGAAGTGAATTTTTGGCCAAACCCTGTTCACGATGTAATTCATTTCAACACATCGGAAAATATTATAGTGAGTATATATAGCATGAATGGTAGCTTAGTAAAAGAAACAGCTATAAATAATGGAAATATATCAGTTATTGGCTTACTGCCTGGTATTTACGTAATCAAATATACATATAATAACAAACAAACAACAAAGAAATTAGTAATTCAATAAAACTCACCCTCGGGATGTTTTCATCCTGAGGTTTTTTTATTTTTTTTAAAATAAAATCACGAGCAGTATTGTATCACAAAAACCCAATTTGGAAACAGAAAAAACACCTATTTTTGTTTATTTTTACCAGTATTTAAATATACTCATGCGTCTAGATTTTTTGTATATATGAAAGTATTTAATATTCGGCTTCTGAACTCATGAATTGATCAAAGAAACTTCTTGTACGAATATTTATTATCCTCTATGGATTATCATACTTTTTACAAAACACAATTTTTGTTGACCGAAAAAAAGTTTATGCAGCTACAACAGGTGACACCACCAACATTGTAGCGGTTTTTGTAGACAAAAATATTTATGATACCATCAAAGGTGATGGTAATAATGGATTAATCCGATATACGACTAAATATATCCAAGGTAAAATAGGTAATAGCAAAGCAGTGGTTTTACCAATAGATACGAAAACACTCAAAGCACATGAGATCTCACAGATGCTTGAAAATATGTATTTTGAATGACTCAAAGATGCAAGCTCTAAATTAGTAGGACTTATTTTGATAGGAGATATTCCATTACCTGTAGTACAAAATAACGGATTTATCTATCCAAGTATTTATCCATACGTAGACTTCGAAAATCAAGAATTTGTCTATGATACAAATAAAAAGTTTTTCGTGTATAACAATAATCCCAATGGACAAGCAGAACTTTGGCATGGAATTATAAAATTTGATGCTACATCACAATACAACGATTTTTTCACCAAAGTAAAATCATATTATGAACATCCGACAACATTCGTAGACAAAGCGATTCGGTATGAAGACTTTATCGGACTCAAAAAATATTTCATTCCAGAAAACACAAAATATTATACCAATAGTATGATTTTTGCACAAGACATAGGATATCATAGATTCAACAATCTCTTACTCAATATTCTCAAAGATGAACACAATGAGAGTACACTTGCCTTAGGAAGTAATTTAAAAACCGATCTCCAGAGTACGACAGACCCAGATTTATTAGCATATGCCAATGATATAGGAGATAGGAATAGTGTCGCCGCAGGATTATCACAAAACACGACATCGGAAATGCCGACGCTCACACTCAAAAAAGCTACACAAGAAATGCTCAAAGGATATGATGGACTTATGAGTACACAATTTCTTTCAACCATAAAAAATAATGTATCTGGACTTGCAAGACGATATAAGAGCACATCATGACAAACATTCACCGACTACAGTTCACTCACCGACAAAATTCTCCAAAAAGATAATCGATTGCTAGGAGATATAGATAATAATGTACAACCGCTCCTCATCCAAATGAATGATGTCTTAGAAAAAGGATTGAATGATAAAATACAAACAGAAAAATATTATATGACTATACCCGTTCCCGTGAGTGAATTGGATCTTGAATGAGATATCAAAATACCTCCAACATTTCGAGTAACAGGTTTACCACCACCAAAATGTGTCCGAACAAAATACAATTATTATCAAAACTATTATTTTGGTGAGAACGCAAATCTCATCAATAATGCTCAGGATACCAGTGCATATAGATGAACATACCAAAATCTTAACTCAATTTCTGGACAGGTAATTACCACGAGCACAGGTAAATCTATAGGATGATCATACAACATTTTTTCAACACAAGTAGAAGCAAATAGATGATACAATATCAACAATACCAAAGATGAATTAGCACTCTATAATGTATTAAAAATAAACAAACAAGATCTTCGGAACAAGGATTGTAACTTACACCTCTTCGGGTATTGTATCCGATGGAAAAAAACACGAAAACCTCAGGACAGTGCAGACCAAGATAAGTGTAAAACAAATGATCCACAATTACAATGAGGATGTGAATCATTGACAGACTTTAGTCAAAGAAATCGAGGATGAGCCTCACCTCTAAATATAGATTCCACGACATATAAACTGACAAATTACAATTACAAAGATGCAAAATTTCCTATTTATGATATTGCAGGATCTAGAAAAATAGATGCAGCACAGACAGGTGCATATTCATATATCTGAGCAGAAAATTATGCAAGTATCATGCAAGAAACATTCGCCGTAAAAGAAAAAATTGAAAATAAATATGGTAATATTTTTTCATATATCAGCAGTCCAAATGCAAATGGTGTCAATTTAAAATTTACCAACCAGAAACCAACCAATACAAATCTCGAATCGCCTGTACGGGGATATAACCCACCTAAAACCTATGCACAAAATAATTTTTTCACACTCTATCCACTCTATGCAGCAGCAAACAAACACACTATATATGGAGGAAAAGCAGTATTGTATGATCGATCATATCCTACAGATATATTATGATGTAATATGAAATGACACGCCTATACCTACAAGACAATTGATTCAAGAATCATGAATATTTCACCAACACGAGATCAGATTTCAGATACAGACATATATAAATTCAAAGACAGTTCACCATTAGAAATATTTTACAATAATGTTACCAATGATCTTACATCAACACAAACGGACATATTGAGTAAAAATATAGAATTCAGTGGTGCTACTAGTACAGATATGACAGGAGTTGTTTCTAATCTGACACAGTTAAAAAAATTAGTCGATTCGGGTAACGCAGGCATGGGAGAGATAACAGCGTTCGCTGCATGAAGTCTTAATTCGATGAGTCCTGCACAAGTAGTAGCCAAAGCAAATGATTGGAGCGGGAAAAATCTAAATCAAGCAAAAATATTAGAAATAACAGGAAGAATACAAAAGATCAATGAAGGATTAGATGGATTATGAAACTATATAAATGATCTAAGCATAGATAACACGGTTAAGTATTTTAATGATATCATTCAATCAGAAAAATTTAAAAAACAAAATGTAGAAATTCTGGATACCTGGAAAACAGATATAACACAAAATTTCAACACCATAAACACCAACATTAATATACTCAAAGGTACATTTACGATAGCATCATGAATTTACAGTACAATCGGACAAGTTAATAGTGCCTATATAGCAGGGATAATAGCAAAAAGAAATGCTATAGCAGTATTACAGACAGGAGCTGGATGTACAATAAGTTATTACAAAACCATTTGTGATGTATTGGATAACATAATAAATACGGTAACCGTCTCTACTATTACCACTATCAATGACAAAATAGATAAGATCCATAGTTATGCAGGTGATAACTGACAAGTACAACCATTTGTAGAGATCAATCAATCATTTTCTCCGACAAACATTTTCATAGAGATCGCACAAACCAAAGCAATAATGAATACCTTTGAGGTTTCAACGGACACGAACAAAAAAGAAAAAAATAAAGGAATGAATCTGACAACACAAGACAGACCGATCGATAGCATCAGAAATATTACTTTCCAAGGTATCGGTTGAAACAACGTAAGATTAAATTATCCAAATCTTTATGATGTGGAAGTATATAAAAAAGTTTGAGATAAACTTGTGTTAAAAACAACAGAAGAGATTAGAGATGCAATCAAAGCGTATCTGAGAGGTAAAGCATTAGAATATAATACCATATTAAACACACAACGACAAAATAGGACAGCATACCACACATCATTAGCTGCCCAATTTAATTTTCTTGGATGATATGATGCATTAGCAAATCCAATAGCAAGTATCCACAATTATGGACTCAATCCTATACCTACAGATTATTTTATAACCCAACTGATAGGATTTTTAGATACATTAGAAAACGCTCCTGAATATGGAAAAAATGCTATTTATGGAAAAAATACAGAGGCAACAACAATAGATCAAAAATTGGATATGATAGCAAAATTATTTTATTATCAAAATAGTACACGACCGGAAAGATTACAACAAACCACCGTTGCGGAAGATATGGCTGAGATCAAATCCAGCTTTGATATAAATAGAAAAGTTAGTCAGGTAACAAACACCTATCTTACCAAAGGAAACGATCAAGGTAAATTTATTACACCGACATATAATACTACAGGATATGAGGTCGCATATATAAATTCTGATGGTGAAGATTATATTTCAGCCAAAGACACACCAGCATTTATCAAATCGATACAAACAGCACAAGAAAAACCAAAAACCACAGCGAATAACTTCGTAGAATCAAGTGCTGCAGATCTCCAAGCTGAAGTAGATGAATGTGAATGAGTAGATAGTAATGGATCATCACCACTCTTTATACTGAGTCCAATGTCATCACCATGGGCAAAAGCAATGAAATGTTGGGCAAAGAAAATTCTCAAGAAACCATTTGATATCAAAGTAAGTTTCAAAAATTCACTTGGACCAGTTGTATTTTGAAGTATAAAAAAAGTAGCAGACATAGGTAGTGAAATCAGTAGCGGACGAAAAGAATATGGCGCACAACGATGATGACCAAATAATGAAACGATTATCAATGATGCACCAAGCAATATAAAAGAAATATTACAAAGATACAACAATAACGTTATAATACATATAGACAAAACAATAATTGGCGTAGACGATAATATTGGAGTAGATAATACAGGAAACGCACAAATAAAAATAAACATGGCACAAAATGTATGAATGGTAAATGTAAAAATATCATGAACAGGAGACAATTGTTTTGGGATAAGAAGAAATGGACAACAACTCAGTAGTAATATATGTACAACCAAAGCACAAGAATATTACAATCCAAACACAGAAGAATATACGTTTGAAATCGTACCCAACGAGCAAAAAAAAGCAGGAAGTACAGCATTGAAGATAGAATTGTGTCCATCAATAGGAAACACCTGTATCATTAAACAAGAAGTAATCAATATTCTTCCAGGACCTATTAATGTCATAGACTTCCAATCACCAGATATAGTGATGGAGTGAGCAGAACTGCCATTACTCATAAGCGCTAAAGATAGTCATGATAATAGTATAGGACAAAACATACAAGCATATACCATCAGTGTCGGTAGTGATAACGGAAAATTTTATGATGGTGCCAGCGCAAACGCAAATATTCAGTTTGATAATTTTGCTACATCGTCATTTATCTATCAAGCACCTATTATAAGTACAGGAACAAAAAGCAATACAGACACCAAAGCAATCACAGTTACCATAGCACCAAACTTAGCACCAAGATTATGAGTAGATATAAAAACAACACCTAAAGTAAAAACAAAAGTTATCAATGTAGTCAAAGGTATAGTAAATATACTTCCAAACAATGTACCAACATTACAACCAAAGATAAACTTTACTTTACCAAGAGATGAAAGCGGTATACAATATCAAGACACAGACGGAACACCACAAATCAGACCGGATCAACTTCCAAGTCTCGTAATAAAAATCAGGACAAAAGACAACAAGCCATTAAACAACGTAGTAAATATCGTAAGTAAACAGTGATTATTAATTCCATGAACGGTCAAAGTAAAATCTATAGTAAAAAATAATATAACTAAAAATCAATTCAGTTTTATAAAATCTAATGACTTTGTCATTATGGATAGTGATAATGGCGAAAAGACCATTACCCTATATCCAAGTTTCAAAGCATGAACAGATATTATTACGATAAATATTCCATGAGTAACTCCTATCAATATCCCAGTAACGGTCAATCCATGAGCAGCAAAAACCGTACTACTGAAACTGGAAAAAAGCAGAATGGATTTTACGAGTACAACAGGTAGCAAAGGAACCATCAATGTAGTGGATAGCCGAAACAATAAAGTAATAACAGGTACTATAAAAGTATGAGTTATATGAGCCGCTACAAGCGATGTTACAGAGTTTAATTATACAGGTCAAGAATATACATATACCATAACTGCTACAGGCGCAGGTGGTGAATGATATGTGTTTGCATATATAAAAGATAGAACACTTTCTGATCAGACTGCAGGATACGAAAGATTTATCATCCAAGACAGCGTTATACCAAAGACATGACTCAACGTTATGTATCTCAATCTTTTCTGAACGGATCGAGGAAATCAACGATGATATTTTTCTGAAAATAATAAAACAATAAACAACATAACCAACCAATCAGAGAAATTACTAGCAACTACGACAGAGTTAGTTGATCCAAGTAAAATCAAACAAATAGAATATATTATAAATCCAAACGCACAGATACAAAGCATCAACACCAAAGTATCCACGATGATTATAGAAAATAAAGAATTTGTAGTGCTTATGCCGGAGATAGCAAAGATACATCTTGGTCTGACGAATAATTACAAGATTAAAACACTAGCAGATAGTTGAGCAATAAATCAATTTACAAAAGATAGTAATACACTCATTTATATACCAGAACCGACAGATAGTATCATTACTGGTAATGAAGCAACAGAAAAGAAGATAACTATCAATGGAAAAGATATCCTTGACCTTACCAAATGAATGACGATAGATCAAACGTTAACAATTACTGCAGACAACGAAATGCTAGGAGATATGAGTACATATACCATGACACTAAATGGGAAAACAATAGGTAAATGTATGATCTGGAGCAATGATAATATTACAACAAACAAAGCAAATATAGATATCCAAGATCCAATCACCTATGGAACTACAAATATCTTCAGCGAATGATCTACCAACACGCAAGGAATAGGAATCTATATAAACAATAGCGCATTTACCAAACAATGATATGCTTCTATAGAAGATAGTAGTGACGCATTATTAGGTATCTGATTTACCAGCAATTTCAAAAATATTGCAAATTTTGCCAATGGGAAAACCGTCGGAGAAGCTACACTACCATATGGATCACAATTCCTCATAAATTTCTGAGATCCTCTCCTTGAGAGAAGAGAAAAAAATCCAAACATACCTAATACTGATTTTGATTCATCAATTGGACAGACCATTTACGCTGATCCAGACAAGACAATATTCAAAGTGATCCCCATCGATTTCAACAATGATGGACTCAAAGATCTTCTCGTAGTGTATACAGATTGAGTAGTGAAATTAGTCAAAAATTATGGAGGAACAGATGCATATAAAAACATGCAAGAACTGATGATTATCGCAGAACCGATAAAAGAGATACATGTAGGCGATGTAGATGGAAATGGATTTGAAGATATTGTTATCCTTACAACAAATAATAAATGAATAGTATATTTGAATAATAAATGAATATTTCCCGTCGATGGAAAAAATATATGTCTTAATACGAGTACAGAACCAGGAAAGAAAAATCCGACTCCTGATGATTTTTCAAGCATCAAACAGATGTTTATAGAAGATATGGATAAAGATGGAAAAATAGACATTGTAACAAATGATTCTTTTGGTGATATTAAAATATTCTATGGAGGAAACACGAACAATTGAGCAAATTATCTCTCCACTATTACCGGAGCTTGTGACGCTAATTGGTATACGAGACAAAAAGATAATTATCAAACAGTCAAACGTTATAGCATCAAGATAAATGAAAATCTCTACGCCCAAGACGGCAGTCTTATTCATCGAAAAGGAATACCATTTCCAACGGAAGGTATCGATGAAGAAAAAAATAGTAATGGTTCTGATGGTACAGAAAATATGTCATCAACAGACCTAGCAGCACTCAAAATACAAACTATGAATGACATCAAAACTATGGTCGCAAACAACGATACATTGATTGCTTCATGAGCTAGTCAATTAGCATATATAGACAATCCACTTACTACATCACCAGTGTATGAAACGCTTCCACCAGAAGGAATAACGTATCTTCCTATCAGCGAAACAAATAATAATGACATAGTCAGTGTATATAAAAAATACGTAGATATCAATTGATGAGTGTTGAGACAAGGTGATGAAGTAGTTATCGAAACCACCATCGTTTCAAAGAAAAATAATAATAAGCTTACGTATATAGAACAATTATTGTGACCACGAGATATTCCAGCAGATTCAGATACCAAAGAAATTCCATCATTAGTTTTTACGTCAGGAAATACATGATGAATAATTATCAATTGGAATGGGCCAGAATGATATCAATTTGTAATGGATAATATCCAACTCAATTCTTGAGATAAACTAAGTTTTTCATACAAAGTAAACTACCAAGGGCAACCTATCACAAACATAGAAGTACAAGATCAAGATTTATTACCACAAAGCAAATATAAAGACACATTACCAGACATTGCAATAAGTCCTGCTGATGCATGTCAAAAAAATAGACGAATATTTTTCAACAATGCAACAGACAAAAGAAAATATGATCAAATATATGATGATATCCAGGTAGAAATGGATGCATACAATAGTGGTGCAAAAGCAACAACACAAGGAGCAATTGGTGGTTTGATAGATACGTTAGCAAACGTAGATAGTTTAGAAGCAGTTTCTTCGGTACCGGGAATGGAAAATATGGAAGCACGAAGTGCAAAAAACTTGCTGAGTTCTCTGCTTACCAATGGATGATTATGAGTAAATCTAAGCGTCGGTATGAATTTTATTGATCAAGCAACAGCGGGAGTATCCAAAAAATTGGACGCAGCACTCGAATGACTTTGCCAATGATTTTCTTTATCAAAAGGAAAATGATGTCAGTGAGTTCCTGTACCATTTAATCAAGCATTCTTAGCTCCATGAGATTATCATGTTTTTTGATGTGTACCAAAAGTAACAAGTCCACTCTATCCAATATTTAATACACTCAATAAAACTTTAGGAAAAGGGATGCCACTCTTAAGTATTCCAGCAACACTGCAAACACCTGTTTGACCAACTCCATTTTTTGGAATTTTCGGATTTCCACAAAAGTGAGGTCCTACAGACACAGATGGATTTTTTCTTGGAGCACCATGAGGAATGTATTCATCACAATTCAGATTATATATTGCACCGACCCTTACACTCGGACTAGGAATAGCTATGTGTTTTGGACCTTATGCTACATCCGTTGTATTACCAAAACCATTTAGTGATTTGGGAGGAAACTGTGTAGTATTCGCTGTACCACCACTGACAAAATGCAACAATACCAACACTAATCCATGAGCACCTACAGAAGCAGTTACTCCAGCACAAAATAATGCAGCTAAACAATGAACATGTAACAATCCACCAAAAGTTACCAACACCATAGTCTTTGGACAGACAGCAACAACAGCAAATTCACCGCTTCAGATAGCATCTGCAAATTCATTTGAGAATACCTGCGAATCATGTACGACGAATTACAGCCCGGCAATGCCACAAGGAAATGCATGGTGACTTATTGCTATGGATCAAGAACCAACTAGAGTTTCAGCAAATCAAGATTATGGTAACGCAACACAACAACTACAAGAATGAACAGATTATGATGGATATACTCTTGAAAAATGACCTAAGGTCACGCTCAAAATAGTAGGAGCAAAAACAAAAGGTTTAGTAAAATGTATAGTACAAAAATGGATGACTAGTCAGATAACATATATTCAAAACAATCTGACCAAGATGACAATTCAAGTTGATCTTCCTGATGTGAGTACCGTTTTTCAATGATTCGATAAGATAGGAAATCTATCAGAAACATATAAATCAATCAATGCGGCAGACAAATCCGCAGGGTTGATTTGAGTCTCCAATGCAAACGCTATAGATGTCAAACCAAACAGTACATGAGGGACAGTAGAACGAACAAAACATCTTTCTAAACAAAGTCTAAATAGTCTTTCACAAAAAGTAGGAAGCAATCCATTTGAAGCTATCCAACAAATGTTCAATGAGGTACCACTCATAAATATAGATACCAAAGAACTTAATATCAAAGTACCAGCACTCACGAGTGATGATATTAATGCATATGTAAGTTATCTGACGATATGGATGGAGAAACAACAACAAATAATAGAAGATTGGAAAGGTGCAGTGAATAAAGCATTAGCAATATGTGGTACAACAGACAAGACACAAGCACAAGATATGAAGACTAAATTAGAAGGATTGCAAGCAACATTAGTATGAACAGATACCACTACACAAGGTTTAAAAAATCGGATAACTACTGAGATAAACGATATGGATAGAATTCTCAAACTACCAGAAGATACCACTGCAGAAAAAATGCGAGGTGACGTAGCAAATATGGGAATAAATCTTAAGAACACCTTGGTAAAAGTAGCTAAATTAGCAAAATGGAAAAGCATACAATGAATATTGTTGCTTAAGAGAGAAAAAAATAGAACTCCAGAAGAACAAACACAATTAGACAATATAACAACAATAGTAGATGGAGTAGGAAAATGTAGTAATATAGTAGGATGAATACAAGGTTTTGTAAAATTTCAAGAAAGCACTGCAGAAAGTATAAGAGCAGTTAAACAAAATATCAAAGTACTTCAAAAGTATAAAGAATTCCCTTCACAATTATATCAACGAACACACCTTACAGATAGATATTTAACCGAGATCTCAGCGCTTATTTCAGATGTTGTAGGAAGTATAAATAATTTCTTAAGTGTTAATGGTACAAGATTTTCACAATATGTGGATGCGATTATTCTTCTCGTAGGAACAATAAAAACATGGCAAGCAATTATAGATTTCTCAGTAAATCGATCAGAAAAATGTTCAAAATGTAGTAACGATAACTATGGTTCATTTTCATGTAGTCTTTCATTCCTATGTCCTAAACTACCGATATTCCCGATTCCAGCATTTAAGATACCAAGCGTATATATGGATCTTTCACATATGGATTTGGGTATGAGTATAGTATTACCAAAGATAAATTTTGTACCGATCAAGATACCATTACCACAATTACCAAATCTTCCTGAACCACCAGAAATCGATGTAGGTATTGATTTAAATGTAAACATAGACTTTGTATTACCAACAATTCCTGTCATCCCTGAACCACCAACATTGCCTGAACCGCCATCGTTTATTCCAAGTATAAAGATGGATCTTCCGGTATTACCACCAGCACCAAAGATTCCAAAGATAATGCCAGAAATAAGTGCAATACTTAAAGTAGCAGACTTTATAGGAAAAGTATTCTGTATCGTAAAATGAGGTATTGGTCTTGTAGGAGAAAAATGAGTCAAAGGGAAAGTAGAACAATTAACACAAAGAACATGGAACGTTCCTATTTTTGATTATTTTGATCTGACAACAAAATTTAAAGACCCTCCACTACAATGATTTGATTATAAACTCGATGCATATACCACACTCAAATTCAATTTTGATGGTGTATATGATGTATTTAATAGCATTGCTCAGATGTCGAATAATTTTATGTCCAAAACCATAGAAGCTCCAATACAAAAGGCGATGGATAATCTCAATAACACACTCAATAATAATGCTATAACCAGTGGATTTGATCAAGTACAAAATTTTGATCAGAATCTCAATATCAATGTGAATGTGAATGCCTATAGTACACCAAAAGAAGAAACGACAGGAATGATAGATTACAAAGTAGCATATGCGGACCTCAAACAATGACTCATACAGTTCCAAAACAAAACAACCACGGATAAAAAAATGAATGATAGAGTCAAAACTATTTTGGCAACCGTAGAAAACAAATCTACCGTTTTACCTGCAACTAACCAGATTAATCAAGTAGAAGCAGAGGCAAAAGGTATTATAAATAACAAAATAAAAGAGAATAAAAAATTAGAAAAAGAAATTCAGAACTATGATAATTTCATTAAAAAAATAAGAAATAATGAAGTAGCATTAGTCAATGATGATACAACATCAGTAAGTTTGAAAGCACAATTATTGACCATTGATTGAACCACAAAAAATATATTACAAGCACAAGAAGATCCGACAAAAACATATCTCACTATCAATCAAAGAATGGTAAACGGATATTTGGATGCCGTCAATAATGATGGTCCAGAAAAACTTAACATGTCTGCTACTACATATAAAAATTCAAAGAAATATCTAGAAACTACCAAAGCAAAAATAGACACTGCCCTCCTTGCATATAACGATACACCAGTATTGGCACAAGGACAGTGAACATGTACAAACTGTTCAAGTACAACAGAATCAAATTATAGTACAGATATTTCAGCATATGTACAAGGAGTATTTGTAGAAGCATACAGTGGAAGTCAAAATTCAAGCACCAGTGAAAAATCAATGGTAAACACAGTCGTTTCAAGCCAACAAATACAAAACGTAGAAAAAACATACACTACAGATACAGATTTCAACAATGATAAACTTTCTGATATCATGATGTACGATGCTAATGCTATCTACATTAAGTATGCAAAACAAGACGCTGTCCATCTTTCAAAATGACAGAATATAATCACTCAAAAATATACTACATTCTATAGTTATGCAAACGAACACTCACGAAATATATTTAATCAATCAAGTCGATATATTTCATCACTCGAACAAGTAAGAAACAATACGGATGAATATGGATATATGACCATCGGAGATATTCAGATTAAAGTTATAGAAAAGAATAAAGAACCAAAAAATTTCAAAACAGAAGGACAGACATTCGACAATTTACAGTTATCACGAAAAAACAGCCAAAAAGCAGGAGAGCCAATAGATGGATATATTATGAAAGTAAGTAATAATATAGACAACAAAGATGATCCAAGTAACTCTCGATTTGAAAATATTTTATGAATAGGGAATAGCGCAAAATATATTGTAATATTACCAAAAGATACAGAGTATACAGGCATCATGCTTACTATAGACAAAGATTTTGTAAAAAAACGTATCACAAGTCAATTAGAAAACAACATCTTAGCAGTAGAATATTATGATCCAGAACAAGAAAAAATAACCGTGACACTTAAAAATTTACCAAGAAAATGGTTATATACAAATCTTGCAACATTAAATATTACCCAAGGAGACTTAAGTAATAGTCAGCAAAAAACACTTAAACTCTACAAAAAATCATCTCCACGATCAAATCAAACCGTAGCAGGAATGCAAAATCTATGAGATACGACTGCCCCTGTAGGTGATGTAGTCTTATGGAGAAATACAACAAACGAAGCGATTAGCACAGGAGTAACACACCAATGATATATCAATACCCTCTATACACTCAAATCAACGTGGACGGACAATGTAATTGTTGCTAAAATGATTGTACAAAAAGATGGAGTAACTATTCTTGAAAAAAACAATCAATCGTCAACAGGAACTATAGATATCTGATGAGCATTATTCTCATGAGCTAAACTATTCTTCACCTGAGCCAGTCAGGAAAGCTTTGATTTTATTGCTATCGATCAAAACAACAATATTACCAAAGAAACCGTGACACTAAATATAAACATACCAGATATCGAAGTGGTTGATGTCAAAAAAACGGGAGAAACAACGGCAGATATTGTAGCAAAGATTAGTAATGATCTCGATGAATGAACGGTTATCTTCCAAAGACTAAGAAACGGTATACGAGGTAATATTAATGGAACAAACCAGATGACAGGTGGCGGATTTAGTCTTTCACCAAAACAAACAATTATTACCGGAGGAACATTTACCATGGGAAATGATATTGGATTATATGATACCCAAGGAAATGAAATAGCTACAATAAATCCCAAAACAGGCGAAATAAAAATCAAGTCATGATTTGAAAACAAAATAAAGATACAGGTAAATTTCAGTACACATATCCCAGTTGTTGAGTTAAGAGATATAACCAAAAACATTACCTTATTCCAAGTAGTATTACCTATAGAAACTATAAAAAACATACAAATGAATGCAGGTAAACCAAACTACGAACAACTACAACTCTCAGACGGATTTGGTGATTTTAGTAATGGATATTGTATCAAAAATAGCAAAAATGATTGTATTCTGTATACCAATAATGTATGAGCTATTTATATACCATGAATTTATGCAAGCTCATTGGTGGGAGAATATATGTTTGATTCGACAGGACAAAATACAAGTTTTGTAGTAAAAGATCAATCAAACAAACCAATCGCAACATTACAGTTACAGATTAAAGCAAACAAATAAATATGAATGTTTTATATGCAAACAATGGAATGAAAAAAAGTATACTCATAGGTATGATGGTATGTATAGCAGGCATGAGTAGGGTTTTTGCTAATGATTGTAATATTTTAATAGACAATGGAGAAGCAGTACAAAAAATAGATGTACATATTGCTAAATTAGTAGAGGCATATGAATATATATATGGAAATACAGCAATATACACAGGAATCTTACCTACAGCAGCATTTAAACAAGCGCTTGTAAATCTAAAATCGTATTGTTGTCAAAAAATAATTAAACAATCATGTACATCAAGTGATCTACAAAATATAAAACAACCATTTCCAGAAAGTGCTTTTCTCTTTGATCATCTGGTAGATGTGGCTATGAGAAGACTTGATGGGATTATTGGACTCGCATATAATCTCAGCCCAGATTCTACAGCACTAGAACGAAGGACAAAAATGACCGACATAGCAAACAGTCCCAATGGCAGACAAGCAGCTGAAATAGAGGCATTATATACATGATATCGAACGATACACGACTGATACACAACAGAATATATTAGGAGTCAGTATAACAAAACAGGTGTTGTTTCTTTGGGTGATAAATATAATAAAATCTGTGAATTCATGAAGAATATATATGATAACAGTACCATCACAAATAAAATAACAATAGGATATGCATATATGAATTGATGTAAAAATTTGGTCAAAGACAGAGTAAAAAGAGAAAACGGATATACCAGAATATTGATGGTAGAAAAATCAAATCAATTATTTACCGAAGCGACAAAAGCCTATACCAAAAAACATTTTGTAGAGGAAAAACTTCTAGCATTATGGAATCTCATTACTCAAGTGAAAGATGTTTTTCAAACCATAGTCCAACAAGCCCCAGTTTCTAAAACATGCAGTAAATAAAAAAAATTTTATTGTTTAATCATTTCAACCAATGAAAAAATTTCTTCTGATTATCTTTACATTAGGACTCCTTATCGCACCGATAAGTTCTTTTGCACAGACACCTACCGATTTTGAAATCATTCCTAAAGCATCCAGTGGAGGTGGTGTAGTCAATGCGGTAAATGCAGTTGGACAAACGTGAGGTGGTGTACGAGATGCCTACAATGCACAAGCAATTGGTATGAAAAACAAGGTAGGAGATCAGATAGCATCAGGAATTATGACACGAGATACCTTATTGGATTATATCGTATATCTTGTGAGATTTCTTTCTCAGATAGGAATATTTATAGGAGTAGTGATGATTATCTATGCAGGATATCTGTATGCAAGTAGTATTTTCAGTCCATCAAATATGTCAAAAGGAAAAGCAGCAATCACCAATGCCATCATAGGGGTTTTGATAATATCATTTTCATACGCAATCATGAAATTATTGACCAGTGCTTTTTTGTCATAAGAAAAAATATATTCCTTATATTCACCTATGGGGGGAGATCCTCAGAATTTTCTCTTACGTGAGATAGCAAGAAGTTAGATGAAATAAAAGTTTTCTTTACTTATTAATCATATAATTATGCTTCTTCTTAAAGAGACTCCAACATTAGGTGATTTTCAAAAGTATGTCCGCGAGCTTGAAGAAGAACGTGGATTTACAGATAAAACAATTTTACAAAAATGTTTAATGCTTGGAGAGGAAATGGGTGAATTATTCCAAGCAATACGCAAAGAGGAAAATATAACAATTGATCATAATTCAAAATTCGGCACTATTGAAGAAGAACTCGCAGACATTATTATTTACATATGCTCAATTGCTAATAGCTATGATATTAATTTAGAAGAAGCATTTCGTAAAAAAGAAGAAGTAAATAAAAAAAGAACTTGGAGTAAATCAAAGTCGGACTAGCAGAAAATCTTAGTCAATATGGTTTTTTATAAGATATAATAAATCATGAATAACCCATCTGAAAAAAAATTCTTTGAGGGTAAAGATTTTAAGTGATCACCATTCAAGGCATTAATGCCCATATACTATCCTCTCGAATATCAAGAATATATCAATCAAGAAATAAAGTTATTGAAGGAAAAGATTGGCTGATCGGATAAAGTATTAGAGGCTGGTATTGGCATAGGAAGATTGATACCAGAAATTGCACCATTGGTCAAAGAATTCATAGGGATAGACAATGCAAATCGCATGGTAAAAGAATCTACAAAGATAGCAAAAGATTTTTCCAACGTAAAAATAATACACGGAAATCTTGAAAAATTGAGCAATATTTTCCCTAAAAAATATTTTGATTTTAGTCTTTGTATCTGGAATACACTCGGTAATGTTGATGATGAAGTTCTAATACTAAAAAATCTATGAGAAATCACAAAAAAAAGCATATTTATAACAACTTACATCAAAGGTACATTAGAGAATAGAAAAAATTGGTACAAAACAATAGGCATTGAAATTGACAATATAAATGAAAAAAATGAGATTTTCTATTCTAAAAGTGGACTAAAATCAAAATCATTCAGTTTAAAAGACATGGAAAAATTGGCTTTTGCATGAGGACTAGAAATTATAGATTCTAAGGTATTGAATGGAGTAATGTTACGGGTTGAAATGAAATCCTTAAAATAAAAAAAACAAGGTACACTGCTACTTTCAGCTTTGCTTAACCGAGTACATAGTAATTATTATATATTATTTACTACTTTCTATTTTGGTCTTGAGTTCAAGACTCATTTTGTTCATATCCAACAACGCATCACTGAGGTTTTGGAGAAACAATTGATTATCTCCAAGAAACTGAATCATATTTTGAACAAATAAAGTTGGAGTTTTTTGTTGTGCATAAGTATCTATAATTGCATTGATTTTATCATTAGAAAGTTTTGTTGCTTTTGCAGCAGTAGCTGCAGCTTGAAATTTTTGAATATTTTTATTGATATCTTCCAAAGAAGTTGTAGGTTCAAGATTTGCATTATTGGTAATATAATCAGAGACAATAACATACTTATTAGGATCATCGGCTTCTGGTGAAGCAATATTCATATCGAGGATAGCAGTATTGAGATCGACATTTGCCTGTGTCTGTTCTTGATTTTTTATGGTAGTACTTTTTTGAGTAAACACGGGTTTGAATCATACTAATAATTTAAAAGCGAAATTATCAGCAAATTTTATTTTGACGTTTCCATCGAGAAACTCCTTAGTTTTTGCAAATTTCACCATCTGACCACTATCTCTGAGTCACGCTAATACATCAGATATCTCCTGAAAAATTGCTTGGATACTAAATACTTTTTTTCATGGAGTAACGGTCTTTGTCTGGACAGGAACCTTACAAAATTTGATACTAAACATATCTTCTACTTTTTCCCATCATGCACCATTGGGTCAAGCGACGAGAAAACACATACAATCAGAAAGGCAAAGAGCCTCATCAGTAGATATTTGAGTTATACAACTTGTTTTAGTAGCAACAGCAGAAACCAAACATGCTGCTTTTTTGAGTGAAGATAATTGTTCACATTCAGCCTTTTGAGTAGTATATGAAGTAGCACACGCTCATTGAGTAGATTTACGGGTATCATTACATTTGTTGGTACAAGAACTAGCACATGAAAATTGACATTGAGCTTGTTGATCGAGAGGCAAAGTATTACAAGCATATTCACACGTACCAGGTGCAGCATCACCAAATGCTTGTTCCGCATAGGTATTAGCGACCGTATCCGCATATCATGAATCTGATGTACTTCATCATAATGGTAAAGGGGTTTTTTTGGTGAATACTTTAAGTAAATGAGTATTTATAACATCATTAACACTAGCATTGTCTATGAAAGCATTGATACCAGAAATATATTCTTCTGAAGTCATGAGTGGAGTAACCTCTTCAACAGGAGGCGGCGTTTCTGACACGAGACATTGATTTCAAAACACCAAAGCGACACCAGCAGGACTAGAAGAGACTACAGGTTTTGTACTATCAACAAAATTTTGTACTTCCTGATCATC
Organism: candidate division SR1 bacterium; assembly: GCA_026397515.1. Taxonomy (GTDB): domain Bacteria; phylum Patescibacteriota; class Gracilibacteria; order Absconditabacterales; family Absconditicoccaceae; genus CAJBLF01. Next base: position 19,676 of record JAPLUU010000021.1, on the reverse strand, counting down.
GGACAATTGAGGCATATTTTTATTGATAGAGATATTTTGCGTTTGAGAAGAAACAATAGTTGGAGTAGGTGTAAAAGATCATCATCAAGAAGATCATCATGAAGATGAAGATGGTGGTGTACTAGATGATATAGTACCAGGAAATGATCATCCGCCACCTCAAAGCTGATAAGCACTTTGAGTAGATGAAGAAGAAGCATTTGAAGCTGTCGGTGATTTTGGTAGTTTATAAAACAAAATTTCGGGACTATCTTGGATATTTTCAAACAATATTTTTCCTATCTGATTGATATCATACAAGAGATCAAAATCACTATCATCCTTTGTTCCATTCCAAAACAAATCGGAGCCAAAATTATCTTTATTGATAGTAGACATGCTGTATATATTAGGATATATTTCAAGATACTTAGTATTTATTTCCGTATCTATACCATCTGCATCAGCTGGTGTAGGATTGGTAATTTTTTTACATATAAAAAATTTCTTATAGCTTTTATTGATATTGTCAGAAGTCGGTGTTTTGGTTCTTTTAGGAAGAATTAAAAGAAACGTATTTCTAAAAGAACTATTTGAACGATACAGGATATTGATAAAATCAATAGTATCCAATGTACAAGGCTTATAGTATTCTTTAAGTTGATCAAAAGCAGCTACACTAGAAGTGACTTCAGTATCTTTTACAAGTTTCAATGCTTTAGAAAAAAGATTACTTACCGTAGATTTTCATTTAAAAATAGAATCTATACCCACAGATTGTTCTTGAGCATGAGTAAATGCTTGAGACATATCAATACCAAAAACAGAGGAACACGTTCCGATAAGCAACATACATACTAGGAATGTCCTATTAAGGTTTTTGAACATTTCTCAGCTTATCATATAAAGTATAAATAGGCGGTGCTATACGAGCCACAGCTTTACCAAAACCATCTAAATCTTCCTGATACATAGAGAATCCTACATGAAATGGAAAAGCCATATACGTACCAGCCATCATTTTCAAACTCAAAGACAATGCATCCTTTGACCACATATATTGCGTAGAAAAAGTCTTTAAAATATAATTATAATCAGTCATATAGGTATTATTCGTGATAAGTGATGGATATGTTTGGATCATAGAAAGATAATATCACATAAACAAACGATAGTAGAAAAGTTCATTATAAGCAAGATTTACAAACGAAGTTAGTTTAGCTCATTTCTCACCATATAATCCACAATAAAAAATATCAGTAGTTTCTGTAATAGAATCACAAGAAACAGTTTTTGCTTTAAGTTTGGACATTTCTAAAACACCAGTAGTACTGAATATACTTACATCACTGAGGACATTACGGACATTTTTGATATATCATTGCATCATTTTACAGGTAGTAGGATAACGAGTTTCATTGGCTCCACAAATCTGGACACCATCAAAATATCCAGAAGAAAATATATTAATCTGATTTTTCATATCATCATCTTTATCAGATTCTGCTATCATTCCATACAAATTCGGTTGTTTCATATTTACGTAATCATTCATGATGCTATTGAAAAGGTTAGGAATATTTACGCTGAGATCGCAATCATTATCAAAAGAACTAGGATTACAAAGATCAATGGTATCAACAGTAATATCAGTAAATCATAAATCAGCAAAAGATGTACGTTTAAAATAATCATCTTTAAAATATGGAGAAGGCATATTCATATTTCTACAAAGTAGATGAACAAAAGCCGATTGCTTTGCATCATATAAAAAATTATTTTGTATAAATGATGAAGAACCTAAAACAGCCGTACAATAATTTACTAGTAAATTTTTCATTTGATTATCTGCAGGTAAATCTGTAGACAACTTTAAACTACTAGCACCAAGAAAATCAGCGAATGTTTTAGTACAAGAAAAAAATAGACAAATGACACATGTCATCAAAAGTATAGATATCCATTGTTTTCTTTTACCAATCATAGAGAGACACGCAACGAAATAAAATATTATCGACACAATCAAGACCTTCCACATTGAAGTTCACACGCTGCTCATAAGCTAGAAATCAGACTATTTTTTTTGTCCTTACCACCGAGAATATCATTTTTGATACTTGCAATTTGATTTCAAAGAATTTTAAAAGCAGGCGTAACACCATTTACTTCAGACATACTCACAAGATTAATAGCATTTTGTTGATTATTTAAGACATCATATACATAGGTATCAATTTGTGTGACAATAGGATCAGTAGCTTGAGTCGGGACTGTTAATGCTGTAGGAAGAGCTTGCGTAACACCCTTAATATTTGGAGGGAATGTTCGAAATGTACTCACATCATTTGCTAAGTCTACAGCCTGATCTTTAATTTTTTTTAAAGAATTTTTTATACTACCCGCAAACAATCACGTAGGTCTTGCTCCATAAGCAGAGTTAAGAAGATCAGCTTCTCTATCTTTAAATGCCTGATCTGGTTGTTTAGAAAATAGTTGTCAAAGTCTATGTACAGCATCAGTATACACTTTAGTAATATCTTTAGATCCAATAGAAATTTGTGTTATTTTCTTCCGCCATTCTTTGAGCTTTTTTCATTCAGAACTACAGACATAATTAGGTCATCTAGCACAGTCATACTCACGCTTTACGCTCGCCATAGCAGTAGGAACAAATCATATGGATATACCATCAGAAAATCCCCTACTCATTTCATCAAACTGGCTAGTAGTACCAAAATACAAAAAACTTTTTGCAGAAGAAAGTGCTTGAGTAAGTAAGGCCGTTACGTTATTGTATGTTGTACCATCCTTTATTATTGATGAATCAACCAGTAATCATTTAGCTTTGTATGTATCAATAATTGCTTGCATAATAGCACGATTTTCAGGAATGATTTGTGCATACCATCATCATCAGAGTCCAAGCTCATATTTTTTATCATTGACAAGAGACTCTGTATCTTCTATTATTTTATTATCTCTAAGAAATATTTTGTTTTTGGCAAGCAAAGTAACTCATCATACCATATCTTTGAGCCCACCAAAATTTACAGGATTTGAAAGAATAGTAAGGGTTGCTAAAGCAAATTTTGCTTTATTTGCAACATTACTAGCAAATCTCCCTAAGATAGTTTTTTTTGGAGCAGAAAATTCAGTTCATTTAAACCGATTAGGATTGACGTATTTACCGAGATACTCTCATTGTGGTCAGACAGTTTTTATTGCGTTTGTCATTTCTCTTACAAAATCCATCAAAAACGTAAATTGTTCTGGTGCAGTTCCACAGATAGAAGATTGAGCACAATATGCAGTTTCTCTATCTGCAAGTTGGTCTGGAGTAAGTGCAGGAGTTGCAGCGAAAGAAAAATTATTCACAAACGTGATCACTGATACTAATATGATAGTGAGAGCAGCAACTTTCTTCATATATTGTACAGAATAAAATCAGATATATAATATTTCAGGCATTAAGCTATTTAAGTTTAGCAATTTTATTTTGAATAATTATTTGTTCATTAGTAGTATCAGCGATACTCAATGCTTTTACATAATATTCCTTTGCCACAGGATATTGTTTGAGAGAAACGTAGTAATCACCAAGGAGATGATAGAGATGCGATTGATGATATATTTCTGTCAGAGACAAAAGTTTTTGTCCTATTCAAGATAAATTTTGTTTTGCTAATTGCAATCAGACCTCACCATAGGTACACACATCAGCTTGACTACCACTAAAAAGTGTAGAACATTTACCCAAATATAGATCAGCCAATTGTGGATTTTCAGAATATAAGGTAAACGGAGTTCATGAACGAAATGGCATATAAAACATCTGATCAAAAAATAATGAAAAATCAGATGCTTGAAGATCGGATTCTCCAAGAAGATTTTGCCACATACGCGTCATACTATTGGTATCTTCAGTCTGAATATAGGACAACAACATATATCTATAGACATCCGTTTGTAATGCAGGAGTATTTACTTGATTAAGATAGAGAAGAGATTGTTCGTAGTCACCATACCGATAATACGAGATACCTATAAGAAATTTATAGAGAAATGCATTACTCGTATCGAAGTCTGCGAGCTTGAGAAAATAATCTTTAGCAGATTCTCGATTATGGGTCAAAAAATTTGCATAAGCAAGCACTTGATAAGGAAGTATATAGTCTTTATTTTGGTTTAATGCGTGCAATGAAAGTCTCTTAGCAAATACAAAATATCAGTTTTTGAGTAAGGTAAGTGAAACCAATCAGTCTCTATAATATATTGGTGGATTTTTTATTTTTACGAAATTTGCCAATGCTGATTCATACGAAGACGTAAAATCTTTGTAACGAGGATCAGTGAGTTTTGAGAAAGCAGCAGTAGCGGTTGCATAGTCATATACCCAAAGTGATTTTAGTCCTTTATAAAACATTTCATCATCTGCCGTAAGTAAATTACGAGCTCTATATTGTCAAATAAGAGCAAAGGTTTCATCCAACGAATTAGACGAGTCGAGACCGATGGTAGAATCATGAAAACGTGTGTATATTACCTGACGTGGATCAATCTTTAGTTTAAAATAATCACCTGCCTCTTGTACCAAAAGTGAAAGGTATGTATTAGCTTTATCAAACTGATAATATTGGAGAAATTTTTCTACCAAAGGCTGAAGTAATTCTGGATTTTTATTTTTGGTATACAAATATTCCAACACATTTAAATCCTGAAATATTTGCGAATTTCATAAATTTTGATGAAGCACTCCAGAGACCATAGCAGTCACGGTACTCAGAGGAGCAACAGTATGTGTCGCCTCATCGGCTGTTTCCTGAAAAGACGAAATAGCGTTAGGAAGAATTGCCTCTTGCGTAACTTCATGATGAGAAGAAAATGTCCCATCCAAAAAAAGAATTACAAGCCAGAAACAAAGGATCATACTTCAGATAATCAGTGAATTAGTTGTTTTGTATGAGGTCATGAAATATATATTTATTAAATAAATTTTCTGATTAAACTATTCTACGTTTTTTTCTAAATTCTACAGGTTGTTTATTTTTTTACATTCTAAATACTAAATTCATATTCAATTATACTCAAAAATACGAAAAAAGACCAAGAAACACACCCGAAACCACTAATAAAATTTGACAAAATATAAAAGATGAACAAGTAGTTGACATTTATGTGTAAATATATATAAAAAATAAAAATAAAAAACATGAAAAAAATTTATTGTATAGGTATTTTGGTTACAATAGTCCTTGTAATGGTCTCTTGTAACAATTCTAATAACGGCACTATAGACGAAGCAAAATCAAACATCAATGCTGTCAAAAATAGTGTTAAAGTCAGGGAAAGAAAAGCATTCCCCGATGAAGCATACATGAAAGGAATTGATTCTTCAATGTTTGAATTCTATGTAGTTATGTCCGATAAAAAAAAGAGTGAAGCATGGGCAGGACAGTGTTGTCTTTATTGTAACAAGGATAATATGTCATATCTTATCCTTCCCAGGCACTGTTTTCCTTATGATTCAACCAAGTCATATGGTCTTTGGGTTACCGACTTCAAAAACAGAAGAACGAAATTATCATGGACACGTTCGACGAGCTCAACTCTCTACGATGCAGAAGTGTTAGTAGTAGAAAAGATCAAAGGACTACCTACATTGTGTGAACGAGGAAAAATTGCAAGGGAAATAATAGTAGGAGATTCTGCTGTTTTGCTGACTCCATTCAACGTCAGAAACGTCCATAGAAAATTTGGGACACTGAATAATCACAACGAAATGGAAATGTTTACTATGTTCGGTGAACCAGGTGATTCCGGTGGATTGATCCTTGGGAGAAATGGTATACTAGGCGTAGAAGTAACCGGAACCAATGAAGGGAAACAGACACAATTTGTTCCCATACAAGTTTTCGAAGAATTATATGGAGACATAGTATATGACGAAAAGAAACCTAGTTAATACTAGGTAAAGATAATGAGAGCTCATCGTTTTTGGTGGGCTTTTTTTTGTAATAGCAAGTAATGTTGACATTTAATAGGAAATATATATAAGAAATGAAATACAAAAACATAAAAAACATGCAAACAGACCAATTTACTAGCTTATTATATATAACAATATTATTCTTTACGGGAATAATTATATTGTTGATATATATAATCAAAAAAAATAAAAAAACAGAATTAATAAAATTAGTGGACGATATATTTGATAATCTATGTAATCAGAAAATTAAATATACTACGTATTTTATAGGACATAAAGAATCCCTGTGTGTAAATAGAGCATTGCTTTTGCCTCAAAAAGAATTCACCTATAAAAATCAACAAATAGGTAATTACCAGATTTCAATGTCCTACACAAAAAAAACGGACAACCAATATGAAGCCAACGTTGCTGTATGGAACTGGAATCACAAGAAACGATTATACAGCAAAATGGGTATTATACTACATCCCTAAAAAAGAATTTTAATCATCAAATATCCTGGCGTATCTGCCGGGGTTTTTTTATAACAATTTATTTTATTTTTTTCATCACTATATTTAGATTTTGTAGTATATAGTTACATTATATTACAAAAGGTTGACTTTTATGAATAAATATATAAAAAAAAAAATAAAAAAAAATGGCAAAAACAAGACAGCATAGACAATGTAATGATTCAGGATGTAAAGATCCTTATAAGGAATCAAACAAATGGTTTAAAGATTTATCTGGTAAACAAAGGGAAAAACTCCGTAGAGAACATATGCCAGGAGTTGCAATGTTGACGTTGGAATACAGTCCAACAGCAATAAAAGAAATCCACAAATACGAACAAGCAAAAAATCCATAAAAATGAATACACAAGAAACCAACGAAAAAAGAATTCGCAATATCATCGGTTGGACTGATGAAGATATGGAATTCTATGAAGAATTATTTGCAGGTATAGCCAGTAAAATGGCAGAAATCAGGACATTTGCAGCTACCATAGAAGGCGATATTGATGCTAAAATGATGGCAGTTAAAGAAAAATTTCCTGAACAATTTTAAGAGCATATTATCATGCAAAGAACTAATCCCAGCGGTATTCGTTGGGTTTTTTTTAAAATTGGAATAAAATAAAAGGTCGAATATAATGAAGATTTTTTATGACGTAAAAAATTATATATTCTTACAAAATATATATAGTTATTTAGTTATTATTTTAAAAGGTCGATTGCAATATCGCTGAATGAAACAAAAAAAAATCAATGAGTATTAATATATAATAAATATGAAGGGGCAATCGACGAGGGGTTTTTTGCTTACTTTTTTTCTTGATCCTCAGCGAAGTCTGAGGGCACCTGGAAGGAAAAAAGCCCACCTTCGTGGACAAGTAAGGCCCAGCCGGCAAGGCGATAGAAAAGAAAAAATAAATATATAAAAAAACTGAGCTTTCACCCAGTCTTTCGTATATAAATATTACTTATTCATAGAACTTAAATCGATTTTATCATATCTTTGCATAAGCATATCTGTCTTCACTTTACTCATAATTTCTTGTACTACTCATACGATGATGATAACTCCAGATCCCGTAACAACAACAGGAAGTGATCCAAGAGATTGTACTAACGTCTGAATGAATGGTATGTAATTGAGTAAGTAACTATAGATTCCGATAAAGGCCAATCCAGCTCCTCACCATAGACATAAATGCATTAAGATTCAATTGATATATTTAGCTGTTTCTTTACCTGGTCTAATACCTGGCACGAATCCTCCTCTTTTTTGAATATTATCAGCAATCCTTTCTGGAGAGAATACAATCAATGTATAGAAGAACGTAAATACGATAATCAATGCAAAATAAAGTACGATAGCTGGTATTCCTGGTTGTTGGGTATAGATATTAAGATTTGCTTCTATCCAATTGGCCATACCGACTAATCTAGTATTCATAGGTTGGAATTGAGTAACAAGTTTAGATACCAAATATGGGAACGATACAAACGCGATAGAGAAGATAATAGGCACCATTCCTACAGGATTCATAGGGATTGGTAATGAAGATGATTCTTCAACTCTTCCTCTTCTTGCATAAATAACAGGTATTTCTTTGATTGATTTTAGGATGAAGATAGAAAGTAATATTAATCCAAGCACAATGATAAGCATGAATAACGTAACTCCTATAAAATTATTTGAACCTGCCATACTTGAATATATTTTTTGAGTGATTCCAGATACGATAGATGCAAAGATTAACATTGATGTTCCATTTGAAATTCCTTTTTCTGTAATCAATTCTCCTATCCACATAAGCAATACTGATCCCACAGTCATAGTAAATGCAGTAGCAATAAGACTTAATGGTGCAGTATTAATCACATGACCTCCGAGAAGATAATTGATGAAGAATACCATTCCTATAGATTGAAGAAATGCTAATGGTACAGAAAGATATCTTGTATATTGTTGAATTTTTTGTTGTCCGGCCTCACCTTGTTCAGTAAGTTCTTCAAGAGCTGGAACTACAGAACCAAGAAGTTGCATAATGATAGATGCATTGATGAAAGGAGCAAGTCCTACAGCAATCAAAGCAAATTGATCCAATGATCCTCACAAAAGCATAAGAAAATATCATATTCAAGAATTACTTGTACTAACAGTTTTTGCCATAAGCGCAGTAATATCTACAAATGGCACAGGGATAAAGACCAAAAGTCTATATAAAGCAAGCATCAAAAGCGTAAAAATAATCTTCTTTTTTATACTAGGATTTTCTCGGATTTCTTGAAGTTTTTTTAAGAATTTTTCCATCAAAAAGTGATAAGAAACTTAAAAGGGTAGAGAAGTTATTTAGTTTTCTTAGCTGGAGCCTTCTTTACAGCTGGTTTAGTAGTGGCAGATTTTTTAACAGTTTCTTTTTTTTCAGCTACTTTCTTAGGAGCAACTTTTTTTTCTACTTTTGCTTCAATAACTTTTTCTACTTTTGGAGCTACAACTTTCTTTTCAACTATTTTTTTTGAAACAGCAACTTTCTTTTCAGCTGCAGATTTAATTTTCAATTTTCCTACTTTAGATTTTGGATCTTTTTTTACTTTTGCAGGCGCTTTACTTACAGCAGAGTGTTTTGTTCCAGGTTTATCCATTTTGATTTTTGCAGAAGCAGAGTATGCATCAATATCTTTGAATGTAAGATGTTTAGCATAATCACCATGTCACAAAAGTTTAACAAACACTTTTATATTTTTTATATATCCTAAGTCTTTCAATATTTGTTTGTTGATTTCCATAGTATCAGAAATTCTTACATCAGCATCAAGTGCGCCAAGGTTAACGATTACAACATCTTGTACAAGTTTGTAATATCTTGTGAAACCTCTTGCTTTAGGCAATCTCTGAACGATAGATGTTTGTCCTCATTCGAAAAATGGCTTCATAGAAAATCAGCTTCTAGATTTTTGTCCTTTGAGTCCTCTTCCAGAATAGTTTCCTGTTCCTGTACCGTTTCCTCTTCCTCTTCTTCTTTGTTTATCTTTGAGTCATTTGCTTTTTTGTAATTGATGGATTTGCATCGTAAATAATATTAAGATAATAAATATTTTTTATTCAAGTATTCTATGTATCCATGTACTATTTCTTAGCTGGTGCTTTTTTAACAGCTGGTTTATTTTCTTGTAAAGGTTTCTTTTCTATTACGACTTCAGGTACAATTCATACTGCTTGTTTTGCTTGAATTTCTTTAACAGCTGATGATACTTCTTGTTGTACTTCAGCTTTTTCATCACTTGTTTCATGTTTTACCTTTGTTACAATACGTTTATTGAAATGATCAGCATGTTTATATGAAGATAATGCTCTGATAGTAGCCATAGCATTATTTAATTTATTATTTGATCACATGATCTTTGACAATACATTTTCAAATCCTGCAAGTTCAAGCACAGCTCTCACTGAAGATCCAGCTTTCAAACCCGTACCAGCTGTAGCAGGCAAAAGTTTTATCATACATGCTTTATATTTAGTTGTTGTAGGATAAGGAACAGTTTGGTTTCCTGTAATAGGAACGATGAACATATTTTTATATGCTTCACGAGAAGCTTTGCTCACTGCAGCTTGAACATCTGGTCCTTTAGAAACACCTATTCAGATCTTTCCTTTTTTATTTCCAACCAAAATAGTAGCTCTGAAAGACATTTTTCTTCCTCCAGTTGTTACTCTCGTTACTCTTCTTACTTCAAGAAGAACTTCGTCAAACTCTTTTTTTACCTTATCTTTGTTTCAAGGTCTCATAAACGTAATAATAAATAAATAAAATTATATAGCGATACCTCATGTTCTAATTCAGTCAGCCAATGCTTTTACTCTTCCATGATAGAGTTGTCCATTTCTATCAAATGCAGCTTTTTCGATACCTTGCTTTTTCATAAGCGCAGCCAAAGCTTCTCCAGCTTTTGTTGCAGTATCAGTTTTAGTTGTCCCTTTGATACCTTTATCAGTAATATGACAAATAACCTTACCGGTAGCATCAATAACTTGAGCTTTCATATATTTATTTGATTTGTCTACAATAATTCTAAAAGCAGGATAACTCGCTTTTATCTTAGCATTAATCCTTTTCTTTCTTCAAAGAAATTTTTTCATTACATCTTTTATACGTTTAGTAATTTTCAACATTGTATTGAATGATAAGTAATAAAGATTTTTTATTATTGGATAGTAACTCTTAGTTATTAGTCTATTTCTTAGCTGCTTTACCTGGTTTAAGTTTGATTTGTTCATCAAAATATCTTATTCATTTTCCTTTGTATGGTTCTGGTTTCTTAAGTGCTTTTACTTTAGCAGCATATTCACCAAGATATTGTTTATCGATACCATTCAAAGTAATAACATGATTTCCTTTTACATCTTGTTCTACTTTTGCTTCTATAGTTTGTGGAATATCAAAGTTTATTTTGTGAGAAAACCCTAGTGAAAATGTGAATTTTTTTCCTTCCATTTTAACAGCGTATCCTACTCACATTACTAAGAGTTTTTTTTCATATCCATGATTTACTCCTTCGATCATATTTGCAAGTAACGTTCTAGAAAGCCCCCAAAGATTTCGTTGATCTTCGTTTTCTACTGCAGTGATAGCTTGAGTTCATTCAACTTTTATACTAACACCTTTTACAAAGGTATGAGAAAGTTGTCCTTTAGGACCCTTTACAATCACAGTAGAACCATTGATTTGCAATTCTACTCCAGCAGGTATTTCTATAACTTTTTTTCCAATTTTTGACATAACTTTATATATGAACAGATAAATAATTTATAATTATCTCGATACGTGTATCATACTACGTACTAGTAAATTAGTATATTTCAGCGATAAGTTCTCCTCCAAGTTTTTTTTGCTTAGCCACATGTGCAGGCATAAGTCATTGATTAGTAGAGATGATTCCTATTCCTTTTCCTCCAGCTACTAAGGTAATGTCTTTATAACTTACATACCATGGTCTAGAGGGTTTTGAAAAGAATTTTATATTTGGGACATCATTCACAGGATCAATTACTCTTTTGAGCGTTACATTGATATGTTTTTTGATTCCATCTGTTTTAATATCAAACTTTTGAACAAATCCATATTGTTTGAGAAGTTCCAAAACATTAACTTTGAAATTTGAAAAAGGAACATCTTCAACAGAAGTTTTTCTCGCCATATATGCATTTTTGATTCTTATAAGCAAATCATGGATTGGAGCGTTAATATAAGTCATTTACGAGTATAATTTAATGATAAATGAATGTAAATCAGTGAATAAATTTAGTAGTATAGAGATATTACCAACTAGCTTTTCTTAGTCACATAACATTTCCTTCTCTAGCATATTTTCTGAGACAAACTCTGCAACAACCAAAATCTCTAATATATGATTTTGATCTACCGCATATTCTACATCTATTGTAAAATTTAGTAGGCTGTTTAAGCGCCTTTCCTTGAGTAAATCTGAGTTCGTACATTTTCATTTGTTTTACTTTTAATGAAGTTCTTGCCATCTAACTAATATAATGAATAAATAAATGTTATGGTAATGGAGAGATACTATTTAAATATAAATCATAATGCTTGAAGTAATACTTTTGCATGCGCGTTATCTTTGGTAGTAGTAACGATAGTGATTTGAAGTCCCATAGTTGTTACGATATCATCCAATGAAAGTTCAGGAAAGATATTGTAGTTAGGAAGTCATATATTGAAGTTTCCTTGTCCATCAAAAGCTTTGTCGGTAAATCCAGAGAAATCTCTCAATCTCGGCATTACCAACTTCATAAATCTATCAAGAAAATCGTATGCTTTTTGTTTTCTCAAAGTAGTTTGAAGCATAACAGGCATATTTTCTCTAAGTTTGAAGTTTGAGATAGCTTTTTTTGATTTCAAAACACGAGATTTTTGTCCAGTGATTTTGAGAATAACCTTTTCAAATTCATCAAAATCTTTAAGTGATTTTCTCGTAGCCAAAGAACCGATTCCGATAGCAACGATCACCTTATCAATTTTGGGAACAGCATTAACGTTTTTGATAGCAAGCTGTTTTTGAAGGTTCTTAACGACATTTTTATTGAATGCTTCTAATGTATTCATGAAATCAAAGATAAAAACAATAAAACTAAATTATTTGAGAGTAAGCTTGAGTTTAGTAGCTTCTCTTGTTTTCTTTCATTTTTTGTCAGTTATGATTTTAATTTTACTAGCCTTTTTTTTATCTTCCACGTAATACATAACGTTGGATACGTGTACAGGAAGTGTTTTTTTGATAAATCCTTTTCCTTTTACCGCTTTTTTTACTTCGTTAATTCATTTTACAATAATAAGATTATCATCTACAAAATTTTGGATGGTTGATATTTTTCCTTTATATTTTCCAGCGATCATGATAACAGGATCTCAGCTTCTTAATTTTTTCATGATAATAACGAATAAGAATAAATATTTTTTAATGAGTAATTAATAATTTTTTTATACTACCTCTTCTGCCATATTAGTAATAGCTTTGTGTCCCATTTGTCTAAGTTCTCTTGCTACAGGACCAAATATTCTTTTTCCTAGAGGTTTTACTTCTCATTTTGCATCCTTACTCATAAGGATAACAGCGTTATCTCCAAATCTTACATATGTTCAATCTTTTCTGTGAATTTCTTTTTTGATTCTCACAATCAATGCTTGAGAAATAGTTCATTTTTTGATAGCACTAGTAGGTAAAGCTTCTTTGATAGCTATCATAACTCTATCACCTACGGTTGCAGTTTTTGCATTAGATCATTTTAAGATCCTAAATATCTGTCACTTTTTTGCTCAAGTGTTGTCTGTTATAATCACATTTGATTCATTTTTTAACATGAGAGAATAGATTAAATATAAATAAAATTATGCCTTTGTTACTTCTATAAGTTTCCATTTTTTGAGTTTACTTACGGGTCTACATTCTCTGATTCTTACCGTATCTCATAATTTAGAAGTATTATCTTCATCGTGAGCATAATATTTTTTTCTTACAATAAATCTCTTTTTGTACAATGGGTGCATTTTTACAGTTTTCACCAAAATAGTACGAGTTTTATCTGTCTTATCACCAATAACTTCTCAAAGAAGTTCTTTGATACTCTTATTTCATATTACGACCATTTTGTTCTTTGATTTTATGAGTTAAAACAGTATTTATTCTTGCTATTTTAATTTTAGCATCACCTATTTTGTGAGTTTCTTTGAGTCCTTTGATAGCATTTTTCATTTTATATGAATAGAGTTCTTGTTTGACTTCTCTTCTCATATGAACAAGTTCCTTTGGTGTCTTGTCCTGTAATTCTGTCATAAAACTAATCTTTTTTGCCATTGATAATATATTTAAATAATAAATTTTTAATGTTCAATATTAAGCATTGTGGTTATTTTATTTCTCATCTTTCTACAAATTTTGCTTTGACTGATAATTTTTTGGATGCTTTGATCAATGCTAATTTTGCCGCTTCTCTTGGAATTCCCATAAGTTCAAACATTACTCTTCCTTTTCTAACAGGTGCAGTATAGATATCAACATCTCCCTTTCCTGTACCCATCGGCATTTCAAGACCTTTTTTGGTAAAAGGAGTATCAGGGAATATTCTAATCCACATCTTACCCGTTTTCTTGATGGCTCTTACAATAACTTTTCTGGCAGCCTCTATTTCTTTGTTAGAAATATAAGAACTCGTCAAAGCTTTAAGTCCATATTGTCAAAATGCAACAGTAGATCCTCTATAGCTTTTTCCTCTGAGCTGTCTTATGATAGGTTTTCTGAATTTCCATCTTTTTGGCGTCAATAACATGATGTGATAATCAAAACAAATAAAATATTAGTAGTGTAGCATAAGTATTATAACAATTATAAGCTTATTTTTTTAGCAGCTTCTTTTACTTTGTTGTAAAGAATTCATTTTTCTATCCAAACCTTTACTCCGAGCATTCCGTATTTTGTCCTTGCTTGAAGATAATAAAAATCAATATCTGATCTAAATGTTTGAAGCGATACTCTTCCTTCAATAAATTTTTCTGTTCTCGCGATATCTGTTCCTCCAAGTCTTCAACCAACTTGAATTTTGATACCAGCAGCTCATTTTTCCATAACTTTTTGCAAAACATTTTTTGCTACTTTTCTAAATGGCATTCTGGCTTCAAGTTGTGAAGCGATAAATTCAGCCATAATTTTTGCAGACAATTCAGGTATTTTAACTTCTTTGATAACAACTTTCATATCTTTACCAAATTTAGCTTTCAATTTTTCTTCAAATTCTTTTATTTTTTCTCAATTTTTACCCATCAATACTCCTACTTTCGAAGAAAAAACAATGATTTCTCATTCTTTAGCTGTTTTTCTAATCACAACTTTTGAGATACCTGCTCTACCAAAAGTATCATCTACAAATTTTCTCATTTTAATATCTTCAACGAAAAAATCTGCACCTGTTCTTTTATATTTAGCGAACCATTCTGCAGGTCGTGATTTCATTATTCATACTCTCATTCCAATTGGATGGGCTTTTGATCACATAATTTCTTACTTAACATGTAAAAAAACTTTTACAAACGCTCTATATTTTACAAAATGACTTATTCTAGATCTAGAAACAAATCTAATTCTTTGAATCTTTGGACCTCTACCAACTTCTATTTTTTGAACATATAATTTTTTGGCGTCATAGCTACCATTTGTTGTAGCATTTGCATAAGCAGATTTGATAACTTTGTACAAGAATTTTCCTGCCTTTTTTGGCAAAACATCCAAAAGCGTCAAAGCATCTTCTACCTTTTTTCCTTTTACCATCTGAGCTATCAATGCCATCTTTTTATCAGACACCAAAGCATATTTCAGTGTGGCAGTCAGATTAGTATCTTCTGTCTTTTTTGTAGCAACGACCATTATAAATAAATTTTAAATGCTAAATATTTTATTCTGAATACTAAGTTCTGGATTTAGAATGGATGTCCTCTAAATGTTCTTGTAGGAACAAATTCTCCTAATCTATGACCGATCATATCTTCTGTAACATATACACTTACAAATTGTTTTCCATTGTGAACAGCAAAGGTAAGTCCTATCATATCAGGAACTATGTGACATGCTCTATCTCGTACTTTAATAACTTTTTTATCTCCAGCTTCGTTCATCTTCTTTACTTTGATAAGTATTTTCTCGTTCACATAGAATCATTTTTTTAGTGATCTTGCCATTAATTAAATCAGTGAATAATTAAAAGTTAATAGTGAATAGTGAATAGTAAAAGTATTTTTCAATCGTTATTAGTTGTTCACTATTAGTTATTAGTTTAATTCTTGGTTCTCTTTGAAATAATAAATCTTGTCGAAGTTTTTCTATTTTTTCTTGTCTTGATACCTGGAGTAACTCTCTTACCAGCAAATGATTTTTGTCATTTTTTGAGACCGATAGAAGAATGTCATTCTCATCATCCATGTGGATGGTCAACCGGATTCATATTTTTTCCAAGAACGTGTGGTTTTTTACCAAGTCGTCTTTGTCTTCCAGCTTTTCCGATAACAACATGTTGATGTTGATCATTTCCAATTTCTCCAATAGTAGCGTAACAATTTTCGTTGAATTTTCTTACTTCTCCAGAAGGTAGTTTGATAAATACTATTTTAAGTAAATTATCTTTACCAACTATACTTGCATATGATCATGCAGTCTTAATAAGTTTTCCTGAAGACAATGGAGTCACTTCTAGATTAAATACATTAACTCATTCTGGTATATCCTTAAGTTGTTTTCTATTTCCATGCGCGATAGGAGCAGTGTCTCCACAAAGTACGGAATCACCAACTTTTACTGTTTTCCATGCAAGCACATATCTTTTTTCTCCATCAGCAAAGTTAAGCAATGCAATTCTTGAAGTTCTGTATGGATCATATTCTACACTAGCTACTTTTGCAGGAATATTAGCTTTATCATATCCTTTGAAATCTATCAATCTATAAAGTCTTTTCGCTCCTCAAGCTTGAGATCTTGTAACAGCTTTTCCGGAATTATTTCTTCCTCCTGTTCTTCCCAATGATTTAGTAAGAGATTTTTCTGGTCTCTTTTTAGTCAAATCAGAAAAGTCATATCAGATCATATAACGTCTTGATGGAGTATATGGTTTGTATTTCTTAAGTGCCATATTAATATAATTTTAAATGGTAAATGGTAAATGCTAAGTGTTGAATATTCTATTCTGAATTCTGAATTCTAAATTTTGAATTGATTTAAGACCCTAATTCTATTTTTTCTTTTTTCCCAAGAGTGACAATAGCTTTTTTATATGCTTTTCTCACGAGCTTTCTTTGGTTTCTTCATTTGTATACTACATTAATCATGCTAATAGATTCAGGATGTACTTTGTACAAGAATTCAATTGCTTGTTTTACATCACTTTTGTTCGCATCACTATGAACTTTGAACGAATATTTATTTTCTGATTCTTGTTGTTTGTGAGTTTTTTCTGTTACTATAGGACAAAGAATTACTCCATAAGGAGAAACTTTTTTGATTACTTTTCCAGTAACATTTTTTTTCGCTCTTGCTTGAAGTATTTGCTTAAAGGTCATAGGAATACACATAAAGGTAGTAAAAAGAATTATTTAATATTAAGTGTTGCTAATGCTGATTCCAAGAAAAGAACAGTATGATATCACATCAAATCAGCAGGATTAAGATAATCTGCATGAAGGTATTTTACCTTAGGAAGATTTCTAAATGATTTGAGTATACTATCATCTTTCTGTGATATAACAAAAAGAACTTTTTTGGTAGCTATTCATATATTTTTAAGAATTTCTTGAGCTTCTTTAGTTTTTGGAGCAGTTAAAGTAATGTCTTTAAGTCACATAAGTTCACCCGCCTTTGCTTTCAATGTAATAATACTATTGAGTGCTATTTTTCTTGCTTTTTTATTCATAGATTTAGTATAATTTTCTACACCTCTAGGACCAAAAGTAACTCCTCCTCATCTTCTTACAGGAGAATTTTTATCTCCAGGTCTTGCTCCACCTGTCCCTTTTTGTTTGTAGAGTTTTCTACCTGATCCATGAACTTCTCATCTTCATTTTACACAAGCAATATTATGACGAGCATTACTCATCTGTAACAAGTAATATTCATGAATAAGATCCTTATTTACCAAAGAATCAGCAAAAAGTGTCTCATCAAGGGCAAAATTAGAAACAACTTTACCGCTTTTGTCATATATATCTATAGTATAAGCCATCGTATAGAGAGGTAAACAAACATAAAAAGAATTATATTATTGTAAGTGTTAATAATGAATTATATGCACCTGGAATTGATCATCTAAGAACAACTAATGTTTCGTTATCCTTTACTATTTTTTCAATAACAGAAATGTTTTTGAGTGTTACACGTTGAGTACCCATATGTCCAGCATGAGGATGTCCTTTGAGCGTTCTTCTTGGTTTTCTATTTCCTTTTGATCAACCTGTTCTTGTAAACTTGTGTCCGTGAGTGGCTCATCCACCTTTGATATGAAACTTTTTAACCATTCCTTGGAAACCTTTTCCTTTTGCTTCACCAGTTACATCGACTAGAGTAACTCCTTCGAGTAATCCAAGATCAAGTAATGAACCAGCTTGATGAGCAGAAACAAAAGCATCATCTACTTTATATTCTTGTTCTTTTTTATACTTAATTTTCTGACCCTTATCTTTTTTGAGTTCCTTTTTTTCTACACCAACTACTGCTGATACATATCCATCCTTTTCTTGGGTTTTGTATCTAACAATTTCTTGGGGAACCAATTTAACCAAAGTAACAGGCACAAAATTATCTCCAATCCACATTTTGGTCATTTCTTGTTTTGCTACGATCAATCAACCTTTGTTCATGATATATATAGTATAACTAATAAATATATTTTGAATTATGAATTATTTAGAATACTTTAACGTCAACCAAAACTCCTACAGGTATTGCAAGATTTTGGAGATATTCCATAGTTTTTGATCCTGTTTCTACAACATCAATCATTCTAGAATAGGTAATTCTTTCAAATTGTTCTCTAGAGTTCTTGTATTTGAAGTTTGATTTCAAAACAGTGTACACTTTCCTTTGTTTAGGAAGTGGAATAGGTCCTTTGATATTTGCGCCAGACTTAACCAAAAGTCCAACTACTTTACCAACAGATGATTCTAACATCTTTATATCATAGCTCTTGAGTTTAATCCTTAATTTTGTTTGTTGTGGTTTTTTGTCAGCCATACTAATAAGGGTATATATAGTAAAACAATTTTTCTTACAATTTAACTCTCCACCCCGGAAAACTCCGGGGCGGAGCAATAAATTATAAAAATATTTACAAGATTTTAGTTACTACTCATGCTCCAACTGTTCTTCCTCCTTCTCTGATTGCAAATCTCAATCCTTCTTCCATAGCTACTGGGTAGATCAATTCTACATCAATCTTAGCATTGTCTCCAGGCATAATCATTTCAACTCCAGATTTAAGAGTTGCAGTTCCTGTTACATCAGTAGTTCTTAAAAAGAATTGTGGTCTATATCCTGTCATGAAAGGTGTATGTCTTCCACCTTCTTCCTTTTTCAATACATATACTTCAGCTTCAAATTTACTATGAGCTTTTACGCTTCCTGGTTTACAAAGAACTTGTCCTCTTTCGATTTGGTCTTTTTCAATACCTCTCAAAAGCAATCCAACGTTCATACCAGCTTCAGCAGTATCAAATTGTTTATGGAACATTTCAATTCCAGTAACAACTGTCTTCTTTGGTTCCATTCCAAGTCCAATTATTTCGAATTCTTCATTCATCTTAAGAACACCTCTTTCAATTCTTCCTGTTGCAACAGTTCCTCTTCCTTTGATAGAGAATACATCTTCTACTGGCATAAGGAAAGGTTTGTCGTTGTCTCTTACAGGAACTGGAATATATTCATCCAATGCTTTAACAAGATCCCAGATACATTTAGCAGCACCTTCTTTATCAGTTGGATTTTCACCAGCTTTGAGAGCTGATCCTCTAATAATAGGAGCATTTTCATCATATCCATTCTTTTTCAAAACATCTCTAATTTCTTCTTCTACGAGTTCAAGTTCATCTGGATCCGTAACCATATCACATTTATTCAAGAATACAACGATTTTAGGAACGTTAACTTGTTTAGCAAGAAGAACATGTTCT
>JAPLUU010000011.1:25149-67372 GCA_026397515.1 candidate division SR1 bacterium | reverse complement strand
AAAGTACCGTAATTTCAACAGCTAAACATTTCGGTTTTGATTTCAAAAATTTTGCTTATCCAGAAGACTTTGAAGCATGGATAGAAGCAGAACCTGAATGTGTAAGTAGCATAAAACTAATCGTATTAGGACAATCTTTTCCAGGTGATGGAAGTAAACAAAGAGAATCCGGTCCTTCTAGAGGTGTCTTATTCTACAAAAGACTTTTAGAAAACAATAACCTAAACAAAGTACAGGTAATGATAATAGCAGAAATAGAAAATAAAAATAAATATCTGGATAAATTCAGAGAGTATGATGTTTTGTTAAGAGATATACCGATTGATATAATGGATTATTATGAGATATACCGGCAGAAATTACAAGATTTAAGCCATTAACGTACGCGTGTTTCAGGATGAACTTCTTTGTTTTTAAGGAAGTTTTTTTATTTCTCTAAAAATTCATGAATATATTTTTTTTATTTCATCCATTTTATATCTGTTTTTAAAGTATTAAAACTATTCAATGACTTTCGTAACAAAACTTGACTTATATAATAAAATAAATATAAGAAAATATCTAAACAAAAAAATCATGAAAACACAAAGAATTATTGCACCAGACTTGAAAATAAGACTGATGATTGCTTTACTCAGTAGAAGTACACTATCTTTTGCTCTCGATATCACTGTAGAATACGAAGGAGAAATGCTACCAGCTAAACTGTGTCTGGAAACACGGAATCAGATTTTCTATAAAGAAGGAGAAGAAATGATTTCATTCGCAGGAGTAGTGAAAATAGGAGAAAAAAAGATTCCATGTACTGGTTTCTATTATACGAAAGGGGAAATCGAAGAATGCTACCTAACCATTATTATTCCAGAAACTAAATTTTGGAAAATTGAAATTAGCAAAACAGATTTTATCGAAAAAGCTAAAGAATATTATGTAACCCAGAATATCACTTCTGAAGATGATGGTAATATATGCGATCAAGAATTCCCGTTATTTGCGAACATGGTAAAAAAAGGAGAATTTAAGGGAGAATTACTACTAAAAGATAAGAAAAGTCCGGAAAGATTTAAATTTCATACAATCTTATGTAAAAATCTCTTTCCTATTGAATCTATGATGACAGGAGAGGTTGTTTTTGGAGAATTCGTGGAAGAAAATCGCATAAAAATTCATTCAAAAGAAACAGCATTAGCTATAGGAATCAGATTCTATTAGTATTATGATACTAAAGATATCCTCTGTGTATTACTAGAGGATTTTTTTATTTCTCTAAAAATTCATGAATATATTTTTGTATCTCATTACTTTTATCGTCGATAAGATTTTTTTCTTCTTGAGTAAAAGGGTGGAGCACATAATCAGCAACATCATTTTGATCGGCTGGTCTACCAATACCCACTCTTAATCTTCGAAAGTTTGGTGTATCTAGTACTGCGATAATGTCTTTTAATCAGTTATGACCACCACTACTTCATCATAACTTAAGTTGGATTTTACTCATAGGCAAATCTATATCATCATGGATAACAAGAATATCTTTTGAATCGATTTTATAAAAATTTACCAAGGCACCAACTGCTCATCACGAACGATTCATAAATTCCATAGGTTTCAAAAAGAATATTTTCTGATTTATCTGTCATTTAGACAGGCCATCAATATTCGCTTCAAACATTTCTCATTTTCGTTTGTTATCATATGCTCGTATACCTAATTTTTCACGATCAACAAAATCATCCACAATCATAAATCAAATATTGTGTCTTGTTTTAGCATATTCAATTCATGGGTTTCAAAGCCCTACAATTAGTTTCATACAAAAACAATGCTAAAGTAAAGTTTTAGAGTACCCCCTTTACTGAAAGGGGGAGGTGTCCTTTAGGACGGGGGATTTTATAACTTCAATTCTTTTACTCTGTCTTCTATTATAGAATGTAAATGTAAGCTTACTGGTTCTAACTTTTTAAGAATATCATTGTCATGATACCTAACCATTTGAATTCATAAAGATTGTAAGAGACTATCTCTTTTTTCATCATAATCACCTTTTCATTCATGACTAATACCATCTATTTCTATACCTAATTTTAGTTTTGGACAGTAAAAGTCGAGAATATATCATTCAATTGGTTTCTGTCTAAGAAATCTATATCAAGTTCTATTTGATTTAAGAAGCATATTCCAAAACAATCACTCAGATTTTGTTGGAGTTTTTCTGTTGGTTTGTGAATAATTTTTGAGGTGATTTTTATAATAAAAATACATGGAAATATATGTTCTAAAATCTCCCACCCTCACGGGTCCCCCCTCTTTCTGTAAAGAGGGAATATTTCCTAGTCTGGTTTGTCTTGCATTTCAAAGAATTCTATAATATCTCAGATTTCTATTTTCTTTCCTGTGGTTACTTTAATTCCACATTGATCTCCTTCACCAACTTCTTTGACTTCATCTTTATTTTTGTGAAGAGAAACTACATTACCGGTACAGAGGATATCTTCACCTCTCAATACCGTGAATTTTGGCTTACCATGGAGTTTTCCAAAAGTAACTTTTCCTCAAATGGTCATATCTTTATTTTTTGTAAAGAAGATTCCTTGTACTTCAAGCTTAGCAAACATCACTTCATGTTGTTCGATCTCAACCATCCCAAGAAGTAATTTATCTAAGTAATCAACAAGTTCATAGATAATATCAAAATTTTTCATTTCTATTTTCATAGAGTCAGCTTTCTTTTTGAGAAGAGCGTTCATAGAGATGTTGAATCCCAAAAGCAATGCTCATGATGCTTGTGCGAGAGAAAGATCAGATTCAGTGAAATGTCCTACACTTGCTTGGATAACTCTCATAGTTACATTCTTTGGTAATTGTATTGCAGCGACTGCTTGTTGAAGTGCTTCCAAACTACTTGATCCATCAGACTTCAAAATAAGTTTGAGTTCTGCTCAGAATACATTTGCCTGTATCTGTGAAATAAATTGTTTCACCACAGAATCATCAGCTGTTTTACTGACTTGCTCTTGGATAAGTGATATTTTTTCTTGTGCTTCTTTTTCGTTTTTAACTACTTCAACGATACGACCTGGATCTGGTAAACTGGTAATACCAAGTACTTGTATAGGATCTCATCATGTTGCTTTGGTAATACTTTGTCCTTTTCGATTTTGCATTCTTCTGATTTTTCCGGTGGTATTGTACGCAACGATAGTATCTCAGATTTTAAGTGTTCCTGTCATTACGATAATAGTAGAAACAACTCCTTGTTTTGGATCTTTGTGTGCATCTACAACAACTCATACTGCTGATCTGTCAGGATTATATTTAAGATCAAGCATTTCAGTCTGAAGAAGAACCGCTTCGAGAAGCTCTGGTATTCCTTGTCCTGTCTTGGATGAAATTCAAATAATAGGTGTATCACCTCACCAATCTTCTGGAATAAGTCAGTATTTGGCGAGATCTTGTTTGATCGTTTCGAGATTTTTTCCTGGTTTATCAATCTTGGTAATAGCAATAATAATAGGCACACCAGATTCTTTAGCATGTCAGATAGATTCAATAGTTTGCGGCATCACACTATCATCAGCTGCTACTACGATAATCGCTATATTTGTCAGTTTAGCTCATCTAGCTCTAAGACTGGTAAACAATTCATGTCCTGGAGTATCGATAAAACATATTTTTTTACCATTATATTCTACGACTGAAGCTCAGATAGATTGGGTGATTCCTCACGCTTCACCTTCAGCTACAACAGTTTTTCTGAGGTAATCAAGTAACGAAGTCTTTCCATGATCTACATGTCCCATGACGGTAACAATAGGTGGTCTTGGAAGTAAATGTTCAGCGCCTTTATCCATATCAAGAATAGCTTGTAAGTCTCAGCTCATAAATGTCTGGACAGTTACCTTATTTTCATGTCTTTTTACAATAATATTAAATTCTGATGCTATCAATGCCGCAGTATCAAAATCTAAGGAAGCCGTGATAGAGGTCATAATCTTATTTTGAATAAGTTTTTTCATAAGTTCTGGTAATGGTACTCCCATTTTTTCAGAGAATTCTTTTACGGTAATTTTGTCATCGATATATATTTCGATTTTTTTAACCAAATTTGCTGAAGTCGTAGCAATTTTTTGTACTTTTGGTACATAGGGTACAGCTGGCTTCGCTGGCTGGAATACCGGTTTATTAAACGGCCTATGTTGTTGGTTAGCTCATCAATGTTGAGGCTTACCTTGGATAAAATTAGGTTTAGATCATTGATATCATGTCCTTACAGGAAACTGTTTACCTCCATGTTGAGGCGCTGTATTTCTAGGTCTCACTACTTGAGGAGTAGTAGGTTTACTAGGAGAATATGCTGGTCTCGCTGGTCTACCAGCAAAAGAATCATCACTTCTTCCTACTATACGAGTCGTAGGAGCTTCAACTTTATCAAAAGAAAATGATGCACCACGTCTAGGTTTTTCCAAAATAATACTTTCTTCCTGTTCTTCTTCCTTACGTTTTTCTTCCTCTTTTTGTTTGACTGTTTTTTCTTCTTTTTTGAATCCCAATCATGACAAAAAACCACCTCATCCACCCATAAGCTCATCAGCTTTGAGTACTTTGGTGCTCGTATCTTTTTCTTTAACGACAGAAAGTTTATCTTCTTTTACTTTAGAAGGTGCTTTAGCTTTTGCTACTGCTTTTACTACAGTTTTTTTTGCAACTGGTTTAACGGGTGTCTTTGGCATACAATAAAAAATAACGTAAAATAATATGGAGATGATAGTACAAATCTACACTTCAATATCAAGTCTAAACTTACAATAACTCCCAAAAATCATATTTGTAAAATTTATACATTCTTCTCCAAAAACATATTTTAGTAATTTTGGTTAAAAGGATGGATAAATCCACCAGGATTTGCATTTTTTCGTGTTTTAAGATATAATTGAGATGCAATAAAAACTCGAATCTTTTTATAAAGATTCATACACTAAAAACTTTACTTTTTACGTTTATTCACATGTTTAACGTTCATAGAATTTGATCAAATGATCTTTCAATAAAGAATCTTATTCTCTTATTTTTCACGATAGTACTAGGATTTGCATCAGTCATTACATTGGCACAAATAGAGATACCATCGACTATAAATAATGCATGGCAGACGATAGCAAAAATAAGTATTACAGAATCAGGAACAGATAGTGCTCCACTGATAGAAATGTCTTCATGAGGGATATTTATCGATCCTTCTATTTTGACTCCACAGACAAGTTTTTCATGAAAGGTTTTATGAATAGATAATAATGGTAATATTATTTACGTCCTAAGCCAAGGTCTAGTAACGTCATGAGGTGGAGGAATCGGATGAACAGGAGATGGATATTGGACAGGAGCAGGAAGTGATATTTATAATGTAAATGCGGGAAATATCGGTATCGGAACTCCTAATATGAGTGGTAAACTCCATATCACCAGTTCAGGACAAACAGAATTATATCTCCAAGAAAGTAGCTGAGGAAGTGCAGCAAATATCAATTTTCAAAATACCACAAGAACACGAGCTTTATGAGCATATAGTAGTCCTTATGATGTATTTTATATAGGAAAAGTAGGTTCATGAGTAGACATTGCTATCACTCCATTAGGATTGGTAGGTATATGAACATATATACCAAAAGCTGATTTACAAGTAGTAGGAAATTTTATAGCAGGAAATTATAGCAATACTATTACGGGTAGTTATTCAACTATCTGATGATGATCGGGAAATACTATCACAGGTAATGAATCAATAATTTGATGATGAGATAAAAACACTATCACATGAAATTATTCATTCATCTGATGAGGAGGAGTAAATAAAATTACTGGAACATGATCATTTATCTGATGAGGATGATTTAGTGATATAGCAAATAAAGTATATGGAGATTATTCCAATATAGTTTGATGACAGAATAATATCATTAGTGGATCAAACTATTCAAACATAGTTTGATGATATCTAAATAAAGTATATTCAGGAGAGAAATCATTTGTTTGATGAGGACATATGAACATCATAACATGAGATTCAAGCTATTCAGTAATCCCATGATGACAAAACAATACAATACAAAATTCTACACATAGTTTTGCAGCAGGATATGGTGTACAGATTTTAAATACTTCTAATACATTTTTATGGAATAGTGATATGAACATCATTTTTCCATCGGCTAAAAAAGGTACTTTTATTATTAATGTTCCTCTCAGTGAGGATGCTATAGGGTGATGAATAGGTGGAGTAGGAATAAATAATAATTTTCCACAGACTGCATTGGATGTAGAATGATTGATAAGAACAAGACCAAATCCAGATCTAGGTGGATGTACTGCTATAAAATATTGAGCTATATGGTACAGATCAACCGACAATCATTTCTACTGATGTACTGCATCATGACGAATACAATTAGACAACTAAAATACTATATTTTCTAAAATTCTAGGTAGTAATACTAGTTTAGATTGATTTTTTCTAGTAAATTTATATTCTATGTTAAATAAAAAATAAAAATAAAAAGTTAATAAAAACAAACATTTATGAAAACAAAAATTTTTGCATTTTTTTTGCTAATCTTTAGCATAAGCTGTGGAATAACCTCAGCGTCTCACGTTCACGTATACTTAAATAATACGTTTTCTGCCGAATATTACTACTTTTGTGGTATTGATACGATAATCGTCCACAAACCAAGTATAGCAGTAAGTACTATAAATTGGGATGCACCTATAGGACCAGATATATTTGGTGCTGACTCAGTGATAATTACTTTGGCCAATACTGGAGTATGGAACTTTTCTTCAGATGACGTATTTAAAAATGTTTATATTTACATCATCTCATCAGGACCCTATGAACCTGATTGTATGGTCAATGACACATCAATTTGTACATCTACGTTTAGTCTTACTTTGAATGCACAAAACGATGCTCCAGGTCCAAGCGGACATGCTGCTACCTATGAATGGCGTCGCAATGGGATAATAATTGGTACAAACAGAATAATTATCATTACCACCCCTGGCACCTATAGTGTAACAGTCACCAACGCTTGCGGAGTAGTTACCTACACCAAAAACATTACTCAAGCAAATCCTAATGCTCCTCATCTTGGATCAGATCAAACGTTTTGTTTAGGTTCAAACAGTGTATTAGATCCAGGAAGTACAAATGTTGCCTCATATCAGTGGTCAACAGGAGCTACAACTCCTACTATCACCGTAAATACACCAGGAGATTATTGGGTTTCACTAACTGACAATAATGGTTGCAGTGGTAGAGATACCATTCACGTTACTGTATTAGTGTCTACAGATGAACCAATTTGCTATGTAGAATTTGATACACTTACATGGAAGAATAACACAAATTGGACAACCAACTTACCCGGCAATGCTGATAGTGTTCATATCTACAAAGAAGTGTCACTGAACGTATGGAACAGAATCGGTTCCGTACCCAAAACCGTCAGTCATTTCTTAGACATGACTTCTGCACCGCAAACACAAAGTTATAGTTACAAAATAGCTATAGTAGATACCTGTGGTAATGAATCCAATCTTTCACCCTATCATACGACAATCACCTTATTAAGTGCATATGATCAAGGGACAAATACCTATGGATTCAATTGGTCCGCATATTACGGTCTCATCGTAAATGATTACTTTTTGTACGGAATCAATGCCTCCAATCAGGTAACACAAATTGCCTCTGTACCGGGGAATGTATACATGTACAATTACATCAATCCCAATTTAAGTTACATAAAATATTTTGTAGGATTTCAAGCTCCTAGTTGTAACGCTAAGACAAATGTAATTGTAAAAAGCAATTGGGTACAGTCAATTTTAACTTCAGTACAAGAAGTATCGATTATACCGTTCTCGGTATTCCCTAATCCTGCTACTGATGAATTGAATGTAAACATTGAAATGGTAGACTTCCAAATAGAAATATCGAACATATTCGGTCAGGTACTCCTCACTGAGCACAATACGAAAGTATTGAATGTGAGTAATCTATCTCAGGGAGCGTATATAATTAGCATAACAGCTAATAATATAAAAACCAATAAAATGTTTATCAAACGATAAAAATAGTAATAACGTTTACTCTCCTGTGTTCAGGAGAGTTTTTCTAATTGAGACGCAGTAAAAAGCTGAAATAAAATGAGGATTTTGACAACGTCTCAATTATAGTTACTACCAGAATAAGTCCGAGATGTAATGAAGAATTGTTGTGATAGCAACTATACATCCTTCAATCAAAAAAAATATTTTTTGAAGGACAATGTATATATTTTTGTTTTAAAAAATATATAATTGAGCGATAAAAATGGAATAAAATTATAGTTGAAATTGAAGGTATTTTCCATACATAGGAGTCAGTCAATTTTTATATATATTTTTTTGTTATAATGGAAAAACTCGTAAAAAAATGAGCACATGCCAATTACGACATTCAGCTCACTATACCAGCAAAAGAATTTGAAAATGCTAAACTTATTATGGTAAAAGAATTTCAAAAAGACTATGAAGCGCCAGGATTTAGAAAAGGCTCTGCACCATTAGATATGGTAGAAAAAAACATTAAACCAGAATATATTTCTATTGGAGCATATGAAAAGTTGATTAATATCTGATTACAAGAGCTTTTGAAAGAACAACCAGACCTTAAATTTATCGGTGAACCATACGATCTCAAACAAGAAGAAAAAGATGGAAATACTATCATGAATCTCAAACTCGATATCTTTCCAGAAGTAGAAGTAGTAAGTAATGATTGGGAAAAACAATCTTGCACGCCTATTGATAATACTGCTACAAAAGAAGAAATAGAAGGAACTATGATGAATATAAAAAAACAATATGCTGATTATCAAGACGCAGACACTATCCAACTTGATACTATTTCAAAAATTACGCTTGAATACCTCGACAAAGAAGGGAAAGTAGTACATACAGGACATACATATATTGGTGAACAAGAATTTGCGGAAGATCCATTTTTTCCCAAAACATTCATCAACAAGAAAAAAGATCAAACTATAGAAATTGCTCATGACGAAAAGAAAATTCCTGCTGTTTTACACAACAAAAAAACTGATGTTAAAGCAGAAAAAATCAAACTTACCATAAAAGATATCAAAAAAATCGTACTTCCAGAATTAACTCCCGATATGATGAAAAAATTATTTGGAGATGATACAAAAGTAAAAACAGAAGAAGATTTAGTAGCATATATTAGCGAATCTATTGAACATCAAAAATATGATCAAGAACTTATCAAAAAAATAGAAGATGTACTACAGAAATTGAGAAATAAATCTATGAAAGTGGCTATTCCACAGACATTGATAAACGAAGAACTTAAGACAAGAATCAAGAGTCTTGAAGATAGATTGGGAGGAAAAGAAAAGATGGAAGAATACTTTAAAAAGATGGGAGACGAAAAAGCAAAAGCATTCTTTGAAGATATAACCAAAGCTGCAGAAGAAAGTTTAGAAAAATTCTTCATATTGCAAAAGTTTACATGATTACTTAATTTAGACGTAGATTGGAATCAAGCAGAGCATATGGCTGTAGAGCAAAAACTCTATGATAAATTAGTAAAAAATGATGGTACAGAAAAAAACACTAAGAAACCACATGGTCATACTCACTAAGACATTCGATTTTTTTAATTTGTAAACCATAATTCGTTTGTTTAGATTTATTCGAGATCTTATTATTTATCCATTTGATACTCATAAAGAGACGAATAAGTTTGCTGCATTTCTCAAAATGGTATTCAAAGACTATCCAGCATTTATGCGGATACAACCAAATATAAGAAAGATACTAGCATTCCCATTTATGATGTTGTTCTTTATTTTCAAGAGTAAAAAACCGTAGAAAAATAATAAATTAAATAATAAAAATGTTCGCACAACAGCGAACATTTTTTATAATAAAGAGTATTTTTTATTAATCTAATTCTACTTCTTCATAATGTTCCTGAAGATAGTTTCTAGCTTTTTTGAGGATAAGTTTTACTTTATCTGAATCAGCAAGATCAGTTTTGGATATCTTTATTTTTGTACTTACATAACGATTATATCCATATTCTTTAAGCTTTTTGAGGAAAGTAGATAATTTTAAAACTCAGTCACCAGGCAAGATATGTCCTTCTCAAACTCTACTTTTATCAGAGAAATAAACAACTGCGAGGTAAGGAAGAAAATCTTTCATCTTTCTCAAGAAATCACTTTCAAAAGAATCAGAATCAAGATTAGAAATATCCAATCAAATATAACAAAGATATTTTTTGACAATCTCTACCATATTACTGAAACGATATTTTGGAATCGGTAATGCAAAAATACTTGAATCTTCAGGGTTAATAATAGAAAAATGAATACTTTTGTTTTCTTTTCTTCGTCTTAATATATTATCGGTGATAAAGCTAAACGTTTTGAAGTTGAAAAAATTTGGAGCATTGATAGTGATAGTATCAGCACCAAGTGCATAACATAAATCTATAGCTCTATTTATTTCTTTGTCATTAAGATTGTCGGAGGTTTGGATAACTTTGATAGGAAGTTGATAATTATCAGAAAGTTTTTTGACGTAATCAACTTTTCGAGAATCAAAATTTTTCCAAATTGCTAGATCTATACCATCAAATCACGCTTCTTTTACAAGTTCAAAAACAAGATCCAATCCATATCCAGAAAGAGAATCTGTACTAAACAAACATTCAGGCTTTTTAGAAGTTGTGGGCTCTGTATCTGACTTTTCAGTAGACTTTTCATCTTCCATATCGAAAAAGAAGTCTTTCTTAATAGATCAAAGTTGTCAGTCTTCCATTGGTTTTTCTTTTTTGTTTATCATAGTTTTTATATATAACCAGGTAAATCATAAGCTAATTATAGTGTTTTTGAGTAATTTTGCAAATTTTTCTATAGGTAGAAACTTCTATGAAAAATTCATAAAATAAGACGCAGGCAATCCCCAAAAGGATTGCAACGTCGTTTTTATCTATAGGAATTATTTTAAAAATTCCTATAGATAAACAAATTTTTCTAAGTAAGTTTGCACCCGGGTACTAAAGTTGAGACTAAAGCTTTAGAGTAAACAAAAACGCTTTATGGTCAGATCATGGTAGCGCTAGTATTTGTAGATTTTCTACATGGATAGACGAACTCGTCCATAGATGATCAATATGTGCAAAAAACAATGGTATTTCTTTAAATCTTCGAGTAAAGAGGAATGGAATACGTTTGGTTACATTTACTAATTCACCAGAAAAAGCCGTAGATAAAATACTATAATAGGAAGACCAAGGAGTTATATTAAAATCCCCAACTGCTATGATATTATTATATTTTCTATCCGTTTCATGACTTTTAAAATTTTTTACAAAAGTGGTAAGTTGTTCATTTCTCATTAAAAAATGAGTATAACTATCAGGAGAACTCGTATGTACAAGATAAAAATAGATTTGTTGTCCTTGGTAGGGTAGTGAAAAATATCCATATCTTCGTGCTCCTTGAGGAAAATCATCTGCTTTATTATTCAAAGGATACTTACTAAATACCATACTTCCTACAAATGTTTTGGATCGGGTAGTAGTATTGGTATACGGATATTTTTTTTGAAGAAAGTCTTTGAGGTTAGTATAATGATGAGCAGCAAATTCTACGAACATGAGCATATCAGGATCATTGTCAGATATAGTTTTTTTGATTCATGTATAATCAACATTATCTTTGTGGATATTGGCAAATAATACTTTGAGACTACCCGATTTAACAGTTTGTTGGGTAAATGGTTCTTGAACATAGAAACGATTGAATTGTTTACTGTACACAAAAAATAATACACAGAATACCAAAAACGATATTCCTCGAAAATAACGATGAGCAGGGAAACGATATCATGATTTCATTTTCTTCCTAAAATTAACAAACGTTACAACGACAAAAACACCAGTTATCGCAGTTATATAGGGTAAAAAACTAACAATCAATTCAGTGATATAGTATCCAGGGAAAAATAAGGGAAACAACAATATCAACACAACAATAAATATAAGAGCAATCATAGTACAACAAAATATATAAATATAAAAAGCTTATGATATTGGAAACAAAATTCAACATTTAAAATACTACGTTAGTAATTTTTTATTCAATAAAAAAACTGCATAGGAAATACTACGCAGTTAGCAAACAAAAATAACATTTTATTCTTCTGAAAAGACGGAAACTTTATTTCCCGTACGTTGAATGATAGTTTCTTTCATATCCGATGAATAATAATGAAAGAATTTTGATTGTAAAATCTTCATATCATTTTCCATTTCTTGAAAAAGAAGTGTTCCATCAATAACTCGTTTCATCATCGCATCGTATGATAAAGGAGATAGACTTTCTTTGGTGATTACTTGATTGATTGCCTCAGAAATAATTTGATACAAATCACCCAAATGAGGATATTTGTTTGCATCGATATCGATACAGATTACTTGTTTCATCATTAGTTGTAATGTTTTGTGGTTGGTGAATATTTTTTTTTGTTTTTGGGATACAACATATACACTTTTCTGTAAAAAATACAACACTTTTTTAATTAATATTGACTAGAAACATCAAATAGCTACTATGAAGTCCATTTATTTGAAAATAAGATAAAAAATGAAGTTTCATGTACTGGTTTTTTGATGCCAGATGAACTACGCAGATAGTGCAAGGATACAAGCAGTACTCACGAATTGCTGATTTTCTTATACAGAAAATAGTAAAGATGCCGATATAATTATTTTCGATACCTGTTCTATCAAACAAAAATCTGAAGACAAAATCACCGGTAAATTAAAAACTATTAGACCAGATCAGAAGGTACGAATCACCTGATGTATGATTCAACACAATCTAAGAAATTCAAAAATAAAATCAGAAAGTAGCAAATTCAAAATAGGAAACTTTATGGGAATAGTAAAAACCAAAACACCTAAAATAATATGATTCACAGCAGATGAAGTCAATCTTATGAAGACGGCAGAAAAATCTTCTGAGATAATTTGAGTTAATAATATATTCAATCCTGTTTTTCATAGTCTTACACAAAAGCGAAAAAACATAGAGCTTATGCGAAGAATAGATGACACATGATTTTTACCATTAATGTTGAACAGACTCTGATACGATATTTCTTATGACCAAGAATTAATCAATGAATATGAAAAAATACTTCCTGAACACATAAATACCTCTATGAATACTCATCAGATAACTGCATATGTTCCTATTTCTACGTGATGTAATCAATTTTGTGCATACTGTATCGTACCATATGCAAGAGGATTGGAAAAATATTTTCCCGTAGAACAAATAGTCAACGAAGCAAAAACTCATCTGAAAAATTGAGCACAAGAAATTGTTTTGCTTGGACAAATCGTAAATAAACATCCAGAATTTGTTACTATTATACAAGAAATTCTGAAGCTCAAAGGACTCAAACGACTCAGATACACCTCACCATATCCGACCTATTATAGCAAAGAATTACTCGCTTTACACGAACAGGAGGAGAAACTATGTCCGCATATCCATATGCCATTACAATCAGGATCAAATAGTATTTTAAAAAAAATGTTTAGAGGATATACCGTCCAGCAAGCCAAAGAATGTATCGATACTATCAGAAAGTTGAAAAGACCTGGGTCCTGTAAAGGAAATATCAGTATCACTACCGATATTATCGTAGGATTCTGTGATGAAACGGAAGAGGATTTCCAACAGACATTAGATCTCGTAAAATATGGAAACTTCGATATGGTATATATAGGAATCTATTCTTCTAGACCAGGAACATTAGCAGCAAAAAATTATTCTGACAATATATCACGTACCGTAAAACGAGACAGACGAAACAGACTCAACGATCTTTTGAAAGACATTTCACGCAAAAACAATGAAAAAGAAGTAGGAAAAATTAAAGAAATTCTCGTCAATAAGATCAGCAAATGAATAACTGAGTGATATACTGACAATATGAAACAAGTCTTAATTGAATGAAAAAACTCCGCCAAAGTAGGGGAGTTTCTTACCGTGAAGATAATAAAAGCTATACCATTTAAGCTCTATGGTGAAATTATTTCTTAAGTAGCTGATTGTACTCAAAAATTGTAATCGATCTGTTGTCATAGATTGATGGATTTTATAGGATCAGCGAAATTAGGAGAAACATCGATAACTTTCACAAAACTAGGATAGAAAGACACATCCCTATATATGGTATTCGTTATATAGATATTCTCGAATAATCATTGTTCGTGCAATTCTGTAAGTTTTTGTATAGCCTTATCATTAAACATACCATGAGTAATAGATACATTGATGCTATTAGCACCTAGCTCATGAAGTTTCTCTATGAGTTTGATCAGACTGCCTCAAGTATCCAGGATATCATCATGAATAAGAACATCCTTACCTTTGACGTCTCCATGTACAAATATTTCATCTACAGAATTCATTTTACTGTAATCCCTCTTTTTCAAAACCGTGATATATGGCAATTTGATATCCTTGGAGATGGAAGATATTTTTTTGAGTCATCATTCATCCATAGGAGCAATCACTACATCTCTTCATTGTTCCTTGAGGATATTCGCTACATGCTGGACCATCCATCATGTATAAAGATTTACAAAATTCGTCTGGTTGGAATTGTTGATAACTGCAGGATTATGGATATCCATAGTGAGACAATAATCCACTCACAAATAGCTCTGTATGATATCTGTAAGAAACTGAGCTGATGATGGTTCTCTAGAGACTCTTGCCTTAAGTCCTCATTGCGTCGGTTTATCTTGTCTGCTATAAGGGAAACACGTAGGAATAAGGTTAATGGTTTTTGCACGGAATTTTTTAGCATTGTTTGCAAGAAGAAGCATCTGCATCAATCTATCATTGTATGAAATAACAAGATCATCAACTGAAGCACGTCAATTCATATCACCAACAATATATACATGTTTCTTTTCAACAGGCATTTGAAAATTAGCCTTAGTTATTCATTGTGCCGATTCTTGATATCAAACGATTTCAGAAGAAACCGCATGAGCACCTATAGTATTTACAAGATATTGTTGCATAGCATTGACTATATTGGCAGTATCCTGAGTTCCCACAAGATGTATCTGTTCAAGTTGTGGTGGAAACATACGTTTTTTTTCATCAAAGATAGAAAAAATTTTCTTATCAAAATCCATATTTTTGTCCCATCAAGGCAATAGTTCAGAAGACACTGATGGTGGCTGTTTTTTAATATTATAATATGGTATAGTATTCATAGAAAGTCATTTAGCACCATGGGTAATAGCGCCTTGACGGATAAGAATATCCTGCATTAGTAAATCATTAAACTTAGGAGAAATAATGGTATCATCAGGTCTGATTATATCATTGATAATATGAGTATATCTTCAACGAACACTTTCTTTCAATATGACTTGTGTTTCGCCATTAGCGAATTGCTTATACGGAACAATTTCATGTGAAACGTCAGAAAATTTTTTCGCTAGATTTTCTACAAGATCACGGACATCTTTTTCAGTTCTTTCGGTACCTATAACATGTTGTTTATCAGAAAGTTTAAGCATTGTTTAATGGAAAAATAATAAATAATATGCTTTTCATAAAAAGTATATACATATTTTAAGTATAAAGTCAAATACTATTAGGTTTTAAATAAAAAAACACAAATAATCAAAACACCTTGAATATTCCAAAGAAATACATATCAATTTGTTCACATTCGATTGAATAATTTTTTTGTTTTTGATTCTTATTTATCATCCATGAATTACCCAAAACACGTAGCTATTATACCCGACGGAAATAGAACACGAGCCAAAGCAAACAATAAAGAAGTTGCTGAAGCATATATGATATCATATGAAAGAGCAGTAGAACTTATTATACACACATTTACCCAGACAGAGGTAAAAGTATTTACGCTTCGATGACTAAGCACAGAAAACGCGACAAAAAGACCAAAAGAAGAATATGATTTCCTTATGACGATGTACAAAATCGTAGAAGAAGATCTCGATGAATTTATGAAAGAACATAAAGTCAATTTTAAAGTCATAGGTGACCTCTATGGTATTACTGATGATTTTAGAGAATATCTAGTAGCTAAACAGCAGAGAAATACCTATGATTCTGATAGATATTTTGTATTTGGTATCAACTACGGAGGAAGAGATGAAATCGTAAGGGGTATCAAAAAATTAGCACAAGAAAAAAAAGACCTAACAACCGTTACTGAAGAAGATATTAGTACAAGTTTAGATCTTGGAAATGTTCCACCGATTGAATTGGTTATTAGGACAAAATGAGACCAAGCACAGAGAACATCAGGATTTATGTCATGGTGGATAGGATACGCAGAATTGTATTTTACCGCAAAAAAATGTCCGGAATTTGATATTGAAGAATATAAAAAAGCATTGATCTGGTTCGATAAAATGGCAGATCTACGCAACTACGGAAAATAATTATTTTACATCGTTACTTCTTGTATTATGAAAATTACTATTGAAACAGCTAAACTATTGGAAGTTATAGATCTCGGATTGAGATTTGTTTCCAAAAATGCAACATTACCGATCTTACAAAATTTCTACTTCAAAGCAGCTATCGATGGATTATTGTTGAGAGCAACAGATATGGAGAAATATATCGAGATAGAGATTCCATGTAAAGTAATTATGGAAGGGGCCATTACCGTAAACGCAAGAATGTTTTCTGATATCATCAAAACCATAGAAGAAAAAGAAGTTGAAATAAGCGTAGATCAGAAGTCACAAGTTATGACATTAAAATCAGCAAAAGATAATTTTGATATCAATGGTATAGCTGCAAGTGAATACGTTGCATTACCAGAAATGCCAAATGAAAATACACTTTCTGTGGAGACACAATTATTTGCTGAAGGAGTATCCAAAGTAGAATACGCAGTTACAGAAAAGAACTTCAGTCCGGTTTTGACAGGAGTATTATTGAAAGCAAAAGAAGATAATTTGATTTTCGTAGGTACAGACTCATTTAGACTATCAGAATTCAAAGCACCATCAGGAATCAAAGAAGCTGATTTTGCATTAATTGTACCCAAAGTGACTATGACAGACATCCAAAAAATATCTGAATATGCGATGAGTAATGAATCAGAAACATTGACCGTTAAGTATTCAGAGAATTTGATTGCATTCCAAGTACAAGTAAAAGATATGAAAATATTGGCTACATCACTCCTTATTCAAGGTAATTTCCCTGAATATGAAAGAGAAGAAATTATGCCAAAAAGTTTCAATACCAAAATATTAGTAGATAAAAATCTTTGTGAAAAAGCTATCAGAAAAATTGGAATACTTACGAGAGATATCAACAACTACATCCAGATAGAAACAACAAAAGATAGTATAGTTATCTCATCAGGTAAAACCGATAAAGGAGCTGGAACAACCAACATTCCTGCTATCATCGAAGGAACATCATTAAGCTTCGGAATCAATGGAAAATATATAACTGATTTCATCAAGATCATAAAAGGTGACGAATTAATTTTCAATGTCATCGACAATCAAAAACCACTTATTCTTATGGATAAAGATGATGCTTCATACAGATATGTTGTAAGACCACTTATTAACTCATAAATAACGTATGAATAGAAAAAGAAAATGATTTAGTTTTCTCGAGATACTCATCGTGATGATGATTGTCGGGATTTTATTCGTCGCATTCAGATCTTCTTTCCAAGTAAAAAACAAAGACATATTATATGGTCAAGCCTGCATAGAGACACTCTACGGACAAGTGAATAATTTTTTGCATGCAGGATTAAGCAGTAAATCGTTATTTACCTGAACGACAGTAATTTTTCCTGATCAATATATTATCAGTTTCAAACCAGCTCAACAACTGATAGAACTAAAATATAGGAAACAGGGGAGTGACTATATATATAGTAGTATATGACTCACAGGGAATAGTAATGCCATATATTGTAGTAATAATAGTTACACCATAAAATTAACAGGAGAAACCTACGAACTTCATATCAATAAATGACTACAAGAAAACGCAACATTAGAATCTTTTTATCTCACCTGAACCAACTCAATAAGTACATGATGAAGTATATTTTTACAATGCGACAACCAATGAACCTGATGTAAAACTATGGCGAAGTTTGAGAGCGATACAAGAACTATTAGTCTAAAAAAACAAATGTGCTTGAGTTTCAGCGGCACTAATTGTCTTGAATGGGATAACTAATTTACATTCACAATAAAATATTATGGAAACTATACATACTACAAATATAAATTTTCTAGAAAAATATATACAAGAATCAATATTTGAGTGGATCAATTACACCTCATCTATAGAAATTTCTTATTTCAAAAGTGGCTGAGGAACTCATTTATATCTTATTAAAAACTGAGACAAAAAATTCTTAGCAAGAATAAATTTCTTTCCTGGCAAAAATGATTGGAAAGTAAAAAGAGGAGAATTTGAAATATTACAAGAAATAGAATATTTAAATATATCACCAAAAGCTTATATACTCAATGAAGACAATGAATTAAAACAAGATTTTACCATAGTCGAATATATAGAAGGAGAAAATATTACTGAGTTTTGAAAATTAGAAATTAAATTATTAGCAAAAGACTTTATTAAACTTCATACCTTTCCTAAAACATATGATAAAAAAGAGTTATTACCCTATAGCTGTTCTCTATATAACGAATTTGCTGGTGGTGAAGATAAAAAAATAGAAATATATGATTTCAAAGATATAGACCAAGTAGCTGAAATATATAATAGGATTAAAAAAGAATTAGGGGAGCGGTTCAATATTTTACCCATATTTGCAACGTGTGAAAATTTATGTATATGTCATGGTGATTTAAAATTAGAAAATATTCTAAAAACAGAAAAATGAATAATGCTTATCGACTGGGAATGTGCAGATATAGATATACCAGAGACAGACATAGGAAGATTATTTTCATGATGCGTATTTACGAAACAACAACAAAATATCTTCTTACTCGAATATTATGGAAAAATACCATCTGATGAGATATTAAAGAGGATTTGATCAATTAAAATAGTTTTGGATTTTTTCCGTATTATAGAAAATTATTGTATTCATAAAAGAAAAGAATGGAATGTGATAGAAATGGTAAAAGATCTCGAAAAATATGAAAAAGAATTACATCAGATGAAAATAGAAATCTAGTAGAATTTCTTTATCCATTCTCTATACTGGGTTCACTTTACACTACTATATAGTATATGGCAGAAAATTATGATTTTTCACTCACAAATACGTTAGAAGACAACCAACACCTAGTTTTCTACAAAATCATGAAGTATGACGTTCCACGCCATTACAGCTATTTCCTTTTTGAAAAAAAATGATGGAAGAAACAAGAAGACATTCTGAGAGGTCAAGAATTTCCTCCGGATGAACCCAAGTACAGCTGGGACAAAAAAAACCCCTATATTGACGATTTTTTGAAATATATAAACAAATATAGCCGATTATATAGGTCAGTACCGTTTATTCAGTCGATCTACCTCTGTAACTCGATAACGTTCAATGCATTGAATGCAGATTCTGATATAGACGTCTTTATTGTGACCAAGAAATGATCACTACGACGTGCAAGATTTTGGAGTGCAATACTGTTTTTTCTCTTTGGTCTCAAGAGAGGAGCGATACGAGGGAAAAAGAAAAAATTCTGTCTGAGTTTCTATGTAACACAAACTCACCAAAATTTGTATAATATCATGTTACCACAAAATGATATCTATTTTATGTACTGGTTGGCACATCTGGTACCTTTGTATCAAGAAACGCCAGAAAATATTTATAAACACAATAAATGGCTCGAAAGTGCATTACCAAACTTTCCCGGAAGACATTGTATCGATATTTGACTCAAACCAACATGAGGTAAGACAAAATTTAAAAAAATAGTTGAATTTCTCTCTGGAGGAATCATCGGACAAGCTTGTGAATACCTTATAAAACTCATACGATTACCTATAGTTATCTACAAAACAAAACAACTAAAAGAAAGAGGATGGGGTATCGTAGTAAACAATAATATGTTAAAGTTCCATATGGATATAAGGAAAAAGATTCATTTGTTATACATAATGTATAAGAAAAAGATGAACAAATAAAGAGAAGAATAAACTCAAAAACAGTACAAAAACGATGTCTAAAAGTAGTACACTAGGTCAAACTAGTGTATTTTTTTATATCAGAATTAGTAGATATTGCCTAGCATTTTGACCCGCTAACCATATATTAGCAAGAGGTTTTTTTATAAAATTTCTATTGATAACCATTGTATATCACAATCAATAAAAATAGGTTTGTTTTTTATAGTAGTATTGATACATCCTTATTAAACAATTTAATAAATTATTTTATCTATATAACACAAAAACGAGTATGAAAGACATCAAGGCAGTCTTCGATATCGGAAATGATGTCATCAAATGAGTGGTTTTTGCTAACGATGATGGAAAAGAAATCATTTTGGCTAAATGAATGGAACCAACTCAGGGAATGCGCAAATGAAAAATTCTCGATGCGGAAAATTTTGTAAACACCATAAACAAAATTACCGAGTCATTTATCAAAAAACTTGGAGGAGACTTCATAGAAGAAGTATTTGTTGGAATCTCACATCCCGAGATGATCGTAACTAGAATAATCGAACAAAAAAGAATCATGACCGATGAAATAGGTCCAGAAGATATTGATCATCTTTCTAGAGTTATTGCCGAAATTTCTACAAAAAGTAATTTTGAAACAATCAAAATCGTACCTGTCCACTTCCTTATTGATGAGACAAAAAGAGAAAAAGATCCTATCGGAATGAAAGGAAAAAAACTCGAACTTATCGCTGATGTCTTTATGATTCCAAAAAATATTTATAACGGAGTTATCGACGCATTTGAAAAAGTATGATTGAATATTGTAGATATCGTTCCAAACATTATCGCTGCTAGTGAAGTAGCTTTGGACTATGACCACAAAGACTTATGAACAATACTTATAGACATTGGTAAGAATCAGACAAGCTACGTAATATATGAAGATGGATATCCACTTGGATATGGAACACTTCCTATGGGAAGCGAAGATGTAACCAAAGATATTTCTATCGGTATGCAGGTAGACATCAAAGAAGCAGAAGAAATCAAAAGAACTCATGGATCAGCTATCGTTCAAAAAGAAAGAACATCTGACGACAGTTCAATAGACAGCTTATTCTTGTCAGACGTTATCAATGCAAGATATGAAGAAATATTTATGAAAATAAATAATCATCTCAAGGATCTCGAAAGAGACGGAAGATTGGCTGGAGGAGTACTCTTAATCTGATGAGGAGCAAGAATGCCAAACCTAGATCTCTTATCAAAAGATATTTTCAAATTAGCTACCTTCTATGGAAAAGATAATATATTAAATCTGGGTGACATCTCTTCAAACATCCAATTCATTAATGTCCTCGGAACATACGTACGATCTAACAAATACAGTGAAGGAAGAAAATGATGATGACTTAAATTCAATCTCGACTTCGTTGGTAAAATATGAACATTTTTCAAAGACTTATTCTAAACACCACTATACTTCTTTATTTTAATTTTTAAATTTTCAACACATGGTAATTCACGAAATTAATCCAGAATTTATCCCAGGAGCTAAGATTAAAGTATTAGGTGTGGGTGGTTGTGGAAATAAAGCATTAAATAGAATGATCTCTGAAGGATTAGACGGAGTAGGATTTGTTGCTATCAATACTGATGCACAAGATCTTGCAACTAACTTAGCAGATAAAAAAATAAATATCGGACTCAACCTCACTAAAGGATTGGGTGCATGAGCAAATCCTGAAATAGGAAGAAAAGCTGCTGAAGAAAGCGAAGGAGAAATCAAAGCTATGCTTCAAGATACAGACATGGTATTCATTACGTGCGGAATGGGAGGGGGAACATGAACTGGTGCTGCTCCTGTCATTGCAAATATCGCAAAAGGAATGGGAATTCTTACGGTTGGTATCATCACTAAACCATTTAGTTTCGAAGGAAATAGAAGAACAGCAAATGCTGAAGAATGACTCAAAAAAATCAAAGAAGCAGTAGACACATTGATTGTAATACCTAACGACAAAATATTCAATGTAATAGACAAAAAGACAACATTCAAACAAGCATTCACTATGATTGATAAAATCCTTTACCTTGGAGTACAAGGAATCTCAGATTTGATCATCAAACCAGGAGATATCAATATCGATTTTGCAGATGTAAAAGCAGTAATGACAGACTCTGGAAATGCATTGCTTGGAATCGGATATGGAGCAGGAGAAAAGAGAGCAGTAGAAGCTGCAAGAAAAGCTATCGAGAATCCATTATTAGAAGAAAATCTAGATGGAGCAAAAAATATTATCTTTGCAGTATCATGAGGACACGATTTAACACCAGCAGAAGTAAGAGAAGCAGCAGCAGTAGTAGAAGAAATCATTGATCCAGATGTAAACTTCTTCTGGGGAATGACACTTGACGAAAATATGGATGATGAAGTTAAAGTAACTATTATCGCTACAGGATTCGAAGAACAAAGTAAGGAAGACATACTTAAACAACCAAAAAGAGATATTCTAGGAAGACCAACCGTACCTACAAGAAGAGAATCAGAAAACTTTATCATGAGAGGAATCAAAAAAGATACTGTACAAGAAGCAACAGCTGAAGAAGAAATACCAGCTGAAGACATTGAAACTCCAGCATTTATGAGAAGATCACTTAACAAAAAAGCTAATTAATTAGCAAATTGTTAGATAACAACAGAAAACTCTTAATTAAATTCATAATTTGTCAAGCAAATATAGCGTTTTGAAGCCAGAAATTTTGTTTTCTAGGCATATACGGATAAAATTGATAATGTCTCTCGCCCACTATAAAATCTGAAAAGATTTTTCGATGTAAGAGGGATACTAACGATTTAAGAAACTATAAACATGAATGAAATGAAGTGATTATAGATTTCGAAAACAGTTAGTATAGCTTTATACACTAACAAAACACAATGAAGTTAAAAATCTCAACACCAGCAAAAGTAATTTTTCAAGGAGAAATTGAAAAAATATCAATCCCTACAGAAAATGGTAATCTAAAAGTTATGGACGGTAATACACCAATGGTAACCTCAGTTAAACCAGGTATCATTAAGTTATGGCCTATGAAAAATAATATTCAAGTAGGAAATGAAATATATGTAAGTACATCAAAAGGAATGGTATTTATCGATGGAAAAATAGTTCGTATTGTAAGTGCTGATGCAACACTTGCTCCTGAAGATTCAGAAAGCACATTATTACAGAACAAGAAAAGTCTTGAAGAAAAGATCAGAAGACTCAAAACTGAATGAAGTATTGAAGATATAGAAAAAGCATTGATCAGATTAGAAAAAATAAACGCCGATATTGAACTCAAAAAAATGCTTCAGACAGCTTAAAAAGCCGAGTATATAATAAGAGATATATTGTCAGGATGTATAAAGTATTTGTTTAGCAACTTTATATTTTGTATGATCATGACTAGGGATAGAATAAGACGCAGAAAGTTCCACAAAGAACTTTCACGTCGTTTCTATCTATAGAAATTGTTTAAATTTCTATAGGGAATAAAATCTGGCCAACTCAGTCAGATTTTTTCTTTTGAATACAAAAGTAATTTCAGTATAGTACATAAAAACAAATCCGAAACTGTTAGTTCCTATTTTTTAGTTGTTAGTTATTTTGAAATATGTACTTCGCAGTCTTATGAAAGAATCCAGAAATAAGCATGCTTGAACTAGAATTAGTCAAAGCAAAAGAAATAAGCTATCCAAAGAAGGGGATAGTGATTTTTGATACAAAGTACCCAGAATTATTACCACAGTTATGAGGAACGATTAAAATAGGGACAGTAGTAAAAGAGAAAGATTTACAAGAATTATTGACTGACGTAAAGATTATATGAATTCAGAATGAAGCAAACGGGAAACACCTCAAGAGGACGGTCTGAATTAGAAGATACAAGCTCGTTGATGTCTTTCATACCGACAAA
The DNA here is from genome assembly GCA_026397515.1 of candidate division SR1 bacterium. Lineage (GTDB taxonomy): Bacteria > Patescibacteriota > Gracilibacteria > Absconditabacterales > Absconditicoccaceae > CAJBLF01. The sequence continues at coordinate 43,136 of JAPLUU010000011.1, read as the reverse complement.
GAGATAAAAAACAAATGAAAAGAAATCATCAATCTAGAAAATGGTCTCTACGGCATAGTAGAACAGTATCAAAATATTGAATTATATGAAGCAGTAGATTTTGGAAAACCAGGACGCAGTATGGAAATGGGGATGATGCCAGCAAAATTGGCACATATGATGATCAATATCTGACTAGCAAAATTTATTCACGAATCACAGCTCGATAGTGAAAAGATATGTATTTACGATCCGTTTGTCTGATCATGAACAACAGGAATGCTAGCCAATTATATGGGGTATGACTTTGTAGGATCAGATATAAAAATCAATTATGCAGAAAAAAACGCTACATGGCGAAAAACGAGTAATTTTTATACTCCCGACAGAGAATTCGAAATATTCAAACATGACATTAAAGAGAAATTATGAAATCAATTAGCAGGAAAAGACGTATTAGTCGTTACCGAATGACGATTGTGACCAATCGTAAAAAAATGAACTTCAGATCAAGATATTCAAAAGTTTCAAGAACGAGTTGTTGATCTCTACAAAAGTTTTTTAGATAGAATTAAAGAACTGTGAGCAGTAGCCGTCTTTACTATTCCACGATATGTGGGGCAAGAAAATGGTATAGAACAAGTATTAACCAAATATGCGACCAATATAGGAATAAAAATACAGAGCATACCTGAAATTTATGGAAGAGAATGACAACAAGTAGGAAGAAAAATAATGACTATAAGTTAAATTAAAAATATGTCAACAAATTAACTCTACAATAGTGGGGTTTTTTTGTAATTAGAAGTAATTCTGAGTAGTATTAAGACATACGAAATAGTTTTATCGTTTAGTCATACAATAATGAGTAAAAAAGATTACATCCTCAAAGTACTCGATACTACTATGGACTACTTTCCATTGGCAAGAGGACTGAAGATATTGATAAGTGGAGAAGCTTTGGATGATACCGCCATAGATACGTTAGTCAGTATTTTAACAAAAACGATGAACGAGATAACAGACGGCGAAGCCAAAAGAAAACTTCAAAAATCAAAAGACTTTCTTGAAAAGTTAAAAACTATAGAACAACAATCACATCTTAGAGACGAAAAATCAATAGCGATGCTAGACGATATGCTCAAAAACATCTAATTTTTTATTCCATTATCACCAAAAAAAATGTCAGCAGAACAATTACATGTAGAAAAGAATAAAAGCACAGTAAAAGATGCCGCAGGGGAAAACTTGAAGGATTTTATACCTACAAAAGATACTAAAACAGTTGATGATTTTATAAAAAATATAAAAACAATTACAAATGCTACTGAAAAAAAAAGCGAAACTGAAGGTGATACTAAACTATCAGATGCAAAAAAAGCAGATAGAAACAAAGAAGAAAAAAAAGAAATAAAAAAGGGAAACGCAGAGGTAGAAAATGCAGCAATAGAAAAAGCCACAATCAGTGAATTTTTAAAGACATCTCCAGATATAATAAACGTTATTAAAGCCAATCTATCAAAGAATTTTGAAAAAATAGGAATAACAAACTGATATGCTGATATTTCCGTTTTTGAAGATGCAAAAAAAGCATTTAGCGATGATATCAACGCATTTAAAATATCAAAAAACTATGACGTAACAGACGCAACAATGGTAGATAATATGAAAATTGTAGATAAAGCAATAGAATCACTCCAGGATCGAATTGATTTAAAAAATATAGAAAAAACACCAGCAAATGTAAATAATTTTGATAAAGCAAAATTAGCAACATTAACCGTATTAGCAAATTCAATAACACAACCTACCAATCTAGATGAAATAGCAAAACTAGTAACACTAAAAAAAACATTAAGTGATAAAACAATTGCCCTAGAAAATATAGAAACAAGCGCACTCAATTTATTACTTGATGTAAAAAATCCAGAAAAAGATCCAGATAGGAATACAGCTAAACAACTTTTTGAAACAGACAAATTAGCACGAAATGCATTATTAGATAAAAAATGGAGCAAGAAAAAAACAGATTCTATAACCACAGACCTACAACAATTAAAATTCGAGAAATTATTATCACTCTATGGAGGACAAGACGTAGATACATATGAAATAAAAAATTTCTGAGACGATGCTAATAATAAATGAGTATTATCAGATACTAGAGACACTAAATATGACTATATAAAGGTAACATTTAAGACAATGGAAGCAAAAGTAGCGGTTCCTGCAGTAGCGGCAAAAAATTGAAATCCAGCAGTTCCAGCAGTTCCAGAAGTAAAAGCAAAAGACGAAAAAAAATCAAATATCTTTTTCTGAACATCTACAGATGCAACGTATCAAGCACAAGCAGAAAATTATACATGAAAACGAACAGGGACAGATATTGTATCAAATTTAAAAACATTGGACCCTCAATGAAGCTATGCAGAATTTAAAGATGTAATAGATGGAAAATGAACAGAGGCATCAACATTTTTAAGCTGATTGATAGGTGGATGATTATTAGAAGATATAATAACTACACACGAATCAGATAACGATAAGACTACAAAAATAAACTGATATTACTGAGTGATTCTAGACTATATAAATCAAACAAAAGACGAATGATTACTTTCCAAATATTTAAATACTGTAGTAAATGGAACTACCATCAACGTTCAATATCTATGAACAGATATTACCAATCAACAAGCAAATTTTTTGAAGATACAAAAAAACTGGACAATAGATGCAGCAAGCGTTAATGGAAAATTATTAGCAAAGATACAACTACAGCTCGTAACAAATAATCCCAAAACATTTGCAGAAACATTTTCTCAAGGATTAGATGCAATGGTCAAAGCATTTGGACCTATGTTATTGGGTATATTAAAGATGCTTGGCGTAAACAAAGGAACACTGGAAAAATTATTTGGTAAGACAAGAATCGATGCAATGTATAAAGAAGAGTATTGATTGTCAGAAGATCAAATAAATGCAGTAAAAGATATATTTAAAAATTGAAAATTTGAGACAAAAAAATCAGAAAGTAAATTAGATACCTGAGAAGAATTAGAGACAGAATTTAATGCAGTTGCGAAGACAAAATATATCACGCTTATAGAAAACAAAGATAATTGATATTACAAATATATAAACGTAAGCACACTGAAGGCATGATTAGCAACATATGACAAAACATTAAAAATCAATGATATAGTGAGTATTACAACAGATAGTACGACAGGTAAACAATCAATTACAGCGATACTACCTGGTAAAGAAAAAGAATTTAAATGAGCGATGACAAAAATTTTAGATGATGCTGCTACATGGAATAATATAGCTGCAGCCAATGCGAGCATACAAGAAGAAACAAAAGAAAAAAAAGTAGGTACAGGATATAATGAACAAGGATTAAAAACAGGTGAAAAATCTGACGCAGAGAGATATAAGATAACAACCCAAGCTGACATAGCTAGATATCTCACAGCATCACTATTTTCAAGTAAAGATCTCTCTTTCGTTATGACAGAAAATAAATTACACAATGGTGTGGTATTAGCAAAAGACGAAGTCACAGAAGTAGTAGATAAACCCAAAGAAGTATTAGCATTTCTTGGTAACGAAAAATGGGTAGATAGTAAAACAGGAATAGTAACAACATTAGGATGAGAAAAGAAAATTAATGAAATCATAGATACAACTAGTACAACAGCACCAACAACAATCAATATAAAAACAACTAAAGGAGTAACTACAGAAGCTACATTAGTAACATTAGCAGACAAAACAAAGACATATGTACCAACACTGAATGCAAAGAAGACCGATCTAACAATTAAAGATAGAATACAATTTCGCGCTTGAGACACAATAACATTAGTAGAAACAGTAAAAACAGACGCAGAAAAATTTACTGAAAACAAAGATAAATTGATTGCTTGAGAAAAAAACATTATTACAACAGAAACAGAAAAAAAATATAAAACATTCGTCTATGAAAAGGATTTCATATATAATGCTACAGCAACTTGAGATCAAAAAGAGTATCAAGACAATATGTTGATACCAGAAAAAAATATTATAACGGATAGTAAGCAATTCCCATTATATATTACTGAAATATGATCAACCGAAAAAACAACATCTGCAGATAGTATGGTACATCTAGCAAATACACTGAGCATGATAGATGCAGGAAATACCACAAAAGCTTATACTTCTGCTATAACAAATTTAAAAACAGCGTGAGCTACTTTTTCAATGGTATGAAATACAGATAAAAATACTGTTATAATAACTTCAAAAGATAAGTGAACAATAACATTATCACAAACTACAACAGGTGATAAAACTATATTAAATGCGGAACGAGAACCCACAACTCCAGCAAAAGTTTAAATAACTTTTCCAATTCTTTCCGCTATTCCCGTACCAAACGTATAGATAGGTTTTCGCATAAGCAAGAGAGGAATAAGGATGCCAATAACACTTCCCGCGATGATATCGGTCGGTCGATGTACGCCAGAAGTTACTCTTGCAAATCACGTAATCAATGAAAATATAATCAAGATTCCTCCAAATCGGAGGAATTTTTTGTCTTTATTTTTTATCCCTCGAAACAATGACATCATAGCGATACTCATAGTAACAGCTGCATGATCAGAAGGAAAACTGCTTGTAGGCAGGAATTTATTTAGAATAGTTTCATGCTTGAGATCAGCTAATCATAAGACAATATTTGGTCTAATTTTATCGACAAAGAATTGCACACCTACGTTTATGATATATGTTATCGCAGTACCCGCTACGATATATAACGCTGCTATTTTATAATAAAGCTTCTTTTTGGCCATACCATATATATACAAAACTCATAAGTAGACAGGGTAGGTGAAGACAAATACATCAGCTAAGACGGGTATCCAATGAGACCAAAAAACACTCGCTTGCATCCAAGCAAACAACGACTTCAAAAGATTTACTCACCACTGAGGTTCTACAATTTTAAACATTGAAACATATATAATATAAAAACATTGTCATCCTGAGTACAACGAAGGATATAGTAATTACTATTTTCGTTCTTCACTTAAATCTTTGATTAAAGAATTGTTTTCTAAAATTAACATATTTTTCTTTATTCTAGTCCATCATTTTAACTGTTTTTCCCTAACTATGGCATCTTTTATATCGGAACACTCTTCATAATATACAAGTTTGTTTATATTATATTTTTTGGTAAATCAATCCACCAATTTGTTTTTATGTTCATAAAGTCTTCTAGATAAATTATTAGTAACTCAAATATATAACAACTTATTAAGTTTTGTAGTCAAAATATATACATAGTAAGTATTCATATATGTATAATAAAACTAAAACTATATTATTCACTTCGTTCAGAATGACTCCTTGTAATGAATGCATATTTTTTGTAATTTACAATCTTCACACTTAGGATTTCTAGCAGTACAATAATAACGACCAAATAAGACTAAAGCGTGATGTGCATGATCTTTGTACTCATCTGGTATACGCTTTTCAAGAAGTTCTGAAGTCTTTTCTGGTGCGGTTGTTTTCACAAGTCAGAGTCTATTACTTACCCTATGGATATGAGTATCCACAGCGATAAACGGTTTATCATACAAGACATGAGCAACTAATTTAGCGGTCTTAATACCCACTCATGGGAGTTTCAAAAGATCATCTAATTCGCTCGGAATCTTCTTCCGTTGTTTCAAAAGTTTCGCTGTTTCTCGAATATGTTTTGCCTTAGAATGATAATAATTTACTGACTTGATACTACGTTCAAATGAATCGAATCCCATCGTCAAAAGGTCTTCAGTCTTCTTTATTTTCTTGAAAATTTTATCTGTCACTTTATTCACTTGGAGATCAGTCGCCTGAGCAGACAACATCACTGCAACAAGAAATTGAAAAGGAGAAGCATAGTGAAGCTCCGTTTCTGGACTTGGGAAAAGTTCTTTGAGATAGGCGAATATGATAGCAAATTTTTTATCCATAATATATTCAATATAAATCAGGGTCGGCAGGAATCGGACCTACGACTACGGTTTCGGAAACCGATGTGATACCATTTCACCACGACCCTTTTTCGATAATCAATCAATAACTATAAATTTGACAGTATTGATTCACAATTCGTCATTTATAATTCATAATTAATTTTCATTTCTCCATACCTCATAAAGTACACGTTTCTGGTTTACACAATTTTTGACCATTTGTTCATTTCTATTAAGACTAGAGACACCGCTTTTGATTTCCAAAAAAACAATCTGACTCAGATTACCTTTTGAGAGACCATCGAGGACAAGATAATCAACTCCTTTTCACAAAAACACCAAATCTTTGTACGAATAAGGAAAATTTGGCAAAAGAGGAGCTATTTTTTCGTGAACATGGCCAAGAACGACATTACGAGACCTCGTTACCGCATCGCTTCTTTGTCTTTTGATGGTAAACATAAAATACACCTTAGCAACCAAATATCAAACGATAATTCAGATAATAATTCAGACGATAATCAATCAAAGATCAGGATTCATGAATTTTTTTAACAACATAAAAACGATGTGATTCAAGTATATACTATAGTTTCTTTTTTTCAAATAAAAAAAAGCCGAGGTAATACACCACGGCAGATAATTAGATATTGATAGAGCTTTAATCAAAAAAAGGGTTTTGAATATCTGTTATTTTTTCTTGTTCCTGAAGATACCTTTCATATGCAGAAATCCAAATTTTTAAATCTTCAATAGATTTTGTCGCTTTCTTGAAATCGCTAGATAAAGGAATTTTAGGATTTTTAAGTCCAAATAATGACTTAGAGATAATCTCAACTTTTTTATCAAAAGTATATTTAGCTTTTGACAAATGCAGTAAACGATAAATTGAAAATTGTATTATAGCAAAAGTAGATAGAAGACAACTTAATGCAATAACGGATTTAATCCACCCATAAGGTAATGAATAAAAAATAGTTAATACATAGAGATAGGGACCTGTTAGCGAAATTAACAATAGAACACAGGAGATAAAAATTTTAAATTTTCTTGTAGTAATAATTTTAAATTTTCTAGTCATATTTTTATTTTTTTGTTTATTTATAATAAGATATACATTTACATATAAGAAGTCAATATAATATTACAAATAGAAAGAAAAAATAGGATAAAAAAGCTAATTAGACTCACTAATATAGGGGTATTTTTTTACTAAAAATTTGCTTTTTTTGCTACTTTCAGATATAATTGAGATGTGATAAAAACTGGAACATTTTGAGAGTTTTTACGCCATAGAAATTATACACAAAGTGTGTAATTACTACATACTACCATTTACCACATAATACTAAAGAAACGATGATCGACATTGATTACAAAGCAAAATTAGATGAGGCAGTTCTTCAATCAGATGTAGTGAATATTTTTGCTACACTTTTGACCGTAGCCGTTGAAGCAGGAGCATCAGATATCCATATTGAACCATTGGAAAGTTATTGTAGAATCAGAATTAGAATCGATGGAATACTCGAAGAACTTGTGCAGTATCCAAAAAATCTTCATGAAAGTATTATTTCAAAATTCAAAATAGAATCTGGACAAATGAGACCAGATGAAAAGAGAGTACCGCAAGATGCGAGAGTATCAAGTGTGACATTGACGAACAAAGAAATCGATCTTCGTGCTAATACGCTTCCAAGTGTATGGTGAGAATGTCTCGTAATGCGTATCGTAGATAAATCCAAAAAAATTCCCCCATTAGAACAGTTAGGAATCGAAGGAAGTAACAAAGATATTATCTTTAGACATCTAGAATATCCAAACGGAATTATTCTTATGACAGGACCTACAGGTTCAGGTAAAACAACAACTTTGTATGCGTGTCTTGATTATGTGAATACAACCGAAGTAAATATTATTACCTATGAAGATCCAGTAGAAAACAAAATGGCTGGACTCAACCAAGCACAAATCAGAGCAGATATTGGATTTAGTTTTGCTAATGGACTCAGAGGAGGACTTAGACAAGATCCTGATATTATGATGGTGTGAGAAATTCGTGATAGAGAAACACTTGATATGGCTATGGAATCAGCCATGACTGGACACTTAGTATTTTCTACTGTACATACCAATTCATCATCAGAAACGATTACGAGAGTATATAATCTCTGAGCAAAACCGTATATGCTTGTAGGTACATTTAACCTGGTAATGGCTGAAAGATTGATCAGAAGAGTCTGTGATCATTGTAAGATTCAAACATCAGTAAAAGACGATCCTAAGTATAAATATGCAAAAGAAAGCTTTAGAAACTTCGAAAAAGAAGCACTCAAAAAAGAGATTCTTAGTAGAGGAATAGATCAACAACAACGAAATGATTTTATCAATAATGCAATGATTTATACAGGAAGCGGGAAAGATCCAATAACAAAAGAAAAATGTGCAGTATGTGGATGAACATGATATAAGGGCAGAGTAGGTCTTTTTGAAATGATGGATTATACTGATGAAATAAAAAATATGCTTTTGGATGGTAAATCATCATTTGAAGTAGAAAGCATAGCATTAGAAAGAGGTATGATCAATCTCGAAAGAGATGGTGTTTTTAAAATCATCAAATGAATGACAACACTAGAAGAAGTATACAGATATGTAAAAGCAAAATTCGACAAATAACTCCCCAATTCTTGGGAGTGTTAAGTTCTAAATTCAAAGTTCTAAATAAAAAAATACCATCATTTAACACTTAGCATTTAACATTTAGCATTATAGAAAAGTATGGAAGTAAGTAAGTTATGATTCTTTGAAAAATTTATTATCAAAAAGTTTTTTGCTCCCAAGCTCAAACAAAAAACTAATTTTTTCAGATTATTAGCACTTGCACAAAGATCATGATTAGGATTAAGAGACGCATTATTTTCTATAAAAAATTCTGAAACAAATAGGGGACTGATTATGATTATCCAAGATTTGATTGACCAATTGACGCAAGGAGCTACCATGTCACAAGCGATGGAAAATCACAATTACTTTTTCTGAGAAGAAGAAATTGCATTGGTAGAATCAGCAGAAACCATGGGTAACCTCCCAGAGATTTTAGATGAAATCGCTATTGAACTTGAAAACTCTGAAAAAATAAATGGAAAAATAAAAAAAGCAATGGCATATCCAATCGTACTTATCATCTTTGCATTCATTGCAGTAACTATTTTACTTATCTATGTAATTCCAACTATAGTAACAATGTTCCCTGACCAACAGAGTCTACCAAGTTTGACAAAGTTTATGATGGGAGCTTCAACATTTTTGAAAAACACACGATATATTATAGCACTAGTTGCTATATGAGCAGTACTTTGATATAGATTTTTGTACAAATACGTCTTAGCATTCAAAGTCTTTATAGACAAAATAATGGTAACCATGCCAGCAGTTTCATGAGTAGTAAGGACATATTATATGTATAGGTTTTCAAAGTTATTGAGTCAATTATATAGCGCATGAGTCAGTCCAATCTTATCACTAAAACTCATGGGGAATACCTTTACCAATTTCTTTTACAAGAAAAAAGTCCTCGAAATCAAAGAGAATCTCAATGCTGGATTTTCATTCGCGGAATCAATGGAATGATCGTCATTGTTTGATCCGATATTAGTTCAGATTGTTCATGTAGGAGAAGATACCGGAAATATAACGGAAGTCCTTAAAAAAATGGCAGATTTTTATCGTGATATGTTACAGACAAAAATAGATATTCTTATGAGTCTTATCGAACCGCTATTGATGGCATTGATTGCTGTCGTGATATGAATAATTGTAGGATCGATATTCTTGCCTATGGCAGAACTTGTTAATGTTATTAAATAATTTTATCTCTTCTCGCTGCGGATGAAAAAAATCATTAGTATAGGGCTTATGGCAATGATGATACTAGCGTTCCAAAATCCTTCCCATGCACAAGGGATACCAGGCATAGGAGATATTGTTTTTGAGCAAACAAATCCAGATACAGTAACCGATGGTTTTCTTATGAACGAAATAAGTTACGATATTATAAACATACATCTCTTTATAGCTGGTAAAGATACCAAAGCGATAAATTATGAATGAGAAACACTCACAACGATAAAAAAGCTGGAAGAACTTACCAAGACAGATGTTGTACAACTATTAAATCTATCAACAAATAAATCAGAAGCATTAGCAAAATATCTAAGTAATGCTGATCAGCAACTACAAAAATGAGATGCAATTTCTGCATACATGAAACAAGAGATGTTGATCCTCAAATGAGATATGGATTCATGTCTATTAGAAAAAGATATAAGTGACAAAGCATATTTTGATGCTGTAGAAAGATATGATCAAAATATCATGGAGATATCACTCAGCGAATCAATCACCTACCAAAATTGTGCAACAGAAAACAGGATACAATACAATGCAAAGACAAATATTGCAGCAAAACTTGTATTCTATCTATGATTACTTCAAAAAAAATATGATGTACTTTTTGCAAAACAGGAAATAGTAGCACAAAATTTTCAAATATTTAGAGATAACATTTTGCCAGACCTTAACGAGATTAATATCTTACTCCAACAATATAATTTCTAAACTAATCAACCAATAGGAAATATATTCGTAAAGAATTTTCCTGCTGGAAAGTCCGCTCTGATGGTCTAGTGGGGAAAATGAAATGGCGGATCATTTTTCCTAGAGTTTTTTCGTTAGTTTTTGGGGCAATGCCAAAAAGTAACCCCAGCGGAGCATTAAATCATAAGAAATATCATTTCTTGTTATTGAACTCGATAAGCAAATATATACTATAAACACCAAGGCTCTTATCCTGAAATATTTTTGTATATGGAAGTAAAACATAGCAACAAAAATACCAATATATTCACTATCATAGCCTGTATAGGATTATTTTTTTCTTGTATCTTCATTATCAAAGCATTCAATGAAGGAAAAATATATGATGGGTTAGCAGGCAAGATACCAGTCGACACGGACAGCATTTTGGGTCAGAAAATAGTAAATATACAAGATACATTACAAGCCAATGAAGCAGTTAAAAAATGAGCATACGAAGAAGCATTACAGCTTATTAGCTGAAATACGAGTGAAGATTATTATAATCGCGGGACTATAAATACCTTATTAGCATATAAAAATGCATTACAAAGTAGTATTTCATGATTAGAAAGCGCTCAAGTCTTTGTAGCGCAAGCACAGCAAAATTTCACTCTAGCCAAAAAATTATCAACATCCAAAACAACAACAAACGCTATTACAGACAACGAAAAAACTATTTCATCACTCTCGGCAGTAGTAGATATTAAAACATGTTACGGCATAGGACAAAGTATTATCAGTAGTATCCAAGATACCAATACCACGATAAAAGACATCAAAGAGACGTTAGACCAAGAAGAAATATACATTAACAAAAGAGCAAATACATTAGATCAGGCCTGTCATGAAAAATTAGTCTATATTCTAGACAGCAGTAGAGAGCAAGTAGGACTTTTACAATTACAAATGGAACAAAATACAACAAAATATACCTCTGACTTTTCCGACAAGATAGATAACCCTATGATCTGCATCCAGACACCTTACGAAAATATTCTTTCCTCAATCATCAAATGAAAACAATGATTACAACAGTATCAACAACTACATATACATACGATAGAAGCACTCAAAAGCAATGATAGTAAAAGTATACAAGAACTTTGTAACCAGACCAAAAATGATGCACAAATAAATCAAAACATAGAAAGTACAGTACAAGAATTACTTCAAAAATTAGAAGACAACAAGACAGAAAATAAGGAAAAAACAAGATCAACGACCGAAGTAAATTATAAAGATTTTTTCAATAAAGACGAAAAAAAAGCATTACAAGATATTAAAACAACCAATCAATGACGAATCAACACGATTCTCAATATAAGAGGGAAATCAAATTATACCCCAGAAAAATATATCAATGATATGTTCAATCAATTCTATGGTAATTCAGGAGACTTTATCAACTTACATAAATAAACAATGCTCAACATCAAAAAACTTTCAGTTAAAGTAGAAGAGAAAATCATCTTAGATAGTATCTCTATGGATTTTGAGCTAGGAAAAAATTATTGTGTAATTGGTAAAAATGGTTCAGGGAAATCTTCACTTGCTATGGCTATTATGGGACATCCTAAATACCAAATTACAAATTGAGAATTGAAAATTGAAAATTGAAAATTGAAAATTGACCTTCTAGGTCTTGATCCTAATGAAAGAGCAAAATTAGGTATTTTCGTAGCATTTCAACATATACCAGAGATAAAATGAATAAAACTTTTTGAATTTCTCAGATCCATCTATGATGCAAAGAATGAATCAACGACATCATTTCTTAGTTTCAAAAAAATCATAGAACCATTGATGAAACAGTTAGAAATCTCTATGGAATTTCTTCGAAGAGATGTAAATGTAGGATTCAGTGGAGGAGAGAGGAGAAAAATAGAAATATTACAATTAAAATTACTTGAACCAACCTATATTTTTTTAGATGAAATAGATAGTGGTTTAGATGTCGATGCATTCAAGTCTGTTGTAAAAATGATGGCAAAATTAAATCATGACAAAAATAGCTTCATCATCATTACCCATATCTTTGATATCTTAAAACATATTCCCGTAGATCATGTCTATATTCTAGAAGAAGGGAAAATCATCAAAGAAGGAGACCAGAAATTAGTTGAAGTCATCAAGAAAGAAGGATTTATCAATATAGAAAAAAAATAATGAAAACATTAAAAAGATTATTACAACCAATAAAACGCTTACCAGTACGTTATTTTTTCTTTATTCTGACATCTGCATGGTTTGGAATATTATGGCCAGTACTAGCATTATTGGTGAGTAAAGCTATAAAATGAATAGAGATGAAAGATTATCTATTTTTCAAAACATATCTTTTTATATTTCTGTGACTTACTATATTCAGTTATATAACAAACTATTTTATAAGAACATCAAGAAAAGTAACGGTAAGATTATTCGCTCAAAACCTCTATACTCATTATGTAGGTAAATATCTAAAATCGGATAACAATAAGATTGAATGATTGTGAACAGGACAATCAAATAGTATTATACAGAGATGAATAGAGTCTCGAAGAAGCATAGTGAATGACACATTATTGTGATGAGGAGCAAGAATGTTGGCAAACCTTGTTATGATATTTTGAATTATAACAATAAACTCAGGACGGAAAACTCTCCTGATAGTGATAACGGTTTTTGTTATCATGATTATCTTTGCGCGATTTGGTAATTGACGTTTACGCAAGATAAGAAGAGATAGAAGAGAATTGTCTATCCAGTATGATAGATCTCTAGTTAGGATGATTATGTCTAAGTTTGAAATTTTACAAAACAGCAAAATAATAAAAGAATTAGCTCGAATTTGAGATATTTTTTCTCGTATCATTATTTTGGATAGAAAAGAAAGTATGTGATATATATTAGCAAGTGATATGCCTAGAGCACTATTAGATTTAACAAAATTTTGATTAATATTCTGGTTTGGTATGCAAATATTTGCATGACATTCTTCCTTCGCAGAGTTTACATTGATACGAATGTTAATGAATCAAATTACCTGAGTACTGTTTGAAGCAAATGATATGATGCTCAATTATTATGATCAGATTACCTATGTACACAAGATACGAGACACATTCGATGAAATGCCAAAATTACAAGGATATGAAGAATGAAAAACATTCAAATATAAATCGTGAGATATACATCTAGAAAAATCAAGTTTTTCCTACGGAAATAAAAATGTTTTTCAGAATTTTAGTCTAAAAATTATATGAGGTAAAAAAACTGCATTTGTAGGAGAAAGCGGATCTGGAAAAACAACCTTACTTAAATTGATTTCATGATACGTACATCCAGATTCATGATATATAATTGTTGATGGACAAAAACTATCAGAAGTAGCACTCAAGTCATATTACGAAAATATTTGATATTTAACACAAGAACCTAATGTCTTTGATGGTAGCGTAATAGACAATCTTTTATATGGGACAAAAAAGAAACCAACAAAAAAACAGATAGATAGTGCGATTACATCAGCAAAATGTGAATTCATATATACATTCAAAGAATGACTCGAAACGCAGATAGGAGAAAAATGAGTAAGGTTAAGTTGAGGACAAAAACAAAGATTGGCAATAGCTAAGCTCTTTCTCAAAGATCCTAAAATTGTTTTTTTGGACGAACCAACAAGCTCATTGGATAGTTTTTCAGAAGAAGATATCGCTCATGCGTTTAACAATCTATTCAAAGGAAGAACTGTTATCGTGGTAGCACACAGATTACAGACAGTAAAGCAAGCCGATATTATCCACGTATTAAATAAGGGAGGAAAAATAGTTGAAAGCGGAACACATCAAGAACTTCTCAAAAAGAAATGAATCTATTATAAAATGATAGAATTACAGTCAGGGTTTTAGTTATATTAATCTCATAAATAATGCTCTCTATAAAAACACTGGTGTGAAAAAGCAAAGTTCATGGATTATGATTATTCGCTGATCAAAATATCAAAAAGGATACAAAGATAGGTGAATTCGTATTTTGATTAGATATTTGTTTGTCGGACAAAGAATATAAAAAACTCAACAAAATCCTTTTTTTTTTTTTATTGACGAAAAGAAAACATAACGAAAAAATATATGATAAATATAGACAATACAAGGTTTATAAATCATTCAGAAAAGCCAAATATAAAACATAAATGATATACATTACTAGCATGTAGAGACATTAAAAAATGAGAAGAATTAACAGATAATTATAAAGATTTCGACGACTGACTAGCTCTATCAAAAATATTAAAATAAATTTATCACTTACCATGTATCATTTTGAATCTCAAGTCGACATTAGAATCGTCAGACGATATCAAATACGAACTTTACCTCACTGGTCTCACAGAAGACACCGTTAGGAAAATTTCGGCTGAACAAGAAGAACCACAACGAATGTTAGACCACCGTCTGGAATGTCTAAAGATTTTCAAAAATATGAAATTACCGACACGAGGACCAGATCTTTCTAGATTGAATCTCGATGACATTGTCTACTACGCTAAACCACATAAAGACCACGAATGATACGCCAACAATCGAGAAGATGTACCAACAGAAATCAAAAACAAGTTTAAAAGATTAGGAATACCAGAAGCGGAACAGAAATATCTCGCATGAGCAGGAGGACAGTATGACTCATTAAATGTTTATCATCAAATCAAAGAAAAACGATTACAACAAGGAATAATTTTTGAAGATATGCCACAAGCAGTCATCAAATATCCAGAATTAGTAAAGAAACATTTCATGAAATTAGTCACTGCCAACGACCATATGTTTGCAGCATTACATGGAGCCGTCTGGAGCTGAGGGACATTTATCTATGTACCGAAATGAATAAAATTGACTGATCCACTACAAGCATACTTCCGTATGAATACCTACGCCGGAGGACAGTTTGAACATACTATGATCATCATAGAAGATGACGCTGAAGGAAGTTATATCGAAGGATGTTCAGCACCCAAATTTGATAAAGCATCATTACATGCAGGATTAGTAGAAATTTTCGTAGGAAAAAATGCCAAGATGAAATATTCTTCCGTAGAAAATTGGTCAACGAATACCTATAATTTAAATACCAAAAGAGCAGTGATAGAGGAATATGGCTACATGGAATGGGTCAATGGAAATCTTGGTTCATGCAAGACAATGCTCTATCCATGTTCGATACTTAAGTGAGATTACAGCAAAACCGATATGCTAGGAATAGCAGTAGCAGGGCAGTGACAACACCAAGATACAGGATCAAAAGTTATTCATATAGGGAAACACACCTCATCAAATATCGTGGCAAAATCTATCTCTAGAAGATGATGAATCAATACCTATCGTTGATTAGTTACCATCGGAAAATGAGCAGAACAGGCAACTAACCATACCCAATGTGACACATTACTCTTCGATGATGACTCCGTGTCCAATACTATCCCTTATATACAATCAGACAATGATAGCGCTATCGTAGCACATGAAGCTAGCGCATGAAAAATAGATGAATCTGAACTTTTCTACCTCATGGCTCGCTGACTGACAAAGGACAAAGCGACCACTATGATCGTCAACGGATTCTTTTCTTCCGTCATAAAAAAACTCCCATTAGAATATGCAGGAGAATTAAATAAACTAGTAGAACTAGAAATGGAAGGAAGCATAGGATAATAAAACATTTATTTCATAAAATATCATTCATGAAAAAGAAACCGGTCTCCAGATTTGTTCGTCAAGAAAGTTATAAGATCAATAAGATGAATAAGCTCGTAGCAGATGCTATCAAAAACAATGAAAGTATTACAGAAAAATTATTGGAATCCAATGCTGGTGAAGTTACGCTAGGACAGAGGATGGCTGATGGCGTTGCCTCATTTGGATGAAGTTGGAAATTTATAATAATATTTGGATTTGTCTTGGTTTCATGGATACTACTCAATGCCATTTTTCTTTTAAATAAATGATTCGATCCATATCCATTCATTTTACTTAACCTTATTTTGTCATGTCTAGCAGCAATTCAAGCACCTATAATTATGATGAGTCAAAATAGAAAAGAAGAAATAGATCGTAAAAGGGCTGAAAACGACTATATTATAAATCTAAAAGCAGAGACACAAATAAGTAATATGGATGAAAAAATAAACATCCTCGTCATCGAACAAATGAAAAAAATGTTTAAGTTACAAGAAGGACAGTTACAATTACTCAATGAAATTAAGAAAACGTTAAAAAAATAAGATTTATCTTAAAAGATATATGGATGAAAAAAATCGCATTATTGAGCGGATGAATAGAGGAAAGAGAGATTTCTCTCAAAAGCGCAAAGAATGTACAAAAACATATCACTAAAATACATAAAGTAGATATATTTATATTACCAGAAGATATTAATAGATTTATACAAGGATATGATGATTATGATCTCATTATTCCAGTTAGTCACGGCAAATATATAGAAGATGGTAAAATTATAGCTTTATTAGAGATATTAAAAAAACCATTTCTCTTTTCTTGATCAGAAACACACAATATATGTATGAATAAATATTTGACCAGTATTATTGCCCAAGACCTATGATTCACGATACCTCAGCATTATTTAATCCAAGATATTGACGACATAAAAACATGCAAGATCAAAGGTAGGATATTTATAAAACCAAATCATTGAGGCTCATCAATAGATATAGGTATCTTTGATAATATCACCAAAGCAAAGAAACTTATCCAGACAATTCTGAAATATGATGATGTTATTATCCAACAAGCAATAAAAGGGAGAGAATTTACTGTTTCAGTAATAGGGGATTATGATAAAAAAGTCATACCGATAGCCGTTACAGAGATTATCACCGCTAGAGATTTTTTTGATTTCAAAGCGAAGTATGAACGAGTGGAGACACAAGAGATTACTCCAGCAAAAATAAACAAAAAAATGCAGACAATACTAGAAAACATATCAATAATTCTCTATAAAAAACTCAAGCTCAAAACCATGGGAAGAATAGATTTTATTTACAATAGAGGAAAATTTTATTTTATAGAAATAAATACTATTCCAGGTATGACAGAAAAAAGTCTTCTTCCACAAGCATTATTGTATCATGGCTATGAGTCACTGGGAGAATTTCTAGAAGAATATATAAAAAGTATATAATTATATAAAGTACCCGTATTTCTTGATGAGGTTTTTCAGCTTATCAGCCAGTTCAGGATCAATCGTTTTAGATAAAGCATAGAGTCTATTGATACTCGTATTATGCTTATTTTTTCTCAAAATAGATTCTCGAACCTTAATATCTAGAGTTTTATGATATTTTCTGATAAC
>JAPLUU010000011.1:12888-25142 GCA_026397515.1 candidate division SR1 bacterium | reverse complement strand
AATATATCCCTGAGCAATCATACCTGGATTATAAAGACTTTCCAAAATAGACAATTCTAATCAAGCAATAGGAAAGGTCTGCTTACCGATAGTTACTTTTTTAGTGAGTTTCCAGAAAAATTTAAAGAGATTATCAGTCTTATTTTTTGCATAAGTTTTAAAGACTATTTGTTTGTCAAACATAACGACTTCCGTAGCTTGTTTATAATTATTGACGATAGAGAGTTCTTCAGGGATATCAAACGAAGAGATATTAAGCTCAAGCGCTTTAAGTCATCCTATATATCGATTTCCTTTGAGAAAGTCCGTACAATGTTTTTTAACAATAATCCGATAAAAAAGCTCGGTAATTTCTTCTTTACTATATATATGGTCAGGATCTTTGACGAAAAAGATATTTTTTTTGATATTCTCGAGATATCACCTAATTTTGAGATAATAAATAATCTTATACATTTTTTGTACAGAAAAATCTTCAGCTAACGAGGTTTTTAAAAGCAACGACACCTTTTCCCCGTTTACAAGATTTCCTTTATATTTCATCAGCTTTTTAACAAGACTGTCAAAAACTATATTTACCATATATGAGTACTTACCTATAAATATATTACAAAAAAATATAATGCTTTTTACAAAAAAATCAAGACGTTTTTTCCACAAAAATTCGAACAACTTTTCTATTGCATTTATTTTTTGAAACCATAAAACAGCGCGTACCCACATTTTTTATCTATAGGAATATCTATAGATAAAACCGACGTTACTCCCGAAGAATCGGAAGTCGGCGTCTTGTTTTATATAACGTTATTATATGAACCAAATGAGCCTCATCACACAACTCGACGTATGTCAAAGAAAGATCTGCCTAGACAATGTCAGTGCACTCTTCACAGAAAATAGTGATGGATCATATGAAATAACATTAGAAATCAACTCAAATAGATTTTTGATAGCAGTAAACAATATAGCAAACCAGATAGAAAGCCTTGAAATCATAGCTACCAAATGATTTATAGAAATAAGTAACAAAATTATTCTCATGATAAAAAGACTTATCGAATATCTTCGATATAGATTAGACTAAAACACAGTCAAAAGTCATTAAGTCAAAGGCCAATAAGGTCAGACTTTAGGGACTTTAGGGACTTTAGACTTTACGAACCTAGTATGAGTGAAGAACAAAACCTTATGATACAAGAATATGCAAAAAACCCTCTCCAAAACTTTGCTATGAAAGAATACACGATCAAGCAACACGAGGGAAATTTTATCTGTTGAGATGATATTGTTGTATATCTAAAAATCAAAGACAATAAAATAACTGAATATAGTTTTGACGGTAATTGTTCAAATATTACTACGGCTGCAGCAAGCTTTTTATCAGAGTTTATCATAAAGACACCCATAGAAGATATCTTACACCGAACATATAAGACAATGGTAGATCATTGATTTGAAGTATCACCAAGAAGAAAGAGGGCAGGAGTTATAGCCATATTAGCGACAAGAAATGCTATACATGAATATTTAAAAGACGGTAAAAAAGACACATTTGACGATATAATAGAAGATTAATCCAGACATCGAGTGTACATGAATTGACATACTTTTAACAGAAATGTCAAATATATGTCAAAAACATCAGAGAAAAGATATTGAAAACAATAGACAAATACGTATCAGTTGTGATACCGACGAACAAAAACAGAATAGATTTATATTATATTTATAGGTATGAAGCCATTAAAACATCTTTTGGTGAATATTGTTGTCAATGGAGTAGTCTTATATGCTATTGTAAACTATATACCAGAACTTTGATTTAAAATCCAATCGATCTACAAAGACACTTACATCATCTTCGGGATTTTAGGGATAGTATTCTGGCTTATAAACTCCGTACTTAAAAATATTCTCAAGATACTTACTTTACCAGTAAGATTGATAACACTATGACTATCATCATTACTTTTAAACATCATTGTACTCTATATATTCGAACAAACAGTTAATTATCTCGATCTTGGAATCATAATACAACTTGGAACATTAGTACAAACGCTCGTATTGTCAGTTATCCTTAGTGGAATATACTTCATCATCAAAAAGATTATCTAATCTAGCATATTTATTTAATAAAAAACATATAAAAATGAAAAAAAGAACTGTTTTCCTTATGCGAATTATTATTATTATATTTATAATGATTATTATTCCGTATATCCAAAACGCATCAGCTGGACCATCAACATCGGGAATATCATTTTTTATGTGATATTATGTAAATGATTTTCCTCCTGTATACCTCTATGTTATTACCATGTGAATGATAGAATGAGTATTTATAACATTATTTGTACAATCATTATTAAACGATTTAAAAAGTGAAGAACCACCAAAATTTGATCTCAATCAATAAACAAAAATAAAGAAACAAGTATCTTCCAAATGCACTTCATAAGGGAAGATTAAGCTGAAAGCCGTATCTCAATGAAGATAGGCAAAATGCATATGTATTTTAGATTTTTAATAAGAAGTATTATGAGTAAAATGTACAATGTAACCAGGGAGGTTGCAGCGAAATCTTTAAATATATCTACAAGAACAATAGATAGATATATAAAAAACGGGAAGTTATCCTACAAAAAGATAGCCAACAAAGTATTATTAGCAAAAGAAGAAGTAATCGAACTGAAACAAGAATTTGCAGCACTTCACCAAGAGCTTAATACAGAAATTGTAAATCAGCCAAACAACACACACACGACAAGCATGGCAAATAAGTGAGACTTGGAAAATTCTATTGATCAAAAAGTAGAAAAGTTTTTTCTTATCTTTAAAGAAAAAGAAAAAATGCTTGAAGAAAAAAATAAAGTAATTTTTGTTCTCCAACAAAGAGTTTCTGAGCTTGAAAGTAAAATCCAACATATGGTAGCATTACCAGATTACAACAAAGAAAAACAAGAAGCCATCATAGAAAAGCAAAAATTAGAAGAAAAAATAGGACAACTCAAGGGAATGATCAAAAATGAAAAACTTAAAAATCTTATTTTTATCTGACTTTCCCTTATATTTATAATAGTCGCAGGTTTTTTCATTCTTAAAGGATAATAGATATAGACTATACCATAGATAATACCTGCAAACTCTGTCAAAATACAGAGTTTTTTTATTATTAGCTTGTATTGACTTTTGTTATAATATAATTATAGTAAATACAGTTATACTTGTAATTTTATCATAAATTATTAGTAGATTATGCTAAAAATACTTATACAATATCAAATGTATATTATTATAGGGATACTTATTTTCCCAATTTTTGCATTCATCATATATTTTGCCAAAAACCTATGGGATAGAGCAAAATTTGTAAGAACACTCCATAATATGAAAAAACCACTAATGGAAAGAATCAATAGGAGTGAAATTGTCTATGAGATAAAAGAGCAAAAAGAAGAAACAAATATGATTATATCGAGCATAAAAAATGATATTAACACACTCAAACAGGAGGTATACATATCAAAAGGAATAAGAGAACTGGACAAAATAGATCAAATAGAAAAAGAAATATCTGTATTCTATGAGAAAATGCAGAAAATAGAACCTGAACAGCAAGAAAATACAGGCATACTACACGAGACACCAGAACAAGTATATCAACAAGCAGTTATACAACAACAAACATACCAAGTACAAACAAATCAGCAGGAAACAGCACTCCACAAAGAACAAATCCAAGTTATGAATCAAAACATCAGTAAATTTCTTATGGTTTATAGAGAAAAAGACAAAGTAATCGATGAGAGAAATAAAGCAATAGATGAAAAAAATAAATCCATTTATATATTACAACAAAAGGTAAACGAAGCAGAAAATAAAATAAAAACAATTATCGCCGAGCAACAAAAAGATATAAACAAAGATAACATCATCGAAGAAAAGACCAAAAGCATATATATACTTGAACAAAGATTACAGGAGGTAGAAAACAAATTTAAAAAAATACTATTACTTCATAAAAGTATTACAGAAAAAGAGGAGATAAAAGATATCATGATAAAAGAAAAAAATATATTCATTCTTAATTTACAAGAGAAACTCAAAGAAATAGAAGGAAAACTTCAAAGTATAGTAGTAATCAACGAAGACAATAAAGAAAGGTTTTTGAACAAAAAATTATTGGAAATAGATGAAAAAATTCAAGCAGAAAGAAAAAAGAACCGAATTCTTATCATCCTATTAATTCTCTTTTTATTGGTCGGTATATGATGATTTATGTTTATATATGCATATTATATACAAAACAGTGCATTATATACTATTTAAAATAATATTAGAAAAACGAAACACAGATTTATACTTTTTTATTAGAACCGAATATAACAGTAAAAATTTCTCCAAACTCTTGCCTACAGGTATCAAAAACTTTATTTTCCAATCGATGTTTAAAATCATAATGACAGAATTTTACCGTATTTTCTAATCATTTTTCTGCCATACCAAGATACGTTTCTATATCTCATTTTTTAAGAATAAATGTATTTTTCTTATATAAAGTATCTATATTTGAAATCAAATATCTATATTTTTGTGGAAATACATTCCTGATGGTATCCACTAGTTTATTATAATGACGGTGAGTTTTTCAGCTCTTTTTGAGTCATGCATAATGTATTCTTGCTTGTTTATAATAATATGCCAAATCATCTTGAGTCATAAAACCATAGTCCACAATATTGTCCCAATCACCGATAAAAAATCATTGTAAGCCAAATCTAGAAAGAAATTTACTTCGGACTTTATTACTTCATTTACCATTAATATTGATGATTTCATAATCTGTAATTTTATCTTTTCGTTCAGGAAGAGTATGCAAATATTTCAAATAGAAATCAAAGAAATACGCATCAGTTTCTCATTCTACCATAATAATTTTATTGACAAAGAATATCTTAGACAAGTTTTCAAACTTAAGTAAATGTACCAAAGTAGCTTCATCAGCAGACAAGGTAAAAAAAGGATTCTTGATTTTTGTCTCTCAATTAATTTTTGAAAATCTATATACATTTCCAATATTCAATTCATTGATAAAGAGAGGAGAGTAAGTAGACAATATAAATTGTGTCTCTATATTCTGATTTATTTTTTCTATCATTCTTGAAAAACTTCTTTGCATCTGAGGATGAAAATGAATTTCTGGTTCATCAACGATAATCATTCCATGTCCAAGATCATATCCATACATAGTAAATACGATAGACAAGAGAGATTGTTCCCCATCACTTAATTCGGCAAAAGTAATATGTTGACCAAATTCATCTATCAAAGTAAAGGTAAGAAGGTCATTAGCATACTCGATATGTAAGGTTCTATTGAAATATTTTTTAATAACAGATACTAAACTGATATAAAATTCAGATTGTTCCAATTTTTTTGGACAATTTGCTATATCTTTTTTAGTCATACTGCATGAAGAATGCTCAGAGATAATATTCCGAATTTTTTTCGCACAAAGATAGAATCAGATATATGAATGATAATCTGAGGAATCCTTACTTCAAACAAAGATATCCCAAGCATGAGGATCAACGATATGAGAAACGTTTTTTAGGCTTCTGTTGATACCAATAAATCAAATACCATTCTTTAAAGGAATCAATGGCTCTTCCGTACCCTTTCTCTCAAATTCATTATATATATCTATAAAAATTTGTATAAGTTCAATCGTTTGCAAATACAACAATACAAATTTTTCTTGTTGAGAAAATTTTATATTATTAATAGATATTTTTTTTGTAGCGACATCAAAAGTACATTCTAGAATAAAAGAGCTAGGAATAGCAAGAATTTGTTCATCAGAAAAGAGAGGATAATGAAGATCTAAAGTACTATATTTTTTAATGAGCATATTCAAAAGATCTAGATGTTTAGTTATATATTGAATATTTTCATAATCGTGTTGTGTTAAAGTGAATTGAACGATTGCTTGCGATGGTTTATCCAGTGTAGTAAAATGTGCACGCATTCAATCAGTATATTGTTCATTAATACCAATGACATGTTTAGGATCAGTAGAAATAAGTTCCTTATGGTAAATATAGTCATTCAAAATTCCTATTTTGAGTATTTGTTTGATAATATGCAAAAATCAGCTTTTACCAGCACCATTTGGTCAAATAAGGACATTTACATTATTATTTTCTCTATTATAAAATAAAGTACCTTCGACTTTGGAGAGATCGGGCTGATAAGGGTAACTTAATAGATTTGAAATCTTAATTTTCGTTAGTTGCATAGAATACGTAGAGAAGTATAAATACTTGTATATTTCTACCAAATAAGTATATTCAAAACTAGTTTTTTTGCAAATATTAGCCTATAATATATAGAGGCATATATACAATATTTACCTTTTTTCAATACAATATGCAAGAATCCAAAGAAATAAGTCCACACATTACTACAAAAGAGGAATTAGACGCTTTATATAAGAACATACAGACATCAGCTCCCCAAAATGAAGAAAAACAGACTTTACTAGATAATCAAGGAGAATAGACTATGAATAATCACCCAAAAACAATAGAAAAATATGATGGTTCTCCAGAAGAGCTCTGCGAAGATTTTGGGAATCTAGATTATGATGCTTTAGTTGAGCATTTTGATCTTCTTACAAAAAAATTTGCGAAAGATTCACTTCATGACTTAGGACTCAAACATCCAGAAGTAGCTCAATATTTAGCTAACATATCAAAAAGATTACAAGAAATACTCGATGAAGAAGTAAAACCTATGGCAAATCTGTGTAGGCCATACAACGAAAAGTGAATCAAGTAGGATAAAATTTACCAGATAAATATATACCCATGGATGATAGATTATTTTCATTTAAACAGAAATCACAAGACTTCGTAGTAACAGAGGAGTTACCATTCACATTAGCTGGGACATGAGATGTGTTTTTTGTCCAATTTGAAAAAAGGAATCTGAACACTATGGATGTAGTAAACCACCTATGTTCTTCATGTAATCTCTCTAGATTATCATTGGGAATAGCAGGACTCAAAGATAAGAAAGCGATAACAAGACAACGAATATGTATTTACAAAAGTGCATTGAAAAAAATATGATGAGAACACGCTTTTTTAGACAGTATAGGAGAAGTGGCAACCGTTTTAAAAACAGGATGGCATACAGAACCTATAGGAATGACTACACCGATAAAAAACAGTTTCTACATCAAACTGAGAGCCAATAAGAAATTAAGTCTCAAAGAAAAAGATATTTCACAGAGAAAAATCGAGAGTTTGTGTAAAAAATGATTCCCAAATCTATTTTGAAACCAGAGATTTGGTATCAGCTGAATAAATCCACAACAGGGGAGTGATATCCTACAAGGAAAATTGAAAATGCAAAATAAGAAAGAACTCGTATTCAAAATACAGGCATACGCAAGCAAGATTTTTAATGAATATATCAAAACGAGAACCAAAAAATGATTAGAGATTCTTGATGGAGATATCGTAATAAATACGCAGAATCAGAAAAAATTTCAATATGGAGTCTATCAAGAGAAAACCAATACCATTAAGTTGTTTGATGATATAAAAGACAAAGTATTTTTTCGTTATCCAAAACGTTATACCGGAGAGATATCATTTAACAAAGAAAATATGATAATAACATGACCAGTAATCTGATATAACCTTTTATTAGCACCTAAAGAAACGGTAGCAGGAAAGAAGGAACAAGGATTACTTGAAAAGAATTGAGTCTCTGAAAAAAGTTTGAAATTATGTATAGAATATAAAATATTTTGAATCAGAAGACCTCTTCGAGTATTTCCTCAAAAAGTACATGTACACTTTCAACAAGACGATATTCTCTTGGACTTCACATTACCGTCATGATCGTACGCAAGTATCATGATAGATGAACTAGAAAAAATTGTAGGAGTAAATGTATCCCAATAAAAAAACGTATCTATTTTTTATACAGATAGATTGCTTTTTTGTTATGTTCATCATTGATAATATCAAACGGCATATGTTTGACAAATTTGAACGAATTAGAAATAATGATAGTTTTTTCTGATATATGTGCAAACATCCAATCTTCTATAAATACAAGTTGTTCAGGCCAAAGATAAATATAAATATACTCATAATTTTTTAATTGAGCTTTTTTGAAGTTTGATCTAATAAGGGTAATATTTTTATATCACAGCAACCGATTAGAAAATTTACCATAAAGTATAACAAAGGGATTCAAATCATATCACGTGCCCTTCAATCCAAATTCTTTATCAAAGAATCTGAGCGCTTTTCCATCACCGCATCAAAGATCAACAATATGCGCCCCCCTTTTTAAGTGTAATTTTTTTTTCATAATACGTAAATGATAGTCAAATGATGGTACATAAGGAGCTTTTTTAAATCACGTGACTAATGGTCCCAAAACAAGAATACCAGCAAAAATAGTAAAGCACAAAATCATTACGAGAAGAAAAATCAGTAATATGATACGTATAGTCATGACATATGTGTATAGTTATAGAGCAGAAATAAAATAGATTATTGAATATTATAAATTCTAGCCAAAATATAGACATTTTATAATAAAACTATAAAGTATGTTATTTGACTTGAAAAAAAGGGTCATATATATATACTCATTCTCATGGAAAAAATAGAACAAGAAAAAGAACATAAAACATTACCAGAACTAAAGATCTGAGCATACAGGTCAAGATTACCTATTGTTCAAGGATGAATGGGGGTATGAATTTCTACGTGAGAACTCGCAGGAAATGTAGCATTACATGGATGAATAGGAACCCTAACTACAGTAGCAATACATAAATGGCCAACATATAAAGAATATCGAACAAACCTCCGTAAAGAAAGAAAGGAGATGTTGTGAGGAAGTATATCACCAGAAGAATATACAAAGCTCATAAATGAGGCTGATGCATATTGCATCAAACAGGAAATCAAAAAAGCCAAAGAAATAGCACAATGAAATTGAGCAATTTTTGCAAATATAATGTATGCGGCAAGTTACAATAAAGAACAGATTTTGGCTGCATGTAAAGGATGAATAGATGGAATAGTCTGTGGTGCCTGATTACCTTCTGATCTTCCTGAAATTACCAAGGAATATCCTGATATCGTTCTTATTCCTATATTATCAAGCGTACAATGAGTAAAAATAATCGTAGAAAAATGGAAAAAATACAATAGAAAACCAGACGCAATTATCCTAGAGGATCCATCAAGAGCTTGAGGACATCTTTGAGCAGGATGAATAGAAAAAGTAAACAATAAAGAAACAATATTAGAAGTTTCAGTCCAAGAAACATTAGCATATCTCAAAGGAGAATGATTGGATATCCCTATCATAGCTGCATGAGGCATAGTTACCAAAGAAGATATAGATCGCACTATGGCATTATGAGCATCATGAGTCCAGTTATGAACAAGATTTTTAGCGAGCAAAGAAAGTTGAGCTCATCAAGAATTTAAAGACGCTATCATTAACTCGACAGAAGATGACATGTTTGTCTATATGTCTAATGCAGGATTGCCAGCAAGAGCACTCAAAGAAAGTGGAACATTTGAAAGAATCAAAGACATAAAAGCAGAAACGAGAATTTGCATAGAAAAATGCCTCAAAAGATGTGGATATAGAGATGGTAAAGAACAACTAGCTCAAATGTGTATATTCAAAGAATTATTAAAATCTGTAGAATGATGAGAATGATGAGGCTTGATGTTCACATGAACCTCTGCAATCAACATAAACTCAATATTAACCGTAGAAGAAATAATGAAAACATTTGAAGATAGCTTTATAAAAGAGGAAAATATAGACAAAAAGAATTATGATCAAAAAATATACGGTAAAAATGATTTTCTCAATCAAACAGGATAGAAAACCTATCTAATTTTGACTTTTTTGACCTTTATGAGTATAATTGAGATACAATAAAAACTAGAATCTTTTTGAAAGTTTTTATAATATCGAAATTATAGTTATGATAATAACTATACTTAGATATATTTTCTACTTTACTCATGGTTCAGTACAATGAATAGTCTCGATAGAAAAAGAGAGGATATAATAGATGATTTAAATGCAGCAGAGGCTAAGCATGATTTTAGTGAAGTAGAAAAATTAGAAAAAGAGCTTAGTAAGATAGATCAAGAAAAATATATAGACACTACAAAAGTAGACATAGATATATTAAAATCAAAAAGTAATTTACAGAAGGAAATAGATATACAGGCTTTTAGGAGCAAACTAGAAAATAGAAATATTAAAGTAGAAAAAGAAAAAGAAGTCACAAAAGAAGAGGTAATAGCAGATGCAAAAAAAATACAGGATGATATATTTACCCAGAAAACGTCAATATACTATAATAAGGAAGAGATAGCAAGTTGGATGTCATTGAAAGAGATGATAGAATATGGATTAGCAAACAAACGAAAAATTGATAAAATATTGCAAATAGTAGTAGAAAGCATTCAAGGTAAAAATACAGCAAGAATCAATGTAGGCAAAATAGAATGCTATCCATTTAACTGTCCCGAGAGAGCATTATTAATGTATTATATATGCGAAAAATATAAGAAAGAGTTTGGTATACAATCATGTGATATAGTATGGCCATTTTATCATGTAACGAATATCATAACATTTACCAATGGAAAAACATACATAGCAGATGGAAGTTTGTGATGTTATAGTGATATAACAGAAAATTTTGAAAAATGAAAAACATGAAATGGATCAGTATATTATGAATTAAAAAAAGACGTAAGATTGTTGGATTGAAGTTTTAGTCATCGTTATAAATTTCTACCTGGAGTAGCTAATGAATGAAAAGAACAATTTTTATATATTTTGGCTCATGCTCGAGAGGACACACTTTATATGACAGAAAAATTGTATGAAATTGCCCAAAGCACTCCAGGATATGAAGACACAAAAACACCAGATAAATTAAGGGCATTTCTTGAAAAGGAAGTATACACAAAAGATATATTAGATATATCAAAAATACCAGGAATATTATGAACAAAACTAGGATTTATACTTTAAATATTACCCAAAGAAAAACAGATAAAAAAAATAAAATGACGAATTTTCAATGCAAAGTCAGAAAAAGAAAATGAAGAATATATAAAAATATATAAAGCGACAATACCGGATGTTATTTATAATTATAACAGCAAAATTAAAGAACTTTAACGAGAATACCAAAAAATTATTATTGTTATCTATAATAATTTATAAAATAGATGCATAACTGGTATTGTGCGAAAGCGAGGTCTGGATATGGGATAGAGGAGAGGAGTTACCTTGAAATTGAATATCCAGAACAAGCGTGTATATATCAGAATCCCGCACAAAAAAGATCTATCCGAATTTTATACCTATGCACAATGCCTGTGTGTTATGCAAGCGTATAAATGAGGAAATAGAGATCTGGAAGCTAAACCAACGAAAACCACTCAGAAAGCCATGATATATACTTCGCACAATGTGATCCAAGTTGTGCGAGCGTCCGTAGTAGAGCGGAGGACCTGTGAGGGTCTTTTTTTTATATTTGAGACCCAATAAAAGGCAAAAATGAAATGAGGTTTTTTATGAGGTCGAAATTATCCAGCTTTGCTGGATGGAAAATATCCCTCGAAGAGGGGAAAAGGGCGGGCGGAAAGTTAAATTAAGAAAAGATAAATTAAGAAATTATTCATATTTATATATTACTAGCCGTGCATAAAGATAAAGCTTATTAAATAAAGGTTGGTAGTCAGTGCTTGAATGCTGACTATTTTTTTATAACAAAAAAAAATAAACAATTTAATGCTTGAAGTTGTAAATAATCCGAAAATCACTATAAAAAATAGCATTTATTTGCTATCTTTTTTAGTATGTGTAGCTATTGAACGGGAAGTTTTCTTTGTTTCCTTGACCCTATCATTGTTAAATCCAATTTAGAAGTTATTTGTTGGATTTTGTGATGAGTTGTTGCTTTAGGTGTAATATTAGGTTTTGTTTATAAAGTATTATTAACGCCAAAAAGAAAACAATCAATCAAAAAAATCTTTCTAAAATTGGTATGATATGTTGGTAAAATCGTTCAAAGAATTCCATATCGTATAATAAGCGTAAAGAATAAACATTATTATGTCGAGATGCTACAAAACCTAAATCTTGATATAAAGGAACTAGAGGCTAACTGA
>JAPLUU010000011.1:8351-12820 GCA_026397515.1 candidate division SR1 bacterium | reverse complement strand
AAGTTAATAGAGAACTATACAAATATATTACAAATTGATGATATGGTAAGAAGGTGGATGAGAAAGATATAGTCTTAGTATCATTAGAACCTAAGGAGGAATTCCATTTACATTCCTATGGTGGTAATGTCCATTTATATAAAATGCAATGTAAACGTTGTGAATGATGATATATGTCTATAGTCTTTCAACATAGACCAGAATATATTTATAGATCGGAATATAATAAACATAAAAGTAATTTTACTGAAGTTCTAGATAAAGATCTAATTTATTAACCTTACCAAATGATAGAGCAGTTTGATAAGTAGTTTTATTTTATAATTATATTACTATGGATTTTGAGGATTTAGAACAAAGAATAGCAAAACTAGAAAAGAAGTCATTTTGGCGAGATGTGGTATCTATAGCAGTAATATGTCTATTTGTTGGATTATCAATTAAAGATATTTTTTATTCTTAACTTATTATATAATGAAACTAATTGGAAACAATGGAAGTTATTATAATCTAGAATCTGCCTATAAAGTAGATATTCAGACCTGATTAAAACATCAAGATTGAGTAGAGTATGCACAAATTACTTTGTATTTCCCCTCATCTGAACATAATACAGTTACATTTGAAAGTATTAGGAACAG
Source organism: candidate division SR1 bacterium (assembly GCA_026397515.1). Classification (GTDB taxonomy): domain Bacteria; phylum Patescibacteriota; class Gracilibacteria; order Absconditabacterales; family Absconditicoccaceae; genus CAJBLF01. Next base: position 12,179 of record JAPLUU010000011.1, on the reverse strand, counting down.
TGATGACTATATATTAGTTTATGACTTTTTTTTCAAACACAAACCGACCTCTGATATTTAAAAAATCAATAAAGAACTGTAAAAATACATAAATATTTTATTCAATTATCATAAAAAAAATGAATAGAAAGGTTCCTAAACTTCAAATTCCTTCATGAACTACAAAAATTCAAGCAGAGATAATATCTAGAGCACATAATGTTGTGAAAGATGTTATTGAAAATTATAAATGAGACGGTGAACTAAATTATGATACACTTATGCATGCAGCTATATTAAATGAAGAAAAAATAAATAAAGAAGAATTAGAGTTAATTAAGAAAGTAATGTATGATTCAAACAATAAGACTATAACTGAAAAACGAACCAGTAAATGGCTAAACGAAAACCCTAAATTCAGAGAATTGTTAAAAAAACATTTTCCTGATGCAATGCAAAAAATTGAAGGTATAGAAATAGCTACTAAAATACGAAACGATACTGCTAAAGCACAAAATAAGTGGAAAGAAAAAAAACGGATATTCACTATTTTTTGAGGGTTAATTTGATTAGCAATATTTAGTTATCGATGAGCTGCTATTTGATTTATATTATGATATTGAATATGGACAGCATTAGAACCTAAAAAAAAGCTAGAAAAACTATTAAAAAAATAATTTTTTCTCCTTCCTTTATAGATAACTAGAAAATATGGAAGTAAATCCTAGACTATTTGCTAAGAAAGAATGAGATAAATTTCATCGGGTATGGTGAGAATTGATAATAATCGAGTGAAAAGAATATACTCCTTGAATTGTGAGTGCAGAATTGTTTAATTCTTCAGAAGAGGCAAAAAGAGCATTTCATGAGAAATACCCAGATTTGGACAAAACTAAATTAAACTAAAACCCCCCGCCCGAATATTTTTCTTAGACCCGAACGAACGCACAACTGGTATTGTGCGAAAGCGAGGTCTGGATATGGGGCAGAGGAGTTGTCCTCTAAAATTGAATATCCAGAAACGAGCGTGTATATATCAGAATCCTCCCACTAAAAAGATCTATCCGAATTTTATACCTATGCACAATGCCTGTGTGTTGTGCAAGTGTATAAATGAGGAGAAATAGATCTGGAAGCTAAAACCACGAAAACCACTCAGAAAGCCATGATATATACTTCGCACAATATATCTTGTGCAAGGTATATGATAGTTTGAAGTATAAAACTTGTTTTGAAAAAAAATAAAAAATTTACTATATAAGAATTATTATCTCTCAATATATAGATCTATAAAAACACATATATTAGATATATACAAAATATCATAAAAAGCCAAAAAACATGGAATATGATGTTTTTGACGAAATTTTAAGCATGTTTTGGGACTCTAGGTGGTAGTAAGTGCCACTCAAGAGGAAAAAATAGAGCTTTTGAACTAGTATTTTACGTGTTTTTGCTAGGGGAGCACTCCTCTATTTACATTTCATTTTAGAAAATATATAGATAAAAAAATATGTATACTATAACTGATATTGCTTTTTTATAGGAAAAATATATATTTTCAATCCATTAAACAAAAAATAAAAACTTAATAAAAACGAATTTATGAGTGAAGAAACCAACAAAGAACCCATTACTGGGTATTTCAGTGCATCGAAAGAAGAAAATCTTACAGAAGGTACATTAGTACCAACAGGTAGATCAGGCGTTTATCACGAGAGAAACACCTTAGTTTCTATTATTAATGCTAAACCTGTTAACAAGGCAAACATTAATATAGTAAAAGTAAAAATTCCTGTAGGAACTGCCATTATCAATCCCAAAAACAACCAAAGGTTTGGGATTAAAGCGGGAAAGGTAAGTGTAGTAAAAGTAGAAGCTCTGGAACGAGAATTAGAAGTAGCGTAGCGTTAAAAGAAATTTAGGGTTGAAGAGAGTTGGAGTATTTTCCTTCTCTCTTTTTTTAATTAATATATATATACTTAATTTAAAAATTAATAAAGAAAAAAGCTACTTGATAATAACCAAGTAGCCATACCTATTGGGGATGGCCACCTATTATTATTAGGTTTATAGAACTAACACTACTCTGCCAGTTGTATAGACCAAATAATTTTAATGCCATCTCCAAAGGTTGATGCGAACCTTTCACTTTGGTAAGTTACTGAGTTAGCGAACAAATCTTTAGAATACTAAGAGATTTGTAATAGTATTGTTTTTTTCATAGAGCCCATGTGGCGTAACTCATTTTTGTTTAGGGATATTTTTTGTTTACGGCAATAATATATCATTATATATCAGAGAAACAAAGAGATTATACAATTATCATATAGCTTTTCGTTAGCACACGATTATTTTTACAACATATTTTATATTGTCATATATATAAAAATATAATAAAGTAATACATAAGAAAAAGGCCAAGACATAAGTCCTGACCATATATATTACCCCATCCTACCCTTCCCCTAAAAGAGAGGAAGGAAAGTCCTCTCTATTTTAGAGAGGGTTGGGAGAGTAAAGATTATTGAGTAACCGTTTCTGTATCTGTCCCTTCCGTAGGAATGGTATCCGTAGTACCAAAATCTACCGTTGGAGCTACATCAGCTCATGTTGTCGCTTCAAATTGTTCTGCTTTTTGGAAATTAAACAGGGAAGCTATGATATTGGCAGGAAATCTGCGGATATAGATATTCAAAGTATTTACTGCATCATTGAAATTTTTTCTTTCCACCGTAATTCTATTTTCTGTACCTTCAAGTTGTGTCATAAGATCACGGAACGCTTGAATAGATTGTAATGCAGGATAATTTTCCACAACAGCTAACAATTTAGATAAAGAAGATGACACCTCCCCTTGTACTTTTTGATATGCAGCAAGTGATGCAGCATCATTGATATCAACAGTTACTTTGGTAGCATTTGCTCTAGCATTAACAACGGCAACTAATACTCCACTCTCTTGTGCTGCTGCACCTTTTACCGTGTTTACCAAATTTGGTATAAGGTCCAATCTTCTTTGGTACACATTTTCCACTTGTGACCATGCTGTTTTTACTGTTTCATCATATTTTACTAGCGTATTATACTTACCAACTACAAATATTCATACAACCACTACGATAGCCAAAATAATAAGCCATGTTTTTTTCATGAGAAAAAAAATTATAAAGTAAAATTATTTTTTAAAGGTATTAACTTTAACACATAATTCAGACAGATAGTGATGTACGTCATGAATAAGCGAAGGAATCTTACGATCCTCTACTCTATCTTCCATAAGATAATAAAAAATCTGACTATTACAAGACCAAGCCACATCGAACAACGAAAGTAATGCTTTCATATCACTAGGCAAAGTAATATCAGGAGATTTTAAAAGTAATGCCGATTCTCGTAAAATTTGCATACCTGGCAAAATATGTTTCAAAAAATCTCTTCCCTTATTTTGAGAAAGATATTCCTCTCTCAATTGGATGCGTTTATTACGGATTTCAAATTCAAGCATAGATCTAAGATCAGATATATTTATGGTAAATTCTGATAATATATCATTTCCATAAAAAAGTGTAGAATGGTTTTTGATATGTAATAGTTTTAGACAAAAGACATCATTTCATTCTTGGATGTCATCTTGTGTCAATAATATAAATTTTTCACGAGCGAAGAAAGATCTGAGGGAATTTAGGAAAACAAAGTTTATCTCTTCGACAACAAAAACAGGAAGAGTATCATTCCCCTTCTGATAGAGATAGATAGACAAGAGTCAATCCTTCAATACTCAGATAATATTTTGAAGTTTTTTTATAGTCATAACTATAAGTTATAAGGTAAATACAATAATATCAT
>JAPLUU010000011.1:0-8295 GCA_026397515.1 candidate division SR1 bacterium | reverse complement strand
CGAAGATCATCCTCATCAGAAACTACCTCAACCAAATCAACCGAAACTTGAACCTCATCATCAGAAACCACTTCAGCCTCATCAGAACCATATGGGACCATTACCAGGTCTACTATATAATCACATTAAAATACCAAAAAGCAAAAGGACATATGATATAACAAGAGAAATAATAAATGTTGATAGGAAAAAAAAGAGTATACCCGATAAGACAAGTCAAACACCAGTATAAATAAATCGTCCTTTTTTTCTCATCTTCCTTCACTTTCATGTAGAGGAAGGAACAGTGATCCAACGTCCAAAAGATGATAAGAGAACAAGTACCAAGACAAATGCATACAACATATATTTTTCATTAAATGTGTTTCATGAAGATTGCTGTGTTGGCTGTGAATACGTTTGCACTATAGTAGGATCCTTTTGTATATATCATGATACATCATCAAGCATTTCAATAATACCTTGGTAATAATCGCCATTTCTAAAGTTTGGCGGGAAACGAGCATCACCAATTTGTTTCGTAGCAAGATCCGGAAGTGTTCCTTCTAAACCGTATCCTACCTGAAGAGAATATTTTCTATCATCAATTGCTATCAAAACAATCAAACCATTATCCTGACCCTTTTTCCCCACTCCCCATTGGTTCCCGACATCCACTGTTGCAAGATTAATATCATCATCGACTGTTGGCACCACTAAGATAGCTATTTCAATGCTCGTTGTTTTTTCTATCGCTTCTATCTTGGTAGTGATATCAGCTTTTTGTGTTTCAGAAAAAACTCCGACCGTGTCGGTAACATATCATTCATAGTTTGGGATAATAAATCCGTAAACTAATCAGAATAAAGATAAAAATAGTAAACTTTTAACGATAGACTTTAGCATACACCGAGTACAATATAAAATCTACAAAAAAATTATTTTTCTTGTTTATTGTCGATTGAAGTATTCTTATCAGGATAACAACACATAACATTATCTAAATATTGAACTCAACAAAAATAGTTACAAATAGAAGTATTTTTCACTGCACATTTATGACTATTACTACCATCAGCTTCATTCCAAGGACATTTCATTTGTTTCCATTTAGTTTGATCTGCCGAAGTGAGATCTATATCCATATTTGCACCATCGAGGACTTTAACTTCCATCATTTAAAATTCAAGATTTAAAATTTAGAATTCCGCTGCAAGCGGTTTAGTATGTTCCATCAGATTTAGATTTCAATTCACTGAATTTCATAATCGTCTTTTCAAAATATAATTCCGATTCACCAATTGGTCCATTTCTATTTTTTCTCACACAAACATCAGTAAGTCCTTTCTTGTCCGTATCAGGATCATAATAATCTTCTCTATGAAGCATTATGACTTCATCAGCATCTTGCTCGATGGCTCCAGATTCTCTTAAGTCAGAAAGCTGTGGTTTTTTATCAACTCTTTTTTCTACTTCACGAGAAAGCTGTGATAGTGCAATTATAGGCATTTCAAGTTCTCTGGCAAGTTCTTTAAGTCCTCTTGATATTTCAGAGATTTCCTGGACCCTATTACCAGAATATCACGAATTGGATCAACTCATCAATTGGAGATAATCGATAATAACTAAATCAAGTGATGTCTTTTCTATTTTTAATCTTCTAATTTTTGATTTCAATTCTGGAATAGTAGTCGATCATTTATCATCGATAAAAATATTCGTTTCAGAAAGTATTTCCATAGACTCACCCATAACGGTAAAATCTTCTGAATCTAATTGTCATTTAGCAATTTTACCCATAGGAATACCAGAAACCATAGACAATATTCTATCTGCTATCTGTTCAGAACTCATCTCCAGAGAAAATAATGCAACACTTTTTTTCTGATCAACCGCCATATTTTTGAGAATATTTAGCGCAAAAGCTGTTTTTCCCATACTCGGACGAGCCGCAAGGATAATAAGTTCTGCAGGTTTAAATCAACCCAACATTTCATCCAATCCATGATACCCAGAAAACACTTTTCTCAAGTTTGCTTTTTCTGGATGATCCATAATATCCATATGCTCCTCTATCCTTTTATTTAAGATATCTCAGATAGAAAGTACTTTTTCTGACACATTATTTTGGGTGAGATCATAGACTCTTTTTTCAATATCTTGCAATACTTGTGCGGTATCTTTTTGTTCATATACATCACCTATAATCTTATGTGAAGTTTTGAGAATGTTTCTCAAGATAGATTTTTCTTTTACAATTTTTACATATTCAGCACAAGAAGAAGAACTCAACAAAAAACTTGAAAGCTCATAGAGGTAATCCGTTCACCCCACAGCATCCAAAACAGAATCTTTACTCAGCTGATCAGCTAAAGTAACGACATCTATCGTTTTACGAGCAGCCCAAAGCTTTTTGATAGATTGATAAATATAAAAATGTTCTTTATTATAAAAATCTTCAGGGACAAGTAGCAAACCATCATAATAATACATCAATTCGTTATCCATCAATATACCACCAAGTGTACCTTTTTCTGCATCAAGATTATGCGGAGGTAACTTAATATCTTCTAAATTCACCATACTTTTCTCCAAAGAATAAAAAGAGTCGTGCAATGAATGTACAAATATCAAAATAATATGCAAGAGAAAATTTCAATAAAATACAGGTGAGAACTATATTTTTAACAAAATTTTAACACTATTTTGACATATTTGAAAAATACATCTTTAAAAGAGAATACAATCAGAAATTGTAGACACATCAAAGAAATCTTCTTAATCAAAAAGCTTACCAGTAGTATATATTCTATTATTTGCTTCTATCAATCATTGAAAACTACCTGTGTCTATATATGGACGTAATTTACACGCTGTAAAATAATATTTTTCTATCAAAGCAGTAACCGCCATAGGGATATAAATTTCTCAAATATTATCAATTTTTGTGTTTTTCCAGATATCAAAGGATTCTCTAGGAAGAATCATAACTCCGTTAGAAATGAAATTTGATGGTGCATCCTCTACCTTAGGTTTTTCTACTATCTGGATTATTCTGTCTCATTCTATTTTAACTACGCCATATTTATATGTCTCTTCTTTTGCAACTTCATGAACTGCGATTACCGGGCCTCCAGTTCTTTCATGAATTTTCAATACTTCGATAAACGTTTCTGGAGGGTAAATGGTATCAGCAAGTACGGTCATAAAATAATCTTCAGAAATCAAATATGCTCATTGTAAAACAGCATGACCGGTTCACAATATTTCATGTTGTTTTACAAAGGTGAAATTAGCCATATTTTTGGGTGCATTAATGAGTGTTAGAAGATCATCTTTTCATTTCTTTTTTAGTATATCTTCAAGTTGATAGTTAGCATCAAAATAATCCTCCAAAGATTTCTTTTGTTGAGAAGTAACCATAATAATATCTTGAATTCATCATGCAACCATGGCTTCAATAATATGATGAATAACTGGTCTATCTCAAACAGGAAACATTTCCTTAGGTATAGTCTTAGAGGCTGGCAAAGTTCTAGTACCAAATCACGCAGCAACAACAATAGCTTTCATGATATCACATAAGAAATATAAAAGACTAACATTTTTATATTTTTATTTTTGGTATAGCTTTATTGTTGTATATATTTAAGCCTAATTCTTAATATCAAAACAATCAAACAAGCAAGTAATTGAAGATTAATGACAAGTATAAAGACTAAGTCTTTAAGTATAAAAATCCCATATAATGAAGTAAAAAAAGTTGTAATCGTCCGCACAATATAGGTGATAGTATTAGCACTTGGTTTTTTATACCACAAATCTTTCATGGTAGGAAAAAATCATATGAAAGTAACAATTCACCCAATACTGTAAAGAAAAGTAAGTACCAGGATAAAATAATTTTCCATAGTAGAAAGTTTAATGATAAATTATTCTACAACGAGTTCCTTCAACTTTTTCTTAGCCTTTTCATTGGATGGTTCATATTCCAACACTCTGAAATAATATTTTTTAGCGTTATCGAGATCATTTATTTCTTGATAGAGATCAGCCAAAGTAAGCATATATGCCGAATTTGTTGGTCTGAGTTTTATTACCTTATCCATTTCTGTAATAGCGTCGTGTTTTCTCTCTGTATTATAAAACAACTCCACCATACTGATATAGTACTTCGGATTGGTTGGATTTATACCAATAGCTTTTTGGATAAGTAATTCAGCGATATCGAAATCACCAGAAGTAAGATAGATTTCTCCTATCTGCCAGATTGCTTTATGATCTTTTGGATCCATCTCGACAATCTTCTTGAGAATAGGCAAAGCTTTTTTGTAATTACTCATAGTAAAATACAAATCAGCCAACAATTTATTTAGATCTTTATCTTCTGAATCAATTGCTAATCATTCAATAATCTTCTTTTCGTATTCATCAAGTCTGCCATCTTTTCTCAGTCATAATGCATCATAAATTATTTTTTCAAGTAATTTTCTTTTTTTAATGAGCGTGGTTTTATCCTCTTCAGTATCAACAGTTATATCAGCATCAGCATATTTGGACACAGAAGATTTTGGTTTGATAATTTCATCTATAGGATCAATAGGCTCTTTATATTCATCAGGTACATCATATTTTACGGTTTCTATTTTTTGTTTAGATGTACGAGAACCTAAAGAAGAAATTTTTGTTTTATATAAGTATATAATCTCTTTTTTAAATTTCACTAATGCATCAAATGTATCTATCTTACACAACAAATGACTAAGTTTCTTGAATATTTTTTTGGAGAAGAAAAAAGATATTACTCCAATAGGAAGTGAAACAAGAATCACCGTCAACAACATCCACAACAATACTGACATCTTTAACATCACATGTCTATAACAAAAATAAATGGTTGTAAATTACTTTTTAGGTGGTGTAGTCTTTGCAACCTCTGATTTTTCTGATGGTTTAGTTACGTCTTTAGTGGATTCTTCTGGCTTACTATTTGCCAATTTAACTTTCTTAATCGTAGTATAAGGAATTCTCACAATCATACCACCATCTTTGGTTTTAACCGTTACATCACCATTCATAATATTAAAAGAAAAGACCGTTCCACATACTTCGGATCATACATTTTCTACATATGATCACTTTGGTGGAAATTTTTTACTTTCTTCGACATATGTTTCTAATTCATAAATCAACGAACATTTTAATTTTCCACATCTTCATTTGAGTTTTTCAATATCTCTTCCTTCAAGATTTTGAATAACTAAATTTTCCATTTCAACACTAGGAAGAAGCAAACTCGTCTTACAATGCATAGGAAGAATACCATCAGCTCAACAAGGTAAATTATCAGCACCTGGAGACATTTTAATCATATCTCTGGCTCCTATCTGAAATAAAAAGATATTTTTTCCAATCTCTTGTCTAAATTCTTTTACGAAGTCAGTAAACACATATCTTTCCTCTGAATAGAAATAGAAATATAATTGATCACCAAATATTTGATATCTAGCAGTAACAGGAATAGAGTCATGAAAATTCTTTTTAAATAATTTTTTGAAAAGAGGAAATATATCCAAAGCAAGTTTTTGTTGTTCTTCGAAAAATTCTTTATCTTCACCTTCAAGTATCTTCTGAAAGTTTCCTTGTCTATCCGTCACTATCTCATGGCCAATATATGTTCCCACAGTTTGTTTACTCACTCCTGTCTGATCAGTAGAAGAATACACAATTTTATCTCAAGATTTAAGTTTAGCGAATTGTTCATCATCCACATTTTTAACCAAGACGTTCTTGTTGGTATATCGATCTAATACATATGCGTTTTTTGCCATACCCATACTCAAAAGATAAAATAATTTTTATTTACTTCTTTACAATTTTTTTTACTACTGGTTTCTTTTCTTGAGTAAAGTTCGTAATCATCGATTCAAATTCATCCTTACTGAGATATTCTTTATCCAAGAGTACGACTGAAAGTTTTTCAATCAGCTCTTTATTTTCAATGATAAGTTTTTTTGATTTTTCATAACATTCGGCCATATATTGCTTGATCTTTTCATCGATAATCTGAGCAGTTTGTTCGCTATATCCTCTAAACATACTATATTCATTTTTGTTATTTTCCAAATACGTAACAGTACCAAGATCTTTATCCATACCATATTTTACAATCATATTGGTAATAATATCTGTCGCTTTTTCAAAATCATTGGAAGCTCACGTAGTGATATTATCAGACCCGAAGAATATTTCTTCAGCAGCTCTTCCTCAAAGTAAAGAAACAACTTCATCTAAGAACTTCACTTTAGAATTGAGATACATATCTTCATTTGGCATAATCCAGGTAACTCATAACGCATGTCCTCTACGAACGATAGAGATTTTTTCTACCGGATCTGCATGGGGTAATATATGTGATGTTACTGCATGACCTAACTCATGAAATGCTATGATATTTTTTTCTTCTTCTCTCATGGATTTAACTTTCTTTTCTGGTCCCATAATCACTTTTTCTAATGCATATTCAAAATCATTCTGTTCAAGAAGACTTCTATTTTCCTTGGCTTCTTTGAGTGCTGCTTCATTCACAATATTCTCGATATCAGCACCAACTAAACCACTTGTTCTCTTAGCTAATGACGGAATGTTTATAGATTTATCAAGCTTCTTGCCTTTGAGATAGTAATCAAAAATCAAAGTTCTCTCATCATAGGTTGGTTCAGAAACATATACTTTTCTATCAAATCTTCCTGCTCTCATCAATGCAGGATCCAATATATCAGGTCTATTAGTCGCAGCGATGACGATGACATTCGTTGTATTATCAAATCCATCCATTTCAGTAAGTATCTGATTTAATGTCTGTTCTTGTTCTTGGTGTCCTCATGTAGATCATACCCCTCTCTTTTTACCGATTGCATCGATTTCATCAATGAAGATAATAGCTCTACCAACTGCTTTTGCTTTTCCAAATAACTCCCTTACTTTAGCTGCTCACATACCCACGAGCATTTCCATAAATTCAGATCACGAAACCGAGAAGAAAGGAACATTAGATTCTCAAGCAACTGCTCTTGCAAGTAAAGTTTTTCCCGATCCTGGTTGTCCATATAAGAGCACTCCTTTAGGATGTCTTGCTCATACTTTGTGATATTTAAGAGGATTTTTGAGATAATCTACGATTTCAGAAAGTTCCATCTTTACTTCATCCATACCTGCTACATCAGAAAACTTAGTTTTCATATTTTTGGAAGTATTCAACTTTCCTGCTTTGACACTGAAAGGGAAACCACCAGCACCACCTTTTGGCATAGCGAACTTGAAGATAAGAAATAAGATAACAAAGAAAATTAGTAATGGTCATACATCTTGCAAAAGAGTAGATCGCCATGTTTTTTCATTAAATTTAACATCTATAATAACTGGTCACGTAAGTGATATTCACAAATCTTTGAGTGAAGTCCCAATCGGTTTTTTAGTTTCAAAAAGATTTACATATTGTTCGGTCAATTTTTTAGGAACACTTAGAAAAGAAACAGAACTTCATGTTCATAAATTCTGATATCCTTTGAGTGATGTGTCATCTTCCAAGACTATCTTGGTAAACGTTCACGCACTATATTGTTTCAAAAAATCATTAAGTGAAACTTCCTTAGTTTCGCGGACAACTTCAACAATATTTCATTGCACATTGATGGTTTTGTATGCTTGAATACCTCAAGTCACTATAAGAATAAATAATAACGTAAACCATAATCACTTTTTCATACTACGAAAAAAACATAAAATAAAATACTTCAAGATAAATATACTAAATCTGGGACCGATTTCAATCACAACCCTACCACCAAGTTAAGATTGACTTTAACGAAAATATATATAAATTCACGTAAAATAAAAATATGAAAATATGAAAGAATTTAGAGGATTAGGCTGTATCTGGACATTTAATGATGTGCCAGAAGAAAATGAATTTGTTTTGATAACCAACGGTCCATTCCAGGACTTTGCAGAAACTGCAGGAAGATCAAAAAATAAAGAAGAACTTATAAAAATGGGAGAAAAAATAAAATCCAAAATATTGTCATTATTGAGGATATATAACCACAAAGAACTGATTGTTTGGGATGCCTTTCTTCCCACAACATTCCTTCCAAGTGAAGAACAATACGATCCCGAATACTTCAAAGAAATATCAGAAAAATAAAGGAGAAATTCTAAATAGACAATGAGCTGTATATCAGCTCATTTTTTTATATGGATAAAATATTCAACACGTTTTTTTGAAATTCATTGTTTTCGAAAAATGAATACATA
>JAPLUU010000008.1 GCA_026397515.1 candidate division SR1 bacterium | reverse complement strand
TAATGTCCAAGTAGATGAATTAGAAGATCTATAATATACTTTGAAATTAATGCTGTCTGTATAATCAGTAATAGTATCGTTGTTACTATCTCTTGCTTGAACAGTAAGATCTACATATTGAGACGTAGCAGGAGTAGTATCATCAGTAGTAACATAGAAGTTATCTAAATCACCATTGGAATTGTTGTTGTTAGAATCTGTCAAATTATCATCTACTCGTTCTGAATTATCAAAATTATATACCCATTGAGGAAATGTCCATTCGCTATTACTGCTTGGTTTACCTTCCCAATTGGTAGGTGCTGCTTCATTATATCTGATCCAAAGTTTTACTCTTCCTGCTTTTTGTACATCATAACTAAATTCTCCATTACATGAAGAAATACTTCTGAGTTGTGAGTCAGGTGTCATAAGGTCACATCTGAGGTTAGCAGTTGATCCTCAATTGAGATGTGTAGTTACATTTCGTCTATCAGTTCCTGCATCTACAATGTTTACACATGCAGTCACGCCGTTAGAAAATTCTACATCTTTGCAACTTGAAGTGTTGGCAGAAGCTGTCGAGATAAGTCATCCGAACATTCCAATAAGACTTAGGCTCAGTAAAATCTTTTTCATCGTTGTATAATAAATGGTAAAAGTGTTTATTTACATTACTATAATGTAATCTTTTTATAGATTTTGTCAAATCTAATTGATTTGATAAATCAAATATAAATATTTGATACATCAAATAGAAAGATGAGTTTATTTCGTTTTTTGATATATGATATTATACAGTAAAAGAATGGAAGATTTTCGTGCAAGGACATATATCTAAATAAGATATCAATATAGTATTGATAGTGGTCTGATAATTTGTATATTTTGCTTATAGTTTTGTTTTTATCTTCTATGTATGTACTCATGCGTTTTCTCGGTAGGACATTAAAATATCTTTTGCGATCTATTTTTTCTATCATTATATTTCTTCTTCTTGTAGGATTAGCGAAAATGAATCGAAATATATCTACTTATATTAGTTTTCTTGATACTAATGATTGGTCGTTATTTCAACGGTCTCAACCAGCTACATGGAGTGATCCTTTTTGGAATACTACCCAAATTTCTGGTAATATTGCTGACGTTCTTTCTGGTGATATAGGAGATGTTCAATCTTCTGATCTTGATGCCTACGATCCTGCATTTGAAGCAGATCTTAATAGTTTTACTGATACTTCTGGGACTACGGAAGATTATTGATTTACTAGTAGTGGACAAACAGTTCCTGATGTAAATAATAATTCAGCTGATCCTGAGCCAAAAAATCAGCTTCTCAATCTTATCAAACAACATGAATTAACTAAATAAATTTACTGCTATGAATTTACTTCACACCAATATATTTGTTCCTGTTTCTGTTGTCAAAGATAAACCTTTACAGCTTATTGATGTTTTTGATGTTTCAGGAAAAAAAACAATTGTATTAGATTCCCATAGTTCATTACTTTATCTTATTGTTGGGTCGGATATAGATATAGATGTCCAAATTATCACCAAATGACCTCATTGTTCGTGTACAATATTCGGCTTATTTACCTCCGATGCAAAGCATCCCGTTACATGATCACTTAAGGTTTCGCTCCATCATTCACACACTTCAGCTAATGTAGATCTCATTTCTTTTCTTCAGGATGGTGCTAAAGTTGCTATAGATGGATCTATAGATACTGCTCAGCATTTGGATCAGGTTCATGGTCGTTTACTTGAGCAAAATATTGTTTTAGGTAAAAATATCTCTCTCAAAACTTTACCAAAACTTACGGTTGCTTCGCATAATGTCACTGCTGCGCATGGAGCAAATATCGATAGTTTAGATCAACAAAAACTCTTTTATATGATGAGTAGGGGATTGACTAAAAAGCAGTCGCAAACTTTATTAGTCAACTGATATATCGACTATGTATTAGGGCATTTTACGGATATTAGTGATAAAGAAAAACATAGTGTATATAAAAAACTTATAAAATAACTTATTTTTTTTCTATCGCCTCGCCGGCTGGGCCATACTTTTTTTCTTCCAGGTAAAAAAAGTATGCAAAAAACCCCTCGTCGATTGCCCCCTTCATATTTGTTAAAAATCGATATTCCTTGGCTAGTTACCTACTAAGCGATATTGCAACCGACCTACTAAGCGATATTGCAATTGATTTAAAAAAAATATTTTATTTTCTTGTATACAATAAAGGATTCTGTATATCTTTTTGCATGAACTATAGATTTTTTATGCTTATAAAACTTATATTACTTGTCATCGCCCTCGGTTTGGCGAGTTTTTTAGCGTTTGGTGAAAGCGGAAAAAATGTTGCTCCTGACCAGAAGGTGGTTTTTGTCTTGGATATCAATAGGACAATGAATACACTCGACGTTTTTTCGTGAACACAAAAAATTTCTAGAATCCAAGCAGCTAAATTCCTTATTCAAAAAATAATTTCCTCTGATCCTCAATTTTCGTATGGACTCATTCTTTTTAATGCTGGTACTGACTATATTATTCCTCCTACGTTTGATACCTGAACTTTTCTCTTATATCTGAATTGAATAACTACAAATTTATTGGCAACGTGAGCCAAGGATTTTGCTCAACTGAGCTGACTTCTTCGTGATGACTCTACTTCCTATATCATTCTTTCTGACTTTGATGTGCAAGCTCAACAAGGTGGTATCACTATTGCTAAATGAACTTCTTTATTGTGACTAGGATCGCTTGCTGGTGATAAAGTCAGACATGCCAACAATATTCTCTATTACGATAATGGTACATCTGTCTTTAGTGCGCGTAATGATACTTTTGCACACTCATTGCATCTTCCGTATACTACGTTGACTAATGTAGAAACCTTTTCTGCTCAACAACTTTTGTATCATGGCTTTACTTTGCCATTATCTCAACGTATATTTCTTTACTCGTTACTTGGTGTATTAGTTATTTTAGTCGTATTTCTTTAATTTTTTTTACTTTGTTTCGTAGTATGTGAGATTTTTCGTTCTTAGCAATTCCTAATATTGAAGGTATGCGTCTGTGATGGTATATTCAGCTATTTGGTATTGTTGCTTTTTTTGGGGTGTGTCTATTTTTTGTTCTCTATTTTTGGTTGCTCTATCGTAGAAAACAGCAATTGATCCATCATATGCACGATGTTGATCAGCAGACACAAGATTTAGGTAAGGATATGCTTCGTCATAAGATTAAGCAATCATCAGATACTACCAAGCTTATATTATTCATTGAATATCTAGAAAAATTTGTTACAACCAAGCCCTACGCAAATATATCAGAACTTTTGTCGCTGCAATGATTCACTCCTGACGATATTCAAGCGTGTGAACATATCTTATATGCTGATGGAAAACTTTCTCAACATATAGCAGATAGTATTGATACCTACTTTACTTCCTAATGTTGAACTATGCTCATCGATATGATAGAACAATATGATGCGGAAAAAATAGCATTGTTTCATGGGGTTCGAGAAAGAACGCTCGTCCATCTCGCACAACAACAGGATCACAAAAAGATTCTCTCTTTTTTGTGTAGAGTGGGAATTATAGATATCGATGAACACGATAAGGTTGTAGTTTTTGGTGTGCCGAACGAGTTTGTCCTCACTCAAGCCAAGAAATTTTTTGCAAAATCACTCAAAGAATCTATCAATGAAGTCTATAACGAACAGTTTAGTATTAAATTTCTTATTTATGCAAAATTTTCTAGTACCAATGATTTGCATGTCGATATCAAAAAACTTTTACATGTTAAAGAAACTCACAAAACTGAACTTACTCTAGAAAAAAATACTATCAAATATGAATTATCTCAGTTTTTTGGTATTCTTTTTGACCCTAAATTTACCTTTGATAATTTTGTCGTTTGAGCAACTAATAATATAGCATTTTCAGCTGCTAAAGCGGTTGCTGCTAATCCTGGACAAGCATATAATCCTTTGTTTCTTTATGGAACGGTAGGACTTGGAAAAACGCATTTGATGCAAGCGATAGGAAATGATATTATGGCAAAACATCCCAATAAGGTTGTCGTCTATTTGCCGGTGACGAAATTAATTGATGAAATCGTAACTGCTATCAAGAGCAATAAATTGACGAATGTCTTGAAAAAATTTGATGATGTGGATGTTCTTCTTATTGATGATGTCCAATTTCTCGCAGACAAAGATAAAACACAAGAAATATTTCACAATATCTTCAATGATTTCCAACTCAAGCAAAAACAAATAATTCTTTCTTCTGATCGTCCTCCCAAAGAGCTTGTCCATATCGAACCAAGACTCAAATCACGTTTTGCTCTAGGATTGGTTGCTGATATAAAATCACCAGATTTTGAAACAAGAATCGCTATATTACAATCTAAACTCATGACCAAATGAGAAGATTTGGATTTCAACTATCTTGAAATTCTCGCAAAATATATCAAAGAAAATGTCAGAGAGCTTGAATGAGCATTGAATATTCTTCTCAGTAGAAAAGCTATTTTACATAAAGAAGTGGACGAAAAAGATGTGTATGAATGTTTGAAAACCTTAGGCTATAAAGTCGAACATACCGCTGAAGCTACAGAAACTGCGGTTGCATCCAATACCAAGTGAACCAAAAATTTTGATCTTCTCGTAGATATGGTAGCTCAATATTACTGACTCTCCGTCCAAGAATTGAAATCTGAATCAAGAAAAAAAGAGATTACCAATGCGCGTCAGATATTGATGTTGTTGGCAAAGAAATACTTTAGTCGAACACTTGAAAGGATAGGTGACCACTTTGGTGGAAAAGGTCATGCAGCAGTTATTTATGCAATCAACAATACCGAGAAGAAAATAAAAAAAGACCAAGATTTGGCCCATGATTATGAAGTTTTTGTAGATCGACTAGGGAAATAAAATTTTTGGAACGCGTAACAACCCCACCTTTTGTTTCCTCCCCTAACAGGGAGGTTCTTAGTATAAATAATGGACGGTTCTTTGGAGCCGTTTTTTTTTATGCTGTAGGATTTTCGTATGCCTTGTCAAAATCTATAGTATCTGCTGATAACTGTTCTTGTGTGCTTTCTCGGTCAGTTCGTAATGCTTTGTATTTGGGTGATTTGTCTTTTAGTTTTTTTGTGTCTCCATCGTTACTTTCTAACTCCGTTACTATTTGTTCAAAAAAAAGTATATCCATCACTTCATTTTTGATTGTTCCTGGTTGTTCGTAGGTGAGTCCACGAAGAAAATTGTACATACTTGGTCATTTGCTGGTATCATATTTTCCATTGGTATCTTTTTCTACCGTGTTTTCACCAAATATTCCTTGGATCATTTCATCTTTGAAGGTCGGATTCTTTTCACTCATTTTACTGGTGAATCTTTCCAATAGATTTCTTCGTTGTTTGATTTCATTTGTTGTATATCGATCAAAACTTGTATCTATCATCGTATAGAGTGAATATTCTCGCATTTCTTTGTCTTTGCTATATGCATTTTTTGTAGGAATATAGTCTTTCAAAAAATCTTGAGTCTCTTGAATCGCTATATTTTTTGCCATAGTATGTTCTATTATAGTATCAGCTACTGGGCTTTCTTGATGCACAGAAAATGGTATATCATTAAGCTGTGTTTTGTATTCATCTGGTGTGTCTGCATTCTTTAATGTATCTGGTATCGCTTTGCTATATACGGATTCACTGTCTTTCAATGTATTTTTCAATGTAGGCATTTTGAGTGGTAATTTTTCGCGACCTTTACTATCTTTGTTTCCTCTATCTATATAAAACGTCTCATCTTCTTTGTTGTAATGGACAAAATCATCAGCAGATACTTCTCCCGTATTCATATCATAATAGAAACTTATGTTTTTCCCTTCCATACTTCCCGAGAGTTGTAACTGTTTTTCATCAAAGCTTATCCCTGATTTTAGATCTATCGTAAACTCTTTTGCAAAATTATCTATCTTAAAATATTGGCCAATATTCTGCAACAACGCGCCTACGGCTTTGCTCTTTATCACTTCATTGGTATCTTTGAGTATTTTTTCTTGTGCTTGTGCTGTATAGGTATCGATAATTTTATCGCTAATCTTCTGTAATTTCTGTTTGTCTTTATCGGGTATCTTATCGGTATTGATAAGTTTTCCTGATTCGTCAAAATTTTCTGTGTATGCGTCTAATTTATTTTTCTTTAATAATGTACTGATTCCTGATTGTATCTCTTCTTTGTACCATGTTCCTAGATTATCCTCAATTTTTTCTTTGATATCGGTATTGTCTGTTATCTCTTTATCATCGAGTGTATCTGTCTCGGTATCCAACACAAAATCTTCTACATCTGCATTGTTTTTGACTAGGTCTGCTCATAGATTTTTGTTGTACACGATATCTTTTATCGAATGTTCGGTAATATCATCTGGGTTTTTATCAGGTGTTTCTTCTTCTTCTATGATTTTTATATCTTCTCAAATTTCTATAGGACTTTCTATCTCGAGCTCTTTGTCTAATTGATTGAATTTGGTGATGAAATCATAATTTGCTTGAGTAATTGTTTTGTTTTCTGTCGCTTCTTTTGCAATTTGTTCTCCTGCATAGCGATAGCTTATATAGAGATTTTGTTTGTCTTGATCTAAATCTTTAAAATTTTTATCTTCGAGAATCGATTTTATTTTTATATTCTCTTTTTTAAATGTTTCGCGTTGGTCTATTGTTGGTTTATATTTTGCATCTATATTTGTGTATCATTGCTTTAATTCTCATCGGAGAATTTTAATTTCTTCAATATTTGCTTTTGTTTTGTCTTCGTTAATATCTGTTTTATCTTCGTTAATATCTGTTTTATCTTCGTTAATATCTGTTGCTTCTTGTATTTTTTTGTTTTTGAATGCTTCTCTGTAAAGATATATGTTGTTTGCTTGTTGTTCTTTTAATTCAAATACCATATCAAACGTAGGATCATTAAATGCGTCTTCTATTGTTTTTTGAATGTTTTTCCAAAAATATTCTTGTGATATTGTTTCATCTTTTGCTAGTTCACTTATGGTTTTGGATAATTGTTCTTTTATATCTGAAAATTTAGTATCATTGAGAAAATTTAGTTTGTCTTTTTCATTAGGATATGCTTTTTGGAGTTTATCAAAATTACTTTCTGCTAAAGAATCTTTGGATCATGTTTCTTTTGTCTGTTGAATATCTATTCCTCCCATATTTTATGTTGTTTTAAAATATTACTTGTTTGTTTTATATTCATTAAGTAGTTTTTTGAGTAGATTTAATTCTCGTTCTGATTGTTTTAATTTGTTTTCTGATTGTTCTAATTTGTTTTCTGATTGTTCTAATTTGTTTTCTGATTGTTTTAATCTTTCATTTAAATCTAAACCTGTTAAATATGTTTTATATGCTAAATACCATTGAACTCTATCTTTGTATATTGAGTCGTCCGGATGTGTTTTTAGTCGTCCGCCACTTTTCTTCGAGAATTTATAATCACTTCCTGGCATTCTTGCTAGGATTTCAAATTGTGATAGGGAAAGAATTTTTTTCTGTTCTGCAGTGAGTGTGGTGTCTTGTAAAATTGCATATACTACTGCCTTACACTTGATCTGTTCGCTGCTATCTTTGGTTTCCATGTGTTTTTTGAGTTGCATGAAATATGCCGTGTCTTCAACGTTTACATACGATTTAATTTGATCATAGGGATCTTTGATGCTATCTTTTGTACTTTCAAACTTTGCTATCTTATCTGATTGTTGGTCTTCTACTTTGACTACTATCTCTTTGTCGGGATTCTGTTTACATATATCTTTGAGTTCTTTCTTGGTTGCGGCGCTGGTCGGATTTGCTCATACGTTCAACGTGATAAAAAGGGTAGTCCCTACTATCAGTATTGCTTTTATACATTTTGAAGCTCCTTCCTGTATTGCATGTTTGATGGTATTGATCATGAGCAATCATTATACGATAAAGTTTATATGCTATATATTCTTACTTTTTGATACTGGATTGTCAATTTATTTTGACATTGGAAGTTCTGGCATAAAATGCTTGATTTCGTCAAATTCTTGTTGTAATTTTTTATGTTCTTTTTCTAATTTTCTCATTTCTTTGACGAGTTCATAGAATTTTTTGAAAATATTTACACGATCTAAGGTGTGTATGAGTTCTTCTTTGACAGCTTCCTTGTTTCGTTTCCTTGGTTGTTTTGGTGCTTCAAAACTAGTATTGAGCTCTGTTCAAACTTCTTGACCTGCTCATTTTTTTGTTGTGTGTTTTGCTTGATACGCTAAAATTTGGTCCATGTGAATGTATTATAGTATAAAATTATATATATATTATACCTACTTTTTAATATTTGTCAAATATTTGGAAACAAGTATTTCAAACCAAATATTCTTACTTCCTAAATACCCCTGAAACAGAGGGATTTTTATGCTAATAAAAAAACTTTAAAATGCTCTTGCTTTTTGTAATAAAATATGTATAGTATTGTCACCATATGGTACAAGCTTGTAATACAATCAGCTTTCTACCAGGCATGGTAGGAGCATTTCAGGGGAGCTTTGCAGCAACCCTTCTTCGAGCGGTTTAACCGCATGAATAATTCTGGTGGGTAATCCCCGCCGATTGGTTTCTTTTAACTGGGAATGATATCTATACCCAGTGTCACGGAAAAAGTGGTTTAAGTTTTAGTTGGAATGTTTGGTACGATATATGCTATCCAACTTATAGAGCGTTAGTTTTATTACTTTATTGCCAGAAAGATCATCTGGCAATATGTATTGTTACAAAAAGGAGGTTTTATCCTCCCAAAAAGCGAGGTTTATCCTCCAAATTATATCTCGGCTTGCCTATGTGCGCCGGGATTTTCTCTTTATAAAAAAAACCCCTCTATGGTAGAGGGGCAGAGGAGTAAAAAACTATTTAGTCTTTTTTTTCATGATTTCAGCGATAAGTTTAGGCTCGATCTCGTCTTGAATATATCTTTCGAGTGGTCTTGCTCCATATTGTGGTTCATAGATCTTCTCGATAATTTCTTTGATCTGTTTGTCAGAATATTTTGGTAGTGGTATTTCAGAATTTACTTTTCGAGCGTTTAAGAATTCATTGATCTTGTGCTTCATAATCATTGCCAATGTTTCTTTGCTGAGATGTTTGAAGACGATCTTGTAATCAATTCTGTTGAGCAATTCAGGAGTAAGGAAGTTTTTCATCTCTTCGAGTACTCTTTGTTTGACTTGTTCAAATGCTTTGTCTTTGAGATCACCTTTTTCTCCCGTTGCGAATCCAATTGTGCTTTGTTTTTTTACGAATTCTTCTGAACCGATATTTGATGTCATGATGATAATAGTGTTTTTGAAATCGATGATTCTTCCCTTTGCGTCTTTGAGATGTCCTTCATCCAAAATCTGTAATAATATATTCAATACATCGCTAGATGCTTTTTCTATTTCATCAAATAATATCACTGAATATGGTTTTCTTCTGACTGCTTCGGTAAGTCATCCTCCTTCTTCATATCCTACATATCCTGCAGGTGAACCAATCAATTTCGATACTGAATATTTTTCCATAAATTCAGACATATCTATTCTGATCATTGCATCTGGATTTCCGAAATATTCTTTTGCGATAAGTTTTGCTAAGTATGTTTTACCCACTCCACTTGGTCCAAGACATAAGAATGAACCTATAGGTTTTGTATATTTGATCACTGATAATCTACTTCTCGTAAGTGTTTTTACTACTGCTTCTACTGCTTCGTCTTGTCCTACGATATTTTTTTTCAATTCTTCGCTTAATCTTCTCAATTTTTCTATTTCAGACTCGTTGACGATATTCGTTGGGATACCTGTCTTGTCAGCTAGGACATTACCGATATCTTCTTTGCTAATAATCTGTCTGAGATTGATAGGAATGTTTTTGTTTGTTCTGATTTTGTTCATTTCAACTTTGGCTTCTTCTTCTTTGGCTTTGAGTTCTGCAGCACCGAAATAATCTTGTTTTTCGATTGCGTCTTCTATTTTCTTTTGGATCTTTGCCAAGGTTTCTTCAAACTTTTTATATTCTTTATCGTTACCAAGTTTTTGATTCATGGTAGATTTTCTTGCACACGCTTCATCAAGGATATCGAGTGCTTTGTCTGGTAAAAATTTATTCATCATAAATCTTTTGCTGAGGTTGATGGCTACATCGAGTGCTTCGTCATCAATTTGTACTCCGTGAAAATCTTCGTAGGTCTGTTTTAATCCGACAAGAATCTGTTTACTTGTTTCTACATCTGGTTCATTGATAACTACTTCTTGAAATCTTCTTTTGAGTGCAGCATCTTTTTCAATATATTTTTGATATTCATTGAATGTCGTAGAACCGATAAGTTTGATTTTTCCTCTAGAAAGTAATGGTTTCAACATCTGAGCAGCATCACCGTTTTCTGCTCCTCCTGCACCGATAATGGTGTGGATTTCATCAATAAAGAGAATGATGTTATTTGTAGGATCCATTGCTTCTTCAAGGATAGATTTCATTCTAGATTCAAATTCTCATCTGTATTTTGTCCCTGCAAGTAATGTTCCCATATCAAGCAAAAATATCCTCTTATTTCTGAGTTTTTCTGGTACGTCATTTTGAACTATTTTTTGTGCTAATCATTCTACAATAGCGGTTTTACCTACTCCAGCTTCTCCGATAAGGAGAGGATTGTTCTTGTTTTTTCTCAAGAGCGTGTAGATGATTTGATTGATTTCGTTTTGTCTTCCGATGATCGGATCAATCAACCCATCCTTAACTTCTTTCGTCAAGTCGGTTCCGAAGTATTCTATTGTAAGTTTTTTTTCTTCTTTTTTAGCCTTGTCGCCTGTCGCTGTTGTATTGTCTTTTTCAACGATTTCGCTTTCTACGGCATCCAAGAGCATATTGATGTTATTCATCTTTTGCATTTTTTCGATTTCCATAAGTTTAATCTTGTTAACATCTAAATTGAACGTTATAAAGATTTTACTCAAGACCTGTAAAAAAGCAAATAATCACATCTTGATTATCAGTGGATTTTTGTTGAGCTTTTTGTAGTTCTCAACTATGATTTTTGTATCAATATGGTACGTGTTTAGGTGCTTGGTAAATTGATTTGACAAATCATGAAATGATACGGAAAATAGTATATCGAGGTCTAGTTTCTTAGTGTTTTTCTTTATATGTTTACTTAACTCTTGAGAAATCTTTTTGCTGAGTGGGAGTGCTTTGGCTTCTTGTAAACTTTCTACTATTGTAGTTCCATTATATTTGTTGTGAAAATATTCTTCCAAAAGATCTTCTCACACCCCCAAGAGTTTCCAGAAAATACCATTTACATCGTGATGTTGGAGAAACATTGATATTCCTCGGATGAGATCTTCGCCATGGATTGTTTTTTGTCTGTTGGTATATGCTAATTTATTTGCGTGCGTGATGCATGAGCTAGAGTTGTTAGTAAGTAATGTCTGTATCTCTGAAAACATACGTTCATAATCCAATATAAAATCAATATTGCACTACAATATTTTTTTGAGAAGTAAATTCAATAGAACTCCATCATTTTTTTGACTTTATATTCTGGATATATAAATATTCTTACCAATAAAAAATAAAAGTATTGTTATTATTTTTTATTCTGACTAATAAGTAGGGTCAGATTTTTTATTTGTTCCAGCTTTTCTTGATTATTCCGGTCTTATAGTTACGTATATATAGTTATTTATTTTCTATGCGTGATCATGTTCTGATTTCTGAAATCATTATTCAGTCCCAGCGTTAAGCCTATGAATATCATCTGGCTTCGTAGAAAAGTCTTGCTTCAAAACTTAGAATATCTGCAATCTATCCAGTCGCAGGCTGCTATTTTTCCCGTGTTAAAATCAAATGCATATGGTCATGGTTTGAAACAAATTACTAAAATGCTTTCAAGGACCGATGTTCCCTATATCGCTGTAGATAGTTATCCAGAATATGTTATCGTCAAAAAATATTCCAAAATTCCTATTCTGATTTTGTGAGAAACGTTGCTTGAAAACTATAGAAAATTTGACCATAAAAAGACTACGTTTTGTGTATACAATACATGAACCATCAGACATTTATGAAGACTGTGAAAAGACACCAAGATTCACTTATTCTTCAATACGTGAATGAATAGAGAAGGAATCCAAGAAGATGAATTACCTGGTCTTATCAAAGAATTACAAAGTCATCCAAATCTTATCGTCGAAGGGGTGCTGTCTCATTTTTTTGATGCAGACAATATGTCTGATTATACGCTCAATGATCAGATTCAGCGTTTCAAACGTATGTATTATAAAATTATAGATGTCTGATATACCCCTACATGGAGACATATTGGTAATAGTGCTGCAATGTTCAAAATCACTGATGAATTCTTCAACGCATATAGACCGTGATTAGCCTTGTATGGGTATAATCCCTTGAATACGCAAGATCCACTCTACAAACATGGAAATAATCTCTTACCGATTCTTTCTATTAGCTCTAGGGTTATGAGTTTACAGACCGTTCGACCAGGGGAGTGAGTAAGTTATCATCATGAATATAGACCAAGTGATAAAGAAATTATTGCTACTGTTCCCTTCTGATATGCTGAATGACTTGCAAGAACAGCTTCATGAAAATTATTTATCAAACATCGTAAAACATTTTTCCGTCAGGTAGGAACTATTTGTATGAATCTTTCTACCTATGTCATAGATAGCTCTGTGCATATTGGTGATGAAGTTGAAATTATTTCAGATAATCCTCGTGCAAAGAATTCCATGATGAATTTAGCCGAACAAAGTTGAACAATCGTCTATGAATCATTAGTAAAACTTGATAGAGGAATCAGAAGAGAAGTTGTTTAAATCAATATTTCATTTTAGAATGGGTCAGTACAAAGAAGCAATAGAAAACGTAATTAATGATAAATACAAACAGGATGAACTCATTGATCATCTTCTTTCGGTGATATATGAATGATGATATTCCTGAGTTATTATTTTTTGATGAAATTATCTGGTATGAGTAAATACAAGAAATGAATCGATTCCTTGTGTGCCTGAAGAGTTTCTTCGTAATGGAAAGGTGATTGATCAAGAAAGTCTCAATACTTGTAAAAAAATGGATAATGAAAGATTTGATACATGATTCTCTTTTTTTTCTCTGAAGATATCATTAGAACTCTTTTCAAAAATAACCATTGAAAAACAATTATTGTTGTCAGCTGATGATAAATATATAGAGAATGAACCCTCGGTCGAATATCTTAAAAAATGATATGATGCAATCCCTGATGTTTATAGGAATGAACTAGAAAATACGTTATGATGAGAGAATGCAACGAAAGAGCATTTGAGTAAGATAGTTTCTGTTTTGTGTGATAGAAAATGAAATAAATGAAAATATAATGATTATATTATGAGTGAAAAATTCTTGCTTCGTAGGTTCTATACGAAAAAGAAAAGAGTATATGGTCGTTCGTATAATGAATATTATCATAGTCTATGAACAAACTTTACCTCTTGTTCTTTGGAACTTTTCCATTTGCTTACGATTCTTAAAGAAAGAAAATCACAGATTTTCGAACATTGAACTATTAAAGATAAAATATGTGTGTTTTTATTTGTCCCTGATGCCTGTGTATCAAGTGCAATGCAGTCATGACTTGCTGTTTCAAAAACTGATGAAATGTTTGAAATTATAAATATAACTCAGATGACAACAGTTGAAAATGGGGTTATCATGATAACTAAAATAACTAAAGATGGTGTAGTAAGAATATAGAAAATATTATTTATTTTATAAATGATTACATGGCGTTTTTGTATGCATTGATAAGTGTACTTATAGTAAGTATCATCTCTTTGATAGGTATTGTGACTTTATGACTTCGTCTGTCTTTACTTAAAAGGATAGTTTTACGACTTGTTAGTTTCTCTGCGGGAGCATTGCTTGGAGATGTATTTTTTCATTTATTGCCAGGAATTATTCATGGTTCATGACGAAATATTACTGTTTCATTACGAATACTTGGATGAATAGTTTTTGGACTGGTGACAGAAAAAGTTATTCGTCGAAATCATTGTCATATGCCCGTTACTGCACATCATACCCATCCGGTTGCTCTCATGAATTTAATCTGAGATAGTGTACATAATTTGATTGATGGATTGATTATCGGTGCGAGTTATTTAGTGAGTATCCCTGTCGGAATTGCGACTACGCTTGCAGTAGTTCTACATGAAATACCTCAGGAGATCTGAGATTTTGGTGTACTTGTTCATGGATGATTTAGTAGAAGAAAAGCATTATTGCTCAACTTCGTCACTGCATTGACCGCTGTAGTTGGTGTAATTATCGCTTTCTTGTTGTATCGCTATACGAACAATATGGTGGCTGTATTAATACCTTTTGCTGCTGGAACATTCATCTATATCGCTTGTTCAGATTTAATTCCTGAACTCCATAAAGAAAATAGTTTAGCTCATAATATTCCACAGATTCTATTTTTCCTTCTCGGTATCTGAATTATGTCGACGTTGTTATTTCTAGAATAATGTATGTTTTCGAAGGAAAAATATAATTTCGACCTTATAAAAACTCTCGTGAAATCTCGACTTTTTATTGTGTCTCAAATATGTTTTTTCTCTTTGGTATCTAATTTTTCTTGACGTTATTGTTTTTGGAGTAAAAAAAAGATTATAAGATATATACAAATATTTTTTTTAAAAAAAGACGCTCCGCTGGGGTGACTTTTTCTCTTGATAAAAAAAGTCACCAAAAAGATCAAGCCAGATGTAAACCCAACAAACTGTCAGTTTACTATGTATGAAATGTTTATCTCACCTTGTTCGCACACATTCGTGTGACTTACTTCGGTTCGAATGAATTGATTGCTTCGAATATAGTGAGAGTCTTGTCATACATCTGTCGTCGTAATGAAATTATTTATTTGATAATCTACGATATCTCAATTTTTTTTCTGCGTCTTAAATGAAAAAATGTCCCCTAATAAAGGGGACATCAGTATTTTTCATGCAAATGGACCAAAGTTGATTTTTTTCAACCATTCTGTTCTTTCTTCCATGCGTTTTTTCTTTTTCTTCCTTTCAATGACAAGTATTGCCATTATAGGTGCTGCTATTGGTGTAAAACATAACATATATATTATGCTTTGCTCTAATTTGTGCTGATCTACGCCAAAATCAATGAAGTAAAAAAACTCTAATCTGAGATAATATGTAGTTACATATACCAGTATAAAAATACCTGTAAATGTTACATATTTTTTTATTCCTCTTTCTAGAATTCGTAAAGGCCATGCAGTAAGCTTTGTTTCTTTGTTGATTTTGTTGTTGCTCTGTATAAGCATTTTTTCATACCATTCACAGAGAAGATATTCCATTATGAATGCTGTTCCTTGCAAGATTAGGCTAGTCCATGGATTAAATCCAATAAACCAAAGATGATAGCAAAAAGCAATTCCATTCCATACAGTTATAATAACTTTGGAAACGGTGAAATTACTTATTTCTTTCCAAAATTTTTTTTCTGTATGCATATATTTATTTTTTATTTTTTATTTTTTGAACATGAATATATCCTTTTTTTTTTATAAAGCAAGGGTTCTCTGGAGGAGAAAAATTGGAATTATATTTTTTTTAAAACATAGATGATCCTTTGGATATCTCCTTCAAAAAGCTGGTATTTGTGTTTTTTTTGTACAACAAAACGATATCTCTTTCCAAAATGACCAATATCCTGACTCTCTTCAGGAGTGAATTGTTTGTATAAGATAAGACGGCCTCATTTTTTGATGAGATGATGGACTTGGGGAAGTAATTTGTCTATATAGCCAACAGCTCTTGCGGTTACGTAATCATATTGTTCTTTATGGTCTTCTGCTCTGGTTCGTAGTGCTTTGACATTTGGTATCTTGAGATTAGTAATCATTTCGTTGATAGCATCGATTTTTTTTCTTGTGGAATCTATTCCTGTACATTGGAGTTCAGGATTATTTATTGCTATAGGTAAAAGAGGAAATCATCATCCTGTACCTACGTCACATAAGGTTAAACCTGGCTTGAGTACTAGGACTTTATTAATTTCTAGCGAATCTTGGATATGTTTGACTTGAATGCCCTCTGGGTCTCTGATAGCTGAGAGATTTGTATGTGAGTTTATCGATATAAACTGGTCTATTAACGCTTTTCGTTTTATTTCCATAGGTAAGAAGCTTGATGACTAAAGTTTTCGTTACATCTGATATCCTTGCTTTCTTTCTTAAAATCGTTATAGTAGGTTACTGTATTTCTTTATTTTGACTACTATTATATACCAATGGTTATAAGAAAACTGAAGCAAAAAAAAATACTAAATACAAAAGTGGTCTTTCGATTTGTTCTTCTTTGTGTGTGAGCGTACTTCTTGATTAAAATGTTGACATCAATTACTCAAAGATTTGGGTCAGTTCCTCAAACGGGTATCTATACCTTGTGAGCTTCACTTACTTTTTCTGGTAAGATTGTGGTAGATAATAATTTTCCTAATTATACCCATTCGCTTATTACTCAAGAATGAAAAAAAATTGGATTAAAGAGTTCTACTATCAATCTTAATGCATATGTAGATAAAAAAATAGAATTTGTGGGTAGGGTCAAAAAATATTTTAAAGTAGTCCCTATTATCGAGTTGGATACGCTTAAAATTCCTGATCAGTGACTTATTATCAGTGCTAATAGATACTTTTTTGTTAAAGAGCTTATGTATCTAGATTTTTCTACCCAACCTCAGTTGAGTGCTTCTAGATCGTGAAATGATATTCAAGTCTTGTTTAATCAGAATCCTGTCGTAAGTATTGAACGTTTTGTCTGTAGTAAAATTCTTAGATCTCGTGATTGTACGTATTTGATTGCTGATTATATAAAAAATAATAAAGATAACTTTGAATCCTATCGATCATATACTTTTTATAAACATGGAACGTGATTCTGGACTACATTTGATAATAATGAGTTTGGTTTTCTATTCAAAAATGTTTCAGATGATATGATTTTGGATATTTCCAATATGTTTAAAATAGTTAATCTTAATTTTGTAGTGGAAAATAAATTGAAACTCATCAAATCCAATTGTCAAAATGATTTTTCTCAGTTTGGTAGTATAGATTCAGAATGAAGTCTCATATATCATGATCCCTATACTCTTACGCTTGGACTTAAATGACTTGATAAAAAAAAGAATCCCGCTACGTGCAGGATTACTTTTGATATGCGAAATGATCGAAATGTAACTGATGTTCAATTCAACTAAATTTAGTAGAAAGGTTTTAGACAAACTACGTATTTTCAATAGTTACTTGTTTATTCTTGTTTCTTAGTTTTTAACATCCAATATTCTTATTTCTTTTCTTTCGTTATTAAGTCTCATTTTTACGGTATCTCATGCTTTTTTTCATTTTATCGCCAATCATATCGGCGATTCTAATGATATCTTGATAGAATCTTTTGTTGTTTTAAACGTTTTATCAAAATCCATAGTCGTTTCTCATGTACCGACAATAGTTACGTTGTAGATGTCGTCGTCTTCCATTTGAATGGTTACTTTGGAACCGTAATCTACTTCTTTATCTGATTTGCTTTTTTTCTCTTCCTTGATAATTTCTACGTCATCAATCAGTGTTTCAATCTCGGAGATTCTTGAATTGGTGAAATCTTTGTCTTCGAGTGCAGATTTATATTCAAAGTTTTCTGAAAGATCTCCCATAGCTTTTGCTTCTCCCAATCTTTCTAAGATACTAGGAAGTTTAACTTTTTTGAGCTCGTTGAGTTCCGCAATTAACTGTTCATATCACTCTTTGGTAAGATAATTTTTTTTCATAATTACAATGTTGTAAATCATGTAAAGCGTATTTTTTACTTATTATTTAGCTTTTCTTGGTTCTTCTGATTTGTTTGACAAATGTGTTTTGAAGTGTTCGAATGCATGATTTGGAATGTCTTCTATGATTTTGAATCCACCTTCTCCTGTAGTCCATGTGAATACTTTTCCATCATACGTAAATTTGAAGTCTCCTTTCCATAATCCTTTCTTATTTTTTTTGATAACGTAATCTATTCTAATCTCTGCACTATCCTTATTAGCATAAATTTTCTTAAAATACGAATCCATTTTCCCTTCAAGATTTTTTGTTACAATTTCTTTTACAATTTCTTGCATGTTTTCTGGAATGTCTAGAAATTGATATGCAACTACTGGTTTTTTTGCCATTTGATAAGGAATATAATATAAAATCTTCATTACTTTTTCTTTTGGCTTTCTGCTAAGGGTATACCTAATTGCTCGAAAATTTCAAGTTTTTATAGTATATCAATTATCCTAATTTGTCGATAAAATCTTTTTTGATATTCTGGTTTTTCTGTCCATCTTTGATGAGAGAATAACTTTTTCTTATAAGTTCTCTAATGTCCTGATAGTAGATAAGTGCCAATACTTCATTCAATGTACATCGTTTGTGGATACCAATATATCCTTCTGCATGTTCTATTTTGACAAAATCTGGATTTCCTGCGTATTCCATCAAAAAATAGGTCACATCTTTGTCCATCTGACCTTTCTGATTTTCTGTGTTTCTTAGTTGTGTAGTCCCCAATTGGTTTTTTATTCTCATTTGGTTTACGGGAATCCCTGTCTCTTCACTTACTTCTCTAAGTGCTGCTTTGGTAACTTCTTCAGTACCTTGGATTTTCCCTTTGGGAGCTACTCGTTCGATTTTACCACTGAGAGCATGTCTTTTGATGAGGAGATATCTTGGTTCTCCATCTGAAGCAATATAATAAACAATTCATCAAGCACTTTGAATAATTGGCATCGTATAATAAAAAAAATAAATTCTTGTAGTGTGAAAAATATATTATATGTAGTTATTGACCGAGTATTTTATTTACCATTTTTCCAAAAAATCCTGCAATTCATTTTTCATTTTTACTGTTTTTTATCGTATCATCTATAGTCATATATGATTCTTCTAGACCTTTCTCTGCGTCTTTACGATTAAGTTGATTGATAGCTGTTTTTATTTCTGGAGGAAGTGTTCAAAAATTCTTTTTGATTATCTGTTTTTTTGCTTCTTCTCATTCAGTTCATTGGATTTGTTTAAGAAGGTCAGCTGCTTTATTTTTGGCTTGTTCAGCTTCTTGATCTCATCACGTTTCTTTTTTTACTCATTCAAGAATCTTGGAATAATCTGTTTTTTCAGATGATCATCATGTACCTATATCTATTTTTTTCTCTATTGTATGTACCATATTTGATAAGATTTATATATCTAAAGATTGTAATATCTTCTGAAAAATCGCTAGATTTTTCTTATAATTTACTCTTGTAGGACCTATGATACAGAGCATACAATCGTAATCTTCTATATTTATTTTTGTATATAAACATGATATCATCGTTTTCTGATCTTCTATAAACGTATAATATATCTGATTTTTTTTCAATATTTTACTATCGATAAATTTTACGATTCTTTTTTCTTCGATGAATGAGATTATTTTTCTCGTAGTCTGGTATTCGTCCACCATATCATCTCTCAAGAGATTATTGATTCAGAGATAATAATATTCATCATTTCTCAGAAATCCTACAACGACTCCATCAGCCAAAGCGCCGATACTTTCAACTAATTCTTTCAATCCACTTCTTACTTTTATGACCTCGTCTTGTTTTTCATCCTCTTGAACGACAAGATAATTTTGTATATATGTGGTTAATCATTGTACGGTAGGAACTCTTCCTGAACTGTTATATGGTTGATACACCATGCCAGCTTTTTCGAGTTGATTTAGATATTTTCTCAGTGTAGAAGGAGCGTATTCTGCGTCTTCTAATGAATGCAAAAATTTGGAACCGACAGGCTCTCATTTGTTGATATAATTATCGATAACTACATCGAGTAGAGCTAAGAGTTTTTGGTCGAAATCTACCATACTAAAATTGCATTGTCTACGCTATAAAAAGCATTTCTTTTGCTACTAATGTACTATATAGTTCTCTTATAGATTTTCAAGGAGTTTTACTAAAAAAAATCCCAAGGTACACCCTCGGGATTCATAACAGAAATACCTGTCATGTAGTTAATCACTTATGCCCATTTCTTGGGCGGTTTTGCTATCTTCTTTAAAGACAACATTACCGCTGTTGTCTACCTTTTTTCCATCAGGATCTTTTGTCATCCCTATGATGTACCCGATGATTCGTTCGTCCGTTTCGCTTTTGGCGATTGGGCAGATGAATTCAATTTTTGCCGTCGGATTTTTTGCCAATGCCATGTTGATTCCTATTTCTACGCTTTCACATCCGCTCCAGGTATCGTAATGACCCGTAGCCTTGTAGGATTTAAAGTACACGGTTACTTTCTCTTTGCCGGCGTAAGGATCCGAAGTGAATACATACACAAGTAGTACGATAAGCACAGGGTACAATACTCGGAATACCACTTTTACTATGGTGTTCTGCTTTTTTGACAGGGTATTAGGATCACATGTATGGCAGATATACTTGCCTTCGTCTGATTTTCCAAATGCTTCGTCGCTGGTACAGTATGCGCAATCATGTTTTTTGAATATGCGGAAATTCAGATATCCAATGAATACTATTACTCCAGCAATGAGTGATATGCCACCAATAACTATTATTGTCTGCCATAACGGACCAGATGAAAGTCCTGATAATACATTTAATATTTTCATAATTTTTTTTGTTTTTATTTTTATGTAACAATACTATATATATTTGTTATTAAATGTCAATCTAATATTATTTAAAACAAAAACCCCTATAAAGAGGTTTGTTTATACATTACTATTTATTTTAATTTATAGGTGAACTATCTTCTGTAGTAGTTACGTGACCTGTATTTTGTAATTGTTTTTGCCAAAGCATTCTGTTGATGGACATTCTGGTAGGGGAGGCATTACAAAATTCGTCAGCTGTTAAGACGAGAAATCATTTAATTCCTTGCATGATATAACTCAGATTAAAATCATTTTCCCATATTTTCTGGTGGATTTTATGTTCTCCAATTTTTTCTAGTCCTTTGGTAGAAACATAATAAAAAACGTCATGTTCTCCTATTTCCATGTTTGGATTCTTTTCGTATTCCAATTCGTGGATTTGATTGGTGTTTTGATGATCGAGGCAGATGAGATATTCTTTCAGTGCATCTATATTTTGAAGAATATTTTTTATTTTATAATAATGCAAATATTTCAAAAAATCTTTCACCTCTTGTTTGAGATATCCTGCGATGTCTAATGTAGTTATTTCATCGACAATATTGTTGCTAATAATGTCTTTTTTGCTCTCTGCCATACGAATGTCGTAATTAGAATAAGTAAAACGATTGATAATTATTAGCGTCTTATTTAATGACATATAATTTGATCGGGTGTTTAGCTTTGAGATAATTTAGTAAGTGAATATCGTGAGTAATCAAAAAGATTGTATTACCCGATTTGTTGGCTTCTATAAGAATATCTGCTACGACTTGTGTATTTTCTCGGTCGAGGTTTCCTGTTGGCTCATCAGCGATGATAAATTCTGGATCGTGAATGAGTGCTCTCGCAAGTGATACTCTTTGCTTTTCTCAAGCACTTAATAATTTGACAGGAGTATCCAAAAAATGTTTGATATTAACTTTTTGTAATACTTGTTTAAGTTTGGATTCTATAACTGTTTCTCCGAGTTCATATAATTCGAGTGGATATATAATATTTTCCCTGACACTCAAATCTTCTAATAATTGATAATCTTGGAAAATAATTCCTAATCTTTTTCTTAATATCTGAATATCCTCAGAGGTAAATGTCGCCATATCTTGTCTATTGTAGAAAATTGTTTTTTCTGGTGGAGTAAGTTTTCCTGTTATGAATTTTACTAATGTTGTTTTTCCTGCTCCTGATTTTCCTGTAAGGACAAAAAAGTCATTTACATCCAAAGACAAATTTAATTTTTCAAATAATTTAGCTGGGTTGTCTCGGTATCATCGGCTGAGATTTTTAATCTCTATGAGTGGAGTGTTTTTTTCCATGATTTTTGTTGAGGTAAAAGGTTTGTTTTTTATACTATAAGTATATCCTCAAAAAGTTTATTTTGCAAAAGAAATCCCTTGGTCCTTGCTCTTTGGATTGACAAAATCGGCAAAAAATGCTTCGTTGGGTCAAAACCTCGAATTTTCTATAAAAATCGTTGAAAATGCTAGGAAAATACCTACATTGGAGTCAGAACTTTATCTATAAAATTTTTTAAATATTCCTATAGATAGAAACGACGTTACAATCCTTTTGGGATTGTCGGTGTCTTATTTTATTTTCTTTATGATAAAGAATGTTAGAATTGAAACATGCCTTATGAGAATTGGAGAAAGTCGTTGATATAGTTCAGTTAGATAATTTTTTCCAAATATATTTGGGGAAGAAAGGTCTTCTTAATGAAGAATTCAAGGTGATGATTGATCTTGCTCCTGAAGCGAAAAAAGAAAGGGGTGCTCAGTTGTCTGAAATCAAAACAAAATTGACTGAAGCGTATGAAGCAAAACAACAACATTTCAAAATGGGACAAATCAATGAACAACTCGAAAAAGATCTTGTAGATATTAGTTTAGATGCGACTACCCAACATGGTTCGTATTCAATCCTTGCAGAAGTAAGAAGAGATGCTGAAGAAATCTGTAAATCTATGGGGTTTGTCATGGAATATGGAACAGAAGTGGTTACCAAATTTGAAAACTTCGAATCTGTGAATATTCCCCTTACTCATCCTGCTACCGAAATGCATGATACTATCTATTTAAACGACAAAGATCCTCGTGGAGAAAATCTCATTCTCAGAACACATACCTCATCTATGCAAAATTACTTGATAAAAAAATACGGACTTCCGCTCAAGGCAGTTGTTCCTGGAAGAACCTATAGATTCGAAAATATGGATGCTTCTCATGATACCATGTTTTATCAGATGGAAGGAATAGTTATCGATAAAGATATCAGTGTGGCTCACTTCAAAGAAATGATTACTAAATTGCTTTCTGCATTATTACATAAAAATGTAGAAACAAGAATGAGACCTTGATATTTTCCATTCGTAGAACCTGGATTTGAAATTGATGTGAGATACGAAGTCTATAATAAGGAAACAGGAAAAAAAGAACTTTCCAACTGGATGGAAATCCTTGGAGCTGGTATGATACATCCAAATGTATTGAAAGAAGCAGGTGTAGATGCTACTCAATGGTCAGGATTTGCTTTTGGTGTAGGAATTAGTAGATTGGCTGCTGTTCGTTACGGTATCAAAGATATTAGATATTTTACCAATGGTGACTTGAGATTTGCGAAATCATTTGCTTAAAAATATTTATTTTTTGGACTTCTCCTATGAATATACCTTTTTTTCGAAGATCAGTAATTATCGTTACCATAGTAATTGCGCTGACTGATTTTATCGTGTTTTATGTACTCAAAAGGAAAGGCACAGACTTGAATACTTTGACGTGGAAATTTGTTCTTCTTGTCGTGATTATAACCATCATTCCTATAGTTATCAATTTCCGAGTACATCTCTTGCGTAAGTAAAAGATAGTATCATATGTAAAAAAACTCCCTATATGGGAGTTTTTCTTTTGAATATTAAAACTTAAATCTTTCTTTGTTTTTCTGGATTGCTTCAATCATGAGTGTATATGCCGTAGGATTCCTTTTTTTTGCGACTGCAAGAAAGTATTTTTCTGTCTCTCTGACTTTACGTATAGCTTTTTCTCTCGTCAATCAATCCATATCACGAAGATTATGTATTCTATCTGCAAATTTCACATCGCGTTCATTCTCTTCTAGTTCATCCAAATGTCAGAAATAATCTTCATTTCTTAATGTTTTTGCTTTATCTGCAAATGGTTGTATCTTTTTTATCAGTGTTTTATAGTTATGTAGTTGTTCTGGATCCATGTATGGTATCAAATCTTTTTCTTTTATTTTTTTTTCTGCCATAAAGGATTTGTCTGGATATTTGTCTACTATTTTTGTCGCTGCATTCTCTAATATACTGTTTTTTTCTTTCAAAAATATGCCACATATATGAATATCTTCTTTTGTAAAATTTTCTTCGGTAAGATAATTTTCTCGAGGTTTTTTGCTTAGCGCATTTACTCCATCTGCTATTTTATCACCATATATCAATCTTACTGCGTCAGCATATTCTGGTAAATCTTCTTGTACGTCATGAAGCAACGCTATCAAAATCTTCTCTAAATTGGGATTAGGCAATTCTCGTAGTATTATATCCATTACTCCTTTGAGATGTTCAAAATATCTTTCTCAATTTTCTCTTTTATTGTCTTTGAATGCAACTTTCATAAGAGAATATGCTTGATCAAAAAAATACATCTGTTCTCTTACTTCAGGATCTTGTTTGGTTAATCATTGAGGATAAAATATCTTCTCTACAATAATATCATAATATATATCTATAGATCTTAGATTCTGATTATATTTGTCACGTAACCTTTTCAATCCTAGTAAAAAATTAGTCTCGCAGTCTTCATTAATTATGAGATATCTCTTGAGTAAACAGTTCATTACAAACATTATAAAGGCATCAAAGCTTGATCTAGAATGCAGGAGATTTTCTGTAGATAAATTTTTTCCATGTGCTTTATTGAAATATGATAATAATACATTGAATGTATGTGTTTTTTCTATTTCCATATTATCATCAATTTGTTTTACTGTGATGCGTGGTACTTTTATGTCTAATATATTTTTTAATTCAAATTTTGGAAAAGCATTTCTTCATACTAGAGAAGAATCTTTATTGATATCTTGATTGTCTAGTTCTTTTTTTTCATTCATAATATTCAATTTTTCTAAAAACATTTTATTATATTTAACCGTTTGGAAAACCTCTTTTCCTTATTAATATTTTTTATATATATTTTTTTTAAAAAAAAAGTCAATATTACTTTTTTCTTATATTTTTTACTACTCCTTGACATATCTATTCAAATACATATATTATATAAAACGTAAATATAAATACATAAATTTAAAAACAAAAGGATATGAAAGAAGAAATTATCACAAATGAAAGAATTCTTAAAAGAATTCAAAATGAACTTACCCCGCTCAAGAAGGAGGAAATTGAATCACGCAGGTTGTGGACTTTGGGATATAAAAAATATATGTCCGCAACCAAGGCATTAAATGACCGTCGAAAGAAAAGTTTGACTACTGATGCTATCAAGGGTAATGTAACCAATCTTACCGTAAAAAAACTTTGGGAAACCATTGATGGTTGGGATCAAAAATCTGAAGAACTTACTCTCCGCAGGGATGCTGCTCGTGAGGCAATGCATCAAAAAGAAGAAGAAATCCGTACACAGGAAGAACTTCTTTCTGAAATGCTTCATGCACAGAAGATCCAGGTTGAACAGACTGATGGTATAGTAGATAAAGTTTTTATCCTCAATGACGGCGTTGTTGCCTCATTAGAAAATATGGATAAATATCTTGCCGCTGATGTATTCCCACATCTCCATGAAAAAGCGACCCAGAAGATGATTGAAAATTCAACTTCTACCAAAAAGGTTGTAATCATGACCAACAGCATCAATATTATGGATGTTGCAAAAGTAGAGGAAGCAAAACAGGAAATTGATGCTTTCTTTACAAGGATAAATCCTACTAAGGATGTAACGCCAGAAGATGATACTATCGCGATGCTTTCAGATCTGCTCAAAGAGCTTTTGGTGGTAAAAATCAAAGTGAAGGCTGGTCCGAATTTATCCAAGTTCTTGGGTATGGAACTTAATGGGGAGAAATTTCCTGAGCTTAAAAAAGCACAACGATTGTTGGCAAGCGCCACCAACTATGTGAGATCAGGTAAATATGTCCGTCTTTACATCAGGGACACCAAAGACGATGTCTGGCAAGCTGCCCGTCAGTCGTAATGATGTTGTTTCTATTACAAAAGCCTGCAGTATTTTGCAGGCTTTTTTTATTTATTTAGATTTCTGATTTTTTAATACTTCTTTTATTTTATCTATTAATTTCTGATGTGTTTCGGTCAATTTTCTGACTCATGATTCGAGATACTCCAAAATCTCATTGGTTTCTTGTGTATATTTTTTTTGAAATTCTTTTGTGGTTTCACTCATATCTTTTACATTATGCCGACGATCAGCTAACTTTATTACTAAGGTATACGATGTCATTTTCTCCATTTTCTTTTTGAGATAGGTAGTTTTACCTATTTTTGCTATCTGTTTGGGGTCAGATGTTAACTCTTCTACCAATGCAGCGACGTAAAATCCGAATTTCTTTGCAATCTCTTGGATAGTTACTCATGCACAATCTTCCACAGTGTCATGTAAAATTGCTGCTGTCATGAGAAGTTCTATATTTTTTGATTTTTTTATCTCTTCGATATTTTCTGCTACACTAATCGGATGTCGGAAATAGGGCATGTTCGTGCTTTTCCTTTTTTGCCCTTTGTGCTTTTTGATTGCGAATTCAAGTGCTTTCTCAAACATTCCGGTAAATTTAGCCATGTTCTATCTATCAGATATATAATAAAAATTACTTATTTTTCCATTTTTCTCTTATTCTTTTTGAGATTGTTTTTCTATCTCGTTGGGTGTTCATAAATTTTTTGAATCATTCTATGAGGGTATGATGCTTTTTATTTTCAACCAAAACCCCACAATCTTCATCTACGAGTTCAGCAGTAGCTCATCCACTGTATCCAAAGATAGGAACTCACAAAAGCATTGCTTCCACCGTTCCGATTCCATAACTTTCTTTGGTCAGATTGATTAATCATTTTGCCTGGCTGATAATTTTTATTTTTTCATCGACATCTTTTATCCATCCTATGAAAATAATTGATGGACCGGCAATGGATTTCAAATAGACTTCATCGGGACCACTTCCCATCACGATAAGTGGGACTTTTAGTTCATTACATAACTTGATTATCTTGTCTGCTTCTCTGACAAAGGTCACTAATCTACCGACATAAAGATAATATGCTTGTGGTGTCTCTTGGATCGCTGGGATAAAGAATTTATCTGGGATACGTGGATATTTAATCTGAATATGTTTCATACCATAAAGCTCTTCTGCTACCTTAGCTGTGTATTTACTGTTTGCAAAGACTTTATCAAACTTGGTAAACTTCAGATCTCGTTTTCTTAGTTTTGGGACTATTCGATTAAATAATTTCCCCTTTATTCAGGTAAGCTTTTCTTTGTATTCGTCATAATGTGTCCGGATATATTGCATAGGCGAATGAAGATAGAGCATCATCGGTACACCTGATATTGGAGTGATATTTTTCGCGATTGCGAAGGAGGAAATAATTATTTGATTAGTTTCGCGCCGATCTGCTTTCGAACTCTGTAATCACTTCATTTCATTTGTTCTTACATGTTCTCAAGTCGTCGGCATAATTTCGACATCATGAAAATTTTCACGAAAATTCCTATTTTCATTGCGTCTCAAATATTTTTTTATTTTATGAGAAAGTATTTTCATTAATGTCGGATAGAAAAACATCAAGTTACGATAATCAAAAAGTCGTGAAAGTATGGGTACTTTGTGTTGACCACATCGTAAAAAAAGTTTATTAACTCGTTTTGGTAGTGCAGTTACTATGGTGAGATTGTGGTATTTCGTATGTAATTTTTCACTATCAGAAAAAAGTGTAAAAACCGTCGCCTGTTCTATATCTTTTTGTTCGTCGATGAGGTCTTGGAATACCGCAAGTGCTCATCATGGTTGGATTCGACAATGGACGAAAGCAATTTTCATGACAAATAACCGGACAAAGAGTAAATACTACTAAAAACAGTATATATTCTTTGTTTCGAAGCAAGGAAAATATTTTTCTCTGATAACTGCTTGAAAAATATTCAGAAAACCGTATTAACTAATCGTTTTATTACCTATTTTATGTTTTTTTTACGATATTATGGATAAAGAAGAAAGAGTATTCATCAAAAAAAATCTTGTTAAGCTTATTATCGGACTGATATTGTTAGGATTTTCGTTTTCCTATATCCAAAATCATCCTGCTGAAAAGGCTTCCATTTTTTCTGGTTTTCAAGTACTTTGGCAAAGAGCAGTAGTATATGTCCATAAGATAACTAATACAAATTCTGAAGCATACGCAAAGAAATATGATTATGAAAAGACATATGTTGAACTTATTAGTATGGCAGAGACCAAAAAATGTTCAGATCCAGCTATTCTTACAGAGATTAATGAAACGTATCTCAAACTCCAAAAAGAATGAATTAGTACTTTGGATGCAAATTTGCCTCAATATATGCGTGATGCAAACAAGTATAAAAACATGATTGATAATTGTACTAAATAAACTTAGCTCAAAGCATAAAGCTTAAAGCATGAGGCTCTATATTCTTTTCTATAGAATTTTTACAAAAAAACTCTGTGATGAAGCAGAGTTTTTTTTATATTGTCATTATGATCCGCCTGGTCGGAGAAGCAATCTTACAATATTACTTATAGTTTACCAACCGAATATTTATTTGTGTTGGTAACTATATATTGTTTAATCAAAAATAATATTTTTTTGAAGGACAATATAGATTGCTTTGTCACTTCGTTCCTCGCAATGACTATCTGTTATCCTAGAAAAAGTTTACCTTTTTTATCTTATCATAAAAAAGGAATTTTTATATCTCGGAAATGAACAAGGTCTTTGAGCAATATATATACTCCAAGAGCCATAAGTGCTACAAAAAATACGAGATTGATATATCATTCTATATTGAAATATTTTTCTGGTTTAAGTTTTCCGATTCATTGAATTAACACTCCGAGTAATCTTCCTCCATCCAATGCTGGGATAGGTAATACATTGAATATCGCTAGTGCAAGTGAAATCATTCCTGCAAATCCGAGGTAGAGTTTTCGTCATCATGCATTGAGTAATGTCTCTCCAAATTTAATTGCTCCTGCTGGTCCGGTAAGTCTGTTCAGTGATGTTTTTATTCTGGTTCCATTGAGTGATAAGAGATCACTTCATAATGTTCCCAATGCAG
Source organism: candidate division SR1 bacterium (assembly GCA_026397515.1). GTDB lineage: Bacteria > Patescibacteriota > Gracilibacteria > Absconditabacterales > Absconditicoccaceae > CAJBLF01. Next base: position 19,619 of record JAPLUU010000008.1, on the reverse strand, counting down.
CAAAGGTAAGAACTGTCTGTGCTTTTATTTCTTTTGCTCCTATCCACATTGCTTTAGCAAAGGGAAATTTTATTGGTTTGAGATTGAGTGATCCTTGAGGAAATGTCAGTCAGAGAATACAATTGTCAGCAGGACAATGTGCGTTTGCTGATAATTTTTTATTGTTTCTTGTAAAGGATAATGTTATGTCTTTGTCGATATATTTTTTGAGTACACCTCCTATATTCCAAATGTCTACTTTTTCATTGTTAATAGATACAACAGTATCTCCAGACATTAAGCCCATCTTCTGTCCCAGGAGATCAGATGATACTCTATCTATTTTTGCTGGTGCAGAGACTAAATTTCCACTAATGAATCCTTGTTCTTTCAAAAAAGTTACTGTCGGCATAAGGTAACTGTTTTCATGTGATGATAATGCATTGTCCGGAAGTACTGATATAGGTTGTGTTCCCATGGTAAATATTGCCGTGAAAAGTACTCGAGCGAGAATAAGATTCATACCAACTCCAGAAATCAGAATCAATATTTTTCTTCACATTTTTGCCTTGATGAAACTATCTTTTGCGTTGAAATCTGCTTCATCTTTTGGATCTTCTCCTTTGAGTCTGACAAATCATCCAAGTGGTAGAAGGTTTAATGTATATTCTGTTCCTGATTTATCTTTTCGAAGTTTACATACCTTGGGTGGAATACCGATACCAAATTCCAATACTTTTACACCACTTCTTTTTGCATTGATGAAGTGTCCTAATTCGTGAATAAGCACAAGGCTCATAAACATAACGATTCCTAAAACTAATCCCATGTACTTCAATTATTAATTAAAACTTTATATACTATCTCTAATGTTTTTTCATTGATTAGTATGTAAGAAATTGTATAAGTAAAGCAACGCATTTTTTTTAAATTATTTTTGTACTTCAATGAAATTGTTTGATTCACATACGCATTTAAATAGTGAACCTTTATGGGAAGATTGGCAATGATATATGCAAAAATTTATCGATGTTGGGGGAGTAGGACTTATAAATTCCGGAGCGAGTGAATCTTATAATGTTCAAGGTGTCGAAATTGCTAAAATAGCTGAACGTGATTTCAAAAACTGTATCGTAAAAGCGACGCTTGGTCGACATCCTTTGGAATGTGTCGAATGACGTCTTGCTGCCGATGAGATCTCTGCTAAGATGCAGTGGCTCAAAGAGCTTTATTTAGCGAATAAACACTATGTAGTCGCTATCGGTGAGACCGGTATCGATGTTCATTATTCCAATGGATTAGAAACTTTGAAAATACAAAAGGAACTTTTTATTCAGCATTGCAATTTAGCTCGTGAACTCAAACTACCATTAGTAGTTCATTCTAGAGATGCTTTTTTGGAAACTTTTGAAATTCTCAAAAACTATACTGATCTGACTATTTATTTTCATTGTCGAGGCTACGGACCACAAGAATTTGAAATTTTACATTCTAAATTTGAAAAACTGTTTATCGGGTTCTGTGGTAATGTTACCTATAAAAATGCTCAAGCATTGAGAGATACGTTAGCTATTGTTTCCTTACAACAATTACTTTTGGAAACTGATGCGCCGTATCTGACTCCTCAAATCATTCGTGGCGAAACTAATCATCCAGCCAATGTAAAATATATGTACGAATTTGTCAGTGAAATATTACAAATCAATCCTGAATCGCTTTCTCAGCAAGTGGAAACCAATTTTCATACTATATACAAAATATAATTTAGTTTTATATAAACTTGACTTTTTATGCTATATTTTTATAGTAATTAGGATTTATTTCCTAGTTTTTCTGTTATGAATAAAAATGATTTCAATAGGATAAATTCTACCATCAGTCTTTTATCTGGTCTCAAAGATAAATTACGACACAAAATCTCTGCCTGAGAGATTCGAGAAATTTCTGATAAATTAGAATTAGCTGAAATCAGAAAAAAATCTCTCCAAGCACTTATTGTTCTTTTGGATTTTTGTGATGATGAATATAATGATTCAACAAATACAAGGCGTGCTTCAGTTATGAAAATTAAGCTTAAACTTAGTAAAGATATTATTCTAGATAATTCTGAAACTATATCACATTCTCTTCTTAAAGCACTTATACCTACGTTTACCGATATTTCTAATTATCTCTCTGGTGATACTATCTCTGATGATAATGATGTACAAACAGAATCCATTGATGATAAAAATGATATTACTTTTGTCAATGCTCAGTTGATACCACTCAAAAAATTATTGGGATGTTCTACTATATCATTTACTCCTTATACGGTTGGTCAGCATCTTAATTATAAAGTATATAGGTATATGAATGAAGAGGAAACTACCACTATTCTCAATGAACTTATCCGTTTGATACAACTAGGTTTTTTTGATGTTCGTGTGCTCGATAATACACCACATATGTGGGCTATAAGTTTTCTCAATCAACTTAAAAATATCTTCAAAACCAAAAAAGATGGGTTCGAATTGTTTGCATCAAAAAAAATAATTCATTCTGATACTATCGTTGATGATCCGATTGAATCGGAAATATTATATCCTGATACTCAAATCGAAGAATCTCCTGAAGCTGAAAGTTTGTGATTATCTACTAAAGATTCTTCTATCAGTACCACCTCTTATATTGATCTATTGGAATCGGATCGAGATAATTTTATGACGTATTTTGATATTTCAGAAGAGATTACAGAAAATAATTATGAGTATATCCTTGAAGAATATAGAGAACATATCCTTTCTCATGAAACAATTGATCAATTCAAAAAAATGTTCAATAAGCGTGTGAGTGCATATAAGGCAAAACGTTCTAAAACATGACAAAAACATTGGATGTGAGAGGCCATGATTTTCCTTCAAGGATTTTTCAAAAAGATCAAGGAGGAAAAAGAGGAATCTTACGATGATTCTGCTTTGCTTAAAAAACAACAAGAAGATAAGGAATTGCTTCGTAATCAAAGTATATATTTTCCTCAAATTATACATTTATTAGAAGTATTTACACAGAAATTTTCTTCTGAATATTTTCAAAAAACACCTCAAGAAATCAGAGAAGCTTTTGTTGAACAATATTCCTCTTTGGTACTACAACCGCTTATAACATTGAATCCAGAACTTCTTTCTTTATCGGATAAAGAACAGAGGAGTCTGAGTGATAAACATCGGAAAATAGAATTATATGAAGGTATCGTATCTGTTGTTAATGATGGTTCAGATGCTCTTATCCAGAGATGAGTCTCCCAATGATTTATCTTCGGAGAAATAAATGATCTCATACATCTTATGCAAAAAATATACGATGAAAATAATGGATCTTATACTCCGACTCTAAAGTAGATTTCTTTATCGACGAGTTCTCTCTTTGTTCACCACTTGAGTGCAGAAATTTGTTTCATGATTTCTATTTTTTCTGGTATATTGAGGATTGGTTTTGAAAATGGTAAATCTGTGGTAAAACTGAATGGTCTTGTTGGTTGATTATTAACTACTATTTTTACTACCGCTCTGTGGGTATCTCCATTTACCATATCTATAGCTGAAAATTCTGGTCCAAATTCTTTTTCCAAAAATTCTGCATCAGGTGCACCGACTTTGAATATAAAAAGATTACCAACGTTACCAAAAATAGTTTTAGAAAGATCAAGTGCTCATCCTAATCATTCTTGTTTAAGTTGGTCGATGTATTGGTGTGCTATTGTTAATCCAAGTTTGTACTTTCTCGCTTCTGATAATATACTTTCGATGGACTTGGATACGTAGTTTTGGAATTCATCGATATAGAGAAAGTATGGATGTCTCTCTTTTTCATCTAAACTAGCTCTTTTGAGTGCTGAAAGTTTTATCTGCATAGTTACCATCCTTCCTAGAAGTTTACTATTTTCTTCTCAGGTAAGACCTTTGGAAAGTTTTACGAGAATTATTTTTCCTTGATTCATTGCATCGAAGAAATTGAATGCTGATTTAGGTTGTCCAATAACATTTCTGATATACGTACCTGTGGTAAATGGTCAGAATTTTGCTTGGATAAATGGAATGATTTCTGATTTTTCTCTCTCTCACATTTTTTTGTATGTCTTGTTCCATCGTGCAGCTATGATAGGATTTTTAACGTTTCTTATTTTACTTTCTGCAAATGCATCATCCGTAAAGAGTCTCATAATATCTATAAGTGTTCCTCCTTCTGGTTGTTCCATCAATAAGAAACATGCGTTTCTAAAGTAATCCTGAATACGTGGTCCGAAAATTTCTTCTCCGTACATTGAGACAAACATCTCCACTAGATCATTTGTTACGACATCTCTTTCATCGTCAGTTTCTGCTCCGTCCAAAGGATTGAATGCAATCGGATATTCAGTATTGGCTAGATCAAAATAAATCAGATCATCTATTTTTTCTTTGGGAAAATATTTCATCGTATCATCCACCAAATCTCCATGTGGATCTATGACACAAAATCCATTTCCTAGTCTTAAGTCTTCCATTATGGCAGTTTTTATAAGTGTTGATTTTCATGAACCTGTTTGTCCAACGATATACATATGTCTCATTCTATCATCGTTATTTGTCATGATTCTAATCTCTTTTTTGATACCTGCATATGTGTTGAATCAAAGAAGTATTCCATCAGTCGGAATATTATCGGGCGCTGGAACGATCTTATATTTTTGTCGACTGATACGTGGATTTCTATTAAACTTTGCGTTAGGAATATGAATGATAGAGGAAAGCTCTTTGATACTTATAATCATTTTTTTCTTCCATCTATAGAGATTGCGAAGCATACCATTATCACTTCGAAACATTCTATTGATAAATTCTTTTGCAAACTCTTGTATTTTTTTTGCTTTTTTAAACTTCAGTGCATTAAGTCCTATATAACTGTATTGACTAAATCATCTTGCAAGATCTTCTATAATTCTTTCTGGTCTCTTGGGATCTGGTGAGGTGACTAGTGCTCTGATTTTGACAGAGAAAATTTCTTCTTCGGCTTTTTTATCGAGATCACCTGTTTGTTGCTGGGTCAGATCACTTTTCTTTTCTTCGTCTTTGGGTGCGTCTTTGCTATCACTATTTGCACTTACAATTCCTTTCCAGATATCTTTGAGTAAAAGTCATAAAAATCCTTTATTTTTTCCATCTTTTATTTTTTTTGACTCTTTTCTGAGTTGTTTGAGTGCGTTTTCATCGAGTGGAGAAATGAGTATTTGAAGACACATTTTTTCGTCGGTCAGTACTTTTGAATATGCTGAAAGAAGGCTATCCATAGGATCAGCTTCAAACGATTCATAATTTTTGAGTGGATATGCATTGTCTTTGGTTAATACAAATTCTCCACCTGCCATATATTTTCCTGCCTCGAGTAGTTTTGGTTGATCGATTGGATCGACTACGGCACCTATATAAAATGATGAAATAAGCTTTTCCATATTGTCTACATCCTCTTCTGGTATTGCCATAATAAACTTAATTACTTCTTTTTCTATAAACATTTCCATACTGATATAATTGTGTCAGAATTTTCTATGAGATCGTTTATCATCGATGATTGAATAAAAATTTTTATATATCTGATTCATGATTTGCATGTTTTGCTTCATATCTTTGATTGTATCACCTCCATCTTCTCCTCACTTGGTAGTGACGCTTTTAGGGATCTTAATCTGAATATATCTCAACTTATTTGCTTGTTCTTTTCTATGTTTTTTTTGTATAGATGAAAATACTGCTTTGACTATCAATGAGCCAATCAGTCGTATTCCTCATGCTATAATAATGATGATTAATATGTTATTCATCCAATTCCTGTTGTACTAAAACCCGTTTATGGTTCATATATGAGTATATCTAATATACTCAAAAATGCAATTTTGTTGTTTTATTTTGTGCTTAAAACAGCTATTTATTCACCAAAATCATAAAAATGTTATCTAATATGTTTTATGGGTAATTACCATAATCACTTGTATTTTTTCTCTGTATCTCTATTTCTATGGTACAATACATATCCAGAGTGAACGATAGAGATTAGGCTCGTTAAGCGTTCCAGCAACCATCCATAAGGAAAGGTGCTAATTCCTACCCTCACGGGGAAGATATTAAAAAACGCTATTATTGTTTTTGAACTCTTTCTTCGTGATTAAGAGTTTTTTTTAACTTTTTAAAAACTTAATCATGAAACACTTTATTACCTGTGAATCCGTAACCGAATGACATCCTGATAAGATGTGTGACCAAATTTCTGATGCTGTTTTAGATGCATGTTTGACACAAGATCCCTATTCTAGAGTTGCCTGTGAATCACTTACTACTACATGAATCATTATTGTTGCTGGTGAAATTACTACCAAAGCAAATATCGATTATGAATCTATCGTCAGAAATGTCGTATTGGATATTTGATATGATGGTGATCGTAAGTATTTTGATGGAAACAATTGTTCTGTCGTAAATTTACTCCATAAACAATCACCAAATATCGCTCAATGAGTGGATACTGGTGGTGCTGGCGATCAAGGAATCATGTATGGCTATGCGTGCAATGAAACCAAAAGCTATTTACCTTTACCTATGTATTTAGCTCATGCATTAGCGAAAAAACTTACTGAAGTCAGAAAAAATGGTACTTTGTATTATCTCTATCCTGATGGAAAAACTCAAGTGACGGTAGAATATGAAGATCAAACACCTATCAGAGTCGATACTGTTGTTATCTCTTCTCAACATGCTTTAGACGTACCTCAACAACAGATTGCTGCTGGTATCCGTGAATATGTTATCACTCCAATACTTGGTGATTTAGTCGATGAACAAACTAAATTTTTCATTAATCCAACCGGAATCTTCAATATCTGATGACCAAAAGGGGATAGTGGATTGACAGGAAGAAAAATTATTGTCGATACGTACGGTGGTATCTGAAAACACGGTTGATGAGCTTTTAGTGGAAAAGATCCTACGAAAGTAGATAGAAGCTGAGCGTATATTGCTAGATATTTAGCAAAAAATATTGTCGCTTCATGAGTCTGTGAAAGATGTGAGATTCAACTTGGATACGCTATTTGAGTGATTCAACCGGTGAGTATTTATATCGATTGTTTTGGTACAGAAAAAGTTGAATTGCAAAACATAGTCGATGCGGTCAAAAACAATTTCGACCTCAGTCCAAAATGAATCATAGAAAAATTAGATCTGAGAAAACCTATCTTTAGAACTACCGCTGCCTATGGTCATTTCGGTAGAGATGAATTTACTTGAGAGAAATTAGACTCGGTGGGTGTATTTAAGAAATTGCTCTAACTTTTTTCTAGATATTTTATTAATTCTTCAGGATTTATCATTTTAAATTTCATTCCTTCAATCTCTTCTACTTCTGCTGTTTTTTTGACTGCATCAATAAATATTTCTTTGGTTATGTCTGGTTGTATTTGGCAGCATAACGCATAGATTCATGCGACATATGGCATAACTCGACTTATTCCACCATAACGATCAAATGTATAATCTTCATTTCACGTAGGACTAGCTAGGGTTCTAGAATTCATAGGCACGAAAATGAGCTCTGTTTCTAATCTCTCTCTATTTTTTTTGTCTAAAGCCTTTAATCTTGGCTCGTTTTTTAATGCTTTAAAATATGATTCAAATACATCTGGGTTGTCTTTTGGATCTCTGAGTGCACCCATGAAATTTTTATCATCAGGATATATTACATATATTCATTGTTTTTCTGCTTCATCAATTGCTTTTTTACATATGTCATATCCTTGCATAGTATCAGTTATACCATAAGAAATCGAAATAGCTCTAATCTTGTTTTTTGTATCTAGTTCTTTATTTTTTTTGATTATTTTATATATCCCCTCAGCAATGTTATCCATCTTTATATAGGTTTCTTTGGTATTTCTTTCTGCATAAATTCATCCGATATAATATATATTTGCATCAGGTGCAACTCCTATATTTTTTCCTACTGCTATAGAAGTTACTGCTGCTGAATGCATTGTGGCTTTTGTATTTACCTCATCTATTTCATCATACATTTTTATTTTTCCCTTGTATTCTTCGTGATCTATCAATAATGCTTGATCGATGATTGCAATGTTTATGCCTTTCCCGGTAATTCATTTTTTATGAATATCTTTGATGTGTAATCATGGTGTTTTGTTGTTTTCTAATATTGATTTTGGATTAAAATATTTTTCTATGTTTTTAGGTCGTTTAGTCAGATTACTAAACATCGCATGTGGTAAAATGTCACTATTTTTTAAAATATCCATTTCACTTAAATCACAATATCTTGCATCAATTTGAAACGGATCTTTGTTGTTGGCATCATAAGATGGTGCTTCTGTAATTTTCTGTAAAACAAAGTCTTCTGGAGGTGGCGTTCTTAGTATTGATGGTGATATTTTCATAGTATCTTTAATGTCGAGTAAAGCTTCTAGCTGCTCTGCCTTTTTGTTTTGCTGTTTGTGTACTTTTATACTTTCGTTTTCTATATCAGCTAATCATTGCTTATTTGCTTCATTATCAAAAGATGATTCCGGCAAGGAATGCTTGTTTTCTTGTGCTTCTAAATCTTTTGGGGTGAAATCGATCATTTCATTGATTGGTTAAAATACCTATAGATAATTATATTTAGAAACTTCTATTTTGCAAATTTTTATAAGTAATTTATGGTTGAGATAAAGCATTGAATTAGTATAAACTACCTGTTATATATTTAGTTTATTAATGTATTCTATGATACTTTCATGAAAAGAGTTGTCTGTTGCTTTCAAACAAGAGCTTATAATAAAAAGAGCTAAATTTTTTGGTGAAAGTAAAGCATATGTTGCTATTATTTTCTTAGGTGAAGATTATTCATCTGCCACCTATGTGAAACATAAAAAAGCATATGGAGATTCTATAGGATTGCCGGTGATTGTGTTTTGACAGAATCATCACGCCGAATATGATAGGAATCAAGCTGGAAAATTCGATGATGTCGATATCTATGTCAATCAGAATTATGATAGTGTTTGAAAAGTTATGGAATTGATCAGATATCTCAATCATGATGATGAATGTGTGGGAATTATTATTCAATTACCTTTGCCTCAACAATTCGAAGAATATAAAGAACAGTTGTTAGCTGCTATTACTCCGCAAAAAGATCTTGATGGTCTCGGTGGTGTTGTCGTATGATTGTCAGAAATGTGACTTATAGATTTCGTTCCTGCAACACCCAAAGCGGTGTTGTATCTTCTCCAGCATTACAAGTTGGATAATTTTACGGGGAAAACTGTCGCGATTTTGTGACAAAGTAATATCGTCGGAAAACCTTTGGCGCTTGAATGTATCAAGAGAGAAGCTACTGTATATACCTGCAATGTCAAAACCCCTCCTGAGCAAATTAAAACTATCGCTAAAATGGCGGATTATATCATATCATCTACCGGGAAAGTTCATCTTATTGATGATTCTTTTGTGCGTGATGATAACTCTCAGATTATCGTTGATGTCTGATATGGGCATATTGATGGGAAACCTGTCGGTGATGTGAATATCGCGACTATTCAAGATAAGGTTGCTTCCTATACGCCAGTTCCTGGTGGAATTTGACCACTTACGGTAGCATGTTTATTCGACAACGTTTTTGTGTTACAGTCGTATGGAGATATTTTGAAACCTTACAAACTTTAATATGCAAATGTATGATGTAGTTGTTATTTGATGAGGAGCTTCATGATTATTTTGTTCCTTATTTTTGCCAAAAGAAATAAAAAAATGCATCATAGAAAAAACTGATAAACTTGCTTCTAAAGTACTTCTTTCATGATGAGAAAGATGTAATCTGACCAATAGTAATCTGGATCCTGAACTTTATTATATCGGACAATCATTGAAATCATTACCTTCATTATTTCATGCATTCTGACCAGAAGATATGATTCAGTATTTACACGAACATGCTATTGAAACTAAGATAGAAGAAAACTGAAGAGTTTTACTTAAAAGCGGAAAAGCTAAACAGCTTGTGGATTTTCTTGTTGATGAATCCAAAAAAAATGAGACAGAATTTTTGCTTTCTCATGACGTACATTCTATTACTACTGCTGATTATCATACTTTTGTAGTTACTACTTCAGCGGGTATATATTCAGCAAAACAGGTGATTATTGCAACCTGAGGAATGACCTATCCACAAATAGGTGCGAGTCCTTTCGCATACGAAATCGCCGAACAGCTCTGACTTCCTCTTTCTTCGCCACATGCTGCTTTATGTGGTATTGAAACTAAAGAAGATGTATCATTATTAGCATGAAATACCGTGCAAGCTATGGTGACTTTATATGCTGATAATAAAATCGTCTATAAAAATACATGATCGGTATTATTTACCCATATATGACTTAGTTGACCTGTTATATTTGATGCTACTTTATATATAGATCAAGATATCTCCGAATATTCTTTGCAATGTGATTTTGATTTAGCGAGTACAAGTAAGAAAGTTATCCAATTTTTTAAACTTGTGTCGTGAGATACTCTACGTGATATCAGTATTAAAGCATTAAGGCCGATGACCGAGGCGAAGATTTCTGTCTGATGAATTCTTTTGAAAGAACTTGATCAACATTTCCAATCAAAAAAAATTCCCTGATTATATTTTATCTGAGAATCTCTCGATATCACTGGTAAGACCTGATGATATAATTTGCAACGAGCATGGACGAGTGCTTATGTATGTGCAAAAGATTTCTAAAGTATTTTTATAACTTTTTTTCTATCGCCTTGCCGGCTGGGCCTTACTTTTTTTCTTCCAGGTAAAAAAAAGTAAACAAAAAACCCCTTGTCGATTGCCTCCTTCATCTTTATTGAAAATCAATATTCCTTTATTTGTTACCTACTAAGCGATATTGCAATCGACTTTTTTAAATAAAAATATATATTTTTGAAATCATTAAAATTTTCTATACCTTGAATTTTAATTTGATCTCAATTATTTTTTCATAAAGTATTTGTGTAAGAGTAGGTAAGTAATATACGCTATAATTATACATAACACTATAAAAAGCGGATAGGTGATTTTTCGATTTTCTGGTCCTGTCATCATACTTCGTTCGGACATTCCTCCTATACCTGCAATTACCGTCAATGGCATAAAGATTGAATTTACAAACGTTAATCTTGTTACACTCTTATTGCTTTTTATACTTAGATATGTGTTGTACGCTGATATCAGCGAATCATTTTTTTCTGTCAAAACATTTATCGTTCTTATTATTTTTGCGAGTTTTGTTTTCAGATTGTTGAAATATATAGTAAGATGTTTCTCGTGAAATGTATTTACATGAGCTATAAGATCACCAATAATTTCTTCTTGTGAAAGAAAGTTGTGTTTGATAAATATTTTATTTAAATCTTCATTAATGAGATCGTCCACTATATCTTCTCACTTGTCTCCTCAATTATCTCCTATGTTTGTCTGTAAATCAAGAAGTTTCTGTGAAGAAAATCATAATGATTTTACTGTTTTATCATAAAATGCATCAATGATTCTATAGAGGATATAGTAAGGAGATGATTTATACTCGACTGCTTTCGAAATCTGTAATCACTTCACTGCTTTCGTGCCAACAGATTCTCAAGTCGTCGGTATAATTCAATCATCCAAAATAACTTCATTTCACTTGTTCTTTTGGTGGTTGATTATATACGATCCATCAATTTTTTTTGCCTCTTTATTTATTTCGTCGAATACTTTATTGAAGCTTTCAGATTCTAACCCGATGGTCGTTATGATGTGATCTTCTCAAATGATAACGTCTAATTCATTGAATATATGTTTTGATTGTTCTGGTAGATAGTGGGTAAATGTCAGTGCCAAAAAAAAGTAGTTACTGCTCGTATCTATTTTTGATTGTGCATTAACGCCCAAAATATCATCTACAATCATTTCATGAAAGCCATACTCTTGAGCAAGTTTATCAATAGTTTTTTTATCCGGTGTCTGGATAAAAGTCCATTTTGTTTTTCCTACTTCTAATGTTTTCTGCATAATTAATTTGGTATGATGTGTAAAATTCATGTTCTATTATACTCGATTTTTTCTCTCTGTCAAATTTTGGACTTTATTTTTTAGCTTTTGATAACTCTTAGTTTGCAACTATGTATAAAAAAATATATTTGTAAATATTAATATAGATTGTTTCTTATTTTACTTATAAAAATACTTGTATCTGATTTACTATTTTGATTTGTTTTGCTCTTTGGGGTATACTTATACTACACAAATGAAACATTTACCCCTTTATTGTATAGTATTATGGAAAACTTTACTGCAAAATTATCATCTGAATCAGTTCGTCATGTAAACACGCTTATCCAAAAGATCGAAGGTGTCTGTAAAGATATTGAAGCGGGTCTTGCTAATTGTCTTGAACTCAATGGAGATTCTGTAGCAGAGTACAGTGTGACTACTGCAGAAAAAGTAGAATCAGAATTTGTAAATGTTGTCATCGATAATATTACCAAGATTAAACTTCATCTTGCTGACCTCAAAAAAGCATTGAATCAAAAAACAATCACCGATACTACTACTATTGAAAAAATTATTTGATCGCTTCAAGATACTTCTGCTACTTTACAAACATTCTTACTCACAAACAATTTCAACAATAATACTTTTCAAATGCCGGTAATGGAAATCCAAGCAACTATCGATCAAATCTTCGAAAAAGTAACGTTGGTTGAAGAATATGCATAATATCTCTTAGGTAAGCGGTCTTTACAAAATATAGATAATGAAGAAACCCGTGGGTATATCCTGCGGGATTTTTTTTAATATCCATTGAAAATAGTTGACAAATAACTATATGTATATATAGTTTTATTATAGATATATTGTATGCAAAATAGTTCCTCAACACTTCTTTTTGATAGAGATAATCTTAGACAGATTTTTTCCGATTGGAGAAATAAGGAACTTCTGAAAAAATATGGATATAAGATACCTAAAGACCTTATCAATGCTCTTATTGCACAAAAATCTCAATGAGCAGAATATGTCGTGGGTCTTCCAGGAACCGGTAAGACTACGTTCGCTTTACGTCAATTGTGAGCAAAAGCGATAGAAACTAAGGACGATATTATCAATCTTTTGACGATGAATTTCGACAATATGGTATTTGTTACTTGTGATGTAGAAGATGAAATAGCACAAAATGCTTCAAAGATTACACTACTTCATACGAGTTCTCAAAGGATAAAACAACAAAGAAAACAGAGGGATGAAGATATTCAAGAAGATATTTCTGAAACTGCTTTTTGAAGACAAGCAGGAAGTGTAAATAAGGTGACTACTGATGATTCTATTCTCATTTCTAAATTAAAAACTGATTATGCCGATAAATCTGATATCGTTGTATATAAAAGCAATAATCCTGACAATCGAGATGAAAAAAAAGAAATCTGTGTAAACAGACTCAGCGATAAGAAGAAATATATCGAAGGCGGAGTTGTAGCTGCAAGCGGTAAACGGACTCCAGCTCAAATTGTGCATATCGAACATCAACTTAAAAAAGTATTATCTTTAGCTCAAGATAATACATTACCTTCATTTGCTATTATAACTCAGAATTCTTGATGACAGTATGATCTTGGACTTACTCAAAATGAAAGAATCAAAATTATTAATTTAGTTTTACATAATCAACTTCAGTTTGTTACTTCTGGTACCCCGAAATTTATCAAGAATGCACAAGGAAAAGTTGTAAAAATAATTCCTGAAAAAAGTCGAGCTGTGTTGTGAAAAGAAAGATTGCCCAAATGATTTACTGAAGGAACATATGATGATATCGTTCGTGATTATCCAAATTTTCTTTATGGTAAAACAAAGAAATCCGATGATGAAGAAGCTACCAATGATGCATATGCTGTGAAAGCATTCGAATGATATAATTTTCTTAATATCGGTGATATCCCTATGGAGTGATCAGAAGAAAGTATTAGTGCTACCTTTATCAGAAAATGTTTAGTAGAAGGAAATATCAATGCTATTAAACCATATCTCAGTCCTGAAATATTTTCTGTATTGACCTCACCACACAATCTGCAAGCACTTCAGACTCGTTATAGCTTGATTCAAGAGCGTGATCATCAACTCAAAGAAAAAAAAGATGAATTAATTAAAAAACATAAGCAGATTAATCCACTTACTGGTGAACCTTTGCTCAATAAAAAATGAGATCTTGTAGTCCTTAGTAAAAAGCATGCGGATGCCTGCAAAAATAGAAGAGATCAAGCCAAAATTATGACATATCTTCATACTACAGATCAACTTATCAAACATGCAGAAAGAAAAATTAAGAAAAAATATAATGCTTTGATATATTCACCAGAAAATACATTACAATTTTAATAAAAAAATCCCGTATATTTTACATCGGTATTTTTTTTATTTTGATAATTGAATTAATTTAATAGGATACTTTTCTTTTTTGCTTGATCACTGTCTTTATCGAGTGTTGTTTTGATAGTCTGAAATTCTGTTTCCGTGAATGATTTTCATGGACAAACAGTTACTGGACTCACCAGCGTAAGTCCTGAAGCTTCTACAACCTTTGTCTTTACTTCCTTGTGGAAGATAATGTTGTCTGATGGAATATCGTAGCTTCATTTCAATCGGTTTAATAATTTCGTCAATGCTGCTTGTTGTTCTGCTGTCGGTCAACTATTACTTTCAAAATTACCAACCAAACATATTCCCACAGAACCATAATCTGGATCTTTTTTCATCGCATCTACATATGATAATAATTTTTTCTTGTATTCGTCTCCTGTAGTTTTGGCAATATCAGGTGTACCTCCTGGTAGTGCTTTTGTGGCAGCATCATTTGCTTCTTTGGTTTCTCCTGCATGTGCTCAGACTCTTCCTAGTGGTCTTCATTCAAGAATTGTTCCGTCGGAAGCTATGATAAAATGATAGGAGACATCATTAAATCCTCTGTCTCATATTTCCAAATTGCGGATAATTTTTGCTTGTTGTTCTGCAGTGCCTTGAGCAGCTGTATCTGAGTGATGGACTATTATTCTTTTGTAGGCATCTTTGAGATTTTCATATTTGAGGTTCGCATCAAAATATGGCAAAATATCGGCAGTTTTTGTATATGTTTTTCCATTTATTTCAACAGTGAATGTCTCTCAGAGTTTTTTCTTGAGATATTGTTCTTTGATTTGACTCCATTTATCATCCCAGGTGGCACGTTCGATAATCGTTGGTTTTTCAACACTTTCCTGTACCTCTGAAGATGTGTTTTTACTCTTTATTACTTCGTCTTTCAGTGTCTGTAATTTTTTTTGTATATCATTTTCTATCCTTGGTTCTTGGGCTATTTCTATCATGATATATACAACTAATTAAAATTTATTTTTGGCTCCAAACCACTTTCTGCTCACCGTTTACGTCTTTAAATTCTTTTGCTCTGACTTTGATCTTGTCGCCGATGTTGTAATATTTTTTTCGTTCAACTCATTCTGGAGCGACGATAAAATTTTTGTGTAATAATCATTCAACTCATTTTACAGTGACGAACATTCCGTAATTGTAACTGAGTTTGATATATCCATCATATTCTTGTCCTAACTTGATATCTTTGATACTAAATCCGGCTTCTGTAGTTACTGTTTGTTGAGGAATAGAGGATGGTACTGTTGTGGTCGTTGTTGGTGCTTTTACTGCTGTTCATATTGTTCCTGTTGTTGTTTGTACAGCTGGTGTCTGAACAGGAAGGTCTTTTTCTATCTTGGCGATATTTGGACAAAATTTCAAATAATTCTGTGTAGTTATACCTGCTTGTTTATAGATGGCATCTAATTGTTGTAGTGTGTCAGATTTATTTCCTATCCATATCATTAGTGGTCCACCATTGTTTTCTATTTGAATAGTTTGGTGTTGATAAATATCAACGTGTACGGGAATATCCTTTCCCCCTAAGGTTACCTTCCCTCCTGCTTCGTACTTGATATTTGCTTGATCCTCTAATCCTTTGGGTTTTGTATACCAAATTGCTTTGTGAGCATAATATTCTGTATCGAAAATAATTGCATCAGGTTCAACCCCATCAATAGCAAATTCTGTAAAGTAACTTGTATGTTGTTCTACAAATAAATCATGAAGATTGTCCATTTCTTCTTCATTTACTCCCAATGACTCAAGTTTTGCTTTTTCCATTATTTTTTCTTGGACTGAGAATGTTTTATTTGTCCATGCAGTCATAAGTTTTTCTAATTGACCTCTTTCCATCGCATATCTTTGTCTTGATTGTTTTCTGATTTTATCAATCAATTCGAGTGATCATTCTGGTGTAGTAATTGGCAATGTTTTCATTGAAAATGGATCAGATGAAATTCCATCGATCATTAATCTCGTATATGCCGTGAATTTCGGAAGTGAAATAAGATCGTTGACGCTTGCCATGTTTTTAAATTGTCCGGTGATAGTGTCAGCATCATCTTTTCCAAGGGTAAATGCTATTGTCGTACCTACGTTACCAAATATTGCATCTCTTGTTTTTTCATCAAGCTGAGCAGTATATTGGTTGGCTACGATAAGTGCGAGTTTATATTTTCTGGCTTCTGAAAGGATAGTAGCAAATGATTCTGATGCGAAGTTTTGGAACTCATCGATATACAAATAAAATGGTCTTCTATCATGTGCCGCGATATCAGCTCTCGACATAGCATCAATCTGGAATTTAGTAACCAATAATGATCAAATCATATTTGCATTATCTTCTCCAATTCTTCCTTTACTTAAATTTACCAAGATAATTTTTCCTTCATCCATGGCCTTTCTAAGACTCAATTTTGTTCTTGGTTGACCAAAAATATTTCTGACTAATTTTGACGAAAGAAATTGTCCGACTTTGTTGGTAATCGGTCCTACGGCTTCTTCTCTTTGTTTATCGTTCCATTTTGCAAATTCATTTGTCCAGAATTTCAATACTACTGCATCTTTTATGTGAGAAATTACTTCTTCACGGAAACTTTTGTCTGTCAACATTCTGAGGATATGCATTAGTGTTGCATTAGGATAATCTACGAGTGCAATAGCGACATTTCTCAAAATATATTCTAATCTTGGTCCTCGACTATCTCCAAATAATTTTTTGAATGTAGAAACAACTCCTGATGCAATCAGGTTTTTTTCTTCTTCTGTACTTCCTTGAAGCAGATTAAATCCGATAGGAAAATCTGAATCTGATACATCAAATAAGATAACATCATTGATTCTACTTGTCGGAATATGTTCGAGAACTGTATCAACTAACTCACCGTGTGGATCAAGTAATGCTAATCATTTCCCCGCTATCATATCGCTTTTCAATAAGTTTGCGATAAAGGTAGATTTACCTGTTCCTGTTTTTCCGACGATATACATATGTCTAAATTTATCTTCTTCTCTGATACCAAACGTGATTTTTTCTCCTCTATAATCAGTATTACCTAATATGGTAAGCTCTTCTGCTTTCGTATTTCTTGTGGTAGGCAGATTTGTCGGGTAGGGGAGTTTTCTATAGAGCGTATAATCTAGTCCTTTATTGAAGTTTTCAAGTGTAGGAAGATGAAAGAAATTTCCCGCTTGAGAATGAGTCATTCCTTGAAATTTTTCAGATGTCTTTATTTTTATCTTTCCATTAGAGATATATGGCGCGAAGGCAGCGATGATATTTTTTTTCAATGATTCTTTGATATATGGATCTTTGGTGATGATTTTATAACTCAATGACCCAAATATTTCTGGCTTTATCTCTGGTTTTTTCTCTATTGGCGTTCCATCTTCATTTTTCTTTTTTGGTTCTCGTATCCGTTTGAAAACTGCATTCATATATTGCAAAAAATTCTTTTTGAGTTTAAATGTGTAGGTAAAATAGATGTTGAGTTTGGAATTTGCATCTACCATATTGTACAGTGAAAATATTCCGTTCATCGGATCCATATAGGTTCCTCATCTGGTAAATTCGTCCTTACCGAGCAATGTTCCTTCTTTAGAAAAAAGAAGCCAATCTCTGTTTTGTGGTATGGCTATCGGTTCTTTGAGTTCAAGAAGATCTGAAGTCGGGTAACTTGCAAAAAATGTATTTTCAAAATAATTTTTGAAATCTTTTGGTACGCCGACATATAATTTAATATCAGAACTATTTCCACTGATTATGAAAATTATCTTCTTCTTTTTGAGGCTGATTATATTTTTGCTCACGGTATCTCGATGGTTGACTCCGCGATCGTTGTCTTTGAAAGGTTTGATGTGGAAAAACACATATCATGCGGAATGACCAATCATAGGTGATGATGTTACCGATGTCGTCATTGCTTTGTTTGGTGTTTTTTTTCATCATGTTCAGGCAAGCATTTTGCCTAGCTTTTCTGCGTGTTTTAACATTTTGTTTTGAAATGGGCTAAAGTTCCAAGGGAAATACAGTTGAAACTGTGGGTTTTATATGTTTTGTCATTATACTTAATATTATACATATTTTATAATAAAAAGCAAGTATTCGTGGTTTTATTTTTACCGTTGTATTGTTTTTGGGTTTCTCTATATCTTCAATACTTTTATTCTTTGTGATTTAGCCGTGTATTTGTACAGTTTTGATCGTTTTTTCGGCTTTGATAAGGTATGTATTTTGGCTGAAAATACAAACAAAAAAAAAGTGAAAGCAGGGGATTTGCTGGTATTTGGTAATCAGTATTTTTTGGCATTGGGAGAAACTTTATCATTTTCTGAACAATATCACCATTTGGCTACGACCCAGGCTGAAATAGTTTACAAAGAATTTCTTTCTGTTCCAGCATTAAAACTTTTCCACTGGATGGTGGAAACCTATTATACTACCTACAAATCCGTAGTAAGACTTTTTTTTGCTGATGATATACAAAAATTGCTAGAACGTGAAGCTAAACTCAAAAAAGCAGTAAAAGCTGCTTTACCTTCAAAAACCACTTTGCAATATTCTTTTTCTCTTGCTTCATCGTGACAGACATTGATTGTTTTTCCCGACTTGTGGACTATGTATAATACAAGTACTGAAGTGTTTCGTGACCATGCTGCTGTAGCCTGTTTGTCGTCAACCCAAAGCCAGAATCAAAAAGATATCCATCGATGGGAGATCAAAAAATGAGTAAAATCAGTAATTGTTTGTACCTATGCTGAGATATTCCAAGATTTTTATGACTTGAAAAAAATAATTTTCGTAGATCCTCACAAGCGATATTATGCTAATCAACAAGATCCGAGGTATAAAGTAGGGGATGTGATAGAGGAGATGAAAAAATTGTATGATGCTGAAGTAGAAATAATGGGTGTTTAAAATATCTTTACTCTCCCAATCCTCTGTTTGAAACAGAGAGGGATTTTTTTTTTCTTTTTTAAAAGTCCCTCTGTTTCAGAGGGATTTAGGGAGTAAAAAAATCCCTCGGAAAAACCGAGGATTTTAATGTCTTAATCATGTAATTTCTATTCCATATTAAGTCTATTATTCATTTGTTGTACCATTTTCCTTGATTCAATAATATTTTCTAAGATATTCTCTTGTATTGTTTTTTTATTGGATGTTG
>JAPLUU010000002.1 GCA_026397515.1 candidate division SR1 bacterium | reverse complement strand
TATATACCAATGCCAAGAAGAAAATTAGAGAACAAGACGATAGAAGTTATCCTCTTGCAAAGCGACAAACACCTCGGAGAGAAGTTTGAAATCGTTAGAGTAAAACCAGTTTTTGCTAGAAATGTCTTATTACCAAAAAATATGGCTGTCTTAGCAGACGCCAACAGCAAGAATAAATATGCTCAAAAAATGGTAGCTGCCGAATCTGATAGAAAAAAGAAAGCTTCTGGATTAGAAGATCTTTTCACTAAACTTCATAGTGACGAAGGTATTACGCTTATTAGAAAAGCTAATGCTGACGGAACACTCTATGCAAAAGTAGACGAAAACGATATCGCTACAAAAATCAACGAAATATATGGTGTAGAAATCCAAGCTCACTATTTGAAACTCAAGAAAAAAATCACTACTCTTGGAAGTTTCACTGTTCCATTTCTTTATAAAGAACTCAAGAAAGATGTAGCAGTTAAGGTAGAACAAGATCCTGAAGAAGCAGAAAAAATAGCTAAACATAAAGCTTCAAAAAGTTCTAAAAAATATGAAGAAGTAGTTGCTGAAGAAGGAAAAGTAAAGAAAACAAGAGAAGAAGTTATGGCTGAAAAAGAAATTGCAAGATTAGCTAAGAGAGAAGAAACAATCAAGAGATTGAAAGAAAAATTCAAAGACTAGAAGCATAACCATGCTTATCATATCCCAGACTCTTATGGGAGAAATAACTCACTTCGGTGAGTTTTTTTTGTTTTTTACTATTGATTCTTTTTTTTTATTATATATAGTATATATTACATTTAAAACAAAAACATATGGAAGACATAACATGTACTATTATCAAGCCTGGTGCGACAGAAAAATGGAAAGAAATTTTTACCCTCATAGAAACGGAGGGGTTTACAATTATCCGATCCGATCAGGTTCAGTTAACCAAACAACAGGCAGAGGAATTTTATTCCGAACATAAAGGAAAACCATTTTTTGAAAGTTTGGTAAAATTTATGTCATCAAAACCTATTGTAGTAGCTGTTCTTCAAAAAGAAAATGCAGTGGAAGATTTTCGTACATTTATAGGAGATATTAATCCTGCAAAAGCGAAAGTAGGTACTCTTCGAAAACTCTATGGAACAACCATTGAACAAAATGCTATTCATGGTTCCAATAGTAACAAAAACGCCGAACGGGAA
Source organism: candidate division SR1 bacterium (assembly GCA_026397515.1). Taxonomy (GTDB): domain Bacteria; phylum Patescibacteriota; class Gracilibacteria; order Absconditabacterales; family Absconditicoccaceae; genus CAJBLF01. Next base: position 6,072 of record JAPLUU010000002.1, on the reverse strand, counting down.
TCAAAGTTTCTTTTTCCCAAATCTATGTAAAGCAATTTACTGGGTATGTGTATGACTGGAGTGATATTTTTATCACTTCATTTTTTTTATAAAAAAATATAATTATTGGGTTGAAAAAAATATATAATCAAAAAAAGCCGGGTAAACACCCGACCTCGCCTTATAAGGCAATAATTTATTTATTAGGTTCTTAAAATACAGCATCCTTAATTTTTTTCTTTACCGATTCTTCGTATTCTTTCGTCCAAACAGATACAGGAATCTTTTTAGAAACGCTAGGTTTCTGTTTTTCACATCGGGAGAGTAACGTAGTCAAAATCGATTTTTTGTCTTTCATAGACCATCCCTTATTATACGAAAACGCACAAGAAATAGTACCGTTGATATCCTTTGCACAGATAGATATATCTTCAGGATTCTTGAATGCGATAGCATCCTCTACGATAACAGAAACTGCGTACGTCTCCAGATAGAAATCATAGTATGTAGTTGACTCCATGTGATTGGTAGAACAACTACTGATGATTTCATTTCTGATTAATTTATTAAATTTTCGTAAGCACACCGATGCATAAGATTCTGGTTTTGGCCATCTTGATGCTAATGTTTTTGTATATGCAAGCATGCCATCTAATTCCGTCGTATCAGTTTTAGTTATCACTGAAATAGTATTGATCGATCTACTGAGTCGTATCGCAGTATCGCCGAAGTAATATATGATATAGTCATTATTCATATCATACTGACAACTATCGATACGTGCAAAGCTAATAAAATGAAAGAATTTATCGCCTTTTGTGCTTTCGCTATTACAAGCGAATAATATACTAGCCATAATGGCTATAATCATTATAGAAATTTTGTTTTTCATCTTCGATTGATTTTGTTTATGGATTTTATTATTTGTATTATTACTATATATATATCCTTACAAATGTCAATTAAAAAAAAACCGTGCAAAACTTACACGGTCCTTTAGCTTTAGAAGCTGCTATCATGATACTGATATTCTTCCAAAACTGGTGAACATTCCAGCGATTTCATTCCAAATATGGTCCCTACCATACCTTTTTTCACGTTTATACTCTTTTTTCGATTCTTTTGGTGATGTAATCTTCATTGAAAACACAGCATGTGCATTACTGTTGCTGGGACGTAATGCTATGCCCTTGCTATCGACCTTTTTTTCCGTACCGTACACTCCATTTTTTATTACGTTTTTGTTTATATGTATATAGGTATTTACCTTTAAATGTCAATTATAAAGTATTCTATCTATCATGACGTTAGTAGTGGATTTTGGACGGAAAAAATGTATAAAAAAAATCATTTACTACTTATTACTCAAGATTATGCTATTCGAGCTACAATCATCATATCAACCTGCCGGAGATCAGATTAAAGCTATTGAAGAGATCAAGAAGCTTTTTGAAAGCGGGAAAAATAAAGCTACCCTCCTCTGAGCCACAGGAACGGGTAAAACATTTACGATGGCAAATATGATCCAACATCTTCAGAAACCTACGTTAATTATATCTCATAACAAAACTTTGGCTGCACAGCTTGCAACCGAATTCAAATACTTCTTTCCGAACAATGCCGTACATTACTTCGTATCGTATTTCGACTATTATCAACCAGAAAGCTACTTACCAGCTCAAGGACTCTACATAGAAAAAGAGGCGACCATCAACCAGGAAATTGAGATGTACAGACTTGCAACCATGGCGTCCTTATTGAGTAGAAAAGATGTAATTGTCGTAGCATCAGCTTCATCATTATATGGTCTAGGACAAAAAAGATTCTTTGAAGAAAATTGTCTGCAGTTTGAAGTAGGGAAACAATATAAATTCAAAGAGTTGAAAAAACAGCTCCTCCATATGCAATATAAACCCATCCTTTCCAAGATAGAACATGGAATGTTTGAATTCAAAGGAGATATTCTGGATATATTTTCCAGTACAGAGAAATTTGTGTACAGATTACATTTCAACGAAGAAGTGCTTGAATTGATTGAACTCAAAGACTCGTTGACCTTTGAACATAAAGAGAATAAGAATAAAGTTACGCTTTGGCCAGCGACACAATTTTTACAAGACGTCTCTGATATAGATACTATTTTGGAACAGATGAATGCTGAGAAAGAGCTCAGAGTCAAGGAATTTGAGAAACAATGAATGCTCGTAGAAGCAGAAAGAATCAAAAAAAGAGTCGAATATGATATCAGGATGATCAGAGAAACCTGATTTGTAAATGGTATCGAAAATTATTCACTCTACTTCGATAACAGACTTCCTGGTGAACCACCAAATACGATTTTTGATTATTTCCCCGATGATTTTTTGTTGATCGTGGATGAATCCCATATGACCTTACCACAGCTCAGAGCTATGCCATGAGGTGATAGATCAAGAAAAGCTAATCTGATAAAATATTGATTTAGACTTCCTTCAGCGGTCGATCATAGACCCTTGAGATTTGAAGAACTTGAATGAATTTTATGACGAAAAGATTTGAAAGATATTGTCCTCGACCAAGCATTTGATATTAGTTCGAATGTATCGAATACCCACGTAGAAATTTTCAATAAATATAAAAAAATGAAAGAAGCACGTGGAGAAAATCAGTTAATGACGTTGGTTAAAAAACATAAAAAAGATACGAAATCTATTTTCTTGTCAGCGACACCATCTGAATACGAACTTAAATTATCAGATAAAATCGTAGAACAGATCATCAGACCGACAGGACTTTTGGATCCAATCACCTATGTATATCCTAAATCGGGAAACTACGATTCACTCATCCTCAGCATAGATACATTGATGAAAAAAAAACCACACTTGAAAGAATTCATGGATGGATATAGTTTGAAAGACGGTATAGAAGAAGTATTTAGTAATGAGTAACTCTATGAAACATATCATTAATTTTTCACTCATCAATTTATGATGCACCAAAAACTTGGTTGATAGCCAGTATTTTCTTGGTCGTCTTTTTGATATGAGTTTAAAAACTCCTGAATATCAACTCAACTATTTTACTGATCCCTTTGATATACAAACGAATATAGTTTTTTTGAACACGTGCGCATTTATTTCTTCTGGAAGAGACGAAGCGAGTGAAACTGTGAAGAAATTATTTAAAGCTAAAAAGACAGTTTACCTTCTTGGATGTGCTGTTCAGTACTATAAAAAACTCACCAAAGACCAATGAATAAAAAACGTTCATTATCTTTCACGAGGTGATTTGAACAAAGTAAATCTAAAAAATATTATGCAATGATACGATAGTACAAGGTATGGCGATTTTGAATTTGCTAGCTCGCCGAGAGTGTATACTAACTTGGAACAAAAGTTTGAATATCTCAAAATCGCTGAATGATGTGACAATCATTGTACCTTTTGTATCATCCCAGCTATTAGGTGAAAACAACAATCGCTCACGATAGAAAAAATTCTCGCTGAAGCAAAAAATATGATAGCCAATGGTATCAAAGAAATTATTCTCATTGCTCAAGATACTACGAGATATGGAACTGATCTGTACGGAGAACCGAAATTACTGGAATTATTAAAAAAACTAGATGCGATAAAATGAGACTTTACCTATAGACTCCTCTACCTCTATCCAGATATCGTCACCTTGAATCAAGTGAAGGCATTGAAAAAATTAAAAAAGTTTATACCGTATTTCGATATCCCATTACAACATATTAGTTCACCGGTCTTGAAAAATATGGGAAGATTTTACGATGAATGATATATCATACAATTTATTGATCAGATTAAAAAAATCTTTCCGGTGAGATTTATTAGAACGAATCTCATCATCGGATTCCCTGGCGAGACGAAAGAAGATTTTGATAAGCTTGTGAGCTTCGTCGATGACACAAAGTTTGATAATATCGCTTTGTTTGAATACCATGATGAGCCAATGGCTGCCTCAAGCAAGCTAAAAAATAAAGTCGATGACCACGAAATCAGAACGAGATTTACAAAACTCAGACAACTAGTAAATAAACAATTGCTTGAAAGTGAAAACGCAAGAAAATGAAACGAAGAAACGTGATATATTATGGAAATAGAAAAATGAATATTGGTAGTGAGACCACAGTTACATTGTCCTGAAATTGATGCCTATGATGAAATTACGGTGAAACAGGTAATAGGTACCTTTGAAGACAAAGATATACTAGATATTTGAGATAAAATAACATATAAAGTATAAAAAAAAATCCCTCTCATACGAGGGATTTTTTGTTGCTCCATAAATATTATTTATGAGATGTATGTGCATACATGCACATTTGATACAATAATCTTGCGCCAACATTACCATCCCATTGATGATCACCGACCTCTACAAGATCAAAACCGATAATGGTTCTCTTTTTGTGAAGTTGTTGAAGTAAATAGATCATTTGGTCGTATGATAATCCACCAGGAACCGGAGTGCCTGTATGTGGACAATATGAGGGATCTAACCCATCTACATCCAAACTTATATGTACTTTTGGGGGTAGAGAGCGAATAATATCATCACAGACATTTTTCCAACTATAGTTTTCAAACATACGATGTGTAGTTGCTTCCCATAGAAACGATAACAATTTCGGTTCGGATATAATTCTATCAACTTCTTCTTTGCTGTAATCACGAATCCCTACTTGGACGATTTTTTTGAGTTGAGTAATAGGTAATGCATTGTACATGACTGATCCGTGAGAAAATGTGAATCCTTCATATGCTTGGCGGAGATCGGCATGGGCATCAATATGAAGCACACCAAATTTTTTATGCATTTCACCTTGTGCTTGCAACAATCCAAGTGAAGTGCTATGATCTCCACCAACTAAACAGACCATCTGGCCATTGTTGAGAAATTGTAATGCCTTTTTTTTAATCAGTGCGTTTACTTTTTCCCCTTCTGCATTAATAGTGTTTTTGATTGCTTCCATAGATGGATTGGTATCTACCCTACCACCTTTGGTAATAAAATCGATATACACTTCTGCCTGTTTCCGTAAGGCAATGCTGGTTTTTTTTATCCCGGGAATTTCTACCATAGCGATTCCTGCTTTCCAAAAATCGGGATATGTCTGATGATGAAGTTCTACCTGCAACGATTGTTCAGCAATCCTTTGTGGACCATGTAACATTCCTGTGCCAGCAGAGACCGTAACGTCCCAAGGTGCTGACAGAACAATTATTTCTGCATTTTCTGGAGTAAACGGCAATCCGTAAATTCCCAATGTACTTACTCCTACACCATTAGCATCAAAATTTTCCAAAGCTACTTTTCTACTTTTTTCTCTTGTACTCATACGACTTTTTTATTAATTATGTTTTTATTTTACTGTATTTCATCTTCTATATATTTCTTTATAAAAGTCAATACAACTAAAATAATCGTCTTAATCTATTATTCCTTGAAAAACCTACAAAGCTTTAGTATACTACAAGGGAATTTAGATATTAGAAAATTTTAATTCATAATTTAATTACATGGTTCTTACTCCGGAGTTACAAACGCTCGTAGATGCACTACTCCATGAAAAAGTCGTTTGTTTGCTTGCACCGAGTTTCCCCGTAGATTTTGAATATCCAGACATTATTCTCAATCTCAAAATGATTGGCGTAGAAAAAGTCGTCGAACTTACCTATGCTGCGAAATTAATCAATATGGAATATGAAAGAATCTTGAAAGAAAATCCAGATAAAAGATATATTTGTCCTAATTGTCCTACGGTTGTAAAAATGATTGAAGTGAAATATCCAGAATTAAAAGAATATATCATTGATGTCGCTTCGCCTATGGTCATCATGGATAGATTTGTAAAGAAAGAATATGGAGCTGACTATAAAACCTTATTTATTGGACCATGTTTTGCCAAGAAAATGGAAGCCAAGACCTATGGTATCGATTATGCAATAACCTTTAAAGAACTCCAAGATATCTTTACCCACAATAAAGAAAACAATATCGAACCCAAAGCATTTACCTATTCGGTGACCGAAGATGGTACACCAGATTTTGATAAATTTTACAACGATTATACCAAAGTATATC
>JAPLUU010000016.1 GCA_026397515.1 candidate division SR1 bacterium | reverse complement strand
ATCTACTTGGACATTAACTACTTCTTCTACCTATTATACTATGAGTTCTTCATATACTAACGGATATGATTTCTCTTCTTCTAATAACGGTAGTAAAACATTCACTAATCTTATCAAGTTCAATAGAAACAATTATGATTATAAAGTAAGAGTATATGATGAAAACGATACCTCTATTTATAAAGAAATTACGTACTATGTTGGTTCTTCTAATAACAACAACAACAATTCTAATTCAAGTGTAAATGGGTTTACTAGCAGTGAAATGAATACCGTAGAAGGAATATATAATGGACGAGATGCTATGATCAATAGTTTAGAAAACAAATATTCTAATCTAAGAAACAGCACAAGACGACAAACTATGGGAGATGATTTAAAAATTGCTATGAAAGAAATTATCAATGATAACAACGACAAAACATATGATAACTTCGACGACTTTTATACGGCTTGGTTAGATTGGTATAGATACACTACCAGTATAAAATAAACTATAAGACACATATAAAAAAACTCGCAAGAAATTGTGGGTTTTTTTTATAAATTATAGAATTTTAGTCGCCATTACCAAAGCAGCGTGAAAAGTAGGTCGAGAAGGCCATGTATTTATATATGATATAAGTCCTAACACAATATTCCCCTAATGGCGACGAGGGCTTTTTTGGTCTTGTCCTTTGCGAAGTCAAAGAGTTCTTTTTTCTTGTCCTCAGCGAAGTCTGAGGGTACCTGGAAGAAAAAAAGCCCACATTCGTGGACAAGAAACGCCCAGCCGGAAAGGCGATAGAAAAAAGAAAGTGAGCTTAACAGAGCATCTAAATATTATTGCAAGTCAGAAGAAAATTAGTACTATGAAAACACATTTACTTAAAAACCAACATATGAAAAAAAAAGGGTTTACTCTTCTAGAAGTAATCATAGCCGTAACAAGCTTTTTTTTGTTATTAACGGTAATTGTTAATATTTATACCAGAATGATTAAACTCAAATACAATATCCAAGCAAGAACAAACGTAACACAAGATTCCTACTTCGCTATTGAAAAGATTAATCTGATGCTCAAAGACTATACCATCGATTACGAAGAATATTTTAATAGAAAGAATGTAGGTTGCGACACATACAATACAAATTTTACACGAGATGTAGGAACAGATGGATATTGTAATCTTTTCACTGCATATGGAAACAATAGCAATATAGATCAGTCATCATCAACCGAACGTAAAATCTACTTCTGCAGTTCAAAAGTAAATGAAACAACTCCTATAAATCCAGAAAGAGTACTATTGGATACTCAAGTCCAAAACGGTCTATGATGTTTGAATACAGGACAACAGTCATTTGGCCAATATTACTGGCAATTTCGAGATGTAAAAAACGATGTAGATTCGGTACAAGGAGCATGGAATGATGATGACGATGAAAACGTTATGAAGTGACCAAGTGCAATAGATAATGCAACATGAACACAAGAATTATATCTCATCTCTCAAGATGGAAAATCTAGAATATTTATCAGAAGAGCACTCGTAGAAAGTTGAGATTTTAACAATGATTGAGCTATATGAAGCGGAGACAGTGAAAAACGATACACCCTACAAATATTAAAACTTAGAGGATTTGATGCAGGAAACAAACATAACTTTGATGTAAATACCTCTTCATGAGTCTACGATGGAAAAATTGATACACGAGCATGTGATTACGCCCAAGGATTTATCTGCAGCTGAACTGAAATAAACCACACACTTTATCCATGATATAAACTTCCTTCTGATATACATGATGGTCGAGTAAATCTCTTCCAAAAAAATATTACTATCAGCGATCGAAACCTCATCATCTATCCGACAAAAAATCCACAATACACGCTAGCTGAAAATAATGTACAGATAAATCCATATTTCAGCATAAATCTCACCAGCAAACTCTACGGTCAAATTCGACGAAAAAGATTGGGAATGGCAAATATTGATACCTTTCAAATCAATCTTCAAACAACCTTCAATACCAAAAATTTTTATACTAAATAATATTTCTATCTCTTAAAATACTTGTATGAAAAATAGAATCAATTCTCTCTATAGATTACTCCTTTCAGCATATAGTGTTTCTATGTTTTCTGAATGAGTACTCTTACCGATTTACGCGGTTTTTGTACAAAAAATATGATGAGATATTCTAGATGCTTCATGAGCTATGGCTGTTTTTCTTATTTCGCAATGAATATTCACCATCATTATTCAACGCATGAAACGGACATATAAGCATCACATAACAATGATGATTGTATGATGGATCATATGGCTTATGGGTATAGCATTATATCTCGCAGTATCTAGCACGCGAATGTTATTTATCACTCAGATTTTGGTAGCCATGGGAAATGCTATAGCAGACCCGATATTCGACAAAGAACTCGCTGATCATACCGATAAAAATAATAAATTGTTTGAACGAGGATTACGAGAAGGTCTGCAGGATATTATAAGTTGATTAGCAGCAATCATATGATGATTGATAGCAGTATTCTTATGATTCAAGATGCTGATAGGATTTATGATTCTCACAGGAACGATTTCATTGATTATTATTTTGCTTTATGTAAAAAAGTACAGAGCAAAACAAGCTATTTAATCTATTATCCATT
>JAPLUU010000004.1 GCA_026397515.1 candidate division SR1 bacterium | reverse complement strand
GAATTATTTCCTGTAGTATATTCAGAACTTGCGGTAGTCACTCTAGCTATTTGATTGAATAGAGTTCCTACAGAAAGATTTTGTAGCATAGGAGTATCTATGGTAATTATCATACTTGCTCATGCATTCAAGTTGTTGAGATAATTTCCTGTCCATACAAATTCATGAAGAATGTAATCGATATAATCATACATGTGTGGTGCACCATTAAATGTCGCAGTCGGAGCACCAAATGTAGTGACAGGAATATTACTCATATATGAGATTCCTGTAGCGTTAGTTGATCAGATATTTTGTAAAGTAATATAATAAGATACGATATCTCCAGAAAAACTTGGATTCATTCCTGTCAAAATATTTGTTACCATCAAATCAGCGATAGGAGTAATTTGTGCTACAGCAGAAGTAAGTGCAGTAGTAACTCGTTGATCAGTACCGAAAGTTGCTAGAGTAGGTATAGGAGAAAATGATCGATTAGTAGTCAGAAGTTTTGCAGTAATCGTTACGGAAAAATTACTGTGTGCAGCAAGAGAAAATATTGGATCAGGACTTAGTGGATTAATATACCCAATATTTATAGGTGTGATATTTGAATTTTGGTACATGAGTTGATATGATGCCGATTGTGGCAAAATATATTTCAAATACATGACACCTGTGGTGTTTGTTCACGTAATAGTGAAGGTCACGCTCGAACCAGAAATCGCCGACTGTGTTGTCGGTGTGAGGGTAAGACTAGTGATATCGGCTGACGCAAATCAGAGTAATCACAAGAGTCCAAGAGCGATGATATAAAATGTTTTTTTCATTTCCGTAACAGTAAGAGTTTAAAGATTTTATTTAGACGTAAGCATTAAAATATTTTTTTTACTTTTTACTTGATACTAATGAATCGTTCCATTAAGAGTTATTTTCCCCGATCAATTTGGAGCAATTGGGGTAGTAAATATCCAGTGAAGTAATACGCCTCCAGAAGTTGGTGTCTGAGTAATAGGCATAGGACTAGCAGAGACAAAATTTAATGTTCCTGGCCAGTAATCTACGATATCATAATTTGTGATAGTAGCTGTTCCATTGTTTTGATAAAGGAGTTCAAATGTTACTCCATCTCAAACATTGTTTCCATATTGTATCAATCTTTTTTCAAAAATCATAGTAGAGGCAGGCACGATTGCTACATTGATAGTCGCATTTGCTTGGCCTGTTTTGATTTGTCCATTGACCATATAACTGAGTAATGTGGTATTAATATATGTTCCTACAGATGAAGGAGTATTACTTATATGTCCGGTAAGGTATACATATATTGTTTGTCCAACCGCTAATGAACCGTTGTATGTCCATACATAAGGATCAGTACTATTAGTCATAGTTAACGGTACATTTGATGTCCATTGACTATCAGCAAGAAGATATGGTGTATTTGGCCGATCATCAGTAATAGTTACATGATCGATTGCATCAGGGCCATTATTAGTTACGGCAATAGTGAATTTTGTATCTTCACCAGGATAGTATGATTGTTTGTCAGATGTCTTTACCACCAACGCATTTCCAGTAGGCGTATATACATTAAATAATGCTGCAGCGTATAACATAGGTGTGGTATCTGATTTCAAAAATGCATTATTAAGTGTTTGATTTGAATATGCATATCATTTGAATCTTCCTACAACGATAAGATATCCAGCTTGGCCAGGTGTTAAACTAAATCAAGAATATTCTACAAATTGATTTATTCCATTTATACCCACGGCAGATGTATATGGAGCGACTCCGTATATTTGACTACTTACATATTCAAGTCCAGCAGGAAGATAATCTGAAAGAATAACACCATTTGCCGTAGAAAGACCATTGTTGGTAAAATCTATTTTGAAACTTACAAGGTCACCAGAATGATAGAGTATATTTGATATCAATGTTTTATTAAGCGTTAATGATGTGTTTATAACATTGATCGTAGTCGTACATAGAGCTCATGATCATGATATTCACAGCGTATTTAGGGTATATGTTGTCGTAGTAGTTGGAGTAACGGCGATACTAGAATTACTTCGATTTGGAAATATGAAATTCAATCCAGTAATATTTGGTGTCATAGTTGCTAGTATTGCATTAGTATATGATGCATTAAGTATTGCTGTCTGTCATGGTTGTATAGTCGGAGTAGTAGTTGTCAATGAACAGGTAGGGATAGGAATTTCTGTAACATTAACTGTCGATTGACAAATAGCAGGTGATGTACCTGCTGCTCATGTTACTACAAGAGTATATGTTGTTGTTGTTGTTGGATGTACAGAAAGATTGGTAGTATTTCGATTTGGATACGTAAAATTTACTCATGCAATAGTTGGATTTAAATCCGCCAATGTAGCATTAGTATATGATGCATTGAGTGTTGTTGTTTGTCCAGAAGTGATATTTACTGTAGTAGGAGTCAATGAACATGTCGGAGGAATATTTGGTATGACATGAAGAATTCATGTACATACAACGGTTTCCATTGTTGATCATCATCGTGGCATACCTTGCACACTCATACTAAAAGTATAATCACCTGTCTGTATAGGTTGTACGGTACTTACGCCATTATATGTGTTAGTAAGTACTTGATGTGGCCAAGCTCATCCTACTCGAACACCTTGAGGGAATACCATAATATAGGTTGTTTGAAATGTTCATCAAGTAATATTCCATCCTATAGATACAAATTGATTTGCTAATACCGGATTTGGATTTATACTCAAGGTACATGAAAGATGTTGTGGTTGTGGTTTGACAAGGAGTGGTGCAGTACAAGTGTTTGCTCATGCACTATTACTAACCGTCATACTCAATGTATATCCTCCCGTATGTGTAGGTGTTATAGTGTGTTGTCCCATACTAGTAGATACGGTATGTGGCAATCAGGTAATATTCCAAGTGGTAGGTGTATAGGTGATTTGTGGAGTATTTGTATAGTTTCCATTAATAGTCCAAGAGGTCTGTACAGAGTCTCCTATGATAATAGATCATGTATTTACAGAAAGTGTACAGGTAGGTTTGACAACGATTGCTTGGAGTGTACATGAACTTGTACAGGTATATCAAGCAGGTACACCATCAGTTCCATCACATGCTTCATTAGGTGAAGTAGATGACCAAGGTACTATAGATCAATAAGCACTGATACCGCTTTTACCGTCACAATCAGGAGCTCAGCCAGCACATGTTTTGTTGGCATTATCTTGAATTCCATCTCAACATTTGGCTACAAAATATCTTGCACAAGAAAAACGTTCCGCAGGAGTAGCACCATCACTTAGATTTTTGTTGAAATAAGTAGCGGGATTTTGATTATAACTTGTTCTATATCAATATATGTTTGCACTAGTATTTCATCCAAAGGTGAATGTTTGATAGGTTCCATGTAAGATATACATACCTGCAACAGCACTTCTTCCTACGGCATTATTTACTGCTACTACAGAATTGTTTGGTTGAGTAATAACTATAGAAAACGGATTAGGTGCATTGAGATTGGGATTGATATTTGATAAAAATGAAAACTGTCCATTAGTAGAAAATGTTCATGGGTTATATATAAGCATCTCTGTAGCATCCATAACAGCTCTTGCACGAATAGCGTTGGTATTGCTATAGGTATATCAAAATCTTGGAGCGATATTTTGTCCTACATATAAAGCTCTCTGTACATTATCGTTACTGTTGGTTTGATCGATGCAGGTTTGCCAATAGGTAGTGACGTTACCAGCATTCAGTGCTGTAGTATTGACAGGTATAGAACCATTCAATGGAGCTACAGCTCAAAATACGATACTTCATAGATATGAGATCGGTAAGATCGTGAGAGCTAAAAGTAATTTTTTCATGAGCATATAAGTATATAAAGTAAATAGAGATTGTTTTTAATCATTATATTGATCATCATTTTCATCGTCTCAACCTTGATCGTCTTGTTCATCTTCTACATTTTGATCATCATTTTCCTTATCTTTTGGTTTCTTTTCTGCTATACCTTTATGATGTCTCCAACTCACTCTTTCTTCTTGTGCAATAACTTTACCCGTGATAGAGTGACTATCTGCATATATTTTCATACCATTATCATACGTTTTTGGAGTTGTGGCTTTAGCGCTATATTTTCATTCGAGAACAACCTCAGGTTTGATTTTTAAAATATTGATTTTAGATATTTCCATTCCCAGAGATTCATTACAACAATCTCCAAGAAGGTAGAATACCCAATTGATATCTATACTTATTTTTGTAGAAGAGTCAAGAGTAATAGCTTCTCAATTAATGAGTTTTTCTATATTGCTTCGTGTCTTTTCATAGGTAGTTTCTTGTAATTTTATAGTTACCCCTTTTTCTTTAAATTTGGCTTCTAAGCTGGTAGCTAAATGTTCTACTTCTGGCTCATTAACTTCAAAATTTCCTAAGAACCATTTTTTTGCATCAGTTTTATTTATGTCTGATATAGGAGATGATAATTGTGTAGTAGTCTCTCACAAAGCTGTCAAAGAGAATTTTTTATTTTTATAGGAAGCTCAGAGATCTCTATAGAATGCAGTATATCATATTAAATTTGGATTGATATCAGGGGTTTCATTATAGGTGGTTTTATCTGTCATCCAAGTTGTTCTTTGTTTTTGGATTTCCTTGAAGAGCGCTGGATAGCTGGTTTTCAAAAATTCATTTGAAGGGCCAGAAATGCTTTCCCATCATGTAGTTGTTGCATGTTCTGATACTATATATCCTATAGTCTTACCGATATATTCTTTTTCTTTTGCAAAGATTTGTTTTAATCTATCAAGAATATATGCCTTCACTCCTTCATCAGTCGTGGTAAGCATAGTCTGTAATTTTGTATATTTAGTATTACTGATAAGCGTATTGAGATCTTCTATAGCATTAGTGATTTCATTTTCATTAATTACACCATCATCATTTTCGATATTAGATGCATGGGTCATAAATTTTGCATAAAGAGCTGTATTACCAGATGTACTATTTTCTAGATACGCCAGATCTTTAGATAAATCATTGAGTATAATTTGTGCTTGAGCATATTCTGTACCGGTTTCAAATTTCAAAAGTTTGTCGGTTTTTGATAGGAGATATTCTGTTTTATTTCGGTTTGCGATATTATTCACTGCTATTTCATAAACGGTTTGATCAATATATTCGATAGTCAATTCTTCTTGAGAAGTAGCAGTAACTGGAGCAGTTGAGGCTACAAGTTTGACTGTATACGTGTTGTTTGCAGTTTTGGTGATGGTCAATACTCATGTAGTAAGTATGTCTCATTGAGCGCATCCTTCATACGTTATTGTAGCACCAGTCGGTGTAAGAAGTGATCCATCAGTATCAAAAAATGTTTTTGTCTCTGTTTGAATTTTAAGAAGATCAGCTGCTGGTGTAGTAGCAGGACCTTTCATATTATCAATAATCTTTGTGTTAATATCATTTTGTGTTAAGTTTTGACTACCAGTGACTTTATCTGTTATTTCTTCTATAGTAGTATTTACTTTGTCATCAGTTATACGATGAGTGTCGTCAAGTTTTTCAGTTCCTAGAGAAAGTACTCTACGAATACCTTGTGGCTCGGTAACGGTATATGCTCATATGTTACCAACATTTCCTATAGTGAGTACATTATCTTTTAATGAAAAATTTTTCTCTGCAGCAGTAGTCGCATGAAGATTTAAGAATTGTGTCAAGGTGACTTTGGATAATGTTTCTGCGGAGAATGTGATGATTATCTTATTAGTGGTTTTATCTTTTTTACATTTCAATCTTGTATCATTGTATAATGCTTGAAGATATTCTGCATATTTTTGTATATCACGTTCTGGATTTTTGATATAGTCTGCGACACCTTGTCCCATCTCATATTGTGTATAAAGATATTGTTGATCATTTGGTACATACATATTTCTCCATGTTGAAATTCTGAGTCCGATATAGAATCCAGCGATACCAAATTTATCCTGTCAGAGAGTGGCTGAAGATCATTTATCACTACTAAAGGTAAGTGCACTGGTAGTCACACCAAATGATAATTTAGTAAGTGCAACATGACCATGAAGTCCTTCGATAAGATTACTTCTTCGTGTTTCGATGCTTCCTGATTGGATAATATCCAATAAAGCATTCATTGCAATTTCCTTATTTGCATCATCAAGCTGTGCGATTTTTCCATCATCTCAGAAAAATTTATTCGCTTCCATATATTTTATCATGAAGGCGAGATTGTCTTTGAGGTGTTGTTTATTCGTTTCTACAAATTTTTTATATTTGCCTCATGTATATCCCGTGATTTTGTTTTCTATATAAGAAGAGAATTCTGTCTTACTACTTATCTTACTTACATCCAATCCATTGATATCAAAAATTTCTTCTGAAACCGCTCTATAGTGTTTATCGATTTGATTGATTCATTCTGCTGGATCTTGTTGTCGATTGATACCACCAGAAACCTCTACTCATGTTCCATCAGTTACACTGATGCTTGCACTAGCTCAAGCTTCTAATCAAAGATATTTTGCACTTTTGACTTGTGATAAATCTGCATTGATAACATTTCCATAATTATATTGTTCAGCAACTTCTCATGAGATTCCTATATAGAGATTTATTCATTCAGTCCCTACTACGACACCTGTTTCTGCTCATCGATTTCGTGTAGTTCTACCTGATTTACTCTTTCCATTTTGTCCTATTCCTATAGTGAGTCTCAATCCATCTGTTGCACTATAATGGATGCCTCCGCCGACAAGTGTCTTTGTTGTTTCCTCCAAAATCTCTTTTTTGGTTGAACGAAGTTCTCGAGATTTTGATAGTCATCCGGCTTGAAGATTTGTTTTTGCTCAATCATTTGTTGTAATAGTAAGATTGTCCATCGCTTTCATAATAGCGGTGAATATAGTCTCTCTTACACGAACTACTCATTGTGTTTTGATAAGTTCTCTGAGTTCTTTCTGATCTTCACTATCCAATCATTTTACCTCTTCCAATCGAGTATCGATAGTTGCTTTTATTTGTGCCTCAGTATCGTCAATCTCAGCTATTTTTTCTGCTTCATCACCGACAAGTGTTTCTTCTAGATCGGGAGTAACTTCTTCGCTTCAGCCATTAATTTTTTTGATGGCATCTTGAAATAATATTTTCATTTCTGGCATTCCATCAAAAGATTCTCCAGCATCACTATAATTATTGTGGAGTACAGTAAATATTAATTTCATAGTATCGTCTTTTCTATCTTTTTCTAATTGTTCAGAAGTAGGATGATATCCATTGATGAGTATACTAAGATTAACTTTGGTACAATATTCAGGAGTTGTCATCATATTATCTATAAATGCTTCTTCAGTATTAGTAAGTTTTCTACTATCACTCACATCCATATTTTTGATGATATTTTGTATTACCAATTGTTCTCCCTTTCATTTCCCAAGTTCTACATCTTTGAGTTTTATTGCTTGTTCGATGGTCCACATCACTTGTGGTCAAGAAAGTGTTCCTACATCTCATTGATTTTTTTGTTCTGTATTATTTTTCCTTTTATATTCTATAGAAATAGTTCCTTCACCATTGAAGTCACATAAAAATTCTAATACATTGTTTGCATTGATGAGACTTGGAGTTTTTTCTTCTCCATCTTCATTGCTTTGTCCGGTTACTTCCAATGAATTATTCCACTGAAAGATAGCCATTTCTATATCGTCTTTTGATTGTGCAAGTGCAGCGAATGCATCAAGATATTTTCGTTGTGCTCTGGTAAGTATTTTTGCAATTTTATTCATTTCTCGATCAAGTCCTCATTTACGTTCGTAAGTAAGTAATCCATCCTTGATGAGTTTATCAAGTTCTTTTCTCAGTTGTGTATTATCTGATCATAAACTAACTTCTCCGGTTGTTTCATCTACACTAAGTGATTTTATACCTTTGAAGATTTTTGTATATGTATAATTTGGATCAGTTTCATCTTCCAGATCTTTATATTTTACTGCTTCACGAATAGCAATAATTATACCTGCAAGTCAATCCTCTTTACTGAGATTAACTTTAAATGTTCATTTTCTGATTTCTTTCTGATCTTTTTCATCATCAAAAATTCTTTCCATTACTTTTTCAATTTTTTTATCTTTATAGATGTTTTCTATATCATATTCTTTCCCAACTGGTATATCTTTCCAACTTGGATATTTCGACACATAATCTTGTGTACCATCATATTTTTCTTTATTTTCTCATGTTCATTCTCATAAGTTATTAAGTAATACATTAGCATTACCATTATTTTCTTCTGTACCATCTTTTTTCGTAGTCGAAGCTAAGACTTTTGCTCTCAAATCTGTAAGTTCAAATTTTACTACATCACCCGCCATTGCTTTCATGGCGTTGAATGTATCTTTCATATCAGATGAATCGAATAAATATGTTTCAAATTTAATTTCTAAATCTTTAAGTAGTGCAGGTGCTGTTATATCATCAGCCTTGATAATAGTATTCAATTCATCCTCATGTAAATGAGCAAACGTATCAAATAAACTTTCTGCATTATGATCAATTGATTTAAATTGTTCATCAAGAGCTTTATTGATGAGTTCATCATTGTCGGTTACCTTGGTTCAAAAGTACTCATTGGTTTTATCTGCTTTTATTTTAATTAAAATATCTGACTTAAGAGCACTTAAGTTTGATTGAATATCTTTTACATTGTTTTCTTCCGCAATCCAGTCAATCGATAAATTTCTTTCACTTACGGTTTCTGGACTATTGTCATCAATAATTGACATACAAATAAGGCTTTCTCAAATAAAAGCGTATTAGTCATATCGAGATATCCGATACACATACAATAGTACTCAGAAAAAAAATATTTACTCAATTTGAGTTCCTTTTAGTTCTATTTGATATACCATTTTTATAAAAAAATGATATAATATGTTAAAAGAGAGAAGAATTGAAATATATCGAGAGAGAATGATATCATTTTTTGAAAGCGTTTGATTTTTTTTGATATTTTATTATAAGCGTCTGATATTTACCATAATGCCGCGATAGCTCAGCCGGTAGAGCGTTCCCATGGTAAGGGAGAGGTCACGGGTTCGATTCCCGTTCGTGGCTATTTTAAAAAACTCAAAAATCAAAAGTTTTAAATTAATACCAAAAAAATATACCAAGCATCTATCAAAACGGTGAGTTTATGGTCTACCTTGAATTTATAGTACATTTCCATACTCTATCATCTATAATTTATTATTTATACATATTGCAAAATGGCATCAAGAACAAATAAGCAGGGTATTGCTAAAAAGAAATCTCAACAACAAAGACAAGCTACCAGACTCAGAGGTAATAAGAGATTTGAATATCCAAAAAGAAAACTCACTATGGAAGAAGCAAAAGATCTCGGCGTAGTCGGTGTAGTAAAAAATCCTAAAGGTCGTGATTATACTCGATTTCTCAGAGGAAGAAAAATTTGTCGAGAAACAAGATTGAGAACAGATCCAGATGGATACAGATTTATTAGGACACCAGCCGGTGGTACAGAAATCGTAGATGCGCCACAGTCATGATGGACAAGAGCAAGACTTAGAAAAGCAACTATGTTGAAACGTTAAGATATACTATTATAGAATAATCCGCTTAGGCGGATTTTTTTTTGATTTTAAAAACTTTGATGTATCGAAAATATACTATATCCAATTTTTTGACAATTTTTTGTTTTTGAATACAATTACAATATACTATTTATATAGCGAGAAATATATGGAACAAAATAATCATGAACACAATACTATTATTAAGATCATCAAAAAAGATTTTTTCTCAGTTCCGATTTCGATTAGGATGGTATCTTTTTCTTTATTTATATTTCTTTTAGGACGAGGACTTGGAGCGGACACATTTTTTTCTGTATATATAAAGACTATCGTAGATAATGTATTATGGATTTCAATAATCTGAGCAATATTATCATTAGGAAAAATGTTGTTTTCTATCCCTGTCGGAGAAGTAGATGATCATGCAGATCTCAAGTCAGTATTGTTTTTGAGTAAATGAGCATATGTGATTACCTGACTACTATACTTCGTTGCGGGGATATGAAAATCGCCAGTATTTCTCTTGATTGCTGTCTTACTCAACGGATTTGCAACAGCGACATTACTCACCACCTATCAAGCATTTATCCGTAAACATAGCAAAAGAAATACTAGGGGAACATCATTCTGATTGTATTTTTCAGCTAGTAATCTTGCATACGTCGTAGGCGCACTCATTGCTGCAGTACTTGTAAAGTATGTTGATTTGCCATATATGTTTTTGTTTATTTCGCTTTTTGCAGTGATTTCATTTTTTACGGATAAACAACTTCCTCGTCTGAGTAAGGAAAAAATCAAAGCATTTCTTGGTAGAGATACATTTATTCACAGATTTTTTATTGAAGTATTTTCTTTGCGTGCAATCAAAAGAGCATTTCTAACTATGAAAGATTATTCTCACAGATTATATTATGCGCTTGGATTTGAATTTATGTTTAATCTCCTCAATTATATAGGATTTATTTTTATCCCCATCGTTTCTGTACAAAATCATTTAACACTTCCAGAGATTGCTATTGTATTCGCTGTAATGCGTGTACCGTATTTGATAGATTTTTTTACGGGAAATATTGCTGATCATACGAGCAAGAGAAAATTCCTTTTCTTCGTATTGCTCTTTATTTCTTTTCTCTACATGTTACTTGGATATAATGAATGATTCCGAAGTATTATGATAATTACCTTTGCTATATCATTTGGCCTTTCCATTATGCGTCCTGTAATTTCTGCATTTGTTTCTGACTGTGTGGATCCAAAAGATGAATGAACAATTTCTGGAGTAGAAGAATTTGTTGCTAGATGAGGAGAAATGATAGGAATTATTCTTTTTGGAATATCTTCCACCATCTTCGGTATCCAGACATCTTTCATATTAGTAGGTATAACTATATTTATATTTGCACTTGCGGGGCTCGTAAGAAGATTTGGTATATTGAGAAGAAAAATTACTCCTTAGCAAGTATATCACATCCATAATCAATTAATTTATCAAAGTCCTTATCTGAATGAACTCGATAGTCTTCGAGTTTTTTTCTTAATTCTTGATGTTGTGGATATCACATATCATATCCTTCGATGCTATCTTTGAGTGCATAGTTCAATAAAAAAGTTAACGACTCTTTGAGATCTTCGAATTTTTTCTCATCATGAAGTCTACTCATGATATGCTCTTTATAATAATGTATAGTTTGAAAATGAAGAAGTTCATGAACGAAAGCTCTACACACTCAATCCCAATCTATATAAGACCAGGTATATCAATAAGAATAATTATATGGTCAGCGATTGAGTGAGGTAAGGAAAATAGTGAAATCATTTCTGTAGATAGAATGTTTAGTAAGTTTTTCCATATCTACAAAAAAACGCTGTTGGTGTAAATCCAATGTTTCTTGCATTGTTTTTATTTTTTCCTCAGCTTTTTGTTTGTTATTTTCCCAAAATTGTTCCAGATAGTCACGTAAAAAAATATAGGTATCATGTTCTGACATGCCTGATATCTTGTTCAAATCAATAATGGTGATTTGCGCTACTTGTTCTTTCCGTTTGATTGCATGCGTGTTGGCATTAAAAGCTCTTCGATAATTTCGAGCATCTTTTTCAAGATCGAGTTGTACATTGATAGTGAAATCAACCATGATAGATTTTATTCATATAAAATTTCCCAACCTTCAAGTTTTTTGTCGGTCAACATATACATTGTTCAACTATTACAATGTGCTTTTTCTACCTGATTTCATTTGGCGTCCAGGATGTCTAAGACCTCTAATTCACCCATTTCTGTAGGACTCAAATATTTAATCTTCATTCCTGGAGTGATGACTTCTTTGGGTTCGATATGAAAATATTTTTTACCATCTTTTTCTATGGATTGATCAGAAAACATTCCGAAGTAGTTTCTGTTGAATAATGGTCAAGCGCTATCCAAAGTCGTTGAGCCAATCGGAGTTTCTCATTCAGGAAAATCCTGTAATGTATTGAATAAAAATCCATCCCGATATGCTCTGTGCGGAATCACATTCACCAAATTTGCTATATGTTCATCTATTTTTTTTCATTCAACAATCGCATCACGGACGTGTTTATATGCCTTTACTATAGCTCCGACATAAAATTCTGATTTGCTTCTTCCTTCAATTTTGATCGCATCGACGTACGGGAGTATTTCTTTGAGTTTGTCTATCGTACACAAATCTTTGGACGACAAAATATGACTTCATTCTTCATCTCCTTCGAGCTGAAATAACTTTCCTGGTCTACGTTCTTCTTCAAGTCGTACTTTATATTTAAACCTGCATGCATGCGAGCATTCACCCTTATTACCTGGTCTTCCACTCATATAGTCACCGAGCAGACAACGTCCAGAATAGCTCATACACATAGCACCATGGACAAATACCTCTATTTCCATTCATGGAACTTTTTCTCTAATTTCTTTGATTTCTTCCAACGATAATTCTCTCGCGAAGACAATTCTTTTTACACCCATATCTTTCCAAAATTTAACCGCAGCCCAGTTCATAGTCGAGCTTTGTGTACTCATATGAAGGGGAATATCTGGCAAATATTTTCTGATAATATGAAACGTTCCTGGATCAGAAAAAATGATAGCATCAGCACCGACGTTCGCTATTTCTTTTACCGTATCTTCAAATATTTTGATATCTGCATTTCTCGGAAAAATATTCATCGTGAGCAACGCCTTGCTTCCATTGGCATGTAAATCGTCTACAGTTTTCTTCACATCATCAAAACTATAGATTTTATTCTGCCTCATTCTCAAAGAGGTGAATGGTACACCGACGTAGACTTCTTCAGCTCCGTAATGGCTCGCTACCATAGCTTTATCGTGTGATCACCCGGGTGCAACTATTGTTGGTTTATGCATAATTAGTAATAAATAATAAACGTAGGGGCGGATAGTATCCGCTTTGGGCGATTATGAATTGCCCCTACAAAAAAACATATTATGTATATATGATAGTGAACAAAAATTTCAAATAGAAAAACTGACCCACGAAAAACGCAAGTCAGTATCATTTCTTAAAAAGTTTTTTGATCATACTTTGGATGATATCGGGATTAGAATAATGCATAAGTTTTTTTATAATTATTCTGGAAATCTCGAATAATACGCTTCCGATAACGATGATTATAATAATCAATATAGTTAACATCTGTATCTCAGATGAAAATCGAATACCTAATGGCTCGATCATTACCCATACCATGAGTAAGAGAAGAAGACCACTAATAATAATCGGTAAGAATATAAATTCAAAAAACTGTCGTACCTTAATGCGTCTGCGTTTGTGTTTGGTTTTTTTGTTCATATATTATATATTTGTATTTTACATATGATATTTATTTTTCAAACAAAGTCAATGTGTGCTATTCAAGGTCTTCAACTTCTTTCATTTCTGTATGCACACGATATGCTTTCAATGCAAAGAGTACTTTAAATATTACAAAAGCGATACCTGTCATCACCCAAAACACAATTCTTACAAAACTATAAAGTAGTAAAAACATCAATAAAATCACGGAAGTTTTGAATGCTGGATTATTATAGATTTGGTTCATTTGGCCAAGCAGGTAATCACATATTCCCATATTGACCATAGTATTATCTTTGAGGGTCTGATCGACAAGATTTTTTTTGAAGAGATTAAATTTTTGTACAATCAAAGAATAATTGGATTGTTTTGTCTGTAAAGAAATATCTTGCCCGATTATGGCGATATCTTTTACTTTTGTAGTAAAAAACGTACTTGTATCCGTCTTTACTTTTGTTACTCAAGCCACTACAGGACGGGTAAATATGTTGATTACGCGATTTGATGCATCAGAAAGATTTTGACACGTAAACGGAAATTTTGCATAATATCCCAAGACGAAAAAACTATATCCTAGGGTAATAAATACCGTGAAAATATATCCACCGACATTGAAATAATTTATAGAACTGAATTTGATTTTATCATGAGATTCACCTTGAAGATATCGTGCAAGCATTACGATTCCCGCATTGATACACCACACAGAAAGTATGAGAAAAAAATGACTATATCCGATAAAAAGTCATCCAAAAATACTAACAATGAGCATAATTATAAGCAAATATTTGATCGGAAATTTACGGATTTCGAGATAGAAGAAATGGAAAAAAAGAAAAAATACCAAGACATATATCATGGATTGAAGTACCAAAAAATTCATAAACAAGGTAGAAAACAAGAGTGCATAAGCAATGATACTCAAGATTCAAAATGTCCAAAACTTTCGTGAAAATACTGTTTTTTCTTGAACTGGTATAACGGTTTTTGTTATCATGCGAGAGGAAAGACAAGAGAGATAAAGAAACTAAGTTTCCAAGCAAGTATCCAAAATGCGATAATCATGGCTGGAAAAAAAGGAATTATTTTACGAGCTTTTTTGGTAATCAGATATGCTCATCATGTGCCAATTAACCCAATAATACTACTCAATATGACAAACAAAATCAAGGTCTTTGCTAACAGCATGAGAGAGAATGAAAGGTGTTGGAACCAGAGAACGATGGGAAATAATAGTCATATACTTACCGCCAAAAAGACGTCTCCCTGGCCAAATCATTCTTCATGTTTTTTAAATCTCATCTGCACATATCGTTTCGCAAATACATAGATCAAAAAAAACGTCATTCCAAACATAATAGTACTCATCAAAAAATTTCCATCGCTTCCTCCAGAGATATTAATATTTGCTACTACGCCCAAAGTTGTGAGAAGTATTCGTAGT
Organism: candidate division SR1 bacterium; assembly: GCA_026397515.1. Classification (GTDB taxonomy): domain Bacteria; phylum Patescibacteriota; class Gracilibacteria; order Absconditabacterales; family Absconditicoccaceae; genus CAJBLF01. Next base: position 23,396 of record JAPLUU010000004.1, on the reverse strand, counting down.
ACCATATGTAATTCATATGTCTGCAGATCATACACCAAAAGGAGAATAAGGAATCGATTCATCAAGAGTCAGAAAACCAATGTTTCCATTCAGAAATCTTTTAATAAGAAATACGTGATGAGAAAAACAATGGCACACAATATTTCTAAGACGGGATATATTCGACTGATTTTTTTCTTACAATATGCACATTTCCCTCATTGAACGAGATAGCTTACTACGGGCACTAAATTCTTTGCTTTCAAAATATGTTTACAATCAGGACATTGTGAACGACCGAAAAAAAACCCACGAAGTTTTGTTCGCGTTATTCAATCAGAAAATCTGGTCATCATGACAGAGCCGAGTGATCAGAAGATAAGTCATAGAAATATCATAAGTATTCACATACAGATATTTGAAGTATAGATGAGTAAAGAAAATTACATTATTGTTGTGTATTTTCAATTTGTCCTATAAAATATACGAGTTGTTCCGGATTTGGTATGGCATATAACGTGATTTGTTGTTTATCCATTTGTGCAATGATCTCTATATCTCCATATTGTAACAGATTACCTCGAAATTTTTTGTGAATATGTATTGCTCTAATACCATTAAGTTTAAACCTTTCCTCTCTTTTTGTCAAAATTCCCGTCTTGTGGAGGATATAGTCTTCCTCTATTTTATAATAGACACTATATCGACTGATAATGAGATATGTAATGATTAATAGCTGTATTATTATAAATAGAAGTAAGAAAAATGTATCATAAGTAATAGAGCCGACAGCACTTCAGTTACCGAATATGCTAGAGCTATCTCCGAGGATAGAGAGAGTAGCATAAATGATATTGAATATTATACTGATCCAAACTATTCTGAATATAAGTTGGATAGGAGTTTCTCTAACAATATTATCCATTGGTTTATTTATATGATTCATAATGATAGAAAAAAATAAAGAAATTACGACACTTGAGTGTATGTATTTTGAAAATTTTTACAATGAAATATTATTTCTTGATAGTATTTTTTTTTATCTCAGTGCATACCTTTTAACCTTGAAATTTCCAGCCAACTAAGTATACACAAATCACCTAATTTTATAGTTACTTCAGAAAATGGCAAACAAGTACAATTATCAAGAATCAGAAGCCAAATGGCAGAAACATCGAGAAGAAAAACAGATTTTTATGTTTTCCAAAGATGAAAAGAAACCAGTCTATTCTATAGATACACCTCCTCCTACCGTTTCAGGAAAAATTCATATCGGACATATTTTTTCGTATACTCAAGCGGAAATCATCGCGAGATTTAAAAGAATGTCTGGATACAATGTCTTCTATCCTATGGGATATGACAATAACGGAATTCCAACCGAGCAATTGGTAGAAAAGGAATTGGGGATAAATATCAAAGATGTAGAACGTAAAGACTTCATCGCAAAATGTTTAGACGTCGTAGATAAGTATAAAATAATATATTCTGATCTTCGAAAATCATTGGGATTGTCGGTTGATCGAAAGAGATCATATACTACGATTTCTCCTGAGGTGCAACAAATTTCACAATCAACATTTGTAAAATTATATAGTGAATGACATATTGTCTTCAAAGAATTTCCTGCTTTATGGTGTACTAAAATGCAAACAACTGTTGCACAAGCGGAGACAGAAGAACAGGAATTTAATGAATTTTTCAATTACTTAAATTTCACATTGGATTGTGGGGGAATCCTTGTAATCGCTACTACAAGACCAGAATTGCTTCCTGCGTGTCGTGCTGTTTTCGTTCATCCTGATGATGAGAGATTTACCAAATATGTAGGTAAAACTATTACGACACCAATCGGTGTTAGCGTACCAGTTTTGGCTGACGATAAAGTAAAAATGGATAAATGAACAGGAGTCGTAATGTGTTGTAGCTATGGTGATGAAGTTGATGTATATTGGATAAAAAAACATAATCTTTGAGAAAAAATAGTTATCGATAGATATGGTAAAATGCAAAATACAGGAGTGCCAGAAATAGACGGTCTCAAGATTAGTGAAGCGAGAGAAAAAATTATGGAACTTTTTGAGTCCAAATGATGAATTGTAGAAAAAAGGGATCCGATAGTCCAATCCAAACAGATTTCTGAAAGAGGAAAGGTGCCAGTAGAGATTATCCCTATCAAACAATGGTTTGTAAATTTACTCGACAAAAAAGAATTATTGCTCGCACAAAATGATAAAATGAAATGGCATCCAGAATTTATGAAAAAAAGATCAAACGATTGGATAGAAAATCTTGAACGAGATCGAAATATTTCTCGTAGTAGAAAATACGGAATACCTATTCCTGTACGATATAATGTTTCAAATGACGAAATAATTTTACCAAGTGCAGAACAATTAGCAAGAGGTCCAATCGACCCAACATCTGAATTACCAGATGGCTATACTACTGAACAAGTAAGAGGAGAAATATTAGTTCTTGATACATGGTTTACGTCATGACTTACTCCACAAATCAATCAGAAATATCTCGAAAGAGATGGATATACTCAGAAAATCTTACCGATGAATTTGAGACCACAAGCACATGATATAATCCGTACGTGGTTATTATATACGACATTACAAAGTCATTTTGCTACCGGAGAAGTTGCATTTCATGATGTAATGATGTCAGGATTTTGTCTCGCAGAAAAAGGAGAAAAATTTTCAAAATCCAAGGGTAATGCAAAATTTGATCCTGAACAAGTGATTGTAACACGATGAGCTGATGCAGTGAGATATCGAGCTTCTTGAGGACAACTTGGTAAAGATATTATGTTCGATGAAAACGAATTTAAGATCGGACAAAAACTTGTGACAAAATTACGAAACGCAGCAAATTTTGTTTTCATGAATTTATCTGACTTCGATACTACTACAAAAATGGACGAAAAAGATTTGTATCCTATAGATCTTCGAATCCTTAATCAGATAAATACTACATCAAAAGCCATGACTGGATATCTCAATGATTATGAATATGGTCAAGCAAAACTTGAATTTGAGAAATTCTTCCGACATGATTTTTGTGATAATTATTTAGAGATCGTCAAAGAAAAAATCTACAAACCAGAAAAATACGCTGACGGAAATAAACAAAAACTTTCCGCTCAATTTGCGCTCTATCATACTTTCGCAGCTATTATAAAACTTATAGCACCATATCTACCATTTATCACGGAAGAATTATATCAGACATATTATAAAAATGATATAAAATCTGAATCTATTCATACCTTATCATTTCCAAACAACGATGTATTTCCTATCGCGCAGGATCTAGCAATCATCAATCCTGCAGTAGAAGAATTACTTACCGTTATAGAAAAGGTACGTGGATATAAGACAGAAAAACAATTATGATTATGAACAGAATTAGCCCATCTTATAGTTACTTCCAAAAATGATCTTTCTGTATTTGCTGATGATATTATGTCAGGGACAAGAGCTACAAAAGTTAGTTTTCAAACAGGAGAAATACATATAACTGTAGAATAATCTTTATCTGCTAGGTGGTGATGTACAATTTTTACCAATCCAAACTTCGAAAGGATATCCAGCACGAGATCTATTGTAAACCTATGTTTACGGTTGAGCTTTTTGGTAAAGAATACTTCGGCTCTATCAAAGAAAAAAAAATCTGACCCTTCACGACAAGACGATATCAGATCATGGGAATAGAGCTTCCCGAGGACACGGAATATGTCAAAAAAGAATTAGCAAACCTGAGCAAAAAACTCAATGGAAAATGATTTTTCTTCCAATTAGGAATTATCAATGACATCGTTACGTTCGAAAATAGTCGACACAAATGTAACGAATTCAAAGAAGATATGAAAGCATTCAGACTTGGATTGCAAAAAAGATTACAGCTAGATTATCAGATTATACCAGCATTTAGAGAGAATATGCCGACTGCAGGAATCGTTTACGATACCACAAAATCTAACGAAGAACTTCTCAAAGATATGAATGAAAGTTGTAGAAAACGCATCAAAAAATCTATCGCGGGAGGAATGCAGTATCGTATCATCGACAAAAAAGATTACGAAATATTTTTTTCTAAACGACAAAAAACCGCAGACACTAAAGGATTCAATACTATCTCAATATTACAGTACGAATGACTTTTGAAATATATTGAGAAGGGAAAATGAATGTTGATCGGCGCATTTCTCGATGGCGAAATGATTGCATGAACGATTTGTTTGTTCGATGAAAAATTTATGTACTGTCCATATGGATTTTTCGATAGAAGGTTTAGTAATATAGGAGTACAACATTTTTTGAAATTTAAACTCTTTTCACGAGCCAGAGAAAATGGGTTTACCATTGTAGATACAGGTGGGTGAGCACCAACAGGTTTCGACAAACATCCACTTGCAAGCGTAAGTACCTTCAAAGAATCGTTAGGTGGAAGCAAAAGTGAATTATATGGAAGTTATGATATTGTGTTAAATAAGTATTTATACTGGGTATTTAAACTCTACTATAATTTCCTACATAAATAATTCCAAAATATAATGAGGAATTATTATAGCAGGAAATTATATATCGTTCAATCAAAAATAGAAAATATTTTTGAAGGACGATATATAAGTTTAGAGGATAATTTCTTACTCCCTAAATCCCTCTAAAATAGAGGGACTTGTCCACGAAGGTGGGCATTTTTTTGTTCTCCTTTGTTTCAGAGGGGTTAGGGGAGTAAAAAAAGGGATTTTTTTTAATTGAGACCCAATGAAAATTTGAAGCATTGAAAATTTTTATGAGGTCGAAATTATCCTGAGGGATATTTTCAATAATTGTTGACATTTTATAGGAAATATATATAAGATAAATAAATAAAAATAAATATATGTATACAGAAATCATTCCTTCAATCATTTTTGCATCAGAAAAATTAAATGTAGGACTTACCTTTGAGGCTCGTTGTTTCGAGGATCTTGTCCAATCGAATGTCGCTGCAATCACTCGTAGTATCAATTCTTTCCAGCACAGCAAAGGGAAAATATCTGATTGTGATATGACCATCGACATTGGAATCTATGTTGAAATCATCGAAAAGGGAATTTTTCTTTCCTTACAGGATAAAAAACTTAAGTTTGATGAAGAAACCAAAAAGAGCATCAAAAAGATTTTCATCAGATTGGTAAAGCTTATCGATAAGCTTGGTAAACATGATTCGGATTTTTTTTCTATGTCCACTACTATGCGAGCTCGGCCATCTAATGAAGTGATGGACTTTATAAAGAAAAATTGGTGATTATCATCAATACAATATTACATCGGGACGGTATTCGTCCCGGTTTTTTTTTGTTTTTTTTACTCCTCCCAACCCTCCTCTAAAATAGAGGAGGAATTTCTCCCCTTTGTGGAACAAGGTCCCGCAAGGCGGGAGAGGGGTTGGGGGAGTAAACACGTCATTTTTTATAAATTTGTCAATCCAAAATAGCTCAAGAGGGCTATTTTTTTGGTTTTTCAGTCCATTCTGATTATACTCATAGTACGAGATTTTATTCAGATAGTCTCAATGACAGAAGAGAAACAAAACGAAAATACAACTACACCAAATATCAATACTTCAGGTTCATCTGGACCAGATTTTTCATGATTATCGAATTTAAAACTCAATGATTTAGAAATACAACCAACCGCTCCCAACCTTATCTCTGAAGCTAATAAAGAAGAATGAACAAGGGCACCGAGAGAGGAACTAAAATTGGAAAATCTAAATCTTGGGACGATAATTCAACCAAGCGAAACGAAAGCAAATCATGTGTCGTTGGGTGATAGTGGTCTGATGAGTAGGAATAAATCGAAATATCATAATCAGTATCGAAAATTGTTTTTGATATCATTTTTTGTTATCCTAGTAACGGGTATAGCATCAGTAATTTTACGCTTATACAGCCGTTATGTCTATTACGCTTCACAAGCAATTCCTAGTCCAACCTACCAGACCTACATAGATACCTACAAACAATGACAAACGTTTCTCGACAAAACATTACATCTCAGTAATTATCAACAATATACATCATTATCGATTGTAGGTAGTGGAGAAGAAACAAATGTAGATAAAGTTATCAACGAAAAAACACTGAGTTATATCCAGAAAAAAGATATCCTTCAGTTGGCACTCAATGGATTTTCAGATATATTTGTAACCAATAATCAAAAGCTGACAACACTCAAAGAAGATATTTCCAAGTACGGATTTTTTTCACAGGAGTTGTATACCATGCTAGAAAACAAAGAGTATTCAACATCTATCAAAAAATATTTGCTTTCACTCGAGATCATTAAATTTAGTAGTGCAATCAAAGTCTTTAGTTATTTAGATACCTTCGTTTCTAGCCTAGCTAATGCGCTTAAATTACCACCAGCAACTGTTCAGACGGAAATGAATACATTCGCAGATAGAGGAGAAAAAGATATTCTCGTCTACCTCAACAACTGTTATCTCAATCCCTATGAAATCGATTACGACTGTAATATGGTCGGCGATTTTGATAGATATTATGCACTCGTGGACAAAGAGAAAACGCCACCGGATACAAACTTTTTCAAGAAGATGATGTATTATGTAGATACAAAATTAGAACAGACAGATTTACCAAGTTTTTCTATCACGTTCAAAAAATATGATCCAACACAAAAACAAATCAGCTTCACTGTCGACGTAAATACGTTCAAACAAGACGAGGTCGCATTGATCAAGAAAGGAATTATCAACCCACATATTTTCATTCTGAGTAATTTATTAAATCTTATAAAACAAAGTGTATTCGTTGTCTCAGAAAATATCGATGCTAAATCAATCAAAATATCTCCAAAGGTTATCAAGATAGGAAGTTCAGTCTTCAACGTCAATAACTCGACAATGGATTTTGTTCTCCCCATCCAGAAATGATCAGAAAGAGAGATCAGTGATTATATAGACCCGATTTTTACTTCTTCGCCATAATACGAATATGATAGACCAAGCGCCACAAAAAAAGGTGTTGAAGATAGATCTCCAGAAGATTACCTCTTTTCTTGATGTAATAAAAAAATATCTAACTTGACTCTATAATTTTTTCAAAGACAATAAAAACAATAGTAAAATAATGTTGATCATAGCTATAATAACCTCTGCTTTAGCGATATTTTTTGGTATCCAACTCTATAACGATATCACTTCGCTCAACGCAAAATCTTCTGTGCTCAATACCTTATCAAGTTATGATACACGTACGTTAGAAGCTGATCCTATTACGCAAAATATCCTCAAAAATTCAGATACTATCAAAGATTTGATTCAAGAAAATACAACCACTGAGTGAGAAATATCCAAATATACAGACTATCTTTCATCGCTCCAGACACCATATACGTACTTACTCAAATACGTCTATCTTCCTTCGCTCAACGTATGGAAAGAAAATTACACCGACAAAATAGATACTAATTTAATCTGAATAAAATTTCTCGAAAAGAATCCATTCAATGATATTACCTTACTTCAAAAACGAGGTGACTTTTTCAAAAACCTTTGAGACAATAACGAATCAAATGATATACTTGATATGAATATAGGAGATATTACAGAGGATACCTCAGGATTTTTTAATATGCCAATCACGGTTTCCTTTGTAGCAAATTCTAAACGTGCATTTCTTCTCCTTGCAGATAAGCTTTCTATGACATCGAATAAAGAAAATATTTCTCTCATCAATGAATTCTTTTATTATCTTCGAGGAGAAATAAAAAAAGGAAAGGCGACAGAAATCAAAGCATTGGAAAGTAGTTATACGACGACATTTTGATCAGGTCAGGCAATAGATCAGGATAAATTGATTTGATATAATTTGTATAATCGGATATACAATGGTGGTAAAAACACACTCATTGATGACACTATTATCGATAAGACCATCAAAAGTATTATCTCATGTAACAACGAAACCGACGAAGTATGCTATTACAAATTTAGAGAAAGGTACAGAGACATTCCGACATTTGGCTATCTCTTAGGTACGGATTTTGGTACCAACGGAGCGGAAAATCTCAAGAGATTTATGTTGCAATTACCACCAATCTTCTCGATTCAATCATTCGAATTCGACAAAATAAAATCACCGACACTCTCTGACGCTGCCAATAGTAAGTATCAAGGAAAAGTTACCATCGTCGTCTACGGAAGAAGTGCGAGCGCACAAGAAGTAGATCAAATAGCTCAAGCACTTGGTAGTAAATGTTTGGGTGAAGTTAAACCACTTACTACGCAAGATGGAATTAGTCTTATTCAAAGTGCAATTATGAAACTCTCTGACGTCAACAAAATAGACAAGAGCTATGGAGATAATCTCCGAGAACTTAAAGGAATAGTTGATCAACTCAATACTGATTTCCCAACATTGAGTAATTATAAAAAAACTATAAAGCTGTTCGAACTGTATAGAATGCTTTCTGATGCAGGACTTTGTAAATAAACAAATATAAATTCTAAGTTCTAAGTGTTAAGTTCTAAGTAGAATGAAATTTTTTATTTAACATTTAACACTTAGCATTTAGCATTCTAATTTCAAAGGTTGTGCCAAACATGATCGATATCTTCATCGTCATCTAGTGCGTCGAGGAGGGTATAGAGTTTGTTGGTGTTTGCTTCATCAAGCTTAACCGTATTTTCAGGAATGAATTGGATATCTGATTCAAGCATATGATAATGGAATGCTTCGAGCGCTTTTTGTACAAGAGAAAAATTTGTCTTGTCGACATAAATTACCACACTATCTTCATCGACTTCAATATCCGCTATAGGAAGTTCCATAGCACGTTCTTCGAGTTCATCTTTATTTAGCGGGTGAACTTTTTCACTAGTCTTTCATTTTTCTTGAACTGTTTCACTGATACCATCGATGACAATAACTCCCTGTTCTTTAAACTGCCAAGCTACAGAACCGATAGCCCCGAGTACTCAACCATATTTATACATGATTTGTTTTACACTCATAGCACTTCTATTGGTATTGGGCGTCAACGCTTTGATAAGTAATGCTACGCCTTCTGGACCATATCCTTCGTAGAATATTTCTTCAAGATTTTCTCCTTCAAGCTGACCAGATCATTTTAAAATTGCTTTTTCTACAACTTCTCTCGGAAGATTATATTGTTTTGCTTTGCTGAGTGCGAGTTCGAGTGATGGATTCATTTTGGGATCCGCTCCTTTTCTAGCAGCTATTTGGATGATTTTTCACACTTTTGCATACGCTTGTGATTTCTTCGCATCTCATGATGCTTTTCTAGCTGCGATACTATGCCATCTTCCCATCTTTTTAGTACAAAGTATAAAGTAGTAAATATTTTTTATTTGATGTTATAAATGTCTCTAATAATCTCATCTTCCCCTAAGATAAGATTGTCTTCTAATGCTTCTTGAGGAGTAATTCGTTTATATGCTTTATGTTCTCCTGGACTAAGAATGATCGTTGGTTCCTGTTGTAAAACGCATCTATATTTGTGATAGACAAAATCCATATCTGGGTATCTTTCATAATATGTTTTCACAAATTCTATATCGTCCAATTGAATTCATGTTTCTTCAAATAGTTCTCTGAGCATTGCTTGCTTAGGTTCTTCGCCAAGGTTTACTTTTCCCGAAGGATCGGTCCATTTCCCTCATTCGTGTTTATGGTCCTGTTTTAAAAGGTAGAGGAGTTTGTCATTATATATACAGAAAATTCCTACGATAATCATCGTACTTTTAAAATTTTCTGGTGGTGTAGTAAAACCTATAGTCATATTTAATAATTACAATAGCAAAATATTTTTATCTATTTGTTCTCGATAACTTTTTTTATGTCTTCAAGCTTATATCATTTTCTCATTAGTTTCTGGATGATATCAAATCCATCTACCTCTTTTTTCTTATATGCTGCGATTTCTTTTCTGATTTTATCATGGATACCTTCACCCATTTCATTCTCATATTTTTTCAAAATATCTCTGACGATTTCTTGGGGAACTCATTTATGATATAATTTTTGGATGATTCTAATCGCTGGTTTTCCTTTGTTCACAACTTCACTTCTGATATAACTTTCTGCGAACATTTCATCATTTACATAATTTTTTTTCTTAAGTTCGGTTATGGCCCGATCGATATCTTTGGTATTATATCATTTCGTATACAGCTGAATCTTCAACTCTTTTTCAGTCTTGGGATAACGATAAATATATTTAAGTGCGTAGTCAAAACACTGCATAGGAATAGGTAATATAAAATTATTTCTTTAACGCAAAGTTGATAGTCGATTCGTTGCTAGTAAATAATGCGACGATTTCTCCTTCAGGTTTATCTGTTGATTGTATGTCAGAAATTAATGCTTCATGTTTGAAAAAGTCTTTAAACTCCTTCACAATATTCGCCAAGTTTTCATCGGTTGTAGAGTACAACATCACAACTTTCGTATCCACACTATAGTCAGCGTCTTTTCTCATTTGGTTCAAAAATCTAGAGATTTCACGAGCAACTCATTCTCTCTGGAGTGCGGGCGTGAGTTCAAGATCCAATTTAGCTATGATATTCTGATCGACTGCGGTAGTGTTTCCCTCTAAACCCTCATATGCTATTTCGTATTCACCACTTTCGAGCATCCATTCATTACCATCATTATCAAAAATAATCATTTTCCCGTCACCGGCATCTTTGATATTTCCTTGTTTTCCATACTGGATAATCTTCCCCGTATCTTTACCAAATTTAGCAGAAAGCTGAGAGCCAATAGGTTTGAACGTTTTTTGTATTTTCAACGAATCATCGAGTTCTTCAACGTGTTTTACGTTTACTTCTTCTTTGATGATGTCTTCGTACTTCTTGAGAAGTGCCTGTGTTGATATAGTCATAAAGTAATCAATAGAGGTATAAAATGTGACTCTTAGTATAAAAATATATGGCAAAAAAGCAATTGAAGTTTTTTATACATTATTTTTTTTAAACGCTCCGCTGGGCTTACTTTTGGCATTGCCCCAAAAGTAAGCAAAAACTCTAGGAAAAATGATCCGCCATTTGACTGAAAGGAATCCAGTTTTGGGCATTTTTCCTCACTAGACCATCAGAGCAGACTTTCCAGCAGGAAAATTCAATACGATTAAACTTGTTTTCCGCTATTTAATTCATTGAAAAAATAAAATAAATACATAGTATTTCACTATATCTTTAATCCATTAAGTTGTTAGTATGCTTATAAATATGATTGCCGCGATGGCTTCAAATAGGATTGTCGGAAACAAAAATCAACTTCCTCGACATTATTCTGCAGATTTACAGCATTTCAAAAAAGTCACCAGTGGACATATCGTCGTGATGGGATACAATACCTTTCTTTCGATAGGAAGAGAGCTTCCCAATAGGAGAAATATCATTCTCTCCAAAGAACCAGTCGAAGGGTTGGAAACCTATGATAGTATAGAAAATATGATGAAACAACTCAATACAGAACATATTGATCAGATCTTTATCATCGGATGAGCCAGTATTTATCGCCAATTTCTTCCGATGGCGGATGTCATTTATTTGACGGAAATAAAAAAAGCTTATGAATGAGACACAAGCTTTCCTGAATTTGAAAACGAATTTAGTGAGGTAGAAAGAGAACAAACTGATGAAATGGATTTCGTAGTATATAAGAGAAAATAGTTTTTTAAAATGTACGAGTAATAAAAAAATTAATATTTAGCAGTACACTGAGCTCCATAAGGATTATTGATGTACTCTACAATGTCTTCTTTTTCATCCTGTAATCATTCACTATCTTCCAAAAGCTCATTAAATTCATTGGTAATTTCTTCGCTTATGCTATCTTCTTTCATGGACAATAACAAAAAATAAAAAACTAAGATAATGCTGTTTGAAGTTGTTCTTCAGCTCTTTTTTTAATGTTTTTTGTTGAGAGTTTTTCTAAAAATTTTTTTTCGAGAAGAGTGTATCTTTGTTTAATATCAGGATATAAACTTAGGAATATATCGATTCTATCATTTTTTAATAATTTTTCAGGATTGTGTTGAATGATTTTATCTTGAACAAATTGTTCTTCACAAAGACGGATGGCTTTGTTTTTTTTATTTTTATTAAAATAATGGTAGTTTTCATAACCACTTTCAAGGAGCACTTTTTCTGCATAAATATCATATCATAAAAGTGTATGTGAAAGGAGAGCAGTTACATCGCATTGTCTATGTGAAGGATTTTCTGGAGACCATCATTCCATATCACCAGAAGTTTCTTTGCTTCGACATTCAGGAAGTATTTGCTCAAATTTCTTTACAGAAATTTTCATGAGTTCATATAAGATAAAATAAAATGTTTTATAATGATTTAATAAAAAATGTCAATGATTAAAAAAAGCCGACGAATACCGTCGGACATACAATAATGAATTTTTTTTATGCGTTCCACGTGGCAACATTTTCTTTTGCCTTTTCATATACAGATGGTTCTTCTTGAGAAACTGATGGTAATAATGCAGTAACTATGGGTCCCCAATTACTGTAGATTAAAGAGAAAAGTTGCATTTCTTTGAATGTAGAGATAGTGCCGTTAGCTCCAACGGGATTATTGCTACAATAGAGGTATATTTTGATATATGTTCCATCGAATGATGGAATGTGTTTCGGATTCATTTCTTTTGTATCCAAATACCCGATGTGTATTGTTGCTGAATCGGGAAAACACAATAATGCATGTCGTTCGTCCAAAATTCCAAGATTACAAAGTTCTTTGAGAATTTTGGTTTCTATCCTATCATCTGTGTAAAACGGATGAGGACAGATTTTTTTATTTTTCATAGATACGGGTAATATTTATTTATATTTTATATCTTATATGTATATATAATAGAAAGTCAATAAATAATGTATTATAATATAGTATATCTAATGGTTTCTATGGTGTCTTTATAGGTATTATGTAGTTCTTCCCAGTTGAGAAGCTGATCGATATCGTAGGTACCAATTCTTGTTCTCCTCAGTTGGATCAAAGTGCCTCCCATTCATAATTCCTTACCAAGCCGATAGGCGATAGATCTGATATACGTTCCGGAACCGACATCGAGTTTCAATTGTAAAATAGGAAAATCATACTTCAAAATTTCATATTTCTGGACCTTCATTACCTTATTTTCTTCCCTGATAGTTCCTGCTCTTGCATCATCGTACGATTTTTTTCACGCGATTTTTTTTGCACTAAAAGCGGGGAGTGGTAAATCATATTCAGGGATAAGCTTATCTAATCTTTTTGTAATTTCAGCTAATGTAGGCGCTTCAATTGTTCAATTTTCCATTTCTAATCCAAACTTTTTTCCCTCTTTCATTACGAGCTCAAAATTCGTAATTTTCTCCCAAATTTCCATATCTCGCGTGTCCGTCAATTTAGAAAAATCAATCGTAGCGATATAGGACTTGTCCAGTCAGATTAATTCTGTGAGTTTTTTTGTGTCTTTATCGAGTGCGAGAATCATTAGTCCTGTAGCCATAGGATCAAGCGTTCCACTATGTCACATTTTCTGCTTCGGCCAATGACGCCTGAAGATGCGGATCACATCAAAACTCGTAATTCGTGCTGGTTTATCGACTGCGAGGAACATAATTCAATAACTAATAATTAAAATACTGACTCCCTTTGTAAAAGGGAGAAACCCGAAGGGGAGAGGGATTTATGGAGTAAAATACTTTTAAATCCTCCATCCGCATCGGCGGATACCTCTTCCTTTTCAAAAGGAGGACAAAAGTTTTTTTAATAGAGTAGTGAAGTTACTCTGCTTTTTCAACGACAAACAAGAAACAAAAATTATTTGATTTTTGCCTTGAAACCAGTACTATTCTGGTGATTTTTTAAATTTTAAACAAAAACATGAAAAAATTATACATGCTAGGGTTGTTACTAGTTACTGCTAGTATCACAGGATGTACACTTAAAACACCTACATTACCTGGACTTTCTACAGGTGCGGTTATGACATGAACAGAAATTACCGGGACAGAACTTACCGGTGTAGTTGTTCCATCATCAGCTATGGAAGAATTTACTGGAGCATTTGATTCATGAATAGTACCTACGGTTGCTGGTAGTGAATGAGTAGATGTAAATACTGGTGTAACTGCTGAAGCAAAAGCACTCATTGATGCTAGAAAAACACAATCAGGAGATGAAACTAAACTTAACGAAGAAGATATCGGTCTTATGGAACAAATTATCCAAAAGATACAGAATATTTGAAAATAACGTATCGTGGAAAAAACTTTGTATAAACAATCTATTTACCCAATTAGCTATAAGACATGAATACATTTTTTGAAATAATTAAGTGAATTTTCTTTTTTCTTACCATAGTTGTTGGACTTTTCCTTTTGAGAGGAGGTGTAATTTTCGGCCCAGAATACGAACTCATCATCAAGCAAATGTTGATGCCAGGATATTTGGTATTTTGTGGAACAATGTTTGGATATATTCTTGCACGCATCCAACTCGGATATGAAGAAGATCATCCGCACAAAAATAAAATTTATATCAGATCATTTATCTTCTGAGTTACACTTGGTGTCCTCTTAGCTATTACCTATATGTTTATCTAATATAAAAACTGAAGCTTTAGACCTTAGATGGTAAATTGAATGAAAAAAATCTCTCTACTGATAGTAGTATGTACGTTGATTATACTTTGATGATGTGGCTCCAAAACTACATTTTCTCTGACATTTGATGGATTTACGATAAAAATATATGACAACAACAAACAATATAAAGCATTACCATTAACTACTACGATTAATTGAATGAAACCACTCGCAGAGATGCAACAAATAGTGGGGACCTGATATACAGGATTTATCAACTCCATAGTGATTATCAAAACATCAATCCAATCATGAACAAATATGAAAGCACTCGTTGAGTCAAACACACAAAAACTCCAAATAAAATTATTGAAATATACATCCACAGACAATACGTCCAAAAAAGTGAAATGTGGTACTCTACAATATTCTTGATATATAACCGCATTTTCCTATCAACTAGATAATCAAACCGTATATGATGGACAATATTTTCTTACTGATGATCAATCGTTATACATTATTTCATTAGCAAGTGCTTATTCAAAAGATATCAATTACGTAGTCATGGCATCTCAATCAGATTTCTTTAACGAACCAAGTAACCTCACCGGATGGCAATTGGTAGGTAAAGTGCTTATCGGTATCCTTATTGGAGGAGTTATCGCTGCATTACTTTTCGTGATTCTTTCATTTATGGGAGGGATGTTTACGAGTGCTTTCGGTGCACAGGCTGGTTCTGTAGTAAATCCACTCTTATCGTTGGTATTACTCTTCATCGGATTCCTTAGTACATTCATAGGAAATATCGCTGTCGGTGGAATATATAGTTTGTTCTACAACACAAAATACTACAACACAGGCAAAATGTTTGGTCTCTTATTTTTGACCAATGGAATTCTCTTTTTCTTTCTTGCTCCTATTTATATCGTATTTGCAAGCCAGATAGATATTTTGTTTCTTGTATTAGGATTTCATATCCTTTTTTCAGTATTCACGTCAGCTGCTCAGATAGAATTTTCAGCCAATCCAAACTATAGTGCATCATCATTTATGGGAAATGTATTAGGTTTTACATTAGCATTTCTTGCATATGCATTGATTTATAAATCATCTGGATCTGCAGCAGTGCAACAAAAAATTTATTTGTTTATGTTGATTCCTCCTATGATTGGATATGCAGTGATCCCTTTTGGATCAGGTATCCGAGAAAAAATATATTACAAATCATATGAACTTGGAAATAATGGATTCTATATCCCATCATGTACAGAAACTGATGGGGAAGAAACCAATTGAACTGATACCACGAATACAGCAGATGAGGCAGATGAGGTAAATGTTGAAAACTAAAAATTAACTAAATTTAGAATTTGTCTTAACGTATGTATCTCTATCACATAGCATCACTTATAAAATTTGTACTCGGTGTCCTTATTATGATCATCACGTATACATCAATCAATGTATATGAAGATCCAATCATAGGTATAGGGCTCGGTATGCTCTGATTGTTTATCGCTGCGCGAGGGGCAAGTTTTTATGTATTTCTTGGTTTGCAAAAATTTTTTCGTGAAGTTTCTCAAGAGCGCTTAGTAAAAGATAGTTATAAGCTTTCGCTTTTATTTGGTATTTATGTGCTTATTAACGCACTATTTCTTCTTCTATGATATCGAGGTAAATTTCTCTGAATTATTCTTCTCGTAGGATTTATTATCCTTCAAGTAGTTTTATTTTCTGAGCAAAAGAAAACAACCAATGAATTCCCACATATCTAAAACAGTTCATGATATCGAGGAAAAACTCAAGACCGTCTATGATCCTGAATTTCCGATGATTGATATCTATACCTTATGACTGATTTATACCGTCGATTTTTTGCCTAAGGAGAAAAAAGTAAACATCCTTATGACGTTCACAACGCCCTTCTGCCCTATGGCAGATATGCTTAAAGAGATGGTAACTAATGCGGTCCTTGAAGTTGTCCCTGGTACAGCCGTTGCTATAGAAATCACTTTCGAGCCAACATGGAATCAGACTATGATCAAAGACGAAGACTTACAAAGAATGTTTATGTAATTTCGTAAGCACCCGGGTGGTATGTAACACACCCGGGTGCTACTATAGAAAAAAACCTGGCCATGCAGTCCAGGTTTTTTTGTTCTGCCGACGGGTGCCGGCAGAGAGCGACGGGTGTAGTCCGTCGAGATTATATGTCCAGTAATTTAGCTGGTAATATTAGTTAGCTTTTCATGTATATGCTCCAAATCACCTATGTACTCAGGTTCCTTTTTTCATACCCAATCATTTTTCCATTCATTTTCACATATCAAACCACATTCCCAATTTATCTCAATGTTCATCATCACCCTTGAGTTCGCCAATTCAGAGGTCTGTACTGATGACATCGATTTTTTCTCTATACGTTTCTAGCTCTGCAAGTTTTTTAAATTTAGCTTCCGTATCGATTTTAGTCAAGATCGGTGTGTCTTTGTTGAGTTGTTTCCATGCAGCATAATCACCAGCTTTGAGTGCGGCACTTATTTTTTGATGTAAAGCATCCATTTGAGTTTTTACGGCAATCATTTCATTAAATTGATCTTGTGTAATATTCATAGTGATACCATATTTTACGTGTACCGCTGTGAATGCAGCAAAGTCCTTATTCGTTATAGCGTTTTCTACTGCTGTTTTAAATGCTTGTGCATCTCCAGTGTTGGTAAATAATTTCATCATACCACCACGATTCCCCATCATTTTAATTCATGAACCATATGCCAAAGTTTTGTCTGTACCTGTGTTTGCAGCAAATGTTGTCGCTCATACAATCATACTTGTGATTCCAAGTAACCCGAGGCTACTCGCTACGATAATTTTTGTTTTCATGTCTTGTATAGTAAATAATAAAAGCGTCAATTTATTTTGACGCCCTCAGTATACACACTGACCTTAAAGAAAACTAAAGATTACCTTAAATGAAATTTAATGTGGAATTTGGTAGCCAAAGCCTTTAATTGTCTCTATGATAGTTTTCCCTAATTTTTTTCTGAGGTTGGAAATATATACATCAAGTTTTGCATCCTCTTCAAAAATCTGATCATTGCCTCGAACCTCTTCTATGATTTCTGTCCTGGAAATAGTTCTTCCTTCTCTTTCCAAAAGATATTCTAATATCTGAAATTCTTTCAAGGTCGTCTTGATTTCTTTATTATTCTTGAATACTTTTTTCTGATCCCTATCGATACGGATAGTTTTATGATCCAAAATATTTCTTGTAGGAACTCTTTTCAAAACTGCAGTTATTCTAGCATCAAGTTCTTTGAGATCAAATGGTTTGACAATATAATCATCAGCACCACAAGCAAATCATTCCAATTTATCATCGAGTTCTCACTTTGCGGTTGTCATAAGAATAGCGGTCGTGGGATATTTTTTTCTAATATTTTTACACAACTGTATACCATCCATTCCCGGAAGCATGATATCCAAAATGATAACATCAAATTCATGATGCTTCATAATCTCCAAAGCATACAAGCCATTTTCAGCTCGCATGACTTCGTTGTGTTCAAGCTCGAGATATTTTTTGATATTATTTCCGATAGTTTTATTGTCTTCGACAAGAAGTATTTTCATGAGCTATATTATAGTTTAAAATATTATGGTACAGACCGTTCACGTATCTATTTTACTAGTAATTCCTATTTTCCATCCATGTTTTTCTACGAGCAGTTTCGTTAAATATAATCATAATCAAAAGCTCTTTGTATCGGTTTTGCTACGGTCAGCCTGCCAAAATCTTTCCCGGATATGCTCAAGATCGTTTGGTGAGATTCACTTCCCGCTATCTTTGATAAAAAATTTTTTTTTACAATAATATTCCGACTCTCTTTGTGTATTTTTTTGGAAATATTTTTCGCGATATGATGGGTGAGGGTAATATTTTTTGCTTGATAGATTTTTTGTACATCATTCACAATAGTTTCTGTACTTGTGCTCATATCTATTTGCTCTGTTTTTAGTGTTTCCAATGCTTCTAATTTACTTATGGTAACAAGTGTTTCTAGAAGTGCATTCATTCATTTGAGCTGTTGTTTTAGGTTAGTAAGTCCTTCTGCATATTGCTTCGTCTTAGTTGCATAATCTATTTCTGTACTCATACTCATCAGTGGTGTTTTCAATTCATGCGAAGCATTCGTTACAAAATCCTTTAGACTCAAAGTCTGTTTATGAATTTTTTCCAAGACTTCATTAAATTTTTCACTGACTCTATTTATTTCATCATAGGGATGTCCAGAGATCTCGATTTTTTCATTCAGGTTATCAATATGTACGTGATCAAGAAATCAGAGTAATTGAGTAAGTTTTTTTAATGATGTTTTTACAAAAAAGCGAGAGAGTATATAGGCGATAGCTCAGAAGATAAGCATCAAATAAATACTAATCCAGATGAGATTTTTTTGGACAATCACATGTTGGGTGACATTAGTAACTAGAAGTTCATTTCAAACTTTTTTATACATAAAATACATATCATCTATTTTTGCGATTCATTTTATTCGATGTGATGATTGAAGTGATGTTCACTCTGGACTATCGACATCGAATATTTCTGCTTCCGGCATCCTATTTTTTCCTAGAACCATTTTCTGCATCATGATAGGACCAGGTATCGGTGGAATCTGTCCTTGTTGTCTATTATACCAGTTTTCGAAAAAAATACCGTTTGCCAATATGCTAAATAGCAATACTTGTAGCATAGTGAATAATGTGAATTTTAGACTTATCTGTGTCGATGTCTTGAGATCAGAAAATCTGAACGTGAAACGTGAAAACTTCATTTTCAGATGGTGTATCATATCTTTAAAATAGTTTTGCATGATAGTGATATATACTATAAAACAGTAACATTCTACTGATATACCTTAAATAAACATTAAATTGTATTTTTTTTATTGGTGTATATCTAATATTTTATCATATATTTCTATACTGCTTTTGTTATGCTTTGTCTGTCCCAGTGTATTTCTTTCCTGTTTTGCATTGAGAATTTTTAATCTATTGTCTTCGTTAATCTTACTTTTGTAGGTGTCTAATTGTTTTTTATATATATCAATATTTCCCAAGAACCATATTTCTATCTCTCGTTTGATACCCTCATATTCTATCCTTAAATTCACTATATATCATTCTGGACGGTTTTTTCTTGGAAATTTTACAAAATCTCAAAATTCATATTTTTGCACGGTTTCTTTTTCTATAAATATATCCAAAGCTTCTTTGGCTTTTTTTTTTGGAAAATTGGTTTGAACAACAATATCAATATCAGGATCAACCATGAGATCTAACGCATAACTTCCAATTATCAATGGTGTACCTACCAGAGATAAAGTTTTCAATATATTTTTTTCTTTCAATAAATTTGATGCTATTATTTTTGTCTGTTTGCTTGCTTCCAATATATTTTCATCCAATGTCATACCATAGAGTAATGAATAAAAGATGTACTCAATAGAGTAGTCTTTCTTTAATTGTTTTCAAGATATTAGAATGAAATAGAAAAATTTAAAGACAAAAAAACCGACCTCATTGGTCGGCTTTTTTTAAACGGTGAAAGTATATTTATAATGTTGTATCAGTTACAATTTTACCTTTAACACATCCGTTCAAGGCATTTCTTTTTACTGCTTCTGCTCGGAATTTCGCTAAAACAGTTGTTGATGTATAAGGGACGTTCCATTTTTCTAATATTCACTTCATGACGATATAACTTTCACAGACGATATATTTACTTGGATTAGTTGATTTCCCGATAAGTTTACTTGCGTAGGCCGTTCTCCATTCGTTGTAGTATGGGTTTTTAAACGTTACGTAGGTAAATGAAATATCTTTTTTGGTAATCAGAGGAATATCATATTTTTTCAAGAGATAGAGTACTGCATCCATAAGTTTCTGATTACCTAGAGTTGTAGCAGCAGTATTAGTCGTAGGAGTAATTACTTCAGAAGAGGTTCACAAAACGGTTCCTGTTGCTTCTTGTATATCAGAATTTACTGTTGTTCCCGTAAAGATATCTGAAGAAACTTCTTGTACCCCTGTGGTGCTTCCTAGTCCAGTTCCTAATACTGTTCCTTCACCCGTGAATACATATCCGTCAGTTGGAATTCTTTCTTCTCCGAGGAGATTTTGTGCGACATAATCTTGGAAGGTTGCATTGAAATCTTTGTGTACTTGGTAGTAATCATATGCCGTCAATGCGAGACTAGCGATCAAAAGAATCAAATATATTTTTGTTCCTACTAAAGTCCAAAAACGTTTAGTGATACGATGTTTGAATATAAGTGTCAATCCAAGAAATACGATAAATCCAATGACAACAGCAAACAATATTATAACCTGTAGAGCAGCGTTATTGGATTGAAACATAAAGAAAATAAGAATAGCTACCAATAAACTGATAATAGTAGGAAGTACTAATTCTGATTTTTTGTTACGTTCTTTGGCTACGGCACGAAAATGATCATGAAAGGATACCTTAGCTTCTTTGACTACTTCTGGTTTTTTTTCATGGTCATGGGTCTTTTCTTTTTCAGCTTCTACGCTACTAGAGAGCATTCCAATCAAAATAATCGCTACAAGATTGATTGCGCCCAACCAGAAAAAATTTGCTTGTCATCGCAAAATACCGATAATCAAGGGTTGTAATACAAAGAAATAGATACTAAACAAAAGGAAAAGGTTTTTTTTCATCGATTATGTATAATATTAAGTAAAAATGTCAATCTATTTTACCTATATATGGGCATATATATCCAATAGCAGGTGTTTTTCAAGGTTAAAATTTGCAAAATGTATAAAAACAAATAAAATAGTAATACAGAGAAAGTAGTACGTAGAAAGCAAAAAATCCTACTTTCACCTTTATATTCAATAGTGTTCGATATGAAAAAGCTTATTATCGGTTGAATCATTATGTATGCATCACTGCTCGTCGTTTGATATGCGCAGATGATAGTTCCTGATTCACAAAATTATATTCTCAATGAAAATGATCAACAGGTACTCAATACAGAAAATATTAATGACCCACTGAGACAATGAGCATACAATATAATAAATCCCGGAATGTGAACAGGTGTATTATCAGGAGTGGTAGGCGTAGGGAATGAAATATCTAGCCACCAAAATGCCCAAAGCAAAGTCATGGATGTCATTAAAAATATTATTAATTATGCATTATGAATGGTGTCGCTCATTGCTCTTGTATATCTCATCTATCATGGATTTTTGATTGTGACCGCAGCAGGTGATGATACCCAATACAAAAAATGACTATCAGGAGTAAAATATGCAGGTATCGCTATTGCTGGAATTGGTGCAAGCTGGCTTATAGTAAGTGCGATATTCTGGTTACTTGCTTTAATCATTTGACCATAAAAATATGAAAAGATATGTTACCGTAGTACATCACACAATCATTAAAAACATCTTCTTTATCGTAGGAGGATTTTTGGCTTTGGCGAGTTTCGTACCGAGCATATCTATAGGACAATTTGCTCCAACAGAGACAGCATTTCCTTATGATATAAATTCCACTACACCACTCCAAGGTGTTGGTGAAACAACTAATTTGGCGGATGTAGTAAAGACAGATACCGTAAATCCCTCTACAAGTATAATCAAAAGACTTACTGATTTTTTTAGACTCAGTGGAACTTCTTATAATCCAACAGGTGGAACTTCTACCTCTATAGCTACCAATTACGTTAAATGGATATTGAATATATTCCTAGGACTTGTAAGCTTTCTTTCACTGGTGATGGTTATCTTTGCATTTTATCTTATCTTCTTTTCCAAAGGTGAAGATGGTGTCGGTAAAGCAAAAAAGATTCTTATCGGTGTCGGGATAGCACTCGCAATAATGTGATTATCATGGTTTATCGCTAGCTTCTTCTTTGATATATATACGACAGTAACTAACTAATTTTTATCTTTTTGTAATGACGGATGGTATTCGGTTTGTGAGAAAAAAACAAAATACAAAAACTTAAACATGAAAATCTCTTCAATACAGAGACGATGTTGCCGATCTCAGAAATTAGAAATGATACACTTATTATGAAAGATGGAGGACTCAGAGCTATTCTAAAAATCAATGGAATAAATCTTGATCTCAAAAATGGTGAAGAGCAACAGATAGTATTAGAACAATATAAAAAATTCTTAAACTGATTGGAATATCCTATTCAGATCCTTGTTCGTAATACCTTCCTAGACCTTTCAAATTATCTAACCTACATCGACGGTAATATCAAAAACATAGAAAATCCCGTACTTAAACAGCAAGGTGAAGCATATTATAGATTCCTTCAAAATATCGATATGCAACAATGATTGATCTTCAACAAAGAGTTTTATATCATTGTCCCCTATTACGAAAGTGAACAAGATAAAGGACAAATCCAAAGATCACGATGGGGAAAGTTACTTGATGTCCTCAATGCTAAAGATAGCGTAGAAAAAGTCGTTACGAGATACAGACAATTTCTCAAAGGAAGAAATTGATTGGACACAAGAGTAAATCTTATTATCGATGGGCTCAATGGTATGGGAATCGGTGCAGAAAAAATACCTACATCAGATATCATAAGTCTTATTTTTCGTTGCTACAATCCATTGCTGCATAGTTCTCAAGCACCACTTATTAAATAAATAGAGAAAATATAATACAATAAAAATCCGCGATTAAGCGGATTTTTTTATGTTTTTTGTTTGATTATT
>JAPLUU010000007.1:50033-89721 GCA_026397515.1 candidate division SR1 bacterium | reverse complement strand
TTGTTTATCAGATAAAATTTTTCGACTTTGGAGAGTATTTCAATGGACATGTCTTGAACCGTAAAGAATTCTTTTTTTCCATAAGGATCTTCAAGTTCAAATTCTTGATCCTTTACTTCCATTACCAATTTTGCCATGGTATCGAGAAGGTTTTTGTAGTCTGCTGCTTTTGCGATGTTTTCCATATTATATCAAATTTAGTTATTGTTTTTTTGTTTTTTTATGTGTACGAATATACGTTTTTGTATATGTCAAGTCAATGGGAATATATTGATTGTTTTGAAAATATATATTACTTTTTTGTCGCTCATATTTTATCTATCAAAATCAATTTGAGAAATCATTTCAAAACCATATATTGATTATGATTTTTTACATTGGTAATTATATACTCATGGCTACAACACTTCTTGATAGAGATAATTTTACTATAAATAGTAGTGCTTGGAAAGTAAAAGAAGATACAGGAATCATCAATGGTAAAAAAGTTTCCATCAAAATAAAAATCAGTCCTGAATGAGATATCTGGGAATATGTCAGTGGTGTACCTGCTGCATATATTGGTCAGCAATTGTTTACGTATGGTGCAGCATTGAGAGAAACACAAAAACTTGGTAAATCACTTCCTGAAGACCAATCTGCTTTGGAAGTTATTATCGCTAGTATGCCTGGTGATACCGATATCCAGAAATATAAAAATTATCTAACAAAAGCAGGTATACAATTTACTGGATGTTTTTCTTCTTGATCACATATATTTGATGATCTTTGAAAACGATCATATTATCGACTTGCTGATGGTAGTCGTCTTGCCTTAAATCCTACGACACGAAGTGTTGCAAAGAGGGATGATACTATGGGGTATAGTGTAAGTTTTGATACATAATATTTTCTTATATACTTGACTTTTTATAATAAATAGTTATATTATACAAAATAAAAGACAAAAATATGAAACTCACATTAAATAATGGTACTCATGTATATGTTGTGTGCCACAACAATTGGTTGGACAATCTTATGAGAAAAATCTTTGGATTAACTCCTATTGTACCTATTCCTGTACATTCCTTTGGGTATTCATTACCGCGGAAAACAGATGTAAAATATGTATCTAAACAATACAAAAAAGGGAAGATACATCGACTGGAAGACGTTCAGAAATTTGTAGCAAAAAGACTACAACTCCATAAAAAATAAATTATTCTTATTTCGTCCTATAGGCTACTCGTATTGAGTAGTTTTTTTTTATTTTAGATTTTTTTCCAAAAATATTTTCAGTTTGTTGAGTGCGATGCGTCTCATACTTATTTCATTTTTTTCTTCTCTACTCATGGCAGCATACGATTTGTCATATCCATCTGGCTGAAATAATGGATCTCGTCAGAAATCGGTCGGATGTGTTGGTTCAACGATTGTTCCTTCTACGCTTCCTTCGAAAAATTCTATCTCATCTTTATTTTTTGCATACCCGATCAAGACGGTTGCTTTTGCTTTATATTTTCATGCATTTTTTGCTAATCCATACAGTCCTTCATTTTTTATCTCTTTCAAAAATCGTTTGATGAATGGTCACGGGAGTGCTCATCACGGAGATTCCATATACAGCGACGTATCTTCTATCATGAGCGGTCAGGGATGTTTTTTGAGCGCTTCTTGGAGCTTATGTCTGATGATTTTATATGGATCTGTTTCTTGGATTTCATCAAGGTCTATATCCAGCTGTTCGACGTTTTCTGTACCAAGGATGCTTTGGCATTCCTTAAATTTATTTTTGTTGCCGGTGACAAAATACAACATTATCACTAATTTAGAATTTAAAATTATATCCCAATCTGACCTTTTGAATTTTCAAAGAGTTCTTTTTTGAATGTCTCGAGATATCAACTATTGATACTGATTTCGCATGCTATGTCTGTGTCATATTTTTCTTCTATTATCTTTGCTTCATATTTGTTTAATACATTTCTTACTGTGGAAACGAGATCAAATGCGTACCTAAATTTCACTGTTTTTATGATTTCTGTCTCGATGATGTTGGCGTGCTCGATGACTTTTTTTGCTGCTTCTCCGTAGGCTTGAATAAGACCTCCGACGCCAAGCATAGTTCCACCAAAATATCTCGTAATGATTACGAGGACATTATGAAGATTATGCTTTTCTATCATATTCATAATCGGTTTTCCCGCTGTGCTGACTGGTTCTCCTGCATCATGTGCTTTGTTATATTTACACGTGTATACTGCGGTATTGAATATATCATAATTCATCTGTACTTCATATCTATATGCATAACATGCATGACTTGCATCAGCATATTTTTTTTCAATTTCTGCAACATATTTTTCAACTTCTTCTTTGCTTTCTACATGAAAAATATTTCCTATAAATATCGATCATTTGATCTTAGGAATTCCGAATTCACTGTGTGTACTGACTGTTTTGTAGAGAAGTTTTTCCATATATTGATTTGTTTAAAACTATTTTAGGTGATTGATAATCTGTCTGCAGTACATAATTCACCATTACTGTCATCTTGAGTAAAATCGAAAGATATAGTAATTACTATATTCTTCGACAGGCTCAGAATGACATTTGTCTATCTTTCGATTATTTTATCTGAAACTAAATCTATCAATACTGACGGTTTTCCTCATCCGATTCCTCCATCGATGATATATTCCACTTTACTTGCTATCTCTTCTGGGATATTTTTTACATCTATTACTATAGGTTCTCAACTTATATTACATGAGGTAGTGATAAATGGTTCTCACAATGCTTCTACAAATTTTTGTATTGAATGTTTGATAATTCTTACTCCTGGTTGTTCATAGCTAAAAATATACGTAACTCCATGATGGGTCTCTAAGTACTTTTTCAATGTCTCGATATCTGCTTCTGGATAGTTTTTTTCTATCCACTCAAAATTTGGCGCTATAATGGAAAATATTTTTTTTTCGTCTCTTTGTTTTATTGTGAAAATCTTTTCTACATTTTCTGGTGTATATATTCATCCGATTCCGTAGATAGTGTCTGTCGGATAGACGAAAATCTTTCCAGCTTTTGCTTCGTCGATATAAAAATCTTGGTGGTGGAGGAAGTCCTCGAGAAGTATTATTTTCATGAATAGAAAAATCAGATTAAATATTTTTTATAGGTCAGTTTTTACGCTCACTCTAAATTCAGACGTTATTATTATCGTTATGATCCCATGTAAGAGAATTCGTACGGGTGTAAGACTTACAAACTGAAACATATATGGATTATTCGCTACGGCAGTTGCTATACTTGCTATCCCTGATATATTGATACCGTTCATTCCCAAAATAGCTATCTGAAGTGTTAGTACCATGCTGATTACGGTGAGTGGTACAAAAATTATTTGCAGCATTTTTCTGAGCGCTTCATCATCAGGAAGTGATATTTTTATCTTAGATGTTCTAAAGATTATCACGAGTAAAATAATATACAGAATCAAAATGATTGTCATACTTCCATCGTGTAAAAAGTTGGCGACTTTATCATATCCGAATCCCATGAAGGTGAGTTCTGGCGTTTTTTTCATCATTTCAACAGCAAGAACAATAGACTGTGATGCTGCAAGACAGATACTACTCAAAATATAATTTCATAAAATTACTCTGATCATTTTTTCTATACCGATGGTGAAAGCAAAAATCGCTAATATTGCCACCACTACAACTATTGCATATGTGATAAGATTTTCGGTCATAGAATAACGAGAAACAGGTAAAATAAAGTCTAGAATTATATTGAAAAAAGTACTGGTATGGTTACATTATTATTCATAACTTTATATATGTATCCAATTTGATGAAGTTTTCAACTAAAAGATGATTTACTATATGGGAGATACTCGTTGTTATAGTGGTTATCTCTGTGGGCTTATTATCTGTCGTTGTCGTGCTTACTAATGGGATGAAATATGTCCAAAAAACAAGGCAGAAAATTGTCGCTTTGAATCTTGCAAGAGAGTGAATGGAAGCAGTCTATCAAATAAGAGATACGAATCGAACGAGACGAGCCGGAGTAAAAGATTGATGTTGGCTTAAAATTAATCCTTTGGTGGATGAATGAGTTGAAAGATGTATTGATGATGCGCGATTTACTTCTGGTGCGTATGCACTTCAACGTTTGGCAACATGAGGACAGGAATATTTTGCTTTGACGGGGCCTCGGACGTGAATTGATTTGTCGTATGGTCTACAAAATAATTCATGATTTTCTCTTTGTCAACAAAGTGGTTACTGGAACTCATGTATGTGACAATTACCTACTACTAGTGAAGGAAAATATTTTAGAGAAATCGAAGGACTCTGATTATATCTTAAGAATGTACCTACCACATGATGAGTATTGAAAATTTGTACATGATGAATGGTTCCTGGTTGTTGAGATGGTAGTCCAAAAGAATTTCGTTTTTGTAGTAAGGTCGTTTATATCGGTGATAGTACGGGTGAAGTGAAACTTTGTGGTGTGATAACGAACTTTAAAGGAAAATAAAAAATAATTTTAAGTTTTACGTGCTAAGTTCTAAATAAAAAGAACGTATTTAATTTAGCATTTAACACTTAGCATTTAACATTGTATTTTAGTAGATGGATGTAAAGGAATTAGAAAAATTTTTTGCTTATAAGCCGTTCATCGACCAAGATCCTCAGATTATTTTGGATAAGATTCTTGTAAAAGCCAGAAAATATTTACCAGAAGAACAGATTCCTGGAATACAAAAAGCATATTTTTACGCTGCAGATAAACATAAAGAACAAACTAGACTTTCATGAGAACCCTATATCGTACATCCACTCAAAGCAACAGTATTTCTTATGGAAATCAAACCTGATCTTGAAACTATCCAAACGTGTCTGCTTCATGATGTGATAGAAGATTGTAATGTCTCTGAGAGGGATATCGAAAAAGAATTTGGTGCTGAAGTTGCGATGCTCTGTGAATGAATGGTAAAAGTCTCAAAGATTAAATATAAGTGAGAAGATAGGCATCTGGAAACACTCAAAAAAACATTTCTTGCTATGGCACGTGACTTGAGAGTAATCTTTGTCAAACTCGCTGATCGTATTCACAATATTCAAACATTATATTATCATCCTAATCCTGTCAAAAGACAAAAGATCGCTCAAGAAACGATGAAAATCTTTGTGCCGATAGCCAAAAGACTTGGATTATATCATTATCAACTCTATCTAGAAAATGGCTCATTTAAGGTTTTAGAAGAAGAGGCGTTTACCAATATATTTGCTTATCTCAAAAAATATTTTGGTGATGGCGAAAAATATACAGAAAGAGGAATCAAAACATTGACGAATATGTTGAATAAAGAATGAATTCAGGATTTTGATGTTAAATGAAGAATAAAAAGTCCTTACAGAATATTTGAAAAACTTCAGAATAGGTATAAGACTACCGAAATCTGAACTGTTATGGATTTGCTTGCATATAGGATAGTTACAAAAACTGTTAGTGATTGTTATATGGTTTTGGGAATTATTCATAAATATTATACACCACTGATCAAAAAAATCAAAGATTATATCGCAGTTCCCAAGTTTAATGGCTACCAAAGTATCCATACAACTGTACTCGGTATGTTTCGTTTCCCTACAGAAATACAGATTAGAACTCATGAAATGGATGGTGTCGCTGAATTTTGAGTAGCAGCGCATTTTGCCTATATGGAACATAATGCTCCGGTAAAAGTTTCTCAACAACAATGAGATTGGATCAAAAAACTTCAGGATATCGTAAACAATTATACATCAGTTGATGATAAAGAACAGTTTAAAAAAGATCTTAATATTGAAATTTTTGAAAAACGTATTTTTTTGTACACACCACAAGGAGATGTTATCGAATTGCCTATAGGTAGTACAGTTTTGGATTTTGCTTTTGCTGTACATAGTAATATCTGACTCTCGTTCAAAAGTGCAATTGTCAATTGAGAAATTAAGCCTATCAGTTATATCCCTGAAACGTGAGATGTCATCAAAATCAATACGTTTAAAAATAAATATTCTGCCAATAAACATCGATTGGAATTTCTCCATACCTCTGGTGCCAAAAATAATATAACCAAATTTATCAAATCAGAACAGAGAGAACAACTTATTGCTCAGGCACTTCATGAATTCAATCATCATCTCAAAAACTTTTGACTCCCTTTGTTTTGTTCTTCTGGTGATCAAATTAGCAAAAAATATTCCAAGGATGAAATAGAAAAAAGATTACTTTCGATTCTAGATAAAAAAGAAACCTATTCTCATCTTATCAAATCTGTCTATCCCAAAGAAGTAGCTGCTCAGCAAGAACAAGAATATCTTGGTCCAAAACCTGCTGAAAAAGATTTGAAAAATTCTCAAGATACTTTGGCTGTAGTGGTTGATGGTGATACATTGATCAATTATTATTTCTGTCATGAATGTAAACCTAAACCAGGAGAAAAAATTATTGCTAAGACATGAAGAGATGGTATCAGAATTCATGCGGTAGATTGTAGAGGAACCAAAACTATATCATTTGATAAATTGCTTGAAGCACATCGGTTAGGAGAGGAAGATAATATTTATAGAATTTGGATTGAATTGAAAATCTCTAGTATACCAGGAAACCTTATCGGAATGATGAAAATATTCTCTGAACTTCATGTACCTGTTCTTCAGGTTACGATGAAGAATATTCAGGATGGTATGAGTTTGGTTGCTTTTGAAACTGAATTTTCTAATCCTGGCAAAATAGCATTCTTGTTGAATAGCTTGAAAAA
The DNA here is from genome assembly GCA_026397515.1 of candidate division SR1 bacterium. Taxonomy (GTDB): domain Bacteria; phylum Patescibacteriota; class Gracilibacteria; order Absconditabacterales; family Absconditicoccaceae; genus CAJBLF01. The sequence goes on along the minus strand of JAPLUU010000007.1, from coordinate 82,922 downwards.
ATATGATGATTCTCTAAAAGTGGTGAAGAAAAAGATATCGTAACTTTGAAATTAATGAAAAAATAAAAACTAAAAGTGAAAAACGAAGGAAATTTGTATGTTTATAAACTATTGTAAAATACGATAGCTAATAATATAACAAATCTATCATTGTTCACTTTTCATTATTCACTTTTCACTTTTTTAAATTGTAATTTAGTAAAAATGGGAACATGAGTTGGTGTTGTGCTTGATAAGTCTTCATGGAGTTTAGCTTCTTTGTTCGGTTGAACTGGATTTGTTTTCTGGATGAATGTTGTAGCTATTTTGTTGGTTTTTTTTCGAGTAGTATCTATTATTCGAGTGACAAAAGATATTATCAATAGAACAAATAGTTTCAGCTTACAAGTAATTAGTATTTTATTTGTAACATTTTTGACGCCGCTTGTATGATTACCATTGTATTTTCTTATAAGACCTATTATGTACAAAAGCGATAGAATACCTCGAAGAGAGGCTTGTGCTTCAAATTTAGTTCCTTGCTATAATTGCAATACTTTGAATCCTAAAGAATACGTCTGTTGTATCGCTTGTGGTGAAAGACTTAAAATAAAATGTAAAGAATGTTGAAATAATTATGCTCATTCATTTGCATATTGTAATATCTGTGGAGCGCCGAATATCGACTAAAATTAATTAATAACTAAAAGTGAAAAACTAAAAGTGTCGGAATATATTAATAAAAAAAATCCATCGTTTTTAACTTTTCACTATTCACTTTTCACTAAAAAAAATGTTTCTAGTTTTTACGCTTGTACTGCTGGTTGTTGCTGTGGGAATATTGGCTAGTGTATATTCTATTTTTTTCCCGTTTATGCAAAATATATGAACGGTAAATCAATATCACACAGCATATTATGGTGCGGTATCTGCCGTAGAAAGAGCAGAACTTGGACTGAGATATAGGACTCCATGATTTCAATGAACGTGATGATTCCTCTGAACGGGGAGTTATGGTCCCGTGAGTGATTATACTCCAGAACTTCTTTCTGGTGCTCAGCAATGATTTCGATGGACAATCAATTCTAGGACACATTCTATACCAAATATCGGTATGGGAAATACTGACCCTATGCTTTCCAATCCAAATGGTGATAGTCAAAATTATAATCAGATCTGATATACTTACTTAGAGACATTATTGTTATCATACGATACTACTGCTGATACTGATGTATATTCTACATCTGTGGCACATCCTGTATTTTTTTCTGGTGGCTGATTTACGTGAGTATTTAGGTTACCACCAAAAATATTTACCGTGTTTTGATGATCAACTCCTGCTTCACTCTGTGATAGTTATGCAGGTGATTGTGATCCTGATGGTGATGGTGTATATGATGATATCGCGTTATCATGGTCAATGGAATGATTATATAATGGAAATGGATTTAAAATATTTCCCACAATAGCTGTTTTTTATTACAGTGGTATGCAGGTTGATGAAGCTAAAGATAATGCTATCAGAGAATCAATTATTAATGCTACCGGTGTCATAACGTTTGACACATCTCATCACTTCACTCCCATTGTTCATTGACTTGGACTAACAAAACATACTGTTGTAGCTGCTGATGCTAGCGCCATAGAGACACAAACATTTCATGATATACTTCTTAATAATTCAAATACTTTTTCTGGACTTCGTTTATCGTTTGGTGCTGCTAATCTCTTCCGTACGTTTACAGGTTCAATCTATCCTTATCTTGAATATCAATTCACTTTTCCACAAGCAATCGCTGATAGATTTTATACCATTGAATGACATGGTCGTGCAGGTGAATATGATGTACAGATAGTATTAAAAAAACCAACAGTGCAGGGCACTGTCGGTGGTGATTTTACGGTTATTTTCTAAAATTAATTATTATTGACTTTTATATGCTTTTATATATAGTATTTTTTATGTTGATCTTTAAAAAACACAAAACAATATAAAATCTCAAATTATGGCACAAAAAAACTTTTTTATCGACAATGATTTCATTAAAAAAGTCCTTTCAAACCGTTTATTTCATCCTGATCATTATCTTGATCGACAGATTTCCTCCGCAAAAAGTCTTTTGGCTCATCAAAAAGAAAATATCATATTCTTGGTAGTTGTCCTTGTTGTATATGGAATCTTTGGAAAATTTGTCCCTGATTTCAATTTGGCTCAATTGTGGATACGTACTGATAATATCTTTGCTTCTGTTATGAAATATTGGTATCTGTTTGCTTGGGGATTATTTCTGAGCTGTATTACTTTGTCTTCCGTAAAAATCGGTAGTTTCACCAAAGCAAAAACACTTCTAGGATTAGATTTTCTTACGAGTCTCCTTGCGGGATTCTGGGAAGAAATAGCATTTCGTGGCTTATTTATTTTTATAGCTATGATTGTGTTTATGTTGGTAAATTTTGCTCTTAAATGGGTGATTCTTGCAGTATTGATTATTCTTGCTCTTTGGGGAGTTATCAGCCTTTTTAGTAACAAGCTCTGGGTATTTGCTCTTATTCTTGGTACCCTTGCTTATTGCCTAATCTCTTGGTGGTATGGTTTCGTTTTGGTTCAGAATCCCCTCTATTGGTTCTATCAGCATGTAATATTTCCTATTCTGAGTTTTGTCTCCTTTGGTTTATTAGATTCTATTATCTATCACAAAGATTTTTCTTTGCTATTTATAATAGCAGCTATGACTTGCAATTTGGAGTTTCGTAATGGACATAAGTATCAAGGACCATTTGGATATATCAATTCTTGGATTATCGGATATATCCTTTTACACGCTATGATGTATCATGGATTGTTGGTTGCTATTATCATTCATGCAGTGTACGATATCCTTATAGGACTTGTACATTTCTCGAAACGGTTGATATTCGCCAAAAAAACACCGTGATTTCACGTTTTTGTTTATCAGCTTCCTGATTATTTCAGGAAGTTTTTTTTAAATTATTTTTTGATAATTAGATTTCCTAATCTATGAATAAAAATGAATCAATATCATCGGAATATTGGTAACCAAAGTGGGATTCCTAGTAAAGAAGCATTGTCCCGATGCTGTGTTCTAAAGAGTAATCCTCCCAAAGCCTCAAAAACAAATCCTATAAGTAATCCAATAAAAAATAGTTTTCGTTCTCCTTGGTAATATTTTATTTTCAAACTTGTCAGAAGAACAATAATGATAATGATAGTAAAAATATATTCGTTATGAATAAATGGCTGGAGGAGAAATCCTATTACCAAAGGTAATATTTCAATGAAAAATTGTTTGTATTTTTTTTTCATAGGTTTACTCATCATCTCACAATATTCAAATTATAAAATTTTCTATTTGTATCATATAATCGTAATGTCGTATATATGTTGGCTTATATCAAAATTTAATAGTCCTTATTAAGGGATTTTTCTCATATTTGTTGGCTATTGGATAGCGTCCGTAACTTATTATTGCTAAACTAAGTATTTCTAGCCGCTCTTTATCCCCTTTATCTACTTCTATTTTTGTTAATTCACATCGACGTAATAGATTATGCGATGTTTTAATTAATTTTCAATTCTCAACAATTTTATTGCCGTCACATACATATAATCATTTTAATAAACATTCAATCGCAAATCATTCTAAAAGAATTACTTGGTCTATTATATACATTGCATTTGTTGCCTTTCCTGTTACTCATGACTTCATTTTTATTGTTTCATCAACAGCCTTTCTATAGATATCAAATAACTTTTTTGCAGAAAAATGGAGAGCTCTAGTTTTTCTGAATCGATTTTTTGAATCGTTTCATGCCCTATCAAATCTTTCTTTCTGTTCTTGATCTGTTAATATATTTTTCATTTGTTTAGAAAATTTAAAATATTTCTATTCATCAAGTAAATTGTGTACTTTTTGTAAATGTTTATCATCTACATGGGTGTAAATCTGCGTTGTTGTAATTGAGGCATGACCAAGTAATGTCTGTACAGCTCTGATGTCAGCTCATTTTTTGATCAATGCGGTGGCGAAACTATGACGCAGGGTATGTGGTGAAACTTTTTTACTAATCCCAACTAGCGCTGCATACTTTCTGACTATTTCCTCGATACTATTTCTACTGAGGTGAGTTCCAAATCCATTTCTTGAAAGACTGATAAACAAATACGGACTGGTGTCTTTTCTGAGTTCAGTATATTTTTTCAATGCGCTGATGGCGTGTTTGGTAGCGAAGACGGAACGGAGTTTTGATCATTTTCCGACAACCGAAAATTGATTGGAATCCAGTTTAATATCTTTTTTTTGAAGAGTGATTAATTCCGTAACTCTCAGTCCTGTACCGTACAAAAATTGGAGAATAGCAAAATCTCTCGCTTGTTTCACTTCATCTTTTGTATATTCCAATGGTGCAGCGAGGATCTTTCCGATATCTTTTTCATCTAAATAATTTACTTCTCTTGGTGGTGTTTTTGCGAGTTCTAATTTATCAGGACTCATACAGTCGATATCGTTTTTTAAGACGAATTTCAAAAATGCTCTGATAGCGACGATATGATAATTGATAGTTTTTACATTCAAATTGTTTTTGTGTAATGCCATTCTGTAATCGAGAAGTTGCATACGATTTATTTTACTTATTTCTACGTCACCACAAAATTCCAAAAATCTATTGAGCCGTAAACTATAGTTCTCAATCGTTTTTGGACTAACGTTTTTTTCGTACTGAAGATAGTACATATATTTTTCTAAGAGCGAACTGATGATGGTAGAAGAAATATTTTTTTTGAAAAAATTTTTAGTTTGATGTAACTCAGGTTTATTGTGATGTTGTTGTGCTGTCTGGAGTCATTTGGACATCATTTGCTACAGGGGTAGGTGAAACTGGTATTTCTGGCGTAGTTGATATAGTGTCTGTAGGCGGTGTTTCTCCGACAAGAACTTTCAACTGTCCGATGTATTGATCGAATTGTGCAAAGTATCCACTGAGATTATTTATTTCTTTTCCGTTTGCAATATCTTCCAAAAATGTCGTTGCTTTCTTAGAAATATAGAGACCATATTTTATTACTGTATTATTGTTCATTGTTTTTCCTTGTGTAAGAAAGTCGTTTCCTTGAGTTACATACTCAGTCAATCTACTGATATCATCTTTTACTGGTGGTGGTGTGGTAGTTAGGTCGTTGAGTGCTCCGAATGTATTATCTCCTGTTGCACTTTCGTGAATTCCTGCCCCTGTATCTAATGTACCACTTATTTCTTCGGTAGTGATTGTTCCCGTAAGTTCAGTGCCTGTAGTTTCTGTTCCTGTAAGTTCAGTTCCTGTAGCTATTTCACTTGCATGCATTGTTGTCTGTCCTCCGAACATATTTCCAAATTCTATAGGATACATAGTTTTGAGGATAAAAAATGTAGTGAATCCTAATGCTGCAAACATTACGGTAAAGAGTAATGTTTTTACTGATTTATTTTTTGAAATACTTGTTTGCATAATTGCTTGTACGGGTATCTGAGTTGTTGTTGTTATTGGTATAGTAAATGCTGGAGTTTCCATAGGCGTAGCTATAACGGATGGCATCGGTAGTATTTCTGCTTTTTGTTCAAGCGTTTGTGGAACAGCTGCAACTGGTGTTCCGAGCATTGCATCAAGATCAAATGTTTTTGCTGTTTCAACTGGTGAGGATTGTGGCGCTACAATAGCTTCTGGAGCTAAACCGCCCGCACTCGCATGTCATTCCAATTCATTGATCATAGTCATATCATCTTTAAGATCTTTTGCATCTGTTGCGGTGATAGGTTCTAATTCGATTGTTGTCGCTGGCGTAGTAGTATCTTCAATTGGTTCAGTTATTACTGGTTCAATTACTGGTGTTTCAACTATTTTAGTTTCAACTATTGGTTCTGGAACAACTGTTTCTTCAATTTTTTGTTCAACAGGAGTTTCTCCAACAATTTCAGATGCTGGTGTTTCAACTATTGGTTCAACTATTGGTTCAGCTACTGGTTCAGCCATTGGTTCAACTATTGGTTCAGCTACAGTTTCTGAAACTACTTCATTATTTTTTTGATCTTCGGTTTTCAATCGATCGTCGTCTTTTGGAGCATCAGATACATTGAGATCCAAATCAAGATTTAGTTCTGATTCTTTATTTTCAGGTGTAGCGATTATTTCTTCTTTTGGAGCATCTGCAAGATTGATTTGTAAATCTTGTGCTAAAAAAACGGCCATTAGCCGTCTTATTTGGTTGACATTTATCTGTATTATTTTTTGGTTTTGTTCTCTATTTACTTCTCTTCAAATTCTTTTTCTATTTTTTGTTCTAATTTCTTGTCTTTGTTTTCTTTTTTCTTTGTTTCTTGATCTAACTTTTTTTGTTTAGCAGCATCTTCAGCTGCTTTTTTTGCTTTGATTTTGTTGAGTGCATCTTGTTGTTGTTGTAGTGTTTTATTTTTTTTCAGTTCTTGTTGTTGTCTGACTAATTCATCTTGGATCAGTTGTTGTTCTATTTTCATTTTTCTGTATTTATCAGAATCATTTCTCCATTGCTTAACGAGAGAAACTATATTATTCAAAAAACATCTTCCTGGTTTTCCATCCAGTTGGTTAGTATATGGGTTGTTATACGGTAAATTAGGATAATGTTTGTGGGTATAATGTTTATATGGATCATAAAATTGGCTACAAAATCCATAAGCACCAAAAACCTCATCATCCAACGGCGAATATACAATATATACTCCATCTACAGGACCATCTCTATTGAGTGGAAGAATCAATCTTCGTTTTCGATATTCATACAAATTAGGTTTTAATACCCTTCCATTGACCATATATATTTTCATTTCTACCTCGGCACTATATCAAGATCATAATTTCCATGTGGCCAAATCACGTTCGTTATCAGTCAAATTTAGTGAATCTGTACTGATTTTTAATGACGTCTCTATAGCACCATTGAGTGGTGCTGGTTCTGTTTTGAGCATTTTGGGATTTATTACGGTCGGCATAATATATCCTTTCATTCCGTAATTTAACATAAGGTATTTTTTATTTGCTTCATCAGGATTTTCAAAAGCATTTTCTCGGAGAGGATTTTTTCCATCACTAACCATTTCCGTTCGATAAACATCACCAAAATATCTCAATACTTTAAAATACGTGCCTGGGATAATATATTCAATACCATTATTATCGACCAGATTTGGAGATAGGTTTTGTTTCCATTGAGATATTTTATTGTTTTGATAATATTGTTGAGTGTTGAAATGTCTGGTAATAAAATCTGCTACTTCTGAAGGTACACGGTTCGACATCTGGCGTTTCGTTATATCATATTCATCTTTGTGTTGGTCAAATAAACGCATCATAAATTCATATGCTTGATCGTAATCATACCAATCTCTCCGTCATCCAGTAGAATACATAGGTGGCATGCTTATTGTCTTCTTATCTTTTATGGAAGTAAATCCTCACATATTGACCTCATATTTACTAGAATCTACAATCAAATGAGATCTGATAGAATAATGAGGAGGATTTGCGGCGACTTTATGCCCAGATTTTTGATCAGCTATCGAGTCAATCCATACTTTTTCATCTCCTATATTATATTGTTTTATAAATCATAAGGGAAACGATTGTGTGCCCGGTACTTTTTTGCAAGGCAAAACTTTCATTTCGTCAGCACGATATCAGAGATTATATAATAATTCCAAAAAAGAATTTCCCAGTTCTCGATATTCCTGAGATGTAGAATATGCTCCATCTAAATAGGTCATAAGATGATCACTTCCATATTTTTGATCTATCATAATTTTTCCTCTGATTCTATCAAATTCGTTCCACTCGTTTACTATCTCTTTTTTTTCTTTTGCGTCTTTTACTTCAATGACACTTTTTTCGTCTACTTTTGTGGGTTTAGGTTGTTCAGATTTATGTACTTTTCTGTCTTCATCAATCTTGTTTTGTGCTGGTGAAGATAAGTGAAGAACTGCAGAAAGTGCTGCAGCCATCAAGAAATATTGCAGTTTACTTTTGAATCAAGGTGAGTGTTCTTTTTGTCTATCTTTTTCCATAGATTTCTTATCTATAAAGAACCACTACTATTATACTCTATTTCCTTTTTTTTGTCAAATTTTTGTGCTTAGATAAACGTTATCCTATATGTCTTCACAAAACTACTCATCGAACTTTTATGTCGGGATAATGAAATTTTATCAATTTTGCTACTTCATTGATCGTGGATCAGGTAGTTGTGATGTCGTCGATTATCAAAATCGTTTCATTACTGAGAAGGTTGGGATTTGGAATCAGAGAAAATGCATTTTTGAGGTTGTGTAATCTGCCGTTTCTATCTAGGCTTGCTTGCGTCTTTGTGTGTTTCTGTTTTTTTGCTAGAGCGACCGTGGGGACATGTAATTTTTCACTTAATTTCTCTGCCAACAGTTGTGATTGATTATATCATTTGACGAAATAATGGCGATATCGGTGGCTTGGTATATAACTGATGACTAATTTGGAGTTTGAAAGTGACTGATTTGCTTGTAATGCTATTGCTAGTCTTTCAACTAGGAATTCTCCGATGTCTTTTTTGTGGAAGTATTTAAGTTTGATGATGAGTTTTTTCAGCAGAGTAGTGTAGGCAAACGGAATGATGATTCCTTCTAGTGCGTTACTTTTGTTACATCTACATTCTATGCACGTTGTGTAATCTTTCGATATTCTGTGGCAATAGGGGCAGATCTCTGGATGAGGCTTGAGTTGTTTTTTGCAGGTTTTACATAAATATTCGCCTTGTTGTCAGCAGGCGATACAGTGTCTGGGGAAAATGAAGTTTATAAGATTCATGGTTGGAGTATACCTAGTCAAAAAAAGAAATAAACTGACAAAATCAGGAAAAAAACTGTCCAGCTATGCTGGATAATTCTCTCAGTCAATCCAGAACCATGGATTGACGTTCAAAAAAACAAAGTCAGGACAAAGTTTTAGCACCCGGGTGAGAATAACAAAAAAAAGGGCGAAGAGCCCTTTTTGTATGTTTGTTGATTTATTTATTTTTTGATAATAGCTTCGATTGCTGCAAAACTCATTTCTTCTTTATCATTGATCAAGATATATAATTCATCTCATGATTTTCCTTTGAAGAATGTTACGGCAGCTTGATTGAGAAAGTAATTTTTACCATCATCAGTGATTGCTATAAATTTATTATCATCGGTCTTGGAAAGTACTGCTCTGATATGTTTTCTTTCTACGGGTTGGATCAATTTGTAGATAAATTTTCCGTCTTCTAATATTTTCAACTTGAGGAAATCTCAAGGTACTAATTTTGTCTTGCTTGAATAATTCATAGGTACGGGATATTTTTTTTGATCAGCTCCGACCATAAAGTATCCATCGAATTTTCCTTCAATCACTTCTGCATTTTCTTCTGAATAGCTTTTGAGTTCTTCGCTTCCCATTGTTTGTTCAGCATCTTTGTGTTCTACGCTTTCAGGATTTTCAGGATCAAATTTTGCCAATTGATTGAGTGCAAGTTTGATTCTTTTCATATCATTTTCCATGCTTCCCAAAAGATTTTGTATAAATTGTACCATTTGTTGATGTTTTTGGAGCATTTCATCTTTGTTTACTTTTTTGGGTGCTGCGGCTTAACTGCCTTAGGTTCTGCTTTTGCAACTACTTTAGTTTCTGTCATTTTTGTTTTTGTGTAATAAAGGTAAAAGGTTTTTTTTGTTTCGTATATGTTAAGTATACATGTTTCTGAAAATTTTGCAAATATTTGTTGATGGATGAAAATTCTTTGAAAAATTTATAAGTCATTCCCATCAAAATCACTAAAGCGTGCTTTTGCGGAATGACAGACAAATATTTGTTATTGGTATAATTTTCTTTGAAATATTTATTCATCCTTCCAGCCAAAACCACTAAAATGTATTTTTGGGGAAGAATACACAAATATTTGTTTATATAAGTAGATTACTTTCTATTATATTAATAATATATTTTTTTTATAACATATGGGCGTATTTTTTTATTGTTTTGAGCGCGTTTTCTTCTATTAATGAAGGATAATCCAATGCTACTGATGGTGGTAATCGAATCTGATTTGATTTATAAATGGGTTTTGCGTAACAAAGGTAATCGGTAAATTCGCGATATCCATTTCCAATTTCTGGAAATTTGATAATGATATTTCTCTTTGAAAATTTTGATATTCATAATTGATCTTGAAATTCTTTTGATAGTCTATCGTCATCTGTTTCTCATGGTAATTTACTTCATCACAAAATAGTATATTTTCCTTCTCGACCACCTGTTTGTATAAGTCATATTATTGGTTCTTTTTTGTTACCAAAAGTATATGTTTTGGATGTCTCGTCAACTACTATTGATCATATTGCTGGTAATGCATAGAATGTATTTTTCAGCATTGCAGCAATTTCTTTGTTGATAATATCTGTCTTTGGAAGACTTCATTTATTTTTGATATAAGCAACCAGTTCTTGTGGACTATACACATAATTATCAGGCATAGGCAAGGGTGGATCTGTAATCTCGTTCAAGGCAAAAATATTCTTATGCTGAGACAAAAGAAACGCTAACTCTGCAGCACCACTGACACCAAGAGTTCACTTTGGATTAATAATATAAGCAAAATCTTTTTGGGGATTTAAACTTGCAACCTTACTAAGAAAGTTTGTCTCCGTATGAATATATCATTTTGTTGTATCATCTCATTTAGAATATACAAAACCATCTTTTTCATATTCTATCTCCGTTATTATAGGAGCAATGACTTCAATTCATGCTTTAGTAAAAACTCTATGTGCTGGCACAAATCATTCTTCATAATCTTTTCTCATACTGCCGTGAAGTGTTGCTTTCATATAGTAGATTTTTCAAGTAAATTCTTTTTATATTTTATAAATATTTAATTATTAAAGTCAAGTTCTTTAGTTTTTTATTCACTGAATGTGCCTTTGATTTCCTTATTTTTTTTTGTTTTTGCACAGGAAATAACCATACATGTCGTGACTACTTAATTTTCTGTATGAATTTTATTATTTTACATAAAAAACGCCGATGAAAAAGTTATTGAGTATATTTGCTCTTGGATTGTTTTTGTTCGGTATAACTTATGCTGCTACAGGAGACTTACGAGATTGGATGGATAACCTCAATAGTGAGATTCCATTTGGATATGCAGTCAGCCAAAAGGTTACTGTTGATCAAATTACTACAAATAAAATTGTCATAAAATCACCGGTGATTCAAGATGAACTTTGAAATAAAATTAAAAAATATACGGTTATGTTTTCCCAATATCCATTATCTCAGATCTTAGAAACTACAACTTTACTTGATCAATCCAAAGAAAAAACATTTGATTTCACTACCGTTGGGACTGATGTGACTATGGAACTTACTGCTACCGGAGATCTCATTAATTCAAATCTTGTATACTATCTATCGGTTATTCCAAAAGATCAAAATGGTATTCTCTGAGAAATATCCAATGAAATTCGATTTAAACTCGCGACACAAACATCTGGAGAAGGTGTTGCTACTCAAGCGCCAGCAGTACATGCAGCGCCAGGAGCAAATATGAGTTTAGCAAATATAAGTAATACTATTACTGCAAATAAAGCAACCTTGAGATGGACATCTATTGCTGGTTCTGATAAGGTTGATATCTTTCTTTGGAATCCTACAAGTTCTGCTTTTGAAAGACTTTCTAGTGTAAATATGTCTGATGAAGCATATACGTTTACCCTTACCAGAAATGGTGAATATCTTATCAATTTTATGCCAAATAATTGAGGTACAGAGTTCCGTTATAGTTTTGTAGCTAATGGTATCGTTGCTAGTGCATGAGGTACGGTTACTACTACTAAACCAATTATCGGTAAGATCCCTGCAACATGACCAAAAGAAAATATATTAGTTGCATTGGCAATTGCATTTGTTTTGTATCTCATATACAGAAAAACAAAATCTAAAGCTAAAGCTAAACGCTAAAACTTATTTGTCTTACTATATAAAACCTGCAGTGATGTAGGTTTTTCTAAAATACATAATTTACTTTATTCTATCGCCTCGCCGGCTGGGCGTTTCTTGTCCACGAATGTGGGCTTTTTTTCTTCCAGGTACCCTCAGACTTCGCTGAGAACAAACAAAAGAACCCTTTGACTTCGCAAAGGACAAGACCAAAAAACCCTTCGTCGCCATTATAGATTATCGACCAAATAATTTTGAAATATAACGAGAAATTATTGAGTCGATAACTATATATTCTTCAATCAAAAATACTGAAACATATTTTTGAAGGAGAATATAGGGGAGTGTTATGTTCTGAATTATATCACATATGAATACGTGGCTGTCTCGACCTACTTTTCACACTGCATTAGTAATGGCGACATTTTAAATATAAATTTTTATAAAAAAAATCCCCTCTGTTTCAGAGGGGTTAGGGGAGTAAATTCTACCAAAATAGTTTATAGATACCTAACGTAAGTACTGTTGTTAATCGACCGATGAGTTGTACAAAAATTGTTACATTATTTTTTTTCTTTGATTGTTTGGTAATCAGTTTCCGTTGATCGGTTGTGATGATTTGTTGTCCGAGTTTTTGTTCTATGGCAAATATTTCTTCTTTGATTATTTTTGTATTTTTGAGATAATTTTCATGTTCGCTTTCTATAACTACTTTGATTCCTTTACTGTCTTGGATTACTGGATTGTTATATTGGGCTTTGGCGACTTGATACCGTATGGTATCATATAATATCACGAGATTTTTATTGATTTTTTTCTGTCTTTTCAAAAGTTTACGATGGATACACATGAGTAAGAATATACATACGATGTATCATAAAATCACTAACAACAATATTTCTGCTTTCGGTTCTGCTCGTCCACTGACATTTGCCATAATATGTACGATTTTTGCTCGAAAGCTATCTAGCTGAGCGACTATGGTATTTCGTGTTTCCATGATTGTATACATAATTATTTAAAAACTTTTATAATCTGATTTTTTTTCACTACGATGGGAATAAAATTTCTTTGGAAGAGTGGAATTTTCTGGTTGATACACCATTCATTTCGTGTTTTCTTTTTATATATATCTCATTTTTTGGAAAATCTCAGTACAGCTCAAAGATATTCTTTTTTTTCAACCTCATAGGTTTTACCTTCTCGAGCTATATTTCCTAGTGTAGATATTTTCTTCTGGGTAGCAATTGTTTTTTCTCGAAATAATTTTGGACCAGAGATAATATATATTTTTCCATGTGATTTGAAGAGATAGGTTGTGTTGAAATATTTGTATCCACTCTCATTGTCTTGTAAAAATTTTGTTCGTTCTTTCAAAAGAGGAGTGGTGATATTATTTGAACTGTCCAATTTTTTCATCACTTGCATCACTCATTCATTAGTTACGTCTTGGGGAGTAATCTGTCGTTCATAGGCAAATTTGGCGTTTCGATGAGGTGATTGTTGAAGAGGTCTCAGAATAATATCTTTTTGTTGAAAAGAATTTTCTAGTTGTTCATAAATATTTTTCATACTTTCGATAAATGAATTGCTTGTCGCTGTCTGTTTGTTTGCTAGTGTATATAACTCTGGTAATACCTTGTTTCTGAGCTTATTTCTGAGACTTGTCGTAGTATCTGCGTTGGTTGGATCCGTGATAAATGGGATGTTGTTGTGGTTGCAGATATGTGTTATCTCATCTTTTGTCAGAGATAATAGTGGTCTTAATACTTTGGTACCTGGTAGGAGATGATGGTCTTCTTGCGTCTGCATTGCAAGCAATCCGTTGATATTCGCTCCGCGAAGAAGATTGAGAAATGTACTTTCTATACGGTCGGTCAGATTATGTCAGAATACTAGGTGATTTATACTTTGTTTTTTTGCGTGTGTCTTAAATTCTCTATATCTCCAATGTCTAAATTCAGCTTCATTAACTTTTTTACTAGCATTTCTTTTTACGATAATCAATTGCGTTCCTTCAAAAAATATCCTCATAAACTCTTCATCATGAGCGTTTCCTGGTCTCGTATTGTGATTACAATGTATAAAAAATAGATTTTGTAAACTATATTTCTTCTCTAAAAAGAAATTGTACACTAAACATGCGGTCAATATGCTGTCTGCACCACCACTTACCGCTATCATCACTTTTTCGTTAGGTCATACCTTGTTTTTGAGTAATTCAAAATATATTTGCTGATGGGCAAATGCGAGTTTTGTTTTTTTGATTCCTCATATAGTACCTAGGTTTTTTCACGTTTTTTTCATAAATATCAGATTTGAAATATTTCAGTAAAACAGTATACTTACACTACTTTATACCGTTTGTTTTTGAAATCATATATTACTTCACTGGTGTTTGTAATCTATGTATCAAAAATCATCGGTATAACTAAGACATCATAAAAAACTTCATTATCATTTCAGTTTTTTATCGTGTCTTACTTTATACATTTATGTTTTACATTCAAATGAAAGACAAGACGATCAAGGCCAAGAAAATTAAAGACGTAACTCCGGAAAAAAAGGAAAAAAAGAAAGCAGCAAAAAAAGATGTGGCTACATGAAGCGATAAACCTTTTTTCGCTGATAAGTCATGAAAAATTAAAGATAAAATATTTAAAATCAAAATCGCTGATTTGTTAAATGAGACAGGGAAGCAGGATGAAATTGTTTTTGAACATAAATTTTCTGATCAATTGCCAAATCTAGATGATGAAGGTATCGCAGCAAATTTTACTGTTCAATCGTTGGACAATACTTCTTTGTTGGGAACTTTAACTGATGTCACTGCACGTTTCCATGAAACCTGTGATAGTTGTGGAGCTTCATTTATGAGATCTGTAGATGTTCCTTCGTATACTGCGAGATTCGTCTTTGAAGATGAAATTACCAAAAAGAAAGAAAGTGTTGAAACCGAAGAAGTTGTCTTATATATTGATCCCAAAGCAGAAACTATAAATATCGAAGATATGGTTGTCCAAGCTATTTTGCTTAATGATCCCTTTGTCAAACGTTGTGATACATGTACCAAACGTTTGGAAAGTGTCGATGATGAAGATGATTTCGACGAATTTCAATCAAAATGAAATATAATATTCAGTTAAATATATATTTTTTTATAGAAACATCCTTGGTTTGTAATTCAGGGGTGTTTTTTTTATGGTTGTATTAGAAAAATCATTATTTATACTTGAACGACAAAATAATTCTGATTTATTTATTGTATACTCTTATGTATTCCATTCGTTCATTACTCTTGATAGGTATTCTTTCTCTTTTTCTGTGAACAACGTTTGCTGTTTTTACTGCGGATAGTTTTATCGCACAATTTCAAGCACAACAAGCAACACTTTCGACAACAGAAAAAAAAGTATATTATAAAAAAGTTTTTAATAATCTTAGTTTGCTTGCAATCCAAAATCGTACTGATATCGAACAATTCACCTTATATACTTCGTTAAAAGACTATGTGAATACTCAAATACAATTACTTTCATGAACTATATCGTCTCCTATTGCTTCCTCTATTTCTGGGATGAATATCCTCAAAGTTGATCTTGCCAAAGTTAGAGATACGTGGTTAGCATTACATAATACAGAAAGAAAAACTAAATCACTGACTCCATTTACGTATAGTGCTGCACTTGAATGAACTGCTTCCACTTGGGCACAACATCTTGCTGATATCTGAACAACGACACATAAAAGAAAAAATACAGATTGATATTATTCATATACTAATATCAAAGATTGGTTTTTACATCAGTGAATTAATTTCTCTACAGAAGAAAAAAGTGGTCAGCCATTATTCACAGAAAATATTTGATGGAATATATATTCGTGCAAAAAAACTGATTGTACTGATGATTTTATCAAAGCTATCAAAAAATCTCGAACATTCTTTATGAGTGAAAAGGGTTCATCATATACACCACACTATAATGCTATCGTGGGAAACTTCTCTACTATCGGTTTGGGAGTCGCGGTCGTGGGCAATAAATACTACTTGGTAACCCATTATACACAGGACTTGAAATAAAGGGCTGTTTTTATATACTTTTTCTATTGGGTTTTTTATATGTCGACTATTTGTATGAAAAAAACATTTACACTTCTTCCTATAATTTGATTGATTCTTGGTGCTGTAGTTATTGCTAGTGAAATAAAACTTAGTGACCCTGTTCCTCCTGGACAAATGCTTTCTGGTGCTATGGTAAATTGTGTAAAGACAGCTTTGCAAAAAAGGGAAACTACTTTATTTTCTACTTTCACTACCTACCAAAATAATGCTCTTGTAGTTTTGGCTACAAGAAAGACTGCACTTTTTGCTGCATGGGACAAAACTACGAAATCATGAGTAAAAACTGCCATATCAGCTGCATGGAAAACATATGCATCTTCTATGTCTGATCTTAAATCTACCTTACATACTGCTAGAGATACGGCTTGGTCTCTTTATAAGACTGATGTGAAATCTTGTAAATGAAACTTGCTTATACAAAATGTAGATACTAGTTCTGAAAAGAGTGAACAATAATATAATGATATTATATTCAAGCCGTTCGTTATGAACGGTTTTTTTTAAAATATTATATATGTATTTAGACGTATATATTATTTGATAATTTGTGAATAATCTATTGGTTTTTCTTGCAATCACATAGGAAAAAAGTACAACATGCCCGTTGTTATGGCGGCTGTAGCTCAGTTGGTTAGAGCGCCTGCCTGTGACGCAGGATGTCGCGAGTTCGAATCTCGTCAGCCGCCCCATTAAAATCGCATATGCGATTTTTTTTAAATTTTGTCTATTTGTAGTGTGTACTATTTATTACCTACAATAAAATAGTGATTATATGCGTTTTTTCTCATATATTATTATTTTTCTCCTTACCAATATGGTAAAAACATGATAGAACGAGATAAAACCATTTTTTATAAAAGCTTATATGTATTGTATTTTTTGATGGTCTCTATAAAAGTAGTTAGGTAGTACGTACTTTATCTTCAATAGAGATATAGATGACCATCTATACTAGAGTTGGCTTTTTTAGTCCTTCTTGCAAATAGACAGGCGATAGCTACACTATTGACGATATTTTTACTTTTGTGTTTTTACCGACATTCTTATGGAGATAAAAATAGATAAAACAGCTTCTGACCAGAGATTTGATAGATTTTTGAGAAAATGGTTTAAAAAATATCCGCAAGTTCGTTTAGCGGACATTTATAGTACAATCAGGAAATGATTGATAAAAGTCAATGGTAAAAGAGCAAAAGAAGAATACAGAATCAAAGTGGGTGATATTATCCAAATAGACGATAAAGTTCAGATGGGAAGCGAAGATTTATCCGTATTAGTGAGTCAAAAAGATCGTAAACTAGAAAAAGTAGACATCAAAAAGATAAAACAACAGATTCTCTATGAAGATGACCATCGAATTGTTTTTGATAAACCCGCAGGTATCCCTATGCATCCAGGGAATAAACATCGAAATGATCTGTGTATGAATGATTATCTAGATAAATATGCTGAAATATACAAAACAAGCACGTTTAAGCCTTCATTTTGATATAGACTCGATAGAGACACCTCAGGAGTATTGATTGCTGCCAAAAGTTATGAGGCATTACAATATATCAATAGTATTATTAGAGAAAGAGATATAGACAAATATTATTTAGCACTTGTTATAGGAAAATTTCCTGCTCATTTGATTATCAAAAAACCATTGACCAAATCGTACAATAAAGCACTTGATAAATCACAAGTCAAAGTCGATTATGACGATTGATTGGAAGCCAAAACTGAGTGTTGGTTAGAAAAATTTATTAAGCATCCAGAGCTTGGACCAATCTCATTACTCAGAGTCAAAATTCATACATGAAGAATGCATCAGATTAGAGTTCATGTTGCAAGTGAATGATTTCCTGTCCTTGGTGATATTGTCTATGGAAATGCTGCAGCTAATAGAGTACTCTATACATCATTGGGTATCAATAGACAACTTCTTCATTGTCGAAAATATAGTTTTCTCAATCCTTTTGAAAATGACCAAATAACCTTTGAATCTCCACTACCAGCGGATTTCCAAAAAATATTACAAAAATAATATCTCACTATTTTCGTATATTCACATAGGAATTTTAAAACAATTCCTATTCGACTACGCTGGATAAAAACGACGTTGAACTTCTTTGGAAAGTTCCGGCGTCTTATTTTAAATTAGCACTATGGGTGTATATATTTTAAAAATAATTTGATTTTTCCTATAAAAACATTACAGTTTTCTTCACCTAATTTATTTTTATTTTTTATACTTATTCTAATGAAAAAGATTTTTTGGACTACTATTTTTTGGCTTGTCGTATTTTTTGGATTTGCTTTCTATATCAAAATGTTTGATGCAAATATGGCTGCAGGTGTAAGTACTTGGCTTGGAGCAACAACTATAACAACTAGTGGAGAAGCTGTTCCTACAGGTACAGGTGCTACTTCTGACGTTATGAGTGGAATCATAACTATACAAACTACACTTACTGATATGCAGGCTAAACTTGATACACTTGTGGGTGCAACTCCCGTAGTTACTCCAACTCCAACAGTAATTCCTACGGTAAATACAGTAAAAACTGGTTCTACCTCTACAAAATAATCTCTTAGGGTAATTTTTTATCCTTTATAATTTTTTATGAAAAAAATCTTCTGGACTACCATATTTTGGTTTCTTATCATTTTCTTGTTTCGATCATACATGAGGTTGTTCAATACCTCTCTTGGTTTGCATATAGGTTCGCGATTTGGTAAAGTACCACAGCAAATCTGTCTGACCAATACTATTACGACATGATTTACTGAACAGCTTGATAATATCAAAACTCAACTCGATCTGATTAATCAAAAACTTCAATCTGAACCTTCGGCTCCTGTAGAACTCTTACCTTTTGAAACGACTGCTCCGACCAAGGTTGCCCTCTATTATTTCAATCAAGTAGCAGACAATAAATTAGCGCCAGAACAACAGATAAATATCGATTCTATCTTGCCTGTCTATCGTATCTTCCCTGCAAGCAAAAACCTTCTCGTCGATGCTATCAATGAATTGATCTCATGAAAGCTTACAGCCAATGAAAGACTCCAGTGATATATGACGGAATTTCCTAATGCTAAATTCGAGCTATTATCCTCTGAATTAGCTGGTGATGCGACTTTAACGCTAGAATTCACCGATGTCCCTGGCTTCACTGATGGCTGATCTGCTCGTATGTTAATCCTTGCCAATGTCATCAAGAAAACTGCATTGCAGTTTCCAGGCGTAAAGAAAGTTGTGTTTCTTCCAGAGACACTTTTTCAACCGTAAATAGCATTCAAAATTTAATTAAAAAACACTGAAGTGATATCGGTGTTTTTTTTACTTCTTATTTTGCCACATAAAAAATTATATACATTTTTTATTCCGCTTTGCGGGACAAAAACGACATAAAAAATCTTTAAGAGATTTTTCCGTCTTATTTTGCTTTTTTACGGTAAATCATTATACTAATGTACAGCTAAAAGCTTATATTACCAAGTTCAAAATGTTCGGGTATCTATATATTTATATTCTTATTCTCTTTACTCTATGGTGAATAAAAAAGGGAAAGGTTCCAAGCCAACTAATCATCGTGAAAAAGATGTACAAAAAAATCCTGAAATTGTTACACAAAAAAAGAATATTTCAGATAGTTTTTTGGATGAACTCAAAGGAGCGTTTACTAATTTTGATAAACTTGAAGAATCCAAAAGAACTGAACTTTATGGGAATAAAGAATACCTAGAACAATTTTGGGAGTATTTCAAAAAAAATCATCCCAACCTCTTGGACAAAATAGAAAAAAAAGATTTACCGGTGTATATTCAAGCGCTTGAAGATAAATGATTTTCCGTCGCAAATATAAAAAAAAATACGGGTAAACTGCATGAAGAGTTTAAAGATGAAAATACTGAACTTCAAGTTATGAACAGTAGTTTATCTGATTTGAAAAAATTTTGTGCAGATAGTACCAATAATATTCCCGTTGATGTTTTCAAAAAATTTGCTGATGCAGCGTGATTTAATCATAGTACATTAGAAATCTCTCCTGATGGAAAGATAGCTATTTTAGATGATCTGCCTCTTGTTTGGAAAAAATTTCTTGAGAAAGAAGGTATCGTACTTTGAGAGACTTCTGCCGCACAAGCTGAACGTATTTTGACTCCAAATTATAATCCAACCGAAAGAGTTATGATTACGGTTGCCCTTACCAAGATCAAAAGAGAACTCAAGTGATCTCTTAGAGCTGCTTTTGAAGTAGAATTCCCGTTGCCAATTACTGTACATAGTACCTGTCAAGATTTGCTTGCATTCAAGGATGCATTGAGTTTTTTTCTTACTACTCATGCAAGTGAAATCGATGAATCTTTGGCAAAAAAAATTGATAGTGTTATCGTTACCAATGGAGATATTTACAAGGAACTTTCAAAATCAGGAAGAAAATTTGATGATACCAAATGATTTTCTGAGCGAGAACAATATTTTAGACGTATCTTCAATAAATTAGCAACGCGCCAGTTATTTGAGGAAGTACAAAAAACTCAAGAAACTATCGATCACTATGTTACGGTGATGGGTGATACATTCAAACAATTTCCCCCTTATCTCAATGATATCCTCCAAATGGAGGAATATAGATTCAATGCTAAACATATTTCTGCTGTTGATCCTTCTTTTGATGCTGATATGCATGATATAGAAGATCAAATTGTAGATTTGGATGTTCAGTTTAAAAGTGCACCCACCAACGAAAAGAAAAATGAATTAAGAGAAAAAATAAAAGCGCTTAGATTACAAAAAGAACAACGTAAATGGCAAGCATATATAGCATTTCTTAGAACTAAAAATGCTCCACTTGCTGAGGTTTTTGCTCAGTTGGTTGGGAGTAAATTTGATTTTTCTGTGTTATCTCCTGATCATCAACAATTGCTTATTGATGTACTTATCAAAAATAAACTTGAAGATACTATCAAAAATAAGGTACCTGAGTTGCTTTCTGTCAAAGAGGAAGAACTTACTCAGTTTGTCCATGATCTTTTTGATCTCAAAAAAATGGATCTCACTATCCCTACAAGACATGGTCCCGTTCCTCTTACGTTTCTCAAAAAAGAATTTTTGACAAGTATACATAAACAACTTCCTGCTATTGGCGATTTGGAAGATCTAAAAAATATACCGCTTAATTTTGTTACTCAGCTCACTGATAGTAATGCTGCATTCTTTGAGGATAGCGAAATATTTCGTTCGTTATATACTGATTTTGCTGCAAAAAATGGAAAATTTCGTTTCAACGATGGATATAAAGTGAGAATCAAAAAAAATGGAAAGGTAGTCGAATGATATTTGTCATCATATTCTCCGATTGATGAAAGAAATACAGATAAAGAATCTGATGGAAAAGAATTATATCTTTATTCTCAACCAATTTCTGCTCCTGATCAAACAAGAGAGCTTGTTACTCGACCCAATGAAGAGGGGAAGATTGCAATTCCTGTGGTTATCAAAGATGCTGAACAAGCAGCCTGTGAAATGGAAATTCTCGATAAACAAATCAATCTCAATGGTGATGCTTTCTGAGCTTTACTTTTTGGATATGTACTTGGACAACAAAGTATGAACACTACTATGTCTCCACAAAAAGAAGATGAATTGGCCAAAAAACTTGGTAGTCTTGAAGTATACAAAGATAAGGCTGAAGAGGAAAATGAGCCAGAACCAATAGTTGAGACGCCTGAAAAAACCAATGAAGCCACAGAAAAAGAAAAATTTACCACAGAACGAAAAAATCTCAAATGATATGCATTTTCTGAGGAAAAATATGCAAAGAATGCTGGTTTTGTAGAAGGATCTAGATTGTTTATGCCCTTTGCTGATAGTGAAGTTCCTCCTGTAAAGACAGGTAAGGCTTGGCTACAAGCAGAAATAATCCATATTGATGAAGCTAAATGAACATTTAAGATAAAATTTCATGGTGGTGAATTAGGTCTAGGAAAATCTGAATGAGCAACCAAAGAATTACCTATTAATACCAGTTCTCTCGCTGGTCTCAAAAAAGCGTTTGGTGATACCTTATATAAGGTGCCTGATATGAAGGGTATGTCATTTGATCAACAGATGGATAAAATAACTACCTGAGCTGTTGCCAAAGACTTGGATAAAAATTTTGGGTCTGTAAAATGTGAATGATCCAAATTTTCTTATACACTTGGAGAATATAAATGAAAAGAAATTACTCATTTTGGTATCTATGAACCCAAAGCAATAGGAGAATCTTTGGATGAAGAGAGCGGTAGATTGATGTTGTATAAGATTAAACCAAATTCCAATGGTACGATAAATGTTTCTGGAGATTCTACCAATGGTAATTATGCAAAAAATTTCCCTGCTCGTGATATGGACTATGTTACTTTTATGTTGTTCGTCAAAGAAAAGTGATTACAACCAAAATGTAAGGAACAGACACAAGCTATTAGCGCAAAAGTTAAAGAAGATACAGAAGTTGCTACTACATCTCGTGGATTTAGTATCAATAATATCATGAGTTTTTTTACCAATGGGGTGAATAAAATAAAAGATGGTATGAAAAAATATGATGATGAGAGATCAGAGGACCTTACTGATATCCTTACAAGTAATGGTAAACTTTGGGGTACTATCTGATGATTTCTCTCTCCGTTTTCTAGGATATCGTCATCATTTGAAAATATGTGAATGGAACAATATCTTGAAAGAGACAACAGAATATGGAAAAAAGTCGAAAAGTGGACAAAGTTTTATGAAGACTTTGATTATAGTAAACTCTATACAGAGGTAATCAATCCTATGCTTACATGAAAAGCTAAGATAGTTCCTCATTATAAAATAGCTGCGATATTATTGGTACATCTCAAGAAGTGAAAATGACCATACGCAAAAAACCTCCCTGTAGTTGATGGTAAACGAATTGGTATGTTACTAGGAGCAGATCATCAAGAAAGATATCGTGTTATCAGAGAAAAAAAGATCAGAGAACTTGAAGAAAATGCTCATGTTTATTGAGGTCCCTGGGCTGATCAGATCAAAAATGAATTAGTAGAATTGGAAATGAGATATATTGTCCATGTTATGGATGGTAGACATATGGGAATGTGAGATGATGAAAAATATAAATTTCAAAATAAATATTCCAAAAAGTTCTGTGATGAACTTGAATGAGCATATACATGATTTTATAAACAGAGTACCGTGGAAGAATGATTTACCAAAAATCAAGATGTGAATTTTGAATTTGCTAGAGTGGAGTATTTCAGACAATTGGCTGATAGACCACAACAGGCCCTTCCTTTTCTTAAGGTTATGGCTACCAAAGCAATCAATGCTCAGCAATGGCAGGTTTTTGAAACTGCCGTCTTAGTTGGCATGCTTTCTGGTGTATTTCTCAATATGACGTATGCAAGTACTCAAAAATATATCCAAAAAATTTGTAGAACGAGAGGATTTATACCATGAATATTTGCAAAAGATATTAAACATCAATCAAAAATACAGAGACTTCTCGATTTATATAGTGGTGATAAATTTACTAGTGCTACGTGATATAATCCTGCTAATTGTTCTTATAGAAAAAACGAGTGAGTGCCAGGTACTATTGCTAAGTTGGTTGACTCTAAAGGTAATGGGTGGATGGAAGATCCTTCAAGGATGAAAGATTTGAGTGAATTTTTGTCTTTGACGTGAAAAAATGTGAATAATAAAACCTTGCTTGATTTGTATGCTGATCCCAAAACCTCTGAATCAGACAAATTATTATTGAAAGAATATATAGATAAGAGTAATGAAAAAAATGAAGAATTGGATTCTGATGTCCAACAAAATACATCATCACTTACGTGATCTATTTTGACCAAAAGTCAGAGTGTGGTAGAACAGATGATCAAGATTGATCAGTATGGATTTGCAGGAAAAGATGGTGATGCAAAACAGAATATGGAATCTTTCTCAAAGGAAATGCAAAAGGCTATACCTACCGAAAAACAGGATTCTGAATCAAAGGTAAAATTTTTCGTGGAAAAGTTTTTCAATCGATTTAATGCGTTTTCATGAACCAAAAAAACTGAATTTCTCAAAAGATTAGTACGATGTAGTCAGCATCCATGATCTCCAGATATTGAAAATATATTATATTATAGTGTGGTGGGTGAAATTATTGGTTCCGTCGCTTCTCATGATGCGCATATGCCTGAAGAACTAGAATGAGCACTGAATGCATGGAAAGAATTTTTCAAAAGTAATCTCAATACCATCTTGCGTCCTAGTGTGATTGCTGCTACTTTTGGTAACCAATATAAAACAGATGTAGAAAAATTATCAAAAGATAAACCTGAACTTTATTCTTGGGAAGATGCTTCTTTATTGTTAGATAAACAGGATAGTAATATGTATATTGCGACACTTCCTGGCAATGAAGAAAAAGCTCAAGCTCGTCTCAAAAAACAAGAACTTAAGAGACCTAACGGAAAATATATTAATGGATCCTTATATGAATTGGCAGAACAACTTACTAAAAAATGTTCATGATTTCAAAATAATCGTTTTAAAACAGCCAGTGATCACAAAAAATCTCTTCATGTATCATCTACAAAAGCTACATGAGAAGAAACTTATACGTCCTATATTCCAGAAAATATCTATGATGATGATTACGATACTTAGTATGCCATATCTTTAGTATGTGTATTAATTTTCTTATTTTCTTGACTTTCTTGTCTTTTTTGATATTACGTAAATATAAAACAAAAATATTTACCTCTAAATCAAAGTATATGAAAGGAAAATTCATCGTTTTGTATGGAATCAATAATTTGGGTAAAACTACTCAGATAAAATTGTTGATTGAAAAATTAAAGGAACATGGGATAAATGCAGAATTTCTCAAGTATGGTGTCTATGATTTGGAACCATCCGGTGTAATGCTCAATGAATATCTTAG
Source organism: candidate division SR1 bacterium (assembly GCA_026397515.1). GTDB lineage: Bacteria > Patescibacteriota > Gracilibacteria > Absconditabacterales > Absconditicoccaceae > CAJBLF01. Next base: position 57,845 of record JAPLUU010000007.1, on the reverse strand, counting down.
ACAGGGAAATCCTTATAAATTTTCTCCCCGTGAATTTCAAATGTGTCATGCTTTCAATAGAACTCAATATGAACCTATATTGAAACAAAGACTTGAAGCTGGTACGTGGATTATAGCGGAAGATTATAAGGGAACAGGTATTTGTTGGGGTGTTGGTGCTGGTGTTGATCAAGATTTTCTTATCAGACTTAATGGTCATCTTCTTGGAGAGGATCTTTGTATCTTATTTGACGGTGAGAGATTTGTCTCTGGTATAGAAGCAAATCATAAACATGAACAGGATGCTGAGCTTACCAATAAAGTAAGAGCCGTTCACTTGGATCTTGCTAAGAAGTTTGATTGGAATATTATCAATGCAAATCAACCTGTACCCGAAGTTCATCAAACTATTTGGCATTTGATTAATGAAAAATTTCAAATTACCGATTAATTCTTACATTTTTTTATTTTACACCTCCTGACGTATTGTTAGGAGTTTTTTTTAATTGAGACGTAAATAACTTTGAAAAACCAAGTGGATTATGTATATATTGGCTGACTGATTTTATTGTATGTAAAATTATTGTGGGACAACGTATCAGGATAGTACTTTTGACATGATTTTTTACCTTTGCATTTGCATTATTGTTTTTTGCGTTGGTACAAAACTATGCGCAGGCTGCTACTCCTTCATTACCAATGCTAGTACAAACTAAAGTCAAAGCTCCCGTTCGTATTGTTGCTACGATAGATACCGATGGTATGAGTTCTCCTATTGATAATACTATAGTTCCTAGCTTTTGAGTAGAACACCATCAAACAGCTGGATTTGATTTTGATAGTGATGATTCTTTCCAAAAATATTTGAATACTGATCATCCTTTCGACGATTCTACCTATACACCGACAGATTTGCTTCCTATCGACTCCAATTTCACAGCCAATAATTCGAAAACTTTCAAACTGAGAGCAGAAGCTGGTACACATTTTGCTGATTTAGCTTGGCATTTCCGAAATGCATTTAGTGGCGATAAATTATATATATCAAGCGCATGGAGAAGTGTCTGATTCCAGAATTATCTCATCAAACAATGATGTTCGTTGTTTAAATGTGCATCCATAGGTACTAGTGAACATCAAGCGTGATTAGCTCTTGATCTCAAGGTGATTACTAAATGAGGAAAATGATATTCACTCGATGCAGCCTATCCCAATAAATATTCTGACTGGCTCAAAGCCAATGCTGCTGATTATGGTTTTCACAATACCTATCAAAAATGAGTGGAGATTGATGGTAAAATAGTCGAATGACGACATCGAAGATATCTTTGAACTGAACTTGCTAAACTACTCGCAGACAATAATCAGACCTTTGCCGAATACTACAAAACAATTACGAATTAAAAATTACAAATTACGAATTAAATTTATTTTATAACTATGTTTGTGTAATGAAAAAAGAAGAAAAAAAACCGGTAGATGATTTGGAGGCAAAACTTGAAGCAGCACACCACCAGCAAGATGATAAAATATATCAAGAACTTGAACAGAAAATCATTCAATTGGAAAAAGAGAAATCAGAACTTGAAGAGATAGCAAAAAGATCGCAGTATGAATATATCAATCTTAAAACAGATTTTGATAGATATCAAAGGCAGATCAAAGAATCTAGTCATACTATGGAGATTGATTCATTGGTTGCTGTCGTCAAAAAGTTTTTGCCGTTTATCGAAGATCTCAGAAAATCCTTGGAAAATATTACGGACGAACATAGAGAAGATCCGCTCACAAAATGAGTTCAGATGGTCTATAATAAATTTTTGAAAACACTTGAACACTTACATATCAAGTCTATAGAATCTTTATGACTTGTTCCTGATTCGTTTTTGCATGAACCGGTAAGTCTAGAACCAGTAGAGGATGAACAGTTGAAAGGAAAAATCATTAAAGAGTTTGAGAGGGGATTTGTTTATCATAAAGGTGATGATATAAGAGTTATTATAGCTTCCAAAGTCATTGTCTGACAATAATCTTGATTCTTGGCCAAGAATTACTACTCTTGGTCCAGCTATGCTCAGGTGATGGAATGGTATACATGTACGATTGAGGTTCGTATGCCGTAAGGCTTGGGGGTTCGAGTCCCCTCCTGAGTAATTATATTTACTATCTAATTCCCATATATGACTCTTTTGGAGCAATTAACCAATGATTATAAGGAGGCAATGAAAAATAAACGGGAGACGAAAAAAACTGTTTTGAATCTCATACTTGCTAAGATCACAAATAAGAAAATAGAACTTCAAAAAGATCTAGAAGATGCTGATATTCTCGGTATCCTCAAAAAAGAAGTCAAAGAAATTCTTGAAACTATGTGATTTTTGGAAAAAGCAGATAAACTAGAAGATTTAGAGATAGAAAAACAAAAAAAACTTCTTCTCGAATTCTATCTTCCTGCTATGATGACTAAAGAACAAACGACAGAACTTATCAAAAAACTTGTATCTGATAACAATATAACTGACCTTAGAACTCAGAGATGATTACTGATGAAAGAATTGATGGCCAACTATAAATGACAAGTAGATGGTTGATTGGTGAACGAGATTATCAATAAAATGATAGCATAGTTTTATACCCTATACTTTTCTATGAAAAAATATTTTCTTCTCATCGCTTTGTTTAGTATTGCTTTTTTGTGATTAGGAAATTATTCATTTGCACAAAACTGACCAACTATTAATTTATGATCAAATCCTACTCCAGGTACTTATGATTCTCGATGATGAAATTGAACGACGCCAGTCCAACCTGAACCTACAACTATGGACCCAAATCAAACTAGTTGACAACCTATAGTAACTCCATCTACGCCACCTACTTCAAGTTCACCTGGTTGATGTACGGTTGTTGGTACAAATATAAAACTTATAAACGATCCTAATGCTGAAAATGATTCTCTTGGCATGTGATGTAGGTGTAAAGATTGATACAAAAATATTAATGATGTTTGTAAATCTTGTTCTGATCCTGGAGTGTGTTGTGGGATTCAACTCAATACGTCTGTCCCCTTTATCGGGAAGTGTATTGAAGATGGAACATCAACGCCAAGTCCTGATGAAACGTGAGTTACGTGAGCAACGGCGTTTCCTACTTTGATGTGAAGTTTAACTAAAATACTCGTTACTTTGATCCTTATTACTTCTTTTGTGTTGATTATCGTCGGGGGTATTATGATTGCTACAGGAAATCCAAGTGGATGAAGAAAAATGATTATGAATGTCGTTATCGCTATTGCATTGCTTGGTGCATCAGGAGTGATTCTACGTTTGATCAATCCTAACTTCTTTTGATAAAAATTACTTGTCATTCTGAATGAAATGAAGAATATAGTGAATATTATTATATCCTTCGACTTGGCTCAGGATGACTAATCATAAATAATTTTATTACTTAAATATAGAGAAAAATGGTAAAAATTACGTGTAAAAATGGTTTTCTTATCGAAAACAAATTGCTTTTTGGATTTGAAACTGCAGATCCTAAATATATTAATCTAGCGTTAGAACCTGGTGCTGATATGCGTTATGATAAATTGGCATATGCTTTGATAGATTATCCAGGTGAATATGATATTCAGTGAATCGGTATTGAATGTTTTCTTGGGGCAAATAATAAACTTAATTATGTCCTTACTATCAGTGATAAAAAGATTGGAATTATCCAATCTGCTGATGTTTTAGATATCGATGAAGTGGGAGAAGTAAAAGTTCGACTATATCAAGATGATAAAATAGCAAATAAAATAGATCAAATGGAACTTGAATGAGAAAAACAAAAATTAACTACAGAGACAGAATAAAATAAAACAAAATAATGGAAAATGTGGGAATTACTTTTATATGACTATTATAATCAGACAATAGTTTATCCTAAGCTATATCCTATATCGTTTATCGTTCACTTTTCATTATTCATTAATTTCTATGGCATTTGAACCGCTTTCATCATATGTGAGACCACAAAGCTTAAAAGATTTTATCTGACAATCACATCTTGTGTGACCCGGTAAACCATTAAGTGTTTTTTTGGAATCAGGCAAAGTTCCTTCCATGATTTTTCGAGGTCCTCCTGGGTGTGGAAAAACCACTATAGCACATATTATTTCGGAAACACTGCAAGCAGATTTTTTTACGCTTTCTTGAGTAACGAGCAAAAAAGATGATTTACTCAAACTTGTTGATCAAGCCAAACTCAATAATCAATATGGAAAATCTACTATTATATTTTTGGATGAAATTCATCGTCGAAATAAAGCACAACAAGATACTTTGCTTCCTTATGTAGAAAAAGGTACTGTTATCCTTATTTGAGCAACTACAGAAAATCCTAGTTTCACCGTCAATAATGCGCTACTCAGTAGATGTAGAGTTTTTGTCTTTGAAAAATTATCAGATCAAGAAATATTTGATTTTATCAAAAAACAATTTCCTCTGATTCTCAAAAAACATCCGAATATTTCCCTTACCGATGAATATCTTCTTCTCATAAGTAAACTCGGCAACTGAGATCTTCGTAATGCATTAAATATTCTTGAATCAGCGATATTTTTTGCAAAAGATGGGGTGCTCACTGACCAGATTATTCTTCAGGCGTGACAGAAAACAGTGTATTATGATAGAGACGGTGAAGAACATTATAATATCATCTCTGCTATCCACAAATCACTTCGTGATTCTAATCCTGATGCTGCTTGTTATCGAATTCAAAGGATGCTGATGTGAGGTGAAGACCCTTTGTATCTTGCGAGAAGACTTCTACGTTTTGCATCTGAAGATATATGACCTGCAGACAATAATGCATTGTTACTTGCCAATCAAGTTTATGATGCCGTCGCCAAAATTTGAATGCCAGAATGTAGGATATTCCTTTTTCAACTCGCTATCTATTTAGCTCAAGCCAAAAAAAACAATATCACCTATCGTATAGATTTGGCTACACAAGCTGATGTACAAAAATATGGAAATTTGCCTGTTCCTTTTCATTTACGTAATGCTCCTACACAACTGATGAAAGATGAATGATATGGCACATGATATAAATATTTCCATGATGATCCAAGTGCCAAAGATCAAGAGCATTTTCCCAAAGAATTGTTGTGAAGAAAATATATCGTAGAATAAAAAAAGAAGGAATAAAACATTCCTTCCTATTTTTTTTATCAAAAATTGCTTGAAATTAATATTCTGTGTGGATACCAGCTCAGACTAACGAGTTTTGATCGTTTGTCTTTGAAAAAGATGAAAGAATTCTTTTTTATCGTTTTATTTTCATATCCCTCACCGTTATAATGGTTTATTATTATGTCACTTATATTTTTTTCAGCGACATTGTTATGCTCCAGGTCAAGACACTCTTCTAAATAACAGTTCAAAATATCTCTTTCTATTTCTGCTATTGTGTGAATATCTATTGGCTTTTCGAAATAAATTCTATCGGAGATTTTATCTCCTAGCTGTTTTTTGAGCGAATATTCCAAAAGGTTTCCCCGTTTTTCTTTTTCTCTTTTGAGCTCATTTTCAAGAAACTCTTTGATTTTCTGCAACTGATTTTCAGTTATACATTCAAGAACAAAAATATTGTTTATCATTTCAACGGACAATATCATTGCATTCTTTTGATCATTTCTTGCTCTGAGCAACTCCATATCTATTATGACGTGAAGTTTGTTCATCAGAAAATTTCTTATCTGCCTGATTTGCTCTTTGTTTCCTTTTTCTATTAAAGGTAATACGATGAGTATTATTTTGAGCTCCGCTCTGTAAAGATTTCCGATGTTTATGGATTCTTTTTTGATACTAGCGATAAAGTGTTCTATCCACTTGTCTGCACTTAGATTTTTATTTATCATATTTTATTTTTTTTATATGAATACATATTTTATATAATAAGTCAATACTTATTTTTTTTATTCATACTTATTTTTTTTTATTCTATTTTTTTAATTTTGTCAATTCAAACTTTATTTTTATCTGTCTAAAAACTTGTTTTGATTGCTAAAATGCTTATCTTCGTGATAAGTTTTTTTTAGATTTTTAATATGATTAAAAAATGGTATTTACAAAAAAAGTAACTAAAGCACCTGCTGTAATGGTAGAAACTAAAAAACTATCAGCAAAAGATAGTTGTGGTATGGGTATGGGATGTTGTGGTAAAATGAAACATTGTTTCATGGGTATTCTTCTTATCGTTAACACAATTCTTCTTGCTTGTGTAGTGTTTCATCAAGCACATGTAGAAGCTGACAAAGTAGGTGGACGTGATAATTATAAGATGGTTCAACAAATTTACAAATCAGATGCTTTTAAAGCACAACAAAAACAACAAATTGAACAAGCATTACAAATGTATCAAGGAGGATGAGCTGCTCAACAAGCTGCAGTTCCTACAACTACAACAACAGCTGCTCCTACAGTAGCGCCTACAGTAACAAAATAGTGTTGATGTATATGATGGTATATTTTACTGTATTATTTTATTTTAATAATTACTTATTATGGCTACAGAAAAGAAATATGAAAATATGAAAATGTTGGTTATAGCTCTTTTGGTACTTAATGTATTACTTGGAGTATATGTCGCATTTTTCAAACATGATGCACTTTGGTTAGAAACAATGAAAGCTTGAGGAGCTGCAAATATGGCTAAGGCAGAACAATTATATACATCGCCTGCATATGTTCAGCAACAAAAAACTACCTTGGATCAGATTTTGGGTAGCATGAATGCACCTACAGTGACACCTACAGCTGACACTACAACACCTACAGCTGGTACCACTACACCATTAGAAGTTCAACCTACGGTAGCGAAGTAATTTTATCCAGCTGTGCTGGATAGATACGACGTTAAATTTTCTTTTAGAAAATTTCTGCGTCTTATTTTATTTTGATAATTTTTGTTCTTATGACTACAGAAAAAAAACAACAAAACATGAAAATGTTTTTTATAGCGCTTTTGGCACTTAATTTATTGTTCAGTATATATGTTTCCTTTTTCAAAAGAGATGCACTTTGGTTAGAAACTTTGAAAGTTGGATGATCTGAAAATATGAAATTAGCTGTCCAATTATACAATGCTGATGCATATAAACAACAACAGAAATCTACACTTGATCAAATTCTTGGTTCTATGGGAACAACAGGTACAACAACTACAACACCTACAGCTGCTCCTACTACAACTGCTAGTGATGCAACTCCTGTGGTTGCTGATGCATCAAAATTTGCTGCTATTGAAAAAGATGGATATATCAAAGGAAATAAAAATGCTAGAATTACTATTATAGAATATTCTGATCTCCTTTGTCCTTTCTGTAAGAGGCATTATAATGCTCAAACTATTGAAAATCTTATAAAGAAATATCCTAATGATGTAAACATGGTATTTAGACAGATGCCATTACCACAACTTCATCCTACTGCTCCTATCTGAGCTCAAGGTGCTGTCTGTGTTGGTAAACTTGCTGGTGCTGATAAATTTTATAGCTATATTGACAAAGCATTTGCTGTTTCTGAATTCACTGAAGCTAATGTAACTGAAATTGCTGTTGGACTTGGTGTAAGTAAATCTGCATTTACTAGTTGTCTTACTAGTGCAGAAACACTTTCAACAGTAGCTGCTCAAGTAGCTGAAGGTAATGCTTTTGGTATCAATGGAACACCTGGTAATCTCGTTGTAGATAATCAAAAAGGTACATCTACATTGATAGCTGGTGCTTATCCTACAGAAACTTTTGAAGCTGAAATAGCTAAAATACTTGGTAAATAATTCTTA
>JAPLUU010000007.1:0-50020 GCA_026397515.1 candidate division SR1 bacterium | reverse complement strand
TATTATAAAAAAAACGGTCGAAAGGCCGTTTTTTGTTTATCGTATTTTTTTGTAGGGGACAGTTTTAAACTTTCCCTTACGATATTACTTATTTGCTTTTTCTTTTTGAAGCTGGTATTGGAGTTCTTCTATATCTTTTTTAAGTTTGGTCATTTCTTTCTTTTTTCCTCTGATAACCTCGGGATCTGCACCACTTGATGAAAGGCTAGGCATCATTGTTCTCATTGATTGAAGTTCTTGTTCTTTTTCACGTAAACTTTCACGGATATCTTCTTTCTTATTGGTGACTACTGTTTTTTTACGTTCTATTTTGATACCTATGGTGATGTTGATAATACTTTCTATATGATATTTTTCGAGTTCTTTTTCGTTTTCGAGGTATTCAATCGATGATGCATTAATCAGTTTATAAATTATTTTTTCTTGTTTCCTGAGATATTGTAAAAAATCTAATGGAGCAAAGAAACATATTTCTATCTCTTCATGCTTTGCATATTCATATTTTTGTTTCATATTGAGAAACTTATCTATGATATCCATGAAAAGCTGTGTTTTGTAATTTTTGCTGATTGTGGTAAACTGTTCTTGTATCTCTTGTGCCAAAACTGGTCAATCAAGGCCCAATAATTCTCGTATTTGTTGGCTTATGAACGGGATGAATGGGTGTAAAAGCTTCAATAAAGTTCCTAGACACCATAATGTTACCTTGTTCCCATTTTCTGTGTCTTGATGTTTTTGTATCTCTAAATATTTATCACAGAAATCATCTTTGATTAGGGTAATTATTTTTTCTTGAATTTCTGGAAGTGCGTTTTTTGCCATAGCGTCTTCATATTCTTTTTGAAGTTCAATGGTTTTATAAATAATCCAAAGTTCAAATTCACTTAATTCGTTTTTTCTTTTTTCTAGATATGTTGTCAATTGCTCAAAGTCTGCTATTTTTCTTGTTCATTTTTTTTCATATATATGTTGTCAAACAAATCTGGATGCATTTCGTAGTTTGCTTATAAAATTATCATATTCTGTTATATCTTTATCAGGATCTATTGCATACAATCTTGTACAATCTGTTCAAAAGTTTTTTATAAGTTCTTTAAATGTTTCTTTATTTTTTTTGTTTGTTTTCTGTTCTTTCTGTATATAGCATGTATCAAACAACATCTTATTTTGTACGTTATATCCTATGATAATAGTTTTGAGAAACTCAAAAACTTTATTTTCGTTTATACAAAATATTTTTTGTGGTTGTTTTTTACTGTCGTCAAATGCCTCCATCATTTTGATTAAAATCAATGCATGACCTAGTGTTTCTTCAATTTTTTCTTTTTGCTGGATAAGTCATGTATCGTTTGGTACTAATGTATCTATATCAAAGCTATAAAATCATTTTCTGTTGCTTGAGATTGCTATAGATTTTTCCAAAAAGTTTGTCAATGTTATCGAAAATTTTTCAAAATGACCTATTCATTTCCCTTTTTTAGAGTTTATATCTTTTTCTGTATATTCTATTATTTTTTTCAGTTCATTGATTTCTTTGCTGTATCCTCTTGGAAGTGTTTCATTAAAAAGCTCGATATATGCTTCGAGTGTATTTTGTTCTCCTGTACGACTTTTCCCTAATAAAATATCTATACATTCTTCAATGCTAAACTCTTGTTTCATACGTCTATCTACGATAAGATTGAATATGATAAGCGAAAGAACGGTAAATTTGTTCTTTGTTTTTTTTACTGGTAAATTGAGAATTTCATTATCAGAGATAAAATAATTTTTTCCACTTTTATTTTTCCAAAGTGGTAATGAATATCATTTAGAGTCTTCTTTGGTAACTGGCCAATATTCCATTTTACTGATTACGTCTGCTATGTTTTCTTCATAATATTCTGGTGTGATAGTGAGTTTTTTTTCTTGGATTGCTGTTTGAATATTTTCCAACTCTTTGTCTGTTTTGATAAATAATTGGTTACAGAGGAGTGGTCGTGCTCTTTCATTTGTTTTTCTATGTACAGCAATTTCTGTCTCTATATATTTTGTAGATTCAAGATTGTGGATATCATCAAGATTTTTTACGATATTTTTTATAAACTCACTTGCATTTTTACCACAAAAATCACCTGCTGACTTTGTGAAACAACCATTTTTGTCTATTGCAAAATTATCTATTTTTAAATCATTTTTTTGTGCTATTATCAGTGAATGTTTGTCATGTGCTGGTGTAATTCTCATTATTCATGTACCTTTGGTTGGATCTATGGATTCGTCTCCGATAATAGGGATTGTTCTGTTGATGATTGGTATGATTACCTTATTTTTGATCAATTTTTTATATCTTTTATCATCTGGATGTACGGCAAGTGCCACATCAGCAAATAGTGTTTCTGGCCAGATTGTAGGCACAATGAGCGATATATTTTTTGTATCTACAAAATATCTCAGATTATATTCTTTGACTTGCATTTTTTTATACTGTATTTCGTCAGTACCCAATGTTTTTTGTTCTTGAAGACTTCGATGATTGATAGAGCAGTCTTCATAAATATGTCAATCTTCAACGAGTTCAACAAATAAATTTCTTACAAAATTTGTATTTCTTTCTGAATAGACGATATTGTCAGTATCGATACTAAAAAATATACCTGCTTTGGTAAGTAGATTTTCGTAATTTTCTGTTTTAATATTTTTTTCTTCAGTATCAAAAATAGGTAATAGTTTTGATTTGATTCATTTCATTATTTGATATGTTGCTATCACGTCTTCTTTGATGAGACCACTGATAGAAGCCAAAGATGTATCTTTTGTTATAGTAATCGGCAATTGTGTTATAACCGTTTCTCGTTTTACTGTATTTTTCTTGGTCGTAAAGAGTTTTTGAAAATAGTTTTTTTTGAGGAGTTCTGATTCTATAGAAAAGTGATTATATTTTTTTTTGATTTCTGGCATAACAATCCAACTAACAACTAAAAATTAACAACCATCAATTTTTTTAACTTGGAATTTTTTAACTTGGAATATAGTTTAGTTTTTAGAGAATTCATAGAGCTTGTAAATTGTATACCCAAAAAGACTTATCAAGATAATGAGTAAGATATTTTCTGCTGGACCTGTTTGTATTTTTTTAACACTATCTACATTGAGTGTCGTTCAATCTTTACATATTCATTGAATCATATAATATGCAAATGCTTCTTTTTTGGCGTTTTTGTTGAATGGATATTCAAACATGGTTCCTGTGGTTTCTCCTACTTTCTGCATTTGGCTTATATCAGTAGTTTCAAAATCTGATCTATACACAACGTATTTATCCATGTTTATAGCTCAACTTCGCATAAGATAATATTTTTCACCAATCTGTCATGTAGTTATTTTGATACCTACAACTGTACAACTTATCTCTTCTCCTATTTTTGCTTGAGTTATTTCTGATGGTGTTCCACTAGGAATACCACTTGCATCAAGTGGTGTTATTTGAAAATAATATATATCACCGATATTGAGATTGTTTATAACGATTTCATTTGTTTGTACGGTTGTGGTGAGGTTGAGATTATTTTGGCTTGTTCCATAATCAAGTTTATATTGAGGTATAGTTCATATACTTTCCCGTGTTACATTCAATTTTGTCTTATCAACACTATCAGAATACAATCTTATTTTCCCTATGGCCGACCCTTTTTCTACAATTATTGTTGCAACACCACTATAACTTTTGGCTTGTCATAAGACTATAAGATCTACATTTACTTGAATGTTTCATTCAGTATCCATGACTACATCCTTGGTAAAGACTCAAGGATTTTTTTTGTCCATGGGAATTGATTTCCCATCGCTTAATTTTAACTGAGCTGATGTGACGCTATCACTACTATTTACGGTGAAGCTTGCTTTTTCTCATTGTTTGAATTGTCATGATGGTGTTATTTTTATGCTATTGAAAACACCGTCTTTGATAGGTTGATAGCCAAAGGAAACAACCTGTGATTCACCGATTACTTCGTTGTTGGCATTCAGAATCTTTATTTGAAGAATATTGTCTCATTCAGTTATCCCACTTACGTATGCACTAATATCACCGTTTCCATTTGTTGTACCTTGTGAAACTGCATTGTTGTTGATATAAATTTCATATGGTGCATTTGGTAATGCTGGTGCACTCGCCATAATATTTGCAATATTATTTTTTTCTACACCACCAGGTACAGGAGAGATTAACGTTACTGTTTCTGTCGTGGTTGTCGGTGCTGTAGTACCCACGATAATTGTTTTTTGACCTATAATACTATCATTGATAATGTCTGATACTTTGATGGTAAATGTTCCTGCCTTTTTGATGGTTAGTCCTTTGGAAAATAATTTTACTCCCTGATCTTGGGGAAGAAACGTATAGAGTCCATCACTTGGAACGGTATAATCAGCAGTATCTACGATACCCTCTATTTCTATAAATACATCTCATTGATAATCTTTTATGGTGTCTCCGTTGGATGCTATTGCTTTAATGGTTATATCTACGGCTTGATTGACATCAAATGAACTTGGCGTTACGTCTACAGAAAATGCCGCAGGATCAGCTGCTAGTACGGTATTTGCTATGAATCCCATTCAAAGGATTCCGAACGTCAATATGTTTATTATGAGTGTTTTACGTGAAATTTTCATCATACGATCATGAAAAATAAAATTATCTTGAATGTGTTGTTATCTCATTAAGTGATCAGATAGATAAGTTTTTTTCCGTTCCATTACTGAGTTTTGCTACTGCTTCGCTCAGTAAAATATCTCTTATCTCTCCGGTAAATGGCAACATAATTATACTCTGACTTTTATCCATAGTTTGACTTGGTGTTGATTGGATGATTATACTATTTTCGTCTGGATTTCTTGTTGTCCGTGTTCATTGTCCGCTGATGTTTGTAGAATCTATAGTTATGGTATCCTTATTAAAACTTACCGTAAAGTCTATGTTTTTTGGTGTTTCTAATTTTTCTGACATAAAGATATCTACATATCAACTATTTGTCTTATATGCTATGTCTCGTCATTTTTCTACGATAAATGTTTTTTCTTGGAGAGAGAGTACACTTGCCATAAAGGCATCAGGATTGTGGATTACATAAAACATTCATGAAGCCAAAATCACCGCTCATAGGAGCGTCATACTGTTTTTTCTCATCATCAAGAGTATTTTTTTTACTATCATTTTTTTCTCGAATATGATAAAATTTCCAGTTGTTTCATTACTAGTAAAATTAGTATGTTTTTGATGGTGAAAATCAACTATAAATTAGCGGTAATCTAATTAAACGCTTCGCTAGATATACTTTTTCTATCGCCTCGCCGGCTAGGCTTTATAAACGCTTCGCTAGACATACTTTTTCTCTTGATAGAAAAAGTATGCAAAAAGATCAAGCCAACTCAAATCCTCGGAGATAATAATTTATTACTTCGAAATGATTAACTTTCTAATACTAGATAGTCCATAATCGTTCGGGATCAGACCCTCACTTATATATTGATTGTTTCATCTACGAAAAATGACATCTCAAACAAGTATGAGTCGGCGGATGTATTTTTAGTTTATGGTTATATTTTGATACTTGATACTCAATTATAATTCTACATTATCTCTTAGACTTGGAATATCACAGGTGAAACCTATTTCTTCTAGCTTTCATTTTAATGTCATTTGTGCATTTCATTCACCATGAATAATAAATGTTTTTCTTGGTGCTTTGGTAAATCCTTTTGCTCGTCTTAGTAGTTGCTCTGAGTCTGCGTGTCCAGAAAATCCGTTTATTTTTGCTATTTCTGCATTTACTGTAACTGTTTCTCCCATCATCCATACTTTTTTTTCTCATTCTAGAATATGTCTTCCTAATGTTCCATCAGCTTGGTATCCTACGAAAAGTACTGTATTATTTTTATTTAAAAGTCCATGAAGAAGGTGATGTGTTATTCTTCCAGCTGTACACATTCCATTTCCTGCTATAATGATACATGGATTATTATACGTATTTAACTTTATAGAATCTTCGACAGTTTGTGTACATTCTAACTGTTCGAAATCGAATGCATTAGGATATTTGTGTAATGCTTCTTCGTCAAATACTTCTGTATGTTTTTTGAAGACTTCTGTCGCTTTGATAGACAATGGACTATCTAAAAATATTTTTTCTGCGGGAAAATTTCATTCTTTGATGATGATATTGAAGAAATAGAGTAATTCTTGAGTCCTTTCTACAGAAAACGATGGAATCAAAACTTTTCCTCATTTTTTAAATGTTTCATCAACATATTTTATCAATAATTCTTTTTTACCTGCAGTGTCTTCGTGTTTTCTGTCTCCGTAGGTCGATTCCATAAATAGATAATCTGCATCCGCAATCAATGTCGGATCTTGTACGATAGGTGTATCTCGTTGTCCTATATCTCCTGAGAAAACTAACTTAGTTTTTTTGTCTCATTCAGTCACGAATAGTTCAATGCTCGCTGATCAGAGAATATGTCCTGCATCTTGGAATTTCGCTTCGATGGTATCTGTCAGTTTAATTGTTTCTTTATATTTTATAGCTTGAAATAATTTCATACATGCTTTCGCATCATCTACGGTATACATAGGAAATCTCGGTGGTAGGTGATTTTGCTTTCTTCTTTTATTTTCTTCTTCGATATTTCTTTCTTGGATTGTAGCACTGTCTTCCAAAATAATATCACAAATATCAAGTGTCGCTGCTGTTGTATAAATTTTTCCGGTAAATCCTTGTTTATATAACTTAGGAATCAATCCGCAGTGATCGATATGTCCGTGCGTAAGAAGTATAAAATTTATCTCTTTGGGATCAAAAAGAAATGGTTCATAATTTAACCTCATAACTTCTTTGGGTCATTGAAACATCCCGCAGTCTATAAGAAATTTTTTCGTTCATGTCTCGATATAATAACATGATCCGGTAACGATTTTGGCTGCTCAACAAAAAGTTAGTTTCATGATATATATATTTTTAATATATAAAGAATTCATTACAAATATTTTTTTACATTTTCAATAACTCTTTTACTATATATATCCAAAATATCTTGTCAAACCTTCTTGTTTACAATCCATTCGAAATGATTATCAGCTATTTCATTTGTGCTTTTTTCAATAAAATTATCAGTTTCAAAATGGTTTTCTATGTGGGTTTTTGGATACTCTTTTGGTGTAATTGTACTAATTTTTCTTCTATCACTAATATATTTGATATTTCTGAATTGCTTGCATGACCGTCTAATGGACCGTGTAAAATATTTTTTTCTATATATTTACAATCTTCGGCATTAGATTCATTAAGGCAGATAATTTTTACGTTTTCAAATGGATATTTTTTTGTAAATTTCTCTATGTATACGCTATTTGAATGAAATGAATAGATGAAAATAAATATCTTTTACTAGTCGTACATACGAAAAAAATAAGACAAATCAACCCACTAAAACAATACTATATCATAATAATGCTAAAATAGTTGTTTTACATCACAAAAAAGCCATCAGTTCTTGATAGAATTATAAGAATCAAGTATAATTACTCTATATTTTATATTATTTGCATCAATACATGTTATTCCCACAGCAGTTTAGACAGCTACCGTATGCACAAAAAAAAGAAACACTAAAGTCACTATTTCTATCGATGACTACAGCAACAAATTCTTTTGAGGATATCATCTTTCTCTTAGATTCTAGCTGAGAAATACACGATAATACGCTAAATAGTATCTATGATCAATGATATGCTATGATAAAAAAGATTGGAGTATGAACATATGATGCTAGTCAGAAGGAGACAATCACATACACCATAGCTCATGATATTACTCAACAGGCAGAATCCAAAGCAGCGGACGATTTACTCAAACAAATATAATACATGGAGAAGACAGAAATCCAACAGTCTCAAGAATTAGAAAAGATCAAGCTCAGCTTGTGAAATAATCTCCTAGATGCAAATGAGAGAAAATTTTTACAATCACAAGAAAAATTAGTCTTAGATTTTAAAGAGAAAACTGAGCAGCTTTTACTTCAAGATATCAAAGCAGCAAATGAAAAATCACTTATCAGTACAGCAAATATGCGCATGGCAATCAATTGGATGCTGCTTAGTCCAGAGTGATTTATCAACCAATTATCTGTTAGCGGAAAGTTAGGAACCAATCCTATGCTCATAAGTAACACTAAAATAGCACTAAGACAAATAATGGTAGATAAAACAATTACACAGATCGATAAAAAAATGTTTCTGATCAGTATCTTATTAGATGCAAAGGATTGACCGATTAATCTTGTGACCTACAAAGCATTAGCTGATAGTAAATTAAAAAATATGACTTCATGAACATTGGTCAAAAAGATCCATGCATTTCAGAAAATAGGTAAATGATCTGATTGTGTGATAGATGAATCTACGTTATGACAATTGTGTGCTCTGAGTGGCATTGTCCCACCACAGGGGGAGACACTAACTACATTTAATATCAAAACCACAGAAAAATCTTTCAGTTATGCCTCACAGGCCTGGGATGCAATGGAGAAAATAGTAAAAAATACATCATTCACCAATGTACAGAAAGTGACAACACTTCTAGATATCAGGAACAAAACTTCTGCCGACAAAAAATATGCCGCAACAAGTTATCTTATGACATTCACGCAAGACATTCTAAAAAATGCTACTGTTCAAGAAAAAACAGAAATAGAGTTGCTTATATCCCAATCTCAATCAGATATTGCAAAATATCGAAATGCAGATGAGTCCAATGATTTGGTGGTCAAAACAAATGATATTATGAAGGACATAAATAAAGGTGTCGAACAAAAAGAGCAAAAAATAAAATCAATAGAATCTCTCCATACCATTGCAGGTATCCGGGAATCATTTTATAAATCATATGACAAACATCTGTATGAAAAAAAAGGCCAGGGAATAACTACATGAATTGCTATGCTAGAGAAGACGAAGACAGCATTTGCTGCTGGCACTATTTCTGAGTTTATGTGTGATGCACAGGTGAGTTATGCTATGAAAAAAATATTTGTGAGCATAGAAGAAGATACAGAGTCAGAGATAAAGGTAGATGTGACAATTACAAAAGATAAGGATGGAAATGAATATCACGTAGAAAATACTCATCAAGCTTGGCATAATATCCAGTTAAAAATGTTCCAATCATTGCCATGATTATTTCAAGAGGGAAATACGAAGGAAATTGCTACTCAGATATTTGGACTCATCAGAAATTACGACAGGTGATTTATAAATGTCATGGAAGCTACAGGCATAGAATATGGTGAGTTGGTAGAGCAGGGAATTACACAGACGACTTCATTCGTAGATGAGATGGAAACTGTATTTGCGAAAGGAGCTAAAAATAATATCTTATTGATTAAGAATTTTGTAGCAACACTAAAAAGTTTATTGAATCCTGCAAAGAGAGCAGAACTCGTAAATCTTATGAGTGCTCCAGCAACTTCTACAGAGCAAATTATAACTTTTTTACGCTGACTAAAACTGGGCATTGATGATCAACTTGAAGATTTGGCTAAAGATCTCATTAAAAATAGTATGTTATCGATCAAAAATTCTGTAGCAGCATTAAAAATTTTTTTGGCAGATGCTGCAGCTTGAGGTAAAGTAGAAAAGCTCGTAAATCTTATGAGTGCTCCAGCAACTTCCACAGAACAAATCATAACTGGAGAAGATTGTTGTTCCCTACATAAAGCAAAAGAGAAAGGAAATAAGTGAGAACATCATAGATCTTTCTGCTCAGCAAGAGGTACTTATGGAAGAGTTGAAACAAACATCATCCGAACAAGAAAAGAATACTCTACAAACAAAGATTCAGGAGCTGAATGCTAAAATAAAATTTTTCCAAAAAGTAGAACAATCAGATGACAAGGCAGATGTATTTACTAAGACATGAGGAGCGTCATTTTCTCTGCATGATATGGCAATGGACTATCGACGTACATCGTGTGAATTTGCATTTACCAGCTCACTAGAATGGACATTCGCTAAGCATATTATGCTAGAAAACGAGGATGATCTCAAAAGATGAGCTGTAGGAGGGACAATGGAATTATATATGGATATCAATGGTATTGGCTGATATGTTTCAGATACATTTTACAACAATACAGCGCAGGTGATCAAATTTGCTTGAGAAATAGCACTGAGTTGTATTACGTTCGGGGCAGCATTATCTATTACTGCCTCTATACAAGTACTGCAGAAAGCAACATGGTATTGGCGTTTAGCCAATTTAGCAGCGAAAGCTTTAATTTTTACTCTAGCAGATGTCTCGATCAGAAGTACATTGAAATGAGACTTTTCAGAGCGAGGTAGCGATTTTGTAAAAGATATAGGGAAAAATATAGCAGTCTTTGCTGTATTATGACGAGTAAAAAAATTATTTGAATTGCCGAAAATGTTACATCTTCTCAAGTCAATCGAGATAGAGGAAAGAGTAGTAGCAAGTCGTGCTCATGTTATTTTGGAAAATATTACTGCTGCAATGGGAGTGGGAACGATACAAGTAGCTTCAGATGTCATTAGCGGAAAGGATATCGATGCAAAGGAGTTCCTCAAAATAGTTTGAGAGATTATTGCCATATGATTGATTTTTAATGCCTCCAAGATAAGATATGGATCAAAACACATAGTCATAGAGGGTAAGGTATTTGAGACATCAGAGGTGAATAAATATCTTCATGAAATAAATGGTATAGACCATAAAATTATGCAAGAATGATTAACAAAACAAGAACTTCAATTTCAAAAAGAAAGGGTATCACAAACATTGAAAAAAGCAATACTTGAGGGAAGAGATATAGGAGAAATAAATTTTCTTACCTTAGTAGAAAAACAGCTGACAACTAGATTAAATCCAAAGGCAACTGTTGTAGGAAAAGCAAATGTACTTTTATTAGGTAAGTCACGTGTTGCGAATCTAGAACATGATTTGGTAAAAAAGGAATTTGGGTTGATATTTGAACAGCTTACATGAGCGTTCCTTCCAACTTCGCTCGCTGCTCTCGGTACAGCATTAGAATTATCTATAGCAAAATTATGAAACAGTATAACAACGGAATGATTAAATAATGTAACAACTACGGAATGATGAAATAGTGAAATAACCACGGAATGATGAAATAGTGGAATAATAGAGAAGGTGCAATCCTTAATAACAGAATTATCAGAAAAGATTAAAACATCGGAAATGACGGCAGACTCTAAATTGCTTGCTCTAAACGATGTAGAAAAAATTAAAGAATACGTCCAGACATACGAATAATTTTATATAATGTTATTGTGAAAATTTAATCTTTCTGCTTATTCAAGTTTTCCTTCCTTTTTTCCCATCTTGTCTTTTTTGTAATAATCTCTGTAGTGCTTTATATTTTGAAAGAGAAATCTAGTTTAATAGATTTATTATGTAACGGCATTGTAAATTCCATCCAGAATCAGCCATTTGTTTTACATCGTTCAATAAGGTTTTTATTCAAAAACGGTTCATCAAATACTTCCAGTGGTAGAGTAAATCTTGGATTGAAAAATATTATTCTTGCTTTGGTGGAATTTTCTATAAAAATCAATACTTGGCAGGGGATTATGCGTGGCAATGTTTCTTCCATTATATAACTGATGAATTTCTTTTTTTTAAGCTCAGTAATATTATCTTGAGTAAGTTCAAAATGTTCACAAGAAAAAATTATTTTCTCAGAAATTTTTGATGATTCTGGATCGAATTGTGCGTTTATTTCCATTTTCTGAATGATTTTTTATAAAACAGATTATAGCCCCAAATATTTAAGTAGTCCATGGACCAAAAATACTGGTCGAACAAGTGCTTTCAATATTCCAAGTACTCCCATTCGAAATCCAACAGCTTTTCCAACAAAATAGATTGCTGCTCAGATAAATCACATAAAATACAATGCCCCGTTAGAGCCTTTTTTATAGTTCTTATATTTATATTCGTATTTTTTCGGTGTGTAATATTCATTCATCATTTCTTCAGGTACTTTTGCACTGAATTTTGCACTGATGTTAGCTGTTTTTTTTGCTGGTGTTTTTTTTGTTGGCATGATATATAATTAAAATATAAAATATTTTTTATATTTCATCTTCGGTAACTACCTTAATGTTATTTTTCTTTAGAAGTTTAACAGTGACTCCATCTCCATCAATTAATTTTCCAGAAAAAGTACCATCATAAATCTTTCCAGAACCACAAGATGGTGATTTAGATTTCAGAATTGCTTCTTTACAGTTGAATAATTTTGCTATTTGCAAAGCTTCTTTTGCTCCTTTTTCAAATTGAGCGGTCACATCTTTACCATCTTTTGTAATAACCTTGTTGTTTTTCTGTTCTGCAGGAGTTCTTGGTGTGGTCAAACCACCTAATTGTTCTGGGCAAATAGGAATTGCTTTTCCCTGTTTAACTAATTCAATAATCTTTTGGCATGGTTTTGATTTGCCATCTCGTTTACAATTTATTCCTGCTAAACAAGCACTCACGATTTTCATAATGAATTGATAGTGAATAAAATTATTTTTTGCTCTTTTCTCTTCCTATCCATAGATATACTAAAAATGCAGGAATTATATAAGGAAAAATTCCGTAAAAAGTGTCACTGACAGAATGTGATTTGCTATCTATAAAAAGGAAAATATGGATACAGAAAACAAAGAAAATTATGGTGATAATTCGTCATTGCCATGATCTTGGAATATAGATTCGTCCCAGTTTTCTGAATCGATTATTTTTCATGAATAAATTTACCAAATAAAGGGTAGTAGTTTCCATGATTTTTTTACATATTTTTCTCGCTTATCTTTGAATTCTGTTTTCATTATCTTTTCTTCATCATATACTCTCCATATCAAGAATCCGGTGAGAATTACTACTATTCCGATTGAGATTATTGTGTTAAAAACTCATGCTACTCAGAGAAAAAATAGTATGGTTCCTATATATCTTGGATGTCTTATTCGTTTATATGGTCCAGTAATTATTAGCTCATGATTTTTTTGGATAGTTACGTCAATACTAAATTGTTTTCATAAGGCGTATGCTGACCAGTTCATAATAATAAAACCGACAACAATAAATATAATTCCTAGTATTCTTGTTCGTTCATATTCTCAAAATGTGAATATGTTATAACGATCAAAAATTGGTGATACTAGTATTATACATAAGGGAATTATTTGTAGTGCAAGTAATGAGATTTTATGTTTCTTCATTAGTTTTTCTCATTCACCCATACCTTTCCCTTGATTAGGAATAAGTATAACTACCAGTATACTCATTATTATCATAACGATACTATAAAGCATACGTTCTGTATTACTAAAATATCATTCCCAGTCAGCTATTCACCATGCGATTAATGGAAGTACTACAAAAATTATTGTTCCTGTAAAAAATGTGACTATTTTCTTCATTATTTTTTATGCTGAATAATTAAATGATAGTGTATTATATTCATCGGTATCATACACACAAATTCACTTTTCATCTCGTAAGACGAATTCACTGATCCCTGCATCCAATGCCATTTTACTACAGATAGTGCAATAGGGTTTTTCTGCGTGAGTCGGGTTTCCGTTTTCGTCGATACGGACAAAATATAATCTCGAATCAATGATTTTGTCTGGGGCATCTATCAATGTATTCATGATTGCTCTTTGTTCTGCGTGGACGCAACAAGTTTTATCGGTCACTTTTTTGTTATAATTATTTTTATCGTTTTTACATCTTCTCTGATTTTCTTTTTCTCCTGGAGGACTATTAAATCCTGTCCCGATAATTTCATCGTTTTCTACAATTATACACCCACAGCGAGCACGTTCACACGTCGCTTGTAATGCTACTTCTGCTGCTTTTTTGATATATGCGAGCGCCTGTTGCTCTTCATTGCCGATAAGGTATCTCATGATAAATATTTGTAAGTAAAATGCATTAGTTGTCTTATTTTTTGCTATATAATTTATTTAGAAAATCTCTGGATTCTATTAATCTCTTTTTGATGATTTGTAGACTATCACCATGATTTATTTTTTCAGGTAAAAAACTTCCAAAACATGGTTGTATTATTCCATTGGGATTTATTCTTGTATATGCTATTCCTTCCGTACATTTTTTCTTCTTCTTTATAGCACAACATTTTGGTGAATAAAATCCTCTCGTTCTTATGATTATGTTTATACCTTCATATATAAATTTATACATGAATTGTAAATTTCTCTGTTTTAATGGTGTTTCTAAATTAGGAATATGTTTCGATAAATACTCGACATAATCTACTACTTCTAATTGCTCTGTTACTTTGCTTGGATAACTTGGTATCAATCTCAAATATACATTTTCTTTGTTGAGACCATTTTCATTTAACATATCTATCATCTTATTGAATTCTTCCCATTCGTTTTCCAATGTCGTAATAACCCTGTTAATATGTATTTCGTTTGGTAATTCAGCTAACTTTTTGAGTACAGATATCACCTGATCAAATACATCTATACCTCTTAAATACTTATATTGTTCTTTGGATGAACAATCGAGACTTATTCTGAATTCTAGAGAAGGATATTTTTTTGCTAAATCGATAATATCTTTATTTGTCGCATTAGTAGTTAAATATACGAGTAAACCTTCTTGATAACATAGTTTTATCAATTCTTCCACTCGGGAAAATAGCATTGTTGGCTCTCCTCATGCTATCGAAATTCTTTTTACTCATAATGCTTTTCCTGCTATGATGATGTTTTTAAAATCTTCTAGATCCAAATTTTGTTTCTGCGTATTTGTCGAACCAAAAATTCATTCTTCGTAACAATAAATACATTGAGAATTACATTGTTTTGTAATAATCAAACGTAAGGTATCGTTTGCATTATCTATATATTTTTTCAAAATATCTCCTTTTTCAAAAAGTTGAATCTGTTTTTCCATAATCTTCTGATGATTATTCATAATCTATTACTATGAAAATTTTAAAAATAAAATTTACTACAGATATTGTGCTTTGTTTGCGTTGTGTTCTTCTAGCGTTTTTCCGTAATGAATATTTCCTTTCATATCATGAAGATAATATAAATAATCGGATTTTTGTGGATTTATAACTGCGTTGATACTTTCTCAAGTAGGATTTGAAATTGGTGTCGGTGGTAATCAACGGACTGCTCTGGTATTGTAGACGTTAGTTTTGTCTCATATTTTTTGTCCTATCACTGCTGGTGTACAATTAGCGTATGAGGTTTTCAATCCGTAACATAAGGTGATGTCTGCGTCCAATGCCATTCATATTTCTAATCTTTTTAAAAATATTCCTGCAACGGTCGGTTTGTTAGCATTATTTCTTTCTTCTTTTTCTAAAATACTTGCGAGGATCATTATATCATATGCACTATGTCATCCTGGTGAAGAACTTGCCAATGTATTCTCATATTTACTTCGTACTTTGGTATTGAAATTTTCCAGTTGTGCATATACCAATTGGTCGATGATATTTTTTGTTTTGTCTACGTTATAGGTATCTGGATATAAAAAACCTTCTAGGCTTTTTAATGGAGAAACGTTTAAGACTGTTTCGTTTAAAAAACTATATCTTGCTCCATATTTCGTGATTATGCTCGGATCACTTACAAAAGCTATATAATCTCAGCCGGTTATGTATCACTTTTTTGTTAGTGCTTCATCGATATCATAGATAGATCGTCCCTCCAAAATAGTGAGGCGAAGGTACTCTTTTTCTGACCCATTCAATATTTTTTCTATGAATCACGCTTTGGTATACCTACCGCTGAACGTATAACTTCCTGCTTCGAGTTTAGAAAAATCTACATTATGTGTCTTGATATAGAGTTTTACACGAAGCTTTTCTATCGGACCAAGCTGATTCAATATTTTGGAAGCACTTTCTCCTTGATTGATAGTTATTTTGGTGTCGAGGGTGATATTTTTGGTGAATAGGTAGATGCAAAAAATAAGCACAATAAGTACTATTCGTCTTCAGAGTTTAAACTTTTTCTTTTTTGGAGCCATGTGATGGTTTACTAAATAAATGTCTGCTAATACTACTAATCTTGTTTTTTATGTCAAACAAGAAATATTTTCTCTTTTAAATCTTGAAAAAATATATTTCTATATTCTATTGTACTATATTTTTTCACGTATATCAACAATAAAATACTCTCAAAAAAATTTGACAAATTGAATATGTGTGAGTATAATCAAGTATAGTTATATTTTACACTTTTACTTATGTACTATGTGAGTAGAAAAAGCAGCAGATGTAGATCTTAAGAAAGATACCAAAATCGTTGGTACATCTTTTGATATTAGCTCTATACAGAAACAGAGTAAGGTTATCGAAAGCGTTGGCAAAAAAGAAGCAGATGCAGCTAAAACGAAGATGGAAGAACAATATTCTTTTCTGAAGGGTGATGAAACCATTCCCGAGGATAAAGTAAATATTTTGTTTAATGCCGTTACCTCACTTATCAATGATATAAAATCATGAAAGTCGGTAATAGAGGAAGACCATAAAGATGCTCCTTTTTATTTATATGTAAGGCCTAATAAATATCATACTCTACCATTACACATTCGTGCCACCATCAAAAATGCTCCAGATTCTGATATTATAGGTGATGATACACATACACGAACTCGAGAAGATACGACATATATGAATAATTTATACAAACAACGAAAGTCTACATGAACTATTGTAAAACAATCACCTTTAGAAATCCGAGAATCTTTAAAAAAAGATAAAGAAAAATATATGTCTGATAGGGTACAATGGCTTATCAACGATATCAAAGCTGGCAAGCAAGATATAGAATCAAAATATCGAGAAACTCCATTCTACTTTAATGCTGAAGATGCTGAAAATCAAACAATAATGGCGCATATCAAAAATACTACCGACTATGATTTTATGCTAGATGGATCTAGTGGTGTGAATATAGATCTTCATGATATGAAACAACAGAGATATACACGATCCCCAGAAGATGCAGTCTATATGAATAACCTCTATTGGCAAAAGAGAGCTAAACAAATGTAATTATCTCTAACTTTTCAGTCGCCTCAAAAATCAGAATATGCTCAAGAGGATTTGAAAAATTGATGGTGTTTTGATATGATATAATCGAATATAGTTATCTTTTATCTTATTATTTATGTACTATGTGAATAGAAAAAGCAACAGATGTAGATCTTAAGAAAGATACCAAAATTGTTGGTACATCTTTTGATGCTAGTTCTGTACAGAAACAGAATAAGGCTACCGAAGATGCCAAAAAAGAGGCAGATGTAGCTAAAACAAAGATGGAAGAAGAATATTCTTTTTTGAAGGGAGATGAAACCCTTTCGGATGATAAGTTGAATATTCTGTTTGATACCGTTAATTCACTTATCAAGGATATAAAGGCATGAAAGTTAGTAATAGAGGAAGATCATAAAGATGCTCCTTTTTATTTGTATGCCAAACCAAATAAGTATCATACTAACCCACAAAATATTTATGCCCATGTTAAAGGTGCTAATGATTTTGATCTTATAGAGTATAATAAATATACACGAACTCGAGAAGATACGACATATATGAATGATCTATACAAACAGTGGGAATCTACATGAACCATTGTGAAACAATCACCTCAAGAGATCAAGGAGTCATTAAAAAAGGGTAAAGAAAAATATATGTCTGACAAGGTACAATGGCTTATCAATGATATTAAGTCTGGTAAGCAGGAGATAGAATCAAAATATCGAGAAACTCCATTTTATTTTTATCCTCAAGCTGAAACTAAAACAATAAAGGCACATATCAAGAATCAGGGAGATTATGACTTTATGGTAGATGGATTTGGTGGTTATAATGCAGCCCTTAAAAGCACGTCATTGCATAAATATACATGGACTCCAGAAGATGTGGTCTATATGAATAACCTCTATTGGCAAAAAAGAGCTAAACAAATGTAATTGTCTCTAATTTTTCAGTTACATCAAAAATCAGAATATGCTTAAGAAAATTTGACAAATTGGATATGTGCAAGTATAATCAAGTATAGTTATATTTTACACCTTTACTTATGTACTATGTGAGTAGAAAAAGCAGCAGATGTAGATCTTAAGAAAGATACCAAAATTGTTGGTACATCTTTTGATGTTAGCTCTGTACAGAAACAGAGTAAGATCATCGAAAATGCTAGTACAAAAGAAGCAGATGCCGCTAAAACGAAGATGGAAGAACAATATTCCTTTTTGAAAAGTAATGAAACCATGTCGGAGAATAAGATAGATATCATGTTTAAAAAAGTTAAGGAAGTTACCAATGATATTAGCGCATGAAAGATTGCAATAGAGGAAAATCATCAAGATACTCCTTTTTATTCGTATATACAGCCGAATAAGGATAAAAATTTACCACTACATATTCGTGCTCACATTAAAAATACTCCAGATTCTGATATTATAGGTGATGATACACATACATGGACTCCAGAAGATACAACATATATGAATAATTTATACAAACAATGGAAGTCTGTATGAACCATTGTAAAACAATCACCTTTAGAGATCCGAGAATCTTTAAAAAAGAGTAAAGAAAAATTTATGTCTGATAAGGTACAGTGGCTTATCAATGATATTAAGTCTGGTAAGCAAGATATAGAATCAGAATACCGAAAAGCTCCATTTTACTTTAGTACTAAAGAAAAAAGTATAATGGCACATATCAAGAATACTTTCGACTATGATTTTATGAAAGATGAATCTAGTGATGTCAGCATAGGTCTTAATAATATAAAGCAACAGAAATATACATGGACGGAACAAGATGTAACGTATATGAATAATGAGTATTGGCAAAAGAGAGCTAAGCAAATGTAATTAGCACTACATTGTCCATTATACCAACAATAAAAATACCCTCAATCAAATTTAACAAATTGAATATGTGCGAGTATAATTAATCATAGTTATGTTTTATACCTTTACTTATGTACTATGTGAATAGAAAAAGCAGCAGATTTAGATCTTAAAAAAGATACCAAAATTGTTGGTACATCTTTTGATATTAGTTCTGTACAGAAACAGAGTAAGGTTATCGAAAGTGTTAGCAAAAAAGAAGCAGATGATGCTAAGACGAAGATGGAAGAACAATATTCTTTTTTGAGTGGTAATGAAGTTCTTTCTCAGGATAAGGTGAATTTTATGGCTGAAAGAGTCCAATCAATCATCAATGATATTAAAGCAGGAAAATTACAGATAGATGAGGTATACGATGGAAACCCTTTCTTTTATTCTTTGACCTGATCATATATCAAGGCGAAACACAAAAGCGGTGTTTTGGATAATGATATTATGGAAAATTATAAATATGCATGGACCAAAGAAGATACCACCTATGTAAATGATTTATATAAAAAATCAATAAATAGCTGAATCGTTGTAAAAAAAACACTTCAAGAAGTTAAAGAAGCACAAAAAAAGGATAAGGAAGCACTTAGGATTGCTAAAGTAAAGTGGCTTAAAAATGACATCAAGGCTGATAAGCAGAGCATAGAATCAGATTATGTATCTACTCCATTTTACTTGGTTGGTGATACTATATATGCACATATTTCAGGTCACATTGATTATGATTATATGGCTGGTCCGGCTGCAGATAAAGTTCCTTCATGGTATCGTGCAGATTTGAATAAGTATACACGAACCCAAGATGATGTTGATGCTATGAATAAATTATATAATGGAAGTACTCCATACCAAATCAAAGCCGCTTAAATATGTTTATATATTTTCTATCGAAAAAGCCTCTTTTCTTCGTGATGAGAGGCTTTTTATTACGTAGGAATTTCAAAACAATTCTAATTAAACTGTGTCGAATATAATTTTCCCATCTATTTTTTTCTATCATATCTATGTGGTTGAATCTTTTGTATATATTTTTTCCTTATTCGATGATTATTTTTTATGTCAAACAAGAAATATTTTCTCTTCTTATCGCCTCGCCGGCTGGGCATTACTTTTTGCCATTGCTGCAAAAGGTAATCAAAAAAATCTAGGAAAAATGATCCGCCATTTCATTTTTCCTAACTAGACAATCAGAGCAGACTTTTCAGCTTTAGAAATTCGATACATTTTTTCTTTTTTATGTGTTTTGTGGTAAATTTATACTTTTTTCTCTTGAAAAAAAAATATATTACTATATTCTATTGCCCAGCAATTTTTGTTATGCAATCATCGACTGTTTTCGAAATCCATAATCACTTCATTTAATTCGTGCTTATAGTTTCTCAAATCGTCGATATAATCTCGACATCACAAAAACCCTCAATACTTCGGGTTTTTATTGTGTCTCGAATATTTTATTTTATATAAACTGTATTATTATGTGATTATTTGGAAGTAGTGAAAAAAAGTACGTGTACTTTTTTGGTGAAACAAAAGGCCTCGGTAAAGAAATCTTAGGAGGTAAAGGAAAAAACTTATCTGAAATGGTGGAAATGGGATTGCCTATCCCAAGTGGATTTACTATCACAACAGAAACATGTGATTTGTATTACAAAAGCAACAAAACGTATCCACAAATAGTATTGGATCAGATTGAAAAAGAACTTCAAAAACTTGAACATGTTATGGGTAAAAATCTTTGAGATCCTAAAGATCCATTGTTGGTGTCTGTAAGATCTGGAGCTGCTGATTCTATGCCTGGAATGATGGACACTATTTTGAATCTAGGACTTAATGATGAATCAGTCCAAGGATTAATCGAAAAAACTGGTAATCCAAGATTTGTACGAGATAGTTACAGAAGATTTTTGCAAATGTTTGGTGATGTAGTATTGGAAGTTCCTCACCATGATTTCGAGCATGCATTACAATCAGTAAAAGATGCTAAAGGAGTAAAACTTGATACAGAACTTGATGTTGTTGATCTTCAAAAGGTTGTTGTTTTGTACAAAGAAGCAATCAAGAAAGCTACAGGAAAAGATTTTCCAAGTAATCCAAGAGAACAATTACAAATGTCTATCGACGCAGTATTTGGTTCATGGAATAATGATAGAGCTATTATCTACAGAAAAATAAATGATATCAAAGGATTGCTCGGAACAGCAGTAAATATCCAAGCAATGGTATTTGGAAATATGGGAGACACTTCAGGAACTGGAGTATGTTTCACAAGAAATCCATCAACCGGAGAACACAAATTCTATGGAGAATTTTTGATGAATGCACAAGGAGAAGATGTTGTTGCTGGTATCAGAACACCATTGGAAATCTCAGAACTTGATAAAGTAATGCCAGACTGTTACAAAGAACTTGTAGAAATTTATCAAGGACTAGAAAAACATTATAGAGATATGCAAGATATGGAATTTACTATCCAAGAAGGAAAACTTTTCATTCTTCAGACAAGAAATGGAAAAAGAACAGCTGCTGCAGCTATCAAAATGGCAGTAGACATGGTGAAAGAATGACTTATCAATGAAAAAGAAGCAGTGTTGAGAGTAAAACCAGAACAACTTGATAGTTTACTTCACAAACAAATAGATCCAAAGGCTAAAACAACAGCTGACTTACTTACTAAATGACTTCCAGCTTCACCAGGAGCTGCAGTTGGACAAATTGTATTTACTGCACAAGCTGCTCATGATCGAGCTGAAGATGGTAAAAAAGTTGTATTAGTAAGGACAGAAACTTCTCCAGAGGATATTATCGGAATGATAGCATCTCAAGGAATCTTAACAGCTAGAGGAGGAATGACATCTCATGCTGCCGTAGTTGCTAGAGGAATGGGAAAGAGTTGTGTAGCTGGAGCTGGAGAAATTGTTGTATCTGAAAAGGATAAAACACTTACAGTAAAAGGAAAAGTATATAATGAATGAGATATGATTACTTTGGATTGATCAACAGGAGAAGTATTTGCTGGTGGATTGGGAGTAATGGATCCAGAATTGAGTGGTGACTTCGGAACGCTTATGACTTGGGCTGATAATTACAGAACATTGCTTGTAAGGACAAATGCTGATACTCCCCATGATGCTGATGTAGCAAGAAAATTTGGTGCGCAAGGAATTGGTTTGTGTAGAACAGAACACATGTTCTTCGCTGAAGATAGAATCAAAGCAGTAAGAGAAATGATTCTTGCTGATGATGTGAATGGAAGAAAAAAAGCATTGGCTAAATTACTTCCTTTCCAAAAAGAAGATTTCGTCTGAATCCTCAAAGCTATGGCTTGATTACCGGTAACTATTAGATTCTTAGATCCTCCATTACATGAATTCTTGCCACAAGAAGAGAAAGATATCGTCGAACTTGCAAGAGATATGGGTGTTGATCTTGAAGTATTGAGAAAGAGAATTGAAGGACTTCATGAATTCAATCCAATGCTTGGACATAGAGGATGTAGATTGGTTGTTACCTATCCTGAAATCGCAGAAATGCAAACAGAAGCAGTTATCTCTGCAGCATGTGAACTTCAAAAGGCAGGCGTAGAAGTAAAACCAGAAATCATGATTCCATTGGTAGGATTCAAAGCTGAATTTGATTTCAATGCTGAAATTGTAAGAAGGGTTGCTTCAGCAACCATGGACAAATATGGAGTGAAGGTTGATTATAAACTCGGTACCATGATTGAAGTACCAAGAGGTGCAGTAACTGCAGACAAAGTAGCTGAAACAGCTGAATTCTTCTCATTTGGAACTAATGATCTTACGCAGATGACATTATGATTCTCTAGAGATGATGCTGGTTCATTTATCAAGGAATATGTAAATAAAAATATATTTGAAAAGGATCCATTCCAAACACTAGATACTGAAGGAGTTGGTCAACTTGTTCAAATGGCTATCGAAAAAGGAAGAAAAACAAGACCTGACATCAAGCTTGGAATCTGTGGAGAACATGGTGGAGACCCAGAATCAATTTATTTCTGTCATAAAGCTGGGTTGAATTATGTAAGTTGTTCACCATTTAGAGTACCTATCGCAAGATTAGCAGCAGCTCATGCAGCTTTGAAAAATTCATAATATATTCAGAATTATATCTACGAAAGAGGACTGTCTACGGGCAGTTCTTTTTCTTGTTTTTTTTCTTTGAAACTTTATCACTAGGATACTTTTTTTTATTTTTTCTTTTTGGTATATGAACCTCAAAAAAATCTATCTTTCTCGTGAATGAAGATTATCAAGAGCTAAATTCTTCTGGTATTTATTTCTTCTTGGTATTGCATTGTCTATTGTTAACTATTTTTTTGGACTAGTATTTCCTTCTCTAGTGTATGTAATTGTTTCTACATTGTTATGACTTGCAGCATTGTTTTTTATATATCCTGCGCTTATCTATAAAAGACAACATGATCGTAATGACGATGGAAAGTCTAAACTAAAATGGATATGGATAGTCTTTGGTATCAGTTATATTCTTTCTCTTATTTCTAGTATTGTTACTATGATTACCTTGCCTTCTATGCAAACTGAAGCACAACACCTTGTTCAACAACTTCAGACTGCTACCACAACATGAGAACAAGCAAAAATTTCTCAAGATATTCTTGCTTTACAACAAAAAGCGGTTTCTCAAGTATTTACTCCGTTATACATCAGTATTTCTATCGCTATGATTGTATTTTCTATTTGGTCTATAGTATTGTTGCGACCTCTTTTGTTTGCTAAAGGAACAATATGACATAATCAATATGGTGCTGACCCGTTAGAAAAAAAGAAAAAATAAATATAATTCCATTATTATATACTTCACTAAAAAGGCGTCAATCGGCGTCTTTTTTGCTATGTGTCTTGATTTTTACTATCTTTTCATTACAAATAATATTTTAAAAAAACAAAAATTAGTAATAACAAAAAAAAACGTTTATGTCGAAAGAAAAAAATTCAAAAAAAGACGAAAACCCAAGTCGTACTAGAAGAATTATTAATAAAATTCGTGGTAAGGTAGTTAGCAAAAAAAACCCCGTTGTGATTGTTGGTACAACTCACATTTCTTCCGCGCGGCCTACAAGATTGCCACAAATTAGTAGTGAGGGGTTAAGTCATGCGGGTAAACATTTGCTGTTGTTGATACAACATTCGGTAGATGAAAAAAAAGTTAAAGTTCCTGTTGAACATTTAGCTTCTTGGGGAAAACTTCTCATCAGTAATCCTGAGTTCATTGATAAAAAAAATCATATCAAAGAACTCTGCAGTATTCACCATTTTTCATCCAGAGAACTTGAAGATATTGCATATCGGGTAACTCTTTTCGTGGCAGAACATCAACCACACAATGTTAATATCTAATTACTAATTTGTTTAGTAACTTGCTTGGAATATTTTTCCAGGCATTTTTTCATTTGAGACACAATTAAAATTCTGATCTGCCTAGGCAGAGAAAATTTTAATGATGTCGAAATTGTATATTCTTATTTTAAGAATATATTATTCTTTGAACATATATTTCAAGTTTTTTCGCGTCTCAAATAAAACCAGCTCCTTAATACAGAAGCTGGTATATCTTTACATGTGTAGATATGAATGTATCTCTTGAATTGTACGATCGATTTTTCCTTGAAAACACGTACTGTTGTCGATTATCCGTACATTTGGGTGTTCTTTCCATACGGTTTTGATCCTATCGTCCAATATTCTCGCTTCAGCGATGTTTTCTGTGCGTACTTCGTTGTTTGCTAATGTATAGAATTTTTCAGCTCCATACGCTGCAGTAGTCAAATGGATAACAAGATCGTATCGTTCGTTTGTTACTTGTTTTCTTGTATATCCATTATATTGTAAAATTTTACCAAAATCTTCTTCTGACATATATGCTTGTCCATCCATTATTCCTCGATCACATAAGAGTACAACATTATCGTACTTGTGGTCTTCTGCTAATGCTTTGATAAAATCTTCTTCGTTGATTTGACGAAGGAGTAACTGTTGTTGAAATTGATATAATGATAGTCCTTTTTCTGAAATTTCCACACCTGATTGGAAGAGTCTTGTTGCCATCTCTTGGGCAATGAATGTTTTCCATCCTGTATGTTTCAGTGCTTGGTTTATACTTGTGAGTACGGTTGATTTCCCCGCACATGGTCCACCGGTTATTACAATCTTTACGATATTTTTCTGTGTGTTCATATATACCTCCATTTTTTATGAGTTTGTACTATGTTTTCTTTGGGCCCTTTTTTATTTAGTGTATAGATACGTTATATGAAATCAATATATAAAAAAAAAACGGAACTGTATAACAGTTCCGTAGTCAATGTTTTGGTTAAACTTAATTCTTGGTATTGTCCAGGATGTTCATCATCTTTTTCATGACATCAAGCTGGTAGTCTCCATCTACATCGTTATAGAGTTCCATGTGTTCTTCTATGCTTCCTATAACGTCCATGGATAACATTTTGGCTTTTAGTTGTGGCATTTTTTCTGCGATTATTTTCATGTATGCTATCTCCTTTAGTGCAAGATAGACATCAAAATACTTTGAAAATTCTCCATTTAGTTCCATCATCATAGCAAAGCAAAGTTCGTTTATGCGGCTTGAGGATAATCCGTCATACTCTGATGGTTCAAAACGATTATACCAATCATCAAATTTTGCTACAGCTTTCAGCCTTTTGGTGATCTCGTTTTTCTTTTGATTAGATTCGTCATCGAGAGCAATATACACATCAGCTATTTCATCAAAATCAGGAGTAAACGCATGCATGTTTTCTATAGCATCTTTTTCCCATTCGGATCCAGCCAAACTGTAATAGTATACTGCGGCCCAATGTTTAAAAGTTGGATTTTGTGATGCTAAAGTTTTCATTTCTTTTATACAAACAATCCTTCTTTTGTAGGAGTTTGAATCCTCGTACATTTCTATCCAGTAATCAATGTCTGGATTGAATTTTTTTATCATCTCAATGAGTGTACGAAAATTTATCTCTTTCTCTGGTTCCAGTAATTCGCTCATGTCAATGATAGTAAATATCATTGAGCATTGATCCAGATTAGAGATAAGTGGCAGTGTCTCATTAAAAAGATCCTGGTCTACGTCGTTTTCCATATCAAGGATTTTCGACTTTTCATCAAATCCTATAGCCTTTTTTCTTAGTAAGCTTGCAATTGTTTGCTCTGTAATTTCTGAATTATCTTCATTGTGGTATAATTCAATCAATCCTGCAAAGGGCATATGCTCTTGTTTGATTAATTGGTCTACTCGTTCAGGAGCTAATATACTCAGACAGAATAATTCACCTGGAGTCAGGTCTCCTTGTATTGGACCGCCGTTGAGCACGTCGAGTACTTTGGAAGAAAATCCAGCTTCAGTTAATTGTTTTAATGTTATTTCTGGTTTCATAATTTTTTGGTATTTGGTATTTGTTATTATTTGTGTTTAGAAAATTTTATATTTTTTTGTATATAGATATTTTATCTCCAAAGTCAATATTTGTCTTTGGTAGTTATTTGTATATGATTATTATTTCTTTATATTCTTTCTGTTTTATTTAGTATGTGATTATATATTCTCTAATAGATAAAGAATACTTTTGAAGGAGAATATATAATTTCGACATCATAAAAACTCTTACAAGAGTTTCGAGCTTTTATTGCGTCTCAATTATGTGAACATATCTTGGACAGAACTTTCTTATCGATGCAAAGATCAGAAGCTATATCGCTGACAAGATTTTGGCGTTGTATACTACAACATGATGTGAAGCATTAATCGAAATATGACCTGGTAAGGGCTCCATCACTAAACTTATCCAAACTATTTCTGATCATTTTTTCGTGGTAGATATGGATCCGACATTCTATGATAATTGACAATTACAGATTACGAATTGACAATTTATTCTGTCTGATATTCTAGAACTGGATGTCGAAGCAGTGTTACAAGAAAAACATCTGAGTCCTCAAAAAACTTTAATCGTTGGAAATCTTCCCTACTATATCACTTCACCGATTTTGAGAAAATTTTTTAGCGCTCAACACTATGCTTGATGAATCTTTATGGTGCAAGATGAGGTAGGTCTCAAGCTCAAAAGTGATGCTAAGAAAAAATCATATTTACGACGATTACTTAATTATTCTTGTGACGTTACCTATTTAAAATGAGTACCTGCAAAATGTTTCAAACCTGTACCAAAAGTGAAGAGTTGTCTTATTCAATTGACTATTAAACCAGAACAACCCAAAATCCCTTTTGAAAAAGTTGTCGAGTTTTTGGAATTATTTGCGCCGTTTAGTAGAAAAACTTTGGGAGCAATCCAGAAGATGATCAAAAAAAAATCAGATATATCTTTTGAAATTCCGACTTCGTTATCTTCCAAAAGACTGGAAGAATTGACTTGGGACGATTTGACTACAATTCTGTCCAAAAGTTCCTAAAGTCTTGCAAATTCGCGTATATTGACTATAAAAATTTATATTCTTTTACTGTATTATTCTATTTGATGAGTGTACTCGTCTATAACGGAGAAAAATTTCAGAGAAATAAACTCTGGTATTTGATATTTGCGGCTGTTTTCGCAAGTGTCTTTGTACTTTCATTGCTCAATAATAATATTGTCGGAGCAGTATTACTTTTCTTTTTACTGTGATGATATTTTTATTATTCTACCATAAATAATCAGGTAATTAAAATTACTCTAGATAAAAACCAGCTTATCTTATGAGCCAAAAATTTTCCACGAAATACTTTTGTATGATATGTTGTAGAAATTTATCCTAAGACACAAAAGATAAAAAATGTGGTTTTTCTTACGTCCAAATGACACATGATTTATACGTTTGATGATTCAGCCGAACACATTAGACTTTTTCTTTCTGAACTTGATCAATATCTGCCTATGCTTGGTGATTTTCATCAGACTTCGTTTGAAAAAATGTCGAGAAAAATGAAATTATAATCATTTCGGAATTTAACATTTAGAATTTACTCATATGGTTTCTTCACATAGATTGGTTATTAAAGATGCAGCATGGCAGTTGATGTCTAGGATAATCAGTGCTGTTTTTGGGTTTGTTACAACCAAAATTATGGCATCTTATTTGTGATCTCTGAGATATGGAGATTATAATTCTATCCTTAAATATTTTGCATTTCGAACGGCTTTGGCAGATCTTGGTCTGTATGTTTTGGCAGTCAAAAGGCTTGGTGAACTCAAAGAAAAGTGTAAAAATGATCCAGATAATACTGAACTTAAATCAGAATATGGAAAGTTTGTAGCGACAAGGATTGTGACAATGGTAGTGATCTATGCTGTAGCTATCGGTATAGCATATATGATTCCTAGTTATAGAGCTAACCCATATTATCTTTGGTGATTACCTTTTGGACTTTTATTTTCTGCGAGTTTTATGTTTGCAGGAATACAACAATTACCATTACAGCTTTTTTGGAAAATGGAAAAGTTGAGTATTACGCTTATCACCGCAAGATTGAGTCAACTTGTGATTTTGCTTCCTGTAGTATATTTGCTTTTCAAACATGTAGACTTTATGTCTTGACCTACTACTGTCGGTGTCATAGCATTTTGTTTAGTATTGTTTTCTGTCGTCTGAAGCTGAATATGACAAAATATTGAAATTTGAATTAGATCGAGGAGAATATTACCACTCAAAATTATTTGGGATTGGAAATTTATCGGAAATACGATAAAAACAAACCGAAACTATGGTGTCTCTTATTATCTTAGTAGTTTTCATACGTTGCTGCCATTGTTGTTTTTGACGTGGTTTTATCCTACTATGTCTGGTGTAAATTATTCGTGATTACGGTGACTTTCCTTGGGGTTGATAGAAATCCTTCTTATCATTCCATCAGCATTGTGAAATAGTCTTCTTCATAATATATCTACTTATTCTGATCTTCATAAACGTAAAAGTCTTGGTAGTCTACTGAGTCTTATGATTTGGTTTGGTTGTCTTTTTGCGGTAAATTTTTGTGTATTTGCTGATATGGTTATTAGAGTTACATCAGACAAAAGTTTTATGTGAAGTTGGGATTCAATAGCACATTGGTGATCAAATCAATTATTGCCATTTTTAGGTATCGTACTTATTTTTAGTTTTATAAAACAGGTGTATAACTACGTTTTTGTAGCTACTTGAAAGCAAAATGTTCTTCTTCTAGTAAATGGTGTAGGTGTTTTCATTTGAATATTTGTATGATTATATACTATTCCTGCTCGATGATTTACTCTTGGGTGGTGACTTTTGTGAGCGGTAGTTACTCAAATGCTTATGGAAATTTTGTTTACCTCTTGAGCTATTATTACGTGATTTCGTATGAAAGTTTCTCCTATCCTCAATGTCTCTATTTTGATTAAAATGCTTTTGATTATGTGTTGATTTGCTGTGGTTGGACGATGAGTAACTTCTTATATTCATATGACCTATCTTACTTTTTTTGTGATAGCTATCATACTTAATTGATCAGTAGCACTTATTTCTTTACCATTACTCAAAAAATTGGGTCGTGGTTTGACCGTAGAGGCTGATGTTTATCCACCCATACAATAGAAATTTATATTTTTAAGCTGCAAGAGATAGTGTTAGTAATTTTCCTTCTTCTTCAGAAATTTCTTGTATTTTTACTTTTACTATATCTCATTTTTTGTATTTTTTTAATTCATTTTTGTCTTCTACTTTTATTCTTCCTTTTATAGTTTCTTTGCTGTCTAGTGTGACATACGCTATTTTGTTTTGAACATCATTGTTAATGATTCATGTATATGTTCTTCCTATTTTTATATCTTTCTTAGTAATTTCAGGAAGTATTTTGCTACATCTCAATGTAATATCTTTTTCATTGAGTGGTTCTGCCTTTTTTTCTTGTATATATTCTAAGCGATCTAGTATTCTTTTTT
Source organism: candidate division SR1 bacterium (assembly GCA_026397515.1). Lineage (GTDB taxonomy): Bacteria > Patescibacteriota > Gracilibacteria > Absconditabacterales > Absconditicoccaceae > CAJBLF01. Next base: position 20,095 of record JAPLUU010000007.1, on the reverse strand, counting down.
TTAGTTCTAGATCTTTTGTATCAAATTTTTCTAATATATTTTTCATATCATCTTTTGTTGGGGTATTTATTATCAAAAAGTGATTATTGCTTTCTGTAGAAAATCATTCTATCGTTGGAGGAAGTTTTTTTGGACTATATATATAAATATTTCCTCTTTCTGGCTTGATATTGAAAAATCCGTATCCTTCATATCCTGCTGTTTGTGGACCATATTTAATCTGATTTTCTGTTTTGTCTTCTATATCTACAATGAATTTTGTATTATTATATTCCAATACATTTCCTCATTTTTTAATTTTTTCAAAGTTTTTTATACTTTCTTCTATTTTTTGATAATGGTTTTCTGATATTTCTTTGAGTGTTTTTTCTATTTTTTTACCACTATTATCTTTGCTGACTGTTTTTGTTTGTTTCATATACCATCCTGGTAATTTTTCAAATCCATTGTGTTCTGGATTTTTGAAATAATCAAACACATCTTGTATGTCCATCGTGCGATATAATCCAAATATAGTCTGATAGTTGTTTTTATAATCGATACTACTTATCTGGTAATCCATACTGTCTACCGTATTTACAAAATTAACAAATCTTTCTATTTGTGGAAAGTCTTCTTTATTGATTACTCATAATTCTTTTGCTATTGTGAAAATCATTTGTGTCGTTGAACTTGGTCTATTTTTAAATTCAGCTTCATCTGAAGTGTCTGTGTGTTCGCTAATTATTTTTTTTCTTTTTATGATTTTTTTTCATCATGGTATTTGAATCTCTTTTTCTATAACTTTCATTCCATTTGTCGTTCATAATACATCGAAATATATTCATTCTTTAAATGTTTCTTCATCATTATGGTCTATTTCATTGAATCTGTTGTTTTCTTTGATTCCAAATTTTTGGAGTAAAAGTTTTACTGCTGACTTGTCTATGTCATTTTCTTTGTGAACATAAAGATTTTGTTGGTTGATAAATTTTTTGAGCACTTCTGCAAAATGTTCTTTATTTTCCTTTGATAATAGCGCTCATTTTTTTACATTACCCCATTTGATTTCTTTATCTTTTACGAGTTTATTCATAAAATCTTTAATATATTCTGATGATAATCTTTTTTTTGATTCATTGAAAAATTTCATTGCTGTTTGGATTTTTTTGCTCTTTATATCATTACTATCATTTTTTTTGATGTACGTTCCTATTTCTTCAATAATATCGTTTGGTTCTATTTTTCTAATATTGTCGTTTTGTACGTCAATGATTACACTATCTCCGTATTCTATTTCCATCAAAAAGTCTTCTTTTCTTCCTGGTCTTATTTTTGTTTTTTTCTCTCTTTCTGGTGTATAATATGTTTTTGACATAGTAAATACATCTTCTAACTTATCTTCATATTCTGTGGGTTGTTTTATTCTTTCTCCTTGTTCATTTTTTACTCGTTTGATTTGTGTTGTTGTTTTTTCTTTCATAATTTCTTCATTACTTATTCTCATTTCGTGCGTGTAGTTTGCACCACTGATTTTACAAGCAATACCTTGATCGTCTTTTTTGACTACATCTATCTTATACAATCCACGATATGCTTCTTTACCTTTGATATATTTTTTTATGAGTTCAAAGAGATAATTGTTTGCCACTATACTATTGTCTGCACTGTCTTTTAAATTGAGAAAAAGTATTTTTCAATATTTTTGTACCTGTTCTCTTTCTATTTTCCTTTCTTTTTTTGCAGTCATTTCTTTGGCTAATTCTTCCTTAGTTTTATGTTGAACCTTGGAAAAAGTATTATCGCCTATTACGATTTTCTTGTCTAAATAAGCATTTTCTTTCGATGATGCTTCAGGTTTTTTGATTTTTTGGTCTTTTGTGTTCATATTTTTACTTTACAAGATAAATGATATATGTATATTATATCTCAATTACATCATTGTTGATATAATTTCGATGTCATAAAAACCCTCAAAATTATTCTGGTTTTTATTGTATCTCAATTACATCATTGTTGATATAATTTCGATGTCATAAAAACCTTCAAAAAGATTCTGGTTTTTATTGTATCTCAATTATATCCGAAAACCTATTTTTTTGCAAATTTTAACGATATTTGTTTTGTATATGAAAACTTTAGCTATAGAAACCAGTTGTGATGATACTTCTGTGGGAATAGTGAACTTTGATTCACAGATTTTTACCGTTGATGCACTTTTGGCTTATTCTCAAATCCAAGACCATCAACAATATGGTGGTGTAGTGCCTGAAATTGCATCTAGACTTCATTATGATAAAATTCTTGAAGTGATAAAAAATATCGGGTTTGATACTATTAAGGATGTGGATTTTATCAGCGTAACGGTTCATCCATGACTTCCTGGCTCTTTAGTTGTCGGTAAAGCCGTAGCTTCACTACTTGCGAGCTATTTCACTAAACCGCTCGTACATGTAAATCATATTTACGGACATTTATTTTCATTATTACTCGACAGAAAGACATCTGAACTTCAATTCCCGCTTGTCGTGTTGACTGCGAGTGGTGGACACAATGATATTTACGTCGTCACTGATTCAGCTACTGAAGAAGCTCATCAATTCTGATGATATCGAATCAAAAAAGTCTGATATACGTTGGATGATGCAGCAGGTGAGTGCTTTGATAAGGTTGCGAGAATGCTATGAGGACCGTACCCTGGAGGACAACGAATTTTAGAAAAAGCTTTGCAAGGAAAACCAAATAGTGACGTTGAATTCAAAAGAATCTTCCTTTCCAAAGAAGGCTTCGAATTCAGTTTTTCGTGAATGAAAAGTCAGGTTTCATTTCTTTTGAAACAGTTAGAAAAAAAATGAACTCCATTGACGGAAGAGCTGATCTGCGATATTGCATATGAATTTCAAGAAGCGGTCGTCGAAGTTATGATCAAAAAATTGATCAGAGCATGAATCGCTTTCGATGCAAAGACGTTATGACTTGCTGGAGGAGTTTCATGTAACGATAGATTACGAGAATATTTACAAAGCTATGCTAAGGAAAAAATGCCAGAAACCGTAGTCCTCAGACCGATGAAAAAGGTCTATTCTATGGACAATGCTGCGATGATTGGATTGGCTTGAATATTAGAATTTACAAATAAATAAATTTTCTAAATATATTTAAATGCTCCGCTGGGCTTACTTTTTGCATTGCCCCAAAACTACCCTTTGACTTCGCAAATGACGAGAGCAAAAACTCTAGGGGAAAATAATCCGCCATTTTGTTTCCCCCTTTACTAGACCATCGAACGGACTTTCCAGCAGGAAATTTCTTTGTGTTTTGATTTGCTATTTGTTTTTTATTAAAAAAAGAGATTGGAAAACCAACCCCCATATTTTTTTTACTATGTTGAACTTCTTTTAAAGTCTCGGCGTCTTATTTTACGCTGTTTTATGCCAATTTGGTAGTAAATATGTTATATTGTAGTTCAATGTAGTAAGTTGTTCGTTTTCCCAACTTGCTCCTTTTGAGCTTTCCCAATCAGGTAAAAATTTGAATTTTTTTATTTTTCCTGATCTGAAGAGTGGTAAGTAAAAATGCTCAAGAATCCGTTCGTCATATCCTTCTACATCTTTACTCAATCTTTCCATGGCATCTTGGAAAGGCATCTGGTCAAAGATGTTTTCTCCTTTGGAGATAAAAAAGCGAATTGCTTTATTAAACTCTTTAATGTTTGCTTCTTTTGATCCTTTTCCTCCTGTAGTTATAGGACCACAAATCTGTGTGAGGTTTTTTTGTGGCATCCTGTCTATTATTCGTAATGCAATAACGAATAAATCAGTATACATCACTGCATCTTTGAGTGCTTGGATGTCTTCTGGTGTCCAATATTTTGCATTTGGACTTTTAAAACTTGTTTTTTTCATATTTTTTTTGTTTTAATTTTGTTCCTTCTTATCCATTCAATTACTTCTTGGTTGATGGAATAATAATGGGTATTAACTGTTTTTATGTTATCATTTTTGTCAGGGCCTGTTCCTATATAAGAAACTTGGTTACCACATACATTGATTGTAAGATGTGCTTTTGTCCTCTCACAATTAATATCTATTGATACATTTTCATTACCAGATTTTTTTATCTGACAACTTTCTACGTTACATGTAATTTCGTTTGCGATTTTGAGCATATATTCTATTGTGCTCATTAAAGATTCTCTGGATACTCTTTTATCCAACAAATCAAATGATGTTTGGATTGCTTTAAATATTGTATTCATGGTTTTTTGTTTTAATTTTGTTTATTAGTATGTGAGATTTTTATTTATCTGGTTTCCGGATATGTTATTCTAATACATTCATCGAGATCTTTGATGAGATTCAATTCTAATGCTTTTTTGCGATCTACTCGTGCATATGCTTTATGTTCTTCTGGATTGATAGTTACTGGTGGTTTTTCTTGGAATGTCTTTTTAAACATATGATATATAAAATCATATTCATTATATCTTACATAACGTACATCGATATAGCTCGCACCTCGTAGATTTAATTCCGTTTCTTGATTTCATTCTCTTTTCATTGCTTTACGTATGGTCTCTCCTGGATCGACTTTCCCTGCAGGTACTCATAAAGTATTTGGTTGTGGTTTATGATCTTGTCTCAATAATAGCAATATTTCGTTGTTATATTCTACGAAACAGCTTACTACTTCGAATTTCGAATTAAAATCTTTGGGTTTTTCCTTGTATAACATTTTTATGATACGGAAAAAATTAAATAGAGAAATCTATGTCTTTTTTGTTTTTATCTGTTATTTCACTATTTGTTTCTGAAATGTTTTTATTATTTTACGCTTTTGACGGTGATATCAAATATTAATGTCTTACCTGCTAATTCATGGTTTGCATCGAAGGTGATAGTATCTTTGTCTACTTTATATACTTTGAATGTTTGTCCGTTTTGTGACATTACTTGCATACCGACTTCATATTGAGACGCTTCTGGAATCTGTGTCTTTGGTACGGTGAGTAATTTAGTTTCACTTCGTTCTCCGTATGCATCTTTTGCTGGTATTTCTACAGTTTTGGTTTCTCCTACTTTCATTCATTCAACGCCTTTATCAAATCCTGCGATCATCTGTCCAGCACCAACGGTGAATGATAATCCTTGTGTATAATTTCTTCCTGATTGATATTTTCCACTTTCTTTGGCAACACTTTCTATACTTGTATCGAATACTGTTCCGTCCTGTAATTTTCCTACATAATCTACGGTAACGGTATTTCATTTTTCGACAATTTTTTCATTTGAACATCACATCATTGCAAATATGCTTAATGATAAAATAGATAGCATGATAATTTTCTTCATGTTCCTCTCTATAAAAGGATAAAAGTGGCACTACTGTATTTATTTCTTTGGTAATTTCAAACCGTATTTTCCTTGTATTTATTTTTGCAAATGCAGTGAAAATAACTATAACGATTATATATGTCATAATATGGCAGTTTTTCTACATTAGCTTTGTTGGATTTATCCTTTATCTATTTGTATGAGATCGTTATTTTCTAAGTCTCTTTTCAAGCTTTTTCTCATGATTGTAGCACTTTGCGCTATTTTCTTTATCGGAAAAATACATGCGACAATTCCTACTGATTATATTGCAAATTATGAGATAACCACAGATTATAATAAAATTATGTGACTTTTTGTGGATATTGATGCTGCGACGAAAGTATGAACTCAGATTCCTCAAGCTAAATTTTCTGAACTCAATACAAGTTTTCAAACTGTTTTTCCAAAATTTCCTCAAGACTATGCATTCAAAGTTACTTATCAACAATGTTTAGATATTACTCAATCATTAATTACCTATACAAGTATTGACTATCAGACAAAACTTTCTTCCTTTATGACCAATTGTTACAAGCCATTTAGTGATATAGTCAAAAAAGTAAATTCGAAATATACTATAATCGCGAGTGCAAAAGTTTCTCCACAATGAGGACCGGCACCTTTGACGGTGACGTTTGATGGAAGAGCAAGTGTAGATCCATCTAATGATACTATTCCTTCCAAAAATTATTATCGATATTATAGAGACATTGATTGAAATGATACCACTATTGGTGTCGGTCCTGTCGTAAATACTACCTTCGCTAGTCCGGGAAATTATCAGGTTCATTTGACGGTGAGAAGTTCAAACAAAGCTACTGATGGTATTTTTGATGGAGAAAAAACAATTTCTATCGATGTATTACCCAAGACAGCAAATATTGTCGTGTATGCTAATGGACAAAAATTAGTGAAAGATGGCAAAATCAAAATAGGAATTCAAGAGGCTGAAAGAGGAGTTATCTTCGATTGATCAGCTACTTTACCTATGGGAGGAAGACAAATTCTTTCTCATAATTGGACGGTTACTTCCAAAGAATGATTCATCTATACCAAAGATGGTGATGGTAAACCTTCTGTGATGAGGTTGGTGTTGCCATGACAATGAGAATATAAATTAGCATTGACTACTACGGATAATGAATCAAATAAAATCACAGAATTATTTTATGTTCTTGTTTCTGATCCTGTTGCAATTATCAAACAAATGCCTGAAGTAGGTAATAGTTCTATTACATTTTCTTTTGATTCTACTCCATCATATTCTATAGTTTCTAGTCTCAAATTATTTACTCGAGAAATTTTTGATCAAGATGGAAACAAAGTAGATACGTTTCAATGAAAATCTATAAAACAACAATTTAAAAAACCTGGGGTATATACAGTAAAATTAACCGTTGAAGATGAGCTTGCTCAGACAAATACGGATTCACTTTCTGTATATGTAGAATCTACCGATCCTATTCCTCAGTTTACTATTACTCCAAGTAATAGTCGAAAAAATCCTTCTGAATTTATCTTGGATGCATCGGTTAGTTCTGATGTTGATAAAATTAATGGATATGACCATCTTACCTATGAACGGTCGTTTTCAAATCCTACTACGAGCAAGATTGTTAATTCTGAAAATAATAATGAAAAAGTTGTTGTTCAGTTTGATACTTTAGGTAAACAAACAATTAAACTTACGACGAGAGATGATTATGGAAAGATTGCAGAGATAGAGAAAGACGTAAATGTATTATCTGTTTTAAGACCTACAATATTTGTTGTCCCTATCGCTACTCCTTGGGGTAATCCTATGAATTTTGTGGTAAAATCCAATCAACCAATTCTCAATTATCAATGGGATTTTGCAGATACAGATACAAGGACAATTCAGACAGATAAGATAGCTCACACCTATAAAAAATCAGGTATCTATAAGGTTGTACTCAAAGTAAGTTGAGCAGATGGTATGGAAAATGAAGTAAGTAAAAATGTATTCGTATGAGAAAAAAATTATCCTGTGGTCTGATTTGCTGTCATTGATAAAACATCAAATGTACAAACACAAAATGATGAATGTCCTGATATTGATTCATGAAGTGGTACGGTCCCTGCATATAGGATAGATAGATATGCTGATTTTACTATTGATCCTTCTTTGTCGGTAAATACCAAGTGAGAAAAAATATGACTTCAATTTTTCTTTCAGCCACAAAACAATGAGATTTATAAACAAGATATATTCAAATATAAATTTAATGAATTGGGATGTACATATGTTGATCTTACCTCTGAAGATACAACAATTTCCAAGAGTGATAAGGTCAGAATATATTTTAAAGTCGTTAATGCTTTACCTAAACTTGATAATCTTGTGCTTTTCTTTCCTCAATATGGAAATGAGGTTGGTGTAGGGTTTAAGGAAAATAATGCGAAAGATATTTTCAATGATACGTTTGATCCTTTGATAGTTAAGGTGAGTGCTACCAATCCTATTGATCCTGATGGATTTATTTCTTATTTCAAATGGTATTTCTATTATAAAGATGATCCAACTAGAGCAATAGAAACTAAAATCACTCCGGGAACTATTCCGTATGTATTCTTCTCATTACCGAGAGTGCCAGGTGAGTTTATGTTTGGTGTAACTATGTATGACAATGATGAAGGACAACAAAGCAATCAAGATATTATCGGGAATGGACCATTAGTGTTTTTTCCACCTGATGTAAGTAGACCAGACATTCCTTTGGTTACTTTAAAATCTGATCTTGTAAGTGTTGAAATTGGTGATGAAGTTACTTTTGATGTTGTTTCAAAAATAATTTCTGATAGACCTGATTTTATAAGAGAGAGAACTATCCAATATGATTTTGATGGTGATTGAACGCGAGATTTGACTACTAAATCTGATCATGTACAACATGTATATACTGAGCCTAACGAACTATGATATAGACCAAGAGCAGCAGTATTATATAGATGATATAAATGAATTGGTGTCTGAGGTACTATCGTTGTAAAGAATTGACTCAAACCAATGTTATTGTCTGATGCTTTTGAAAAACTTGTTATCTTTAGAGATGTAAGTTTGGGTACTATTGCGGAAAAAAATATTTGTCTGAGTATCAAAGATTGTAAAAACGGTTCATGATTTGTTATCACTACGGGTGATGCTTTTACGTTTACGTATCCTGATTTCAGTAAATATTTTATTTCTATGGCGGTAACTGATACGTATGCCAACATAGCAGATAAAAGACGGACATTAAATCTGACAACAGGCACTGCCAATGCTGGTGACTTCCATATTCTTTCTATCCCTAAGGTTTCTATTGCTAGTGGTATCATCGATTTCTTCGTCTGAAAAAATCTCAACAATAGTATTTTGATGTATATCAAATATGATGATTCTAGAGGAACGTGTTATGTAGATACAGATATTGCATTTGATAATAATGGAGATGGCATCAAAGATAATGATAAAGATTTTTTATGTAATGAACTTTATCTTAAAAAATACGAGCCAAAATATGAATCCGTCGTTTGAAGAATTTATTATACCAAAGCCGATACTACTGCATTTTCCAAAGACTTTACTGTCTCATTTTTAGATTTTCAGGCGAATCTGAGTCCAGAGATGACTATAGTTTACAAAGAGATTAATGATTTCATTAATACCCTTCAGGCTATTTGATCTACTGGTGATATGAGCAATTTCAGAACGCTTATGGTAGGTCTTAGAGATGGATTGATTGATCAGATAGATACAAAATCCAATATTGTTTCGGTAAAAGATTATTATGAAACAAAAGGTATACAACTTACTGCCGAACAAAAAACATTACTTGAAGATATCTTTACCAAACTTACTGATAAAGCTGTTTCCGCTGCAGGTGGTGGTAATATATATCAACAGTCAAAAGCTGAAATACTTTCTATCTTACCATCAAATCTTGCGGTAGATGTTGAATGACTTTTCAAGGAATTTGAATCAGTTATTTCTGATACTACTCAAGCAAATTCTTCTCAACAAGATAAGAGAAAAGCTGTTCTCCAAGAGATTATTAATCTCATAAGCAAAAATCTTGCTCTTGCATGAGCAACGGTACAAACTAATCAAATAGATCCGTTGGATATGCAAACAACTATCATGCCAAATATGTGTAAAATACTTGCTTTCTATACTATCGTCAGTGATGCATGTCCAAATGATAATGTCAAAATTGTAGCTAATGCAGATGCTATAAAAGCAGCTAATGCTACGTGATGATCTACGTGGTGGAAAATAATACTTATTGTATTATGAATTGTTGTCGGTGTATTTATTATTCTTGTTATTGTTTTCGCTGTCAGAGCAAGGATGAATCAAAACGAAGAGAATTGAGAAACTTCACCTGAATCAACAACTCCATAAATATCTTTACTAAAAAAATCCCTTACGAGGGATTTTTTTTTATTCTACCTTTTCTGCTTTTTTTATCTTCTGTATTTCTTTGATCATGATTTGAAAATATATTCATTCTGTGTATTTTCGTTGTCATTCATTTTGTGCTATTTTTAGTGTTGCTGATTGGTTAAACAATTCAATCATTCTCTTCGTAAATTCTGTCTTTTCTTGTTTATCGAGTGAGGTAATTTCTTGTTTGAATTTGAGATATCATATATAAATCATTTCGCTTATTTGTTTTTCTTTATTGAATAGAGAACCTGCTCCATTCCTAATAAGATGATTATATAATCTCTTTCGGCTCATATATTCATAATTCATAGGTACCTTTTTTATTTCTTCTTCATTTATTTCGATAGCATCGACTAAATTTTTTACATCTTCCCCAAACGTAGTAGCTTGCAGCTCTTCATTCATATTAAAAAACACCTCAATAAGTTCCTTTATATATGGATTATCTTGTTTTTCTTGTTCTATAAAAACATCTAATTGCTCCATATTTTGGAAATTATCATAAAATAATATTATTGTTTTTCGTATTTTTCTATGGATTCTTCGAAATATTTAAGTTCTACGCCTGCTTCTTTAAACATTGCTTCTGATTCAGCACCTGCATGATATTTCTTTTCTGCGAATACCTGTTTTATTCCACAACTGATAATCAACATTGCACATGTTCTACATGGTGTCATCTTACAATATAATGTCGCTCATTCTATACTGACTCATAATTTTGCTGCCTGACAGATAGCATTTTGTTCTGCATGTACGGTTCTTACACAATGATTGGTAACACTTCCATCTTCATGGGTCATTTGTTTAAACTGGTGTCCGACTTCATCACAATGTGGTAATCATGGAGGTGAGCCTACGTATCCTGTACATAAAATTTGTTTATTTTTTGCTATAACACAACCACTTCTTCCTCTATCACATGTTGCTCTTTTGGCTACTGTTTTTGCTACTTCCATAAAATATTCATCTCGTGTGGGGCGGATATACTTTTCTTCAGCCATATTTAAACGATTAAACGATAAAACGACTAAATAGTGAAAATTATATTTTATATGGTATACTTATAATGTGTCTGATGTCAAGTATTATAGATTATTTATATACAATATATTCTTCTCATTTTACTCATGTTCATAGTACTATATTACCATCAAATCATAGTACTTCTATAAGATGATCAGTATAATCTTTATAGTTTTGTGATAATTCAGATTTGTCTTTTTTTCACTGTATACTTTCGCTTAAATCAAAATCTTGACTATATTCTACTTGGATATTTTCATATTCGCTTCATTGCGGTAATGAATCTGTATATGTTTTTCCATCTTTTGTATTGATATATTTTTCTCATATTTTTGCATGTTCTCCTAGTGCATCTAGAAGGTCATATTTGGTTATATACAGTATATTTGCTTTATTTTTTTTAAGTGTTTCTCTAAGTTCTACTATGTCATAATATCCTACATCTCTTGTTCTTCAACTTGTTGCTCATACTTCATCTTTACAATATGCTCTATATTCGTCAGCTTTTTCTTTTTCAAATTTTGTGGGAAAATATCATCATCCAACTTTGGATTTTATAGCTTTTGTAACTATGATATTAGTATGAATTTCTGGTAAATTCAATCCACTAGAAACCCCATTTGATGTGGTGTCTGAGCTTGTGCAATATGGATAATTTCATCAATCTATCGCAAGTCATGAAGATTGAGAATGTTCTACTAAGATTTTTTCTCCTTTGTGAGCAGCATCATTCAACAACATATTACCATGATCTATTTGTATATATCCATCATCAATCATTTTTTGTAACAACATTTTTCCTTCTTGTACTTCATTCATTATTTCTTCTAAATCCAATCACGTGAATAACTCTGAGTTTACTTTCATAAACTCGTTTAATTGATCAGAATTTGGATTGGATACTATATTGAAATTTGGTCCTGTTCTCAGTGCTTTAAGCGCATAAGCTGGTCATATTCATTTTTTCGTTGTTCATACTTTTGATGATTTTAATCCTTCTATTATTCCGTCTAATTTTCTTTGTAAATTATTGAAAATTATCTGAGCTCATCATGCTACGAACGTTCTTCATTTCATATTATATCATTTTGATTCCAATAATTTTATTTCTTCGTACATTCATTGTATATTTACCACTCTTCATTGTCCTATATATATTTTTGCATGTTCATTGACTGCTCATCAAGGTAATTCATGAAGTGCAATTTTTTCTCCGTTTTTACAAACAGCTTGATGTCATGCATTTCATCATCATGTAGATACAGCAACTCGATCATTATTTTTAAATTGTGAAGTCACCTTTCCCTTTCATTCGTCTCATTGTTGTCATCAATATATTACGGTTACATTTCCTCTTTCCCAAATTTTATCTTCAAAATTTTCATTGGTAAGATTTTCAATTGGTTTTGCTTTATTATATATAGATCATCCTTCTCTCTCTGATGATAGCTTTTTCATTTGTTGTTTATATAATATAAAAAACTTTTCTATTTTATATACTGTGTACTCTACGTTAATTTTGCTGGCATTATAAAAAAAGTCCAATATGTTTTTTTTGGCTTTTTTATTTTTTATTGTTTTTTATTTATATACTTTATAATATCTTTTTGTTGGTAATATGTCAATGGATTTTTGATAGTAATTTATATTGTAAAATTGAGGTAAAATGGTATTATTTGTCCGTTAGAATTTTAATTTGTTATTAGTATGTTCTATGAAATTTAATAACACACTCTACGAAAATGAAGAGCTTACCTATGAAGATGTCTTCTTATTTCAAAATTATTTTGAAGGGAAATCGAGACTGGAAATAGATGTACATCCTGTCGTATCTTTTGGAACACATATTCCTATTGTATCGTCAAATATGAATGCTGTCTCATGAAGAAGAATGGCTGAAACACTTGCACGTTATGGATGACTTGCCGTTTTACCACAAGATATGGATATCGAGACACTCAAAACTATTATCACTTCGCTCAAATCTGCTGATGTGCATTATGATAGTCCGATTACCATGAAAGCTTCTCATACTATCAGAGATGCGTTGTGAGTGATTACCAAAAGAGCACATAATTGTGTCATTATGATTGATGATCAGGGGAAAGCACTTTCTATTTTTAAGCCTCAGGACTTAGAAAAACTCGATCAATTTACCTTGCTGGGAAATATCAATAAAACAAATTTAATCACCTGAAAACTATGAATATCTGACGAAGAAGCGTTTAACCTCATGGACGAAAAATGAATATCTTCATTGCCCATTGTCGATGATCAAGGAATTTTGAAATGAATTCTTACCAAAAAAAATACTATCAGAAATAGTATTTATCAACCGACATTAGATGTTCATGGAAAGCTTGATGTCGCTGTTGCTGTCTGAGTAAATTCGTTTGATGAAAAAGTCCGTGTATTGTATGATTTATGAATCAGAACGTTTGTTTTGGATACGGCGCATGGATATCAAAAATCCATGATTGATACCGTGAAAAAATTTAGACAACAATTTGGTACTGAAGCTACCGTGATTGCATGAAATGTCATCACTGCTGAAGCGACGAGAGCGTTGATCGAAGCTGGAGCGAATGGTGTCAAAGTAGGCATAGGTCCATGAGCGATGTGTACAACAAGAATGAAAACTTGAGTCGGTAGACCGCAATTTACGGCCGTCTACAAATGTGCTCAAGAAGCTAAAAAACTTTGATGATTTGTCCGAGCTGATGGAGGAGTAAAATCTCCGAGAGATATGATTCTCGCATTGGCTGCATGAGCAAATCAGGTGATGATAGGAACCATGTTTGCTTGAGTGTTTGAATCTGTCGGCGATGTAAAATATGATGAACGTGGATTGATGTATAAAGAAAATTATGGCATGGCATCTAGGAAAGCTGTTGTGTGAAGAAATCAGAAAGTATCTTTATTTGAACTTGCAAAAAAGCAGATGTTTCGCGAAGGAATATCTAGCTCAAAAATATATATCAATCCATGAATGGAATCTGTGTGAGATGTTGTCGACGAATTTATGACAGGATTACGCTCTTCTATGACCTATGTCGGTGCAAATAATTTACAAGAATTTACGGATAAAGCAATTGTAGGCGTACAAACGATAGCATGATTTGCTGAAGGAACTCCCCATGGGAAAATTAGAAAATAAATAATAATTTTACATATATTTTTCTTAAACGCTTCGCTAGACTTACTTTTTCTCTTGATAGAAAAAGTAAGCAAAAAGATCATGCCAGATGCAAACATAACGAATTGTCGTTTCATTATGAGAAACTCTTTTATCTCACCTTGTTCGTATACATTCGTATGACTCACTTCGGTTCGAATGAATTGATTATTTCGAATATGTGGAGTGAATAGTCATGCATCTGGCGATGTATTAAAGTTATTTTAATTTTTTGTTAAATTTTATATTAACATATCTTTAATGATCTCAATAGCTCTTTTTTGATCAATAAAATAGGGAGAGGTGGCTATGGTGATGAGGCATACATTGTCTATGAGTTTTCTGATGATTTCAAAGTCAGATTCTATTTCTTGTTCTGTTTTATCTTCTCGAAAATCTACATCAATATCCAAGATATAATTATAGGTATGAAAATCTAATGTTTCCATATTGTGTAGTGCATGTTGGCTTCTGACCTGGATGATTTGTTCTATAATTCATGCTTCTTTGGCAGAGGTGAGGAAATTACCAACATTACATCCATAGCTGGTAAAATTCATTACGTCTTGAGGGGAAGCGTGGGTGACTTTGAAACTATTTTTGTTTTCTTTGGTATCTGCGTGTTGATCGATATGAATTACAACGAATGGTTTTATCTCTTCAAACTGTTTTATATATCGATACCAGAAAAAAAGTGCGTGATTGTGATTGTCGAAAATATAGGTAGGTATACCCTTATATGCTGTCTGTATAAAGTGTTTAAGTCCTGTGCAACTTATTAGCTTATTATCTACAACTTCTTCAAAAACTATTTCTGATCCTTCTTCGAGATCATCTAGATTTCCTTGAATTATATTTGGAACGAAAATTTTTCCTATAGATCAAAGAGCGATTCTTTCATTATAATGAAATTCGTTGTTTCCTATTGGTTCGGTAATGTAAGTTCACACCTTGTACATTATTATTTCATATAATAAATCATTTTTTATCGCCTCGCCGGCTTGGCCTTACTTGTCCACTAAGGTGGGCTTTTTTCCTCCCAGGTGCCCTCAGACTTCGCTGAGGATCAAGAAAAAAGTATCCTTTGACTTCGCAAAGGACAAGAGCAAAAAACCCCTCGTCGATTGCTCCTTCATCTTTATTAAAAATCGATACTCTTTGATATGTCTTCTTCATTCAGCGATACGCAATCGACTTTATTTACCTATCTTTAATAATAAGTAGAAAAATTATTACGTTTTTTCTATCAGTTTATAAGTCAGTAAAGGAGGAGATTTTCTATGTTTACATTCGTTCTCATAAGTCTTTTGGTTGCCAATCGTTTTTGTCATTTTTCTTGCATATCATTATTTACACAATATCCAATTCGTCCATCGATGAAGGCATCAAGGATTCCATGTTTATATAATTTTTTCAATGCGTCGTGAGCGAAAAAGCGTTTTTTGCCGGTAGAGAGATTGTGAATAAGATCGGTAAATGTTTTTTCTAATTCTGGTTCATTTTTGATAAGCTCTTCTACACGTTTCGCTATTCATGGTTTCCCCATAGCCATATTTATCACTAATTGTCTGAGTTCATTATTGTTGTTAAATAGATTTTCACTCTCCATTCGTTGAGATAATTCTTGGTCTGATAATTCGTTAAATTTAATCGTAAGTGCTCTAGAAAGGATGGTTTCTAATAGTTGTGTTTCGTTTGATGTTGTTGCTATAATAAGTCTCTTTGGTAGTGGTTCTTCACATGTTTTTAGAAATGCATGAGGTGCATCTTTTGTCATTCTTTCAATATTTTCTATGAGGACTACTTTGTTTTTTCCAACTGCTGATTGTTGTAATCGCTTATTGATTTCTCTTACTCCTATATCTTCATAATTTTGCTCTTTGACTAATATTTTTGCTGTTTCAGATCCTGGTTTAAATTCTATTCTGAGATTATGTTTCTTTTTCTCCAATTGTTCTGAAAAATCTTTTATCTGTAGTACATCAGTTACGAAATAATTTCCCATTCTTTCCTTCAATAACTCTTTTACACTACTTGATTTACCGATATGTTGTGGTCATGAGACAATAAGAAAATGTGGAGCTTTGGGATCTCCCGCAAAGAACATGTCGATATATTTGGTTAGTGTCTGGATACTTTCCTTGTTTCCTATAAACATAGCTATGATGCAAATAAAGTGGTTTAAGCATAAAAATTTGTCCTGTAAAAACAACTATTTATTTTTTTGTATAGTAGTATAAAAAATGATTTTTATCTTGTTTTTTTTGATTACAAGAATACAAAGTATATTATCTTTTTATTTTTTTTAAAATATTTTTTTATGATTCCAAAAAAAGTTTTTTTCACCAAAGGTGTCGGTGTACACAAAGATAAATTGGCTAGTTTTGAACTTGCTTTGAGAAAAGCGTGAATAGAAAAATGTAACCTTGTCTATGTATCAAGTATATATCCTCCTACATGTAAGATTCTTTCCAAAGAAGAATGAGAACAATTACTTTCTCCTGGACAAATAACTTTTTGTGTGATGGCAAAAAATCAAACAAATGAAGCAAATAGATTAATCTCTGCGGCAATAGGATTGGCGATACCTGCAGATAATGAAAATTATGGATATCTCTCCGAACATCATGCATATGGTGAGACTGAGGAGATAAGCTGAGATTACGCTGAAGATCTTGCTGCTACTATGCTTGCTACCACTTTATGAATAGAATTTGATGCTGATAAAAACTGGGATGAAAGAAAACAAGAATATATCGCTAGTGGAAAAATATTTAAAACGAGAAATATTTCACAATCTACTCAATGACATAAGGATGGCTTACGAACTACTGTAATCTCGGCAGCTGTGTTTATTCTAGAATAATATTTTTTCTATAATAAAAAAATTCCCCTATGTGTGGGAATTTTTTTTACTATAATATTTTTTATATCTGTCATGTAGGTATTTAAATATATAAAAATAAAAAATATTTTTCTCATCTTATTCAACTTGACTTTTGTATTTATATATGTATAAAATAATAAATAAAAATAAAAACATATGAAAAAAAAACTTTTTTTATCTATAGCATTGGTGGCTATTGCTACTATGTTTATGAGTTGTGGACGTTACAATCTGAAAGAATCATTACAAAAAAATGATATATCTTCAGATACGATTCACTGGAAAACAGTAATAGCCGATAGTACGGCAAAAAACATCATCCATTACTGTATAATTATGGGGGAAAAGAACAGTCCGAGTGTATCACAGGTTCTTATTCATAATCAGTTCGGAATCTTAGATATTCCAGATACCCTACTTAAAAACGTTCCTATGTATTATGAATGTTTTTATCTGGGGGAACCTATGATATTTCAATGTGAAGAACATCGTACGGTTGGTGCTACTTTATGGAAGGCACCCCAAACAACCTTTACGTTAAAGGCAATGGATCCTATTCATTTTGATCAAGTAACTCTGCAAAGAACTGTTAGAGATGCGCGGTTGTTTTGGCAAATTACTATAGCTGTTTTGTTCGTTGTGTGTTTCCTTATAGCGCTTCTGAATATTCTTGATTATGACGATGATAATCTATTTATTATTATTATCTGTTGTATTGTAGCTCTGGCTATGTTTATTCTAAGCTGGTGTTATCTCGCATACTTTGTTTCCATACTGTTTTCTTTATGTATATTTCTGTCTATTGTGATACCGATTATTTCTGCTATTCGTTCTTATCTACATGAGAAGCATACGAATAAGCATATGAATCATGTATCTAAAGATGAAACACATATCGAAGAAATAAGTGAAGAAAAGAAATAATCAAACAATACATTAAGAACATTTATAATTATTATAAAAACTCCTGTTATTACAGGAGCTTTTTTTTGTTTTTTTTTCTATAGAAGTTGTAAACATATATTTCTTTTAAAGAATTTTATTCTTGCATTGCTTTGATAATTTCTGGTACGAATTCATCTATCGTGATAGCGAGAAATTTTTCACAATTTTTTACATCTTCTCTATCTACACCAGCAGCGAATTTTTTATCTTTCAATTTCTTCTTGACTGAACTGTAATCCATACCTTCAAGTCCTGTCGGTCTCATAAGTCATACCGCATAAATGAATCCTGTTAATTCATCTACAGAGACCAAATATCTTCTCAAAAGAGAACTTACTGCGACTGATGTTTTGACGGTATAATGAGATTTTATATCATCTACTAAACATTGTGGTAAATCTATTTCTCCTACAATTTTTTCAAATTCTTCTCCCAAATGTTTTGTCGGATCTTTACCAATATGATCTCGATCGATATCGTGAAGAAGGCCTGCTATATATCGTATTTCTTCGTTTTGTTTCAATTTTTTTGCAAAATATTTCATGACTTTTGCTACATCCAAACAATGTCTGTAGGTATCTTTCAAATATTTTTTTGCTAAGTTTTCTACATCTTCGAGTGCTGGTAATTTTCCATAAATTTTTTCTACATCTACTTCACAGATTTCTATTTCCTCTGCTTTTTTTTCTGGCTTCATAAGTGGAAACATTACTACATCTCTGAGGTTATCTTGTTCACAAAGAATCGCCAATAATCTTTCTATTCCCATACCAAACCCTGATTGTGGTGGCATTCCATATTCCATAGCGGTGACGAAATCATCATCGCTTGCTGTAGCTTCTTCATCACCATTTGCTGCTGCTTCTGCTTGTTTATCAAAATTATCTTGTTGTAAAATCGGGTCAACTAATTCAGAATATGCTTTACACATTTCCCATCCGTTTACGATCAGCTGAAATTGTTCTACAATATTTGCATCCTTGTCAGCTATTCTTGCAAGTGGTTGCATTATAACTGGATAGTTGTAGATGAATGTAGGCTGTATAATTTGTGGTCTGAGATTTTTTTTGAAGAGATAATCAATCAATGTTGTGGTACTCATGTTGTCCATTTTTTCAAACATAATGTTTTTGGCTTTGATATCTGCTCTGAGTATATCTGCATCATCCATACCATATTTTGTTATATCTATTCCACTAGCTTCCTGGATACCTTTGGTATAATCTATTCTTTTCCATGGTGTCGTAAAATCTACTTCTTTGATATTTCCTTCCTTGTCTTTTACGTTTAATTTTCTAGACAGTCCCAAATTATCAAACAAATAATCAAATAATTTTTCTGTAAATTTCATATTATCTTCATAATTCCAGTATACTGCATAATGTTCAACTTGTGTAAATTCCTGAAGATGACTTGGATCTGATCCTTCATTTCTAAAATCTTGTCCTATTTCAAATACTTTTTCAAATCTTCCTACAGTTGCTTTTTTCAATCCTGTTTCAAATGCAATTCTCAAAAATACATCCGTATCATAATCATTGTGATGAGTAATGAATGGTCTTGCCGCTGCTCCAGAAGCTGAGTTTCCTAATATGCTTGTCTGTACTTCAGTAAATCATTCTTTTGTATAAAACGCTCTCATCGTTTGATAGAGTTTTGATTTCAACAAAAATCTTTTATATGTTTCAGGATTCATTGTCATGTCGAGATATCTTTTTCTATAGAGCTCTTCTTGGTCTTGGAGTCCATGAAATTTTTCTGGTAATGGTCTGATTGCTTTTGATAAAAATGTATATTCTGATACAAATATCGTAAGTTCTCCTTTGTGTGTCTTGAATATTTCTCACGCTACACCGATAAAATCTCACATATCTACCATTTTCTCTACAAATTTATATGCTGACATTCATTCTTCACTACCGTCATTCAACGTATTGACTATTCATTCGCTCGTAATAAGTTTACAATTGTCTTTGTGAAACATTAACTGAATCTCTTCTGTACTATCAAGCAATTTCGCAAATGCTAATTTACCGTGAGTACGATATAACATTACCCTTCCTGCGGTTTTTACTTGCATTTCAGGGTTGAGGATAATATCGTTGATATCACGATGTTCTTTGTTTTCATAGTCCTTTATAATATCTGAAATCAGATTTTTTTTATCAAAAGATTGGGCATATGGAATCACTCCCATATTTTTCATTTTTTTCGCTTTAGCGATACGAACATCACGTTCGTCTTGGTGATCGGTTATT
>JAPLUU010000020.1:31940-63679 GCA_026397515.1 candidate division SR1 bacterium | reverse complement strand
ATGCAATGATCATTACTCAGAAAAGATATGGCGAAGATGATAAGTAATTTTGCAATTAATGTTTTATGAAAAACTGTCTCTACATGAGCAACATGTACATTCACTGATATGAAATCATTTGATAAAACAAGCCAATACTATGCAATGGCTGCATGTAGATTGTGACTTATGTGATATGAAAGTGATGGTGTGACTATGAATATAAATTTTAATCCCGAGCAAGAAGTCGATAGAGCTCAGTTTGGAACTATTCTTTCTAGACTCTTACGATGAGCAAAAAATAATGGCGGTACTCCATATTATCTCAGCCATTTACAAACACTAAATACAGAATGAATCATGACCAAAATTGATACACCAAATCAAAAAGAAATGAGAGGACGAGTTATGCTCATGATGCAAAGAATATTTGAAAAGTGAAAGAAATAAAAAAAAATCCATCGACATATATCAGTTATCGTATATGATATTTACAATATTGTAAAAAAAAATAAATCACTAAAAAAAATACATTTTCTCAGATTAGAAATTGTCCTCGTTGGACAGTTTTTTTTATATATTTTAATAGTCTTCTGAAATTTTATATTATTTTATTGAGGATAATATTTTCTACCCTTACCTTTACCATTTTTATCAAATTTTCATGTTCAAATTTTTGACAAAAAAAAAAATCTAAGTATAATTAAATATATGATATTTTTTATTGGTCTCAAGTAAAATCCATGAAAAAAATCTTATTCAAATCACTTACTTTTCTCATAGCAATAATGGGTATTTTTTTGTACACCCAAGTATTTGCTAATTGATCAGATATAGATCCGAGTTTTGACACCAAAACACCTGTAGGATTTAATGGGACAATCTATGCTCATGTAGTACAAAGTGATGGCAAAATAATTGTCGGTGGTGATTTTACAACCTATCAAGGGATACCAGCACAATACCTTATCCGTCTAAACTCAGATGGGACTAAGGATGCTAGTTTTACAGCATACACATGAATCTCTACAGTCAAAACGATGGCTATCCAAAGTGATGGGAAACTCTTGGTCGGTGGATGGATTTCATATTCATGAATATGAGCTACAGGGAAACGTATCTACCGTCTGAATACAAATGGAAGTTTAGATAGTTCATTCACCTCATCCAATACAATTCGTCTCGCAAACAATATTCTAATAGAAAGCGATGGAAAAATTCTGGTAGCATGATCATATGGAGCAAATTACAATAGTCGTGTAGATAAAGTTTTTCGTTTGAATACAGACGGAAGTACAAATAATTCTTCATTGTTTAGCGCTTCTAACAGTAGGAGTATCCAAACCATAGTATTACAATATGATGGAAAGATTTTGCTGGAACAAGAAGATCCTTTCTGAGGTTCAAATACATATGCAACCATAGTCCGTCTCAATACAGGTGGATCTGTAGATACTTCTTTTGTCAGTTATGGATTTAATACACCAGGCAGAGTGAAATCATTAGCAATGCAGAGTGACGGTAAAATTTTAGTTGGTGGTGATTTTTATACCTATAGTTGAGTAGACGCTAGAAGTTTGATGCGTCTCAATACAAATGGAACGAGAGACTTCACGTTTACAAGTTATATATTTAATGTAGCCGGTCCATACACAGTCGCGATACAAAATGATGGAAAGATTTTAGTGGGAGGACGATTTACTACCTATAGCGGAGTATCAGCGAATAGTATTGTTCGTCTCAATAGCGATGGAACCAGAGACTCTTCTTTTGTAATTGGGAATTGATTTGATAGTAATACCAATTCCATTACATCACAAAGTGATGGTAAAATTTTAATCGATGGAGTATTTACCACTTATAATTGATCATCAGCCAAAGGATTTATTCGTCTCAATACTGATGGTACCAAAGATACTTCTCTAAGTATGTGAGATTGATTTGATGCATCAGTAAAAGCAATCGTAGTACAAAACGATGGGCAAGTCTTGATAGGTTGATCTTTCGTTTCATATAGTTGAGTCGCAGCCAATGGAGTCGTTCGTTTAGATAGCAATGGGAATAGAGATAGTACATTCAATGTCCAATCTGGGCACATGATAATAGTAAATGATATAGCGATACAAAATGATGGTAAGATATTGATTGGTGGAAATACTAATTCTACTGATCGACCATGACTTATTCGTCTAAACGCAGATGGATCTATTGATACTTCTTTCAGTGTATCTGGAGAGAATACATGACTATTTAAATTCCCTCTATGTGTTTCTAAAGTAGTAGTGCAAAGTAATAACAAAATTATAACTACATCCTGTAATGCGGATGAAATGTACTCAGAAATTCCGAATAATGTCCTGCGTCTCAATACCGATGGCAGCATAGATCATAGTTTTGCGTGATATAGATTTTCTCAAAATGGAGGTGCGGGCACTGTCTGGATCTACGCACTGGCAGTACAAAATGATGGAAAGATTCTCATATGAGGACAATTTAATACATACGGATGAGTAGGAGCCAACGGGATTATTCGTCTCAACACGAATGGGACAATAGATACAGGATTCTTAATGTGAAGTGGATTTGCCTATGCCTCATATCAAGAGCCTATGGATTTCGGCGGTGAAGGTACTCGAGAATACAATACGACAATAAGCAACGTCAAAGATATAGTAATACAAGATGATGGCAAAATACTAATAGGAGGAAATTTCACAGCATATAATCTAATCACTGGAGTTAATTATATTGTTCGTCTTACTACAAATGGAGTAACAGATACTACATTTGTAACGGCGGAGTGATTTAACAATCCAGTATATGACATATCTTTACAATCTTGAAACAAAATCCTAGCAGCATGACAATTTACCTCCTATGATAATCAATCATCCAAAAATATAGCTCTACTAAACACTGATGGGACTAGAAACCCAGCCATTAATAGCTATGGGATAGATGCAAGAGTTCTTACAAGACGAAACGATGGTGAGGTATTGGTCGGATGAGGTTTTAGTATTTACAATTGATCTGCTGTAGGATATCTCGTTTCACTCTATGGTGAAAGCGATCTCGTCATCTTGCCAGATTCTACTAATACAGGTACGGTAGTAGCGGAATTTACTGATAAATGATATACACAAGTAAATCAAGATCTCGTCTGATCAAAATCTATTTCTTTGATCCTAACAACGGGAAATATTCCACTAGAATTAAATTTGGTGAATCAGGATATCAAACTTACTATACCCGCCGATACACAGTTTCTCGAATGAACATCTCAGACTTATTATAGTGGAATTATCTCAGTCGCCATACCAAAAACAATGACAAGTATATCAAGTCTACCAGTCCTATCTGCGTTTAAAGTAGGAAGTAGTTCTACACCACTTGATCTGAGTTGATGAGAAGCAACCTTATTGGTACCTACGCCAACAGAAAATATCGGTAATCTTGTACAAATATATTACTCAGAAGATAATGGAGTGACATGGTATTCACAAGGATTAACCACAGTAGGAGATAATAATTGATATCCTTATGTGACATTCACCACAGATCATTTTACTGATTTTGCAGTAGCTGCTATCAGTGGATCATTTCTCATCAATAATGGTGCAACAGCCACAAATACAAATGCAGTTACATTAAATATACGAACTACTCCAGCAGCGAAAATGAGATTTTCTAACGACAACTCGACACGAAGTAATTGGGAAACATACGGGACAATCACAGGACGAACACTACTAGCAGGTGTATGAGAAAAGACAGTCTATGCAGAATTTGATGTAGATAATGATAATGTGGCTGATATCAGCACAAGCGATATTATCTTATATGATGCCACAGCGCCAACTGGAACTATCGCATATCTACCAGCATCCTGAACGATGACCAATGGTGATGTGGTCGCTACTATCACATTAAACGAAACATGAACTGTCACAAGTATCGGATGAAATATTCACACCTTCACGGGTAATGGATCATTTACGTTTACTTTCCAAGATGAGGCAGGGAATACTGGTAATGCTACAGCGTCCGTTAACCGAATAGATAAAGAAGGGCCTACGGTGACATTAAACGGATCATCAACCATTACGTTATCATACGGTAATAGTTACACAGAAGCATGAGCCACTCGAACAGATACGTATGACTGAATAGGAAACGCAACCATCAGTTGATTGGTAAATACTTGAATTATCGGAACATATATTTTAGAATACTCACATATAGATACTGCTGGCAATACAGGAAATACAGTAACTAGAACAATACATGTTGTAGATACAATAGCACCAATAGTGACATTAAATGGAGATGTTACAGTCACGGTAGAATATGGAAATGAGTATAGTGAATCATGAGCAACCCGAACAGATAATTACGATGGCACAGGTGATGCGACAATCAGTGGAACTATAAATACATGAGCATTAGGTACATATCTCGTTGATTATTTCTATATAGATACTGCAGGCAATACAGGAAATATCGTAACCAGAACAATACATATCGTAGATACTACAGCCCCAATAGTGATACTAAATGGAGATGTTACAGTCACGGTAGAATATGGAAATGAGTATAGTGAATCATGAGCTACGCGATCAGATATATACGACGGGACAGGAGACGCAACAATCAGTGGATGAGTAAATACTTGAATTATCGGAACATACTGCTGGCAATACAGGAAATACAGTAACTAGAACAATACATGTTGTAGATACAATAGCACCAATTATAACATTAAATGGTGATAGCACGATAACTGTACAATCATGATCTACATATATAGAACAATGAGCAACTCGAACAGATAATTACGATGGCACAGGTGATGCAACAATTAGTTGATCTGTAGATACCTCTACAGCAGGGACATATCTATTGGAATATAGTTATATAGATCATGCAGGAAATACAGGTAATAGTGTGCTAAGGACAATCATAGTGACGTCCTTCTCATGTAATGATGTCACAGACATATCTACACCAGAATGTGAAGCACTCGTAGCATTGTACAACAGCACTGATGGTAGAAATCGATATAATAGTGGAGGATGGTTGCAACCATGAACCGTTTGTGGAACACGATACGGTATAACCTGTAGTGGCACTCAAGTAACGGAAATTAATATACAAGGGAATAATCTATCATGAACTATTACTTCTTTGAGTGGACTTTCCTATCTAACGTACTTGGGACTTTCATCAAATCGGATAACTTCTATTGAGAGTGGCGCGTTTAACGGACTTTCCTCGCTTATTCAATTGGCTCTTGATGCTGATCAGTTAACATCTCTATCAAATGGTATGTTTAATGGACTTTCATCATTACAGGGCCTATCTATTT
The DNA here is from genome assembly GCA_026397515.1 of candidate division SR1 bacterium. Taxonomy (GTDB): domain Bacteria; phylum Patescibacteriota; class Gracilibacteria; order Absconditabacterales; family Absconditicoccaceae; genus CAJBLF01. Next base: position 58,335 of record JAPLUU010000020.1, on the reverse strand, counting down.
CTTCCAATCAGATTACTTCTATTGAAAGTGGAGCATTTAATTGAGTCCCAAATCTAATCACCTTAAGCTTGGCTGGTAATCAGATTAGTTCTCTTGGGAATAAAGTATTTAACAGCCTTTCATCTCTAAACAGCCTAGGACTTGGCAATAATCAATTAACCTCTATTAAGAGTGGAACATTCGATTGACTCTCAAGTTTAACAACTTTAGATCTTGCATATAATCAAATTACTTTCATTGAGAGCGGATCATTTAGTAACCTATCTACTTTACTTTCTTTAGGTCTCCTTGTCAACCAACTAACTTCTTTACCAAGTGGAATATTTGATGGACTTTCAAATTTAACCACATTGAGTCTCTCTGTAAACCAACTTGCTTCTCTATGAACGGGATCATTTAACGGACTCTCATCACTCTTATTTTTATATCTTGACGGCAACCATTTAACTTCCATAGCAAGTGGAATATTTGATGGACTACATAATCTTCAAACATTGTGACTTGAGAATAATCAGATAGTTTCTGTGACTAGTGGTGTATTTAGCTGATTATCAAGCCTTGTGACATTGGGAATTGCTCCTTCATGTAGTACTACGTTCATAGACCTATGAACAGGCTTTGTGTGTACTGATACTAGCTATACAGATGAATCTACCTGCCTAGCAGCGAGTTATTGTGTAGATCAGCAATATACAGATCAAATAAGCTGTGAAAGTCATTATTCTTGTGGAGATCAGCAATATACGGGAGAGGCAGCATGCTTAGCTGCTGGGTACTGTAGTGATGGGCAATATACAGGTCAAACAGATTGTGAAAACTGAGGAGCAACACGAAATATATATGGATATGCTCGAAGTCAAAATACCCGAAATAATTATTGAAACGCTTGGATCTCTAACGGAGTAACTTCACAGATGGACACAAATTCTTGTGGCCTTATTAGTACAGATGATCCAACAGAACTCATTAATGAATTAAACAATAAATGATATTCCAATGGATGATGATTGTTGTGATTCGATGAAAATTATCATATAGGAAGTTTTGGATTAAGTTTTTATGATTGACTCACTAACACTATTTCTACAAATATCATCCTACAGTATACTAATCAAAGTGGATATCCGTGAGAATATTTTAATAGCATAGCAGAAATTCAAACAACTAACGGGACAAACATCACCCAAAACGAACAGCCATTCACGGGCGTTTTCCATGGCCCGGTACTCTTCACTACAGGGAATGTACCTGAACTGACTGGCGTAGTTGCTCTTATGAGATTCTGAGCATTGATTCACAGAATAGATTTTAGTCAGCCAGTCATCATAAGAATGCCGGTACTAGAAGCAAGTGTTGGCGACACCGTAAGTATTTACAGCTCTGACGAAGAAAGTATCTATTGAGCTAGCTGAGCTCATTGGCAGTTTGAGAAAACAGGCACAGTAATTGATATAAATGGGATACCTTATGTGGAATTTACTACCACACACGCAAGTCGATATGCACTTAATAATGTAGTTCATTCAGAAAATAATGGGAACAATGAGAATAATTGAACTACCGACACTTCTCATTGATCTCCAACATTAACTAAAGACGTTTGTCCAACACAAAGAGATTGTTCATCTAGTTATTATGATCATCTCTGTGGACCATGTCCTACTACGATGACATGAACGAAAAATATCCATGGTTCAGCCACTCCATATTGTCCTGCATATTCCAGTGAGCTAAATCAGGCATATGGTTTTGCTTTTGATAATGGTATTACCACAATAAACAGCTGTACTACCGTAAATCTAACTGGCACACTAATAAGATCTCATATGGCTAAAATGATTTCAGAATTTGCGATTAGAGTCTTAAAAATCAAACCAGATACAACAAAATCTTGTACATTCACAGATATGAAAACACAGTCCAAAGAGATGCAATTTTATGCTACATTAGCATGTCAGCTTGGTCTTATGTGATATGCAAGTGATGGTGTGACTATGAATATAAATTTTAATCCCGAGCAAGAAGTCGATAGAGCTCAGTTTGGAACTATTCTTTCTAGACTCCTTATGTGATATGCAAGTGATGGTGTGACTATGAATATAAATTTTAATCCCGAGCAAGAAGTCGATAGAGCTCAGTTTGGAACTATTCTTTCTAGACTCTTACGATGAACGAAATACGCAGGAGGCAACCCATATTATAGTAAGCATCTCACAGCGCTCAAAGCAGATGGCATCATGACCAAAATCGACAACCCCAAACAAAAAGAAATGAGAGGACGAGTTATGCTCATGATGCAAAGAATATTTGAAAAGTGAAAGAAATAAAAAAAATCCATCGACATATATCAGTTATCGTAAAAAAACTCTACAAGAGCGTAAAGAAAAAAATACAATAATAAAAAATAATGATGTTACGAGTATAATTATTTTAGTTTTATATATTTACTATATACTTATGAGTTTAGAGACTAGTAATTCATCTGAAAAATCTGATGCAAAAAAATCTGAAGTTAAACAAGAGGTTAAAAATCGAACACCTCCTCAAACACAGGTAAATTATAAGAATACAAGAGAAGAAAATGACAAACAATTGCAGAATGATTTAAACACAATAAAAGATCCAAATCTTGAAAACAAATTAACTTCATGAAAGTTTAATTATGATTATCTCTTACTTAATCAGCAGGATGTTGTTGATATATGGTCTAATAACAACACGAGTGATGCTATTATTCAGAATATAAAGGAAGTGGTCTCTTTCAAAATAAATGATTATTTGAAACCATATTGAGCAGAAGTTATTTTTGATAAAAAAAATCCGAGTAATAATTATAAAATGAATCTTGGCTACACAAAATGATCAGATCTTTTCATAGATCCGAACCAAATACATATAGAACAACCTAAAGATCTTAAATCGGTCGTCTCTTTTCCCAACCACATAAATATATTTGATATCAATAATATAAAGAATCAACCGGTTATTGCATACAACTGAGATATGGTAGAGTATACCTCAGGTGCTGTAAAGGATATATGAACATTAAAAATAAACAATAATGGTTCAGTGGAAGTAACATGATGAGCAAAATGGGGAACACTTTCATGAAGTCCATCATGAATCATAAAACTAATAGATAAAAATGAAACGATAGATTTAGAAAATAAATTACAAAAGATATCCGCAAAGGAATTATTGGAGACATGAGATGGAAAATTATTTGACTACATACATGATAATTGGAAAACCATTAGTGATGATGCAGTAAAAATATTTAAATGAAAAATACAATCACTATACCCAACCATGTATTCATGAGAAACCTTATCAGCTACTGTAGAGGGTGGTAAAAAATCATTTACCTGAGCAAAAGCATCATTTTTCTTCTGAACGTAATATCTATGCTAAATATTTTCATTAGAAATTTTTGAGTAAAACCATATACTAAGGAGGTTAATTTACCTCCTTTTTTTTGGTATGATAGAGATTCAAAAGAATATTTCATTGAAACCATATAACACCTTTGCAGTCGATGTACAGGCAGATTTTTTCGCTGAAGTAAAAAATGAACAAGATATTTTGGATCTGATTTCAACGGACATTTTTGCTACCCAACCACATCTTATTCTCGGTGGAGGCGCAAATATTCTCTTCACGAAAGACTATGCATGATTGGTAGTGAAAGTCTCACTCATGGGAAAAAAAATGGTGAAAGAAGAAGATAATAAAGTATATGTACAAATATGAGCTGGAGAAAATCGACACGAAATCATGATATGGAGTCTGGAGCAATGATATGTCTGATGAGAGAATTTGGTCAGTATTCCAGGACAGGTATGATCCGCTCCCGTGGGAAATATCGGTGCTTATGGTAAAGAAGTTAAGGATATTATTTATGCAGTAGAAGGAATAGATATAGCTACAAAAGAAAAAAAAGTACGAACAAATAATGAATGTATATTTGGTTATCGCGAGAGTATTTTTAAGAACGCATTGAAAAATAAAATCATTATCACTGCAGTTACTTTTATATTTGCAAAACAATCTTCTGACTATGCACCTAATATCCAATATAATGATATCCAAGAGAATGTTGCAAGTCTATGAATCGATACAAGCAAAATTACGGCTCAAGAAGTAGCGAATATCATTATCACCATCAGAGAAGGAAAATTACCTGATCGAAAAAAAATCGGAACCGCCGGAAGTTTTTTCAAAAATCCTGTAGTCGAAAAAGATCAGTTTGAAAAATTATTGGTGAAATATCCACAGTTGAAATGAAATGAAGTTGCTAACGGAATCAAACTTTCTGCAGGACAGCTTATCGAGTTTTCGGGTTTTAAATGAAAGTCTGAATGACCAGTAGCTACCTACGATAAACATGCGCTCATCATCGTCAACAATGGTGGTGCTAGCGGTCCAGAGATACGAACATTCGCTCAATCTATACAAAAAAAAGTCCTAGAGTTGTTTGATATATCACTAGAACCTGAAGTAATTATTATGTAAATAATTTATGTAAAGAAAAACCCTGCTGGTATGCAGGGCTATTTTTTTGATTGGTAATATTTTAGTAGGTATAGATATATCTGAGTTGATCTTTAGTTTTGTTATATGTACACGTTCCATCTCAATTATTAGTTGGAGTATTATTTGAAGTTGTAGTAAATGTTTTACATACATGGATACTTTCAAAAGTAGTGGAAGGATTGATTATATAAGTACCAGCTTCAGCAACATAATTTGCTCCTCATTCTGTTTCTGCTCATGCCATGAGGACAAATCCATTATTTGGAATTCATGATTTATAAATTGGTGAGTATCAAAACTGCCCAACAGAAGTTTTATTGCTTTGTGTGATACCATAAAACTGTCTATCTGATGTTGGATCTTCTGGGATGCTTGCCATTCACGCTTTGATAAGCTCTCCTGATATAGTACTTAATGAACATCCATTTGGACAATTACTTGATGGAAAACTTCAAGCATCTATCTGATATGATACTAACGCTGCAGCTGTTTGAGCGAGATCGGCTTTACGAGCGACATCATTAGCTCTTCCTCTCGCACTTGAAAGTCTAGGAATAAGGGCTGCTGCGAGGATACCGATGATTACTATTACGATAAGCATTTCAATTAAGGTGAACCCTTTTTTTGAAAAGACAAATCCCTTTTTTTTATTTTTTTTGGAAAACATCAATTAGCAAAAAATAGTAAAAACACGATGTTCGTATAGTATAGAGATATGAAATGCTTAATGAATTTCAATATGAAGTTATGGTTGGCGAGATAATTACCTGAGTATATATTTCCCTGGCTCTTGTTGATTAACCACCCCTTTAATCTCTAATATTGATAATATAGAAATAATTTCCTGAATCTTCCATCATGTTCATTGAACTAAGGACATAACTTCTGTTGACTCATCGCGAGAGAGAACAGACACAAGTCATCGTTCTTGGTCAGAAAGTTCTATGGTAGGAATAGGTCTGGATGAAATGTTTTTTGGACTAAAATGAGTAGCGAGAAATCCGGGGAGATCAAAAATCGGCTTTACGGAACCTGTCTCTATGAGGTGTAAAATACCGGCACTAGTCGGTGAAAATATAGAACTCGGGGTCGCATAGACGGGTTTTTTCATCATGAGTGCGCACTCGACCGTGATTAAACTGCCTGATTTTGCTCCCGCCTCCGGCAAAAAAAGTACATCAGCCAATCCAGCAATCAAGCGATTTCTTTGCGGGAATGTATACTTGCTCGGCTTTTCTCAGAGCTTGTATTCTGAAAGTACGAGTCCACCAGCAGCGACTATTTTTTCAATAATTATGTGTTCTGGTCTCTTCATATACCGTCACAATCCTCATCCTAGAACTGCGATAGTCGGAATGTTGTAGTCGTGGGAAAGTTGGTGACAGAGTTGATCTACCCCATCAGCCATACCGGATATAGTCACAATATCATACTCCTGTGCTGAAGTAAATAATGATTCTAGTACTTGTTTTCCATAGAGTGACATGGCTCTCGGTCAGACAATACCGAGAATTTTTTGGTTGAGAAGGGTAATATTTCCGATGTAATAAAAAATCTGTACTCTGGGCCTAATGGGTAATATTTTGTAATGAATATCCACTTCAGAAGCTATCATAGCGTGAACATATTTTTCTTGTATCCAATCTTCAAGCTTGGAATATTTGTTTCTATCATATTCATCCATTTCGTTTATTTGAGAAAAGGGAAGTTTGGGATCGAGAGAATAGAGGATTGCCTCGTGCTGCATGGTCATTTTTCCAACTAAAAATTCTGTCTGATTATAAAAATATATACCAGTTTTTCAATACTTAATTGGCATTATTCTCTTGTCAAAAATAGCATTGACAATAGCTTTATTGACATTTATGCTTGAATTACACTATAAATTTGACTACACTTTCACCTACTCGATATTTTTAGTTACACAAATACTCTCATGTTAGTGAAGTTGAATAATATTATTATGTTCGCGTTGATTGCTTTTTTCATTTCCTGGATTTTGTATCCGATTTATATTTCAATTTTGAAAAAATATAAACTTGGAAAAACTATCCGTGAGGTTTCCGTTACGGGAGAAAAATCGAAAATTTTTAGCGAAATGCATGAACATAAACAAGGTACGCCGACTATGTGAGGCGGTATTTTTTTGATAGTGATGGCCTTGATGATATGACTTTCCTACGTTTTGAAAGACTATGGATTGATCAATAATACATTATTCAACAGACAAGAAACCTATGTCTTACTCTTCGGTTTCTTTAGTATGTGACTTATAGGACTACTCGATGATTTTTTAAATATCAAATGATTTGGTAAGGTAAAATGACTCAGTGCCAAAGCAAAATTGATTGGTATGGTTGTGTTTTCAGCATTTATCAGCCGATGGTTTTATAGCAGATTGGGTATCGATTATGTGAATTTATGGCCGATCGCAGGCAAAATATCTCTCGGATTATTTTATCCGATACTTACCTTCTTCGCTACTATCGCGATCGTCAATGCTATAAACATCACTGATGGACTCGATGGTTTAGCTGGTGGATTGATGACTATCATCCTTTTTGTATTGGGAATAATGTTGTTTTTTAATCAGACCTATATAGCTACTACCGTAATTGCTATCGTAGTAGCCATACTCGTGGCTTTTATGTTTTACAATATTTATCCGGCCAAAATATTTATGGGTGATAGCTGAGCATTTGCGCTATGAGGACTTATCGCTTCACTCCTCTATTTTTTGAATATGAGAACATGAATTTTGATTCCGTTTATTATACTCTTCTGACTATTTATTATAGATTTACTTTCAAGTTTTTTACAAATATTCTGGAAAAAATACTTCAAAAGAAAACTGTTTTTGGTCGCACCACTTCATCATCTCTTTGAAAAAAGAGGTATCAACGAAACGACCATCGTCATGAAAGCATGGTTTATACAATGAATTCTCGCAGCTATTACGGTCATCATATTATTCTATCAAGTAAGTAAAATATTTACAAACTAAAATATAAAAAAAACCGTCCTTTTTTGTGAAAGAGAGACAAATTATTATTTAATTTATTGAATTAAAAAAAATGGAACCATCCAATAAAATTATCAAAGCGCTTACCCTTGTAGCAAAAATATTTTTCATCTGACTTTTGCTCCAGTTTTTCCTCCAGACTTTTGTCACGTACAGACTAGGACTTGATTGAACTATTTGGAAAATAATCCGGATGTGGAAAGAGATTATCATCATTGGATTGCTTTGATTTTTGGGACGATATTTTTGGAAAAATAGGATAAACACCAAAAAATCTGAAAAAAATTTAACGCCGATTTCTACCCATGGCAAAAATTTCAAGGAATTTTTTACAACTTTTCCTTTGAAAAATTTCGTACGAGTTTTTCTCGCTACCGTTGTCGTAAGTTTTTTGGTTTCTGTATTTATCAATCATACAGGGGTCGGAACGTGGATCATGTCTATCAGATATAGCATGATAGGATTCCTGATTTTTATTGTATTTTTTGCTATAAGTTTATTGTTTTTTGGTACGAGAGAAATTAACATTGTAAAACGATATGGTAGAATTATGAAGACATTATTGGTGGGAAGTTTGATATGGCGGGGTATACTTTGGTTGATTCCCAATCTCTTAAAATTTGCATGATATAACCAATGGAACTATGAGGGTGATGTCGGTATCGCGCCTCCAGCTGCATATTATACTCAGTATGATACTGGCTATGCACGTAACCAATTCTTATTTGAGAGACCGATCAGCCGATGATTTTTCTTGATCGCTTTCTGGCCATTATTCTTTGTTTTGTGTTTCAAAAATAGACCATTGAGAGATAAAATCTGACGAGGAAGTTTATATGGACTCGCTATCATGTCTACCTTTTCAAGGGCAGCTTGGGGCGTCTGGATTATCCAAACAATCATTTTGATCCTGATGCAATTTCCAAGGAAATACCGGAAAATCGCTCTGCGTTGGTTCATTCCCGTGCTATTGGTTTTTGGTATAGTCACCTATTTCTGACAGAAACAAATCATTACGAGAGAGTTCTCAAATACCGGGCATTTCAGACTCGTAGTAGAAGCATTAAATAAAATCTGAGAGCAACCACTCTGGTGACAAGGTGCGTGAACAGCATGACCAGCATCACATCAAGTCGAAGGTATCAAAGCATATAATCCAGAAAATCAATATTTACAGATATGGTTGGAATATGGACTCTTATGATTCTTGTGACGACTATATCTCTATAGTTATCTTCATTATATCGCATATAAATCATACGAAGAAGAAAAAAATACCGATAGTAAAATCACAAAGAAAAGAAAACTCTATGGCATGATCGTCTTCGCCTTTGGTGTGGGAGTGTTGTGATTGAGTATTGAATGATTGGTACTGCAGAGCTTTGTAGATAGAATGATTGTCTATCCGTTTATGGCATTGTTTGCTATCGCGTATGGCTTGTATGTCAAAGAACAACATACACATAAATAAATATATTTTATTATTTAAAAATCGGCAATGTGCCGATTTTTTTTTATTTTTAAAAAAACCGCCAAATACTGACGGTCCAATGTTTCATTTAAAGAGATATTATTTATGGTATAATTACTTCGATATCTGTACTTTAACTACCATTATATCTTTCATAATTATCGTATAATCTCCCATAAAAAGATCATTCACCATATTTATTATTATTTCCTTGTATAAGGCAGGATTTATCTCATCAAACGTCTTGGTTGCAATGAATTCCCTCATTTTAGCTTCTACTATTTCTCTGTTTACTTTGAATGCTGCATTTGAACAAATATAATCAAAGAAACCTCTTTCTTCATATTGTTGTTTATAAGCTGCACTCAAAATCGATGTTTCATCTTTTTTCAGCGTCACGTGTGTGATAATATCTGCGTGGAAAGAAACATGATCTTGTGTAATAAATTCAGGAGTCTTCAGTTCAATCTGGTTTATTTCCGAAAATAGATAGATTATTCTGTCCGATGGATTAACATAAAATCTTTTTTCTTTTATGACGGTGAAGATTCCATGCTTATTGATACGTACGGCTACAGAATGTGATGGTTCAAAAAACCTATCAGTGGTATCTACCCAATAGCCTTTTCTTCTGGACAGATATATACCTAACACTATTAGATAGAGTCCTATTATTATACCCATTCCTATCCAACTAAAAAGAATATAGGCCAGAAGAGACAGGAGAAGATCAAACCAGAAAGCAAAAAACATTATTACATCTTTGTTTAAATTTTCCATAATGCGACTTTTTTTATTTGTTTTAATACTTATAACTATTTTATACAATATGTCAATAGTAATATTTTATAATTCGCAGCTGTATTATTTTGTCTTATATATCTTTTCCAAATAAAAAAAAAACCGTCAAATACTGACGGTCCACTGTTTCATTTAAAGAGATATCATTTATGGTATAACGACTTCGATATCTGTCACATTAACTACCATGAAATCTTGTACAAAGAGATCATTTAACATCTTTATTACCGTTTCTTTGTGTAAGGCAGGATTTATCTCATCAAACGTCTTGGTTGCAATGAATTCTCTCATTTTGGCTTCTACTATTTCTCTGTTTTTTTTGAATGGTTCGTTGGAAATAATATAGTCTTGATAAGATTGTAGGTGTTCTTTCGTATTTGCTACATTCAAAACTGATGCTTCATCGTTTTTCATCTGCACTAATGCATTGATATCGCTGTGAAAAGAAATGGGATCTTTTGTACTAAATTCAGCAGTCTTAAATTCCATCTGAATTAGTCCCGAATTTAGGTAAATCATCCTGTCCGATAGATTAACAAAGAATCTTTTTTCATTCATAACAGTGAGCAGTCCATGCTTATTAATACGTACAGGGATAGTATTAGATATTTTACTCATATCTACCCAATAGCCTCTTCTTCTGAACAACCATATACCTATACCTATGTAAAGTACACAGCTAATTATAAGACCTATCACACCAAATAAGCTACAAAAACTACTGGCAAACAGACCAAATGAACCTATAAATAAGAATATTGTTCCTGGATTTTTTTTCATGATTTTTTATATTTGTTTTATTACTTATAACTATTTTATATAAAATGTCAATAGCTAAAATATACCCTTACTACCAGCATTTTATATATCGTCCTTCAAAAAATAATAGATATTTTGATTGAATGATATATAGTTACCAACACGAATAAAATATTCGGAAACTATCATTTCAAGGCTGCCAAAATCATTTCTTTATGATCAGGGAAAGCAAAATGGAGTGTGTCGATATCCTTTGGATCTATTTCAAAAAATCTTTTTGCATCATCTCCTGCTTGTAGTGTCCATCCAATAATCTTGGCTTTAAATGCACGACTGACATTGTGCCCACGAGGATCTCTATTTGGTGTATCTCGTATTCATAATTCTTTTTCTATCTCAATATCCACGCCAAGTTCTTCCTTTGCTTCTCTGATAGCTGACTGAGCTCATGTTTCTCCATAATCATTAAATCCACCAGGAAGTGCTGTTCACTCAGGAAAATGTCCTCTTTCAATAAGAATTAATTTTCCATGTTCGTCTATCAATACGATATCTACTACGAGACTTGGTGTCTTTCTTTCTTTGTTGAATATATCTCTGAGTCTTTTTGGTGCGTCTATCTGATGGAGATAATCGACTACTGATGGAGGGAGTACTTTTTCTATTGCTGAAAAGTTGCTAATTGCCAGGTCGCTCCTGATGGTAGATGATTTTACAAACTGTCTGATTTCAAGAGGAATGATTGTCTTATCTGTCCCCTTGAATGCATTTTTAACATTTTCATTACCCGTCAAAACATATTGGAAGTCTGATGCATTTTCGAAGATAAAATTTCTCCATTTCACATTGTCTCCAAAATCTGGAACTGCTAAGACTTCTACCTCAATATCTTGTAAAAGTTCCTTGGCACTGCGCTCAAGCATTTCTTTTCTTTCTAGGAAAGTGAATGGATTTTCACTTGTGCCCTCTTTGTCTGCTGATCCTACACCGATGATTATTTTAGTAATTCACTGATCAACTCATTGTCTGATACCGTCCTCTTGTCCAATGTGTAATCATGGTTGAGCACGAGTAATAAATAATCATGTTGTTTCTTTGTTCATAGTATATTTGGTAAATGAGTAAAAAATATTTTGTATGTTTTATAGAATATATAATATATAATTGTAATTTATACAGTAACTAGAAGATAAAAAACAAACTACATAATATATGCATCATGTATCATTTTTTTATGATCAGGGAATGCAAATTTTATCTGATCTATATTTTGAGGATTTACTTTGATCACGGTCTTGTTGCCTGTTTTCCGATCTGTTTCCTTTGTTTTTAATTTTGCTGTATATACTGCGCTGACATTATGATCACGAGGATCTCTCGAAAGATTGTCATAGATACCAACTAATTTTATCGTCTCTACATCTGCCCCTGTCTCTTCTTTTACTTTCCTTATACATGCTTCTTCCGTACTTTCTCCGTAATCCACAAATCATCCTGGCAACGCTATTCATTGGGGATCATTAGTCCTTTGGATGAGCACCAGTTTTCCTTCTTCATCAAGGAAGATTGCATCAGTTACAATATTTGGGGTCACTCTTTCGTCTTTGAAAATATCTCTGAGTCTCTTGAATGCTTGTATCTCTTTGAGATATTCTACTACTGCTGGTGGTAATACTTTGTAGAGATATTGATAATCCCCCATAGATATTTTATTTCTTATAATTGATGCTCTTGTATTTGTTGTATTGCTTGTCTCAAAAAATTTTTTATCAGCATCTTTAAATCATTCTCGAACCATAGCATTGGAACTGATAATATATTCAAAGTAAGGAACATTTTTGAGTATATAATTTTTCCATTGTTCCCCATCATTGGAGTGTGGAATAGGATATATTTCTATAGGAATCTTTAGTTTGTCATATACTAAAGATAACTCAATCATGTGCTTTCTTTCATTGTAGGTGAAGGGATTATCTTTGGTACATTCTTTGTCTGCCGAACCCACACCGATGATTATTTTTGTCATTCATGCATCGATAGCTTCATGAATACTATCCAGGTGACCATCGTGAAATCCAGGTTGACAACGGGTTATAAAAAGTCATATTTTTTCTTCCATGTATTTTTTTGATAAACAATTAAAAATCTTCCCTCAAAAGTTTCTCTTCTGCCAATAACATTCTCTTGGTATCAAACGGTGTGTCTTTAAAAAAAGCTATTGTAGCATAATGTTGTGTTGGACTAAGCGTCAATTCTTGTACATCATCTACTCTTCCTCCATATCCATCTACGCCAACCATAATGGGAGTTCTTCCTTTTATCTTTATTTTCATTTCTTCTGGTTTAATGACTTGATGCCCAAAAGGTAAAGAGGCTAACCCAGATATTCATCGTAATTGACTTTCTGCTGGTAGTATTGGACCACCATTATTGAGCCAATATGCAGAGCTACCAAGTGCTGTAGATACTATCACTCCTGTACCATGAAAACGTTTGTTTACTTGTCATGAGGTGATATCAAATTTAAAATAATCTAATAAATTACCTCCAATCACCACATCATTTATGGCATATTTTATTTCTTTTTGTGCATCCATTTTGAGTATTTCTACTTTCATCAAATGTGCTTTTACCTTATCAATTTCTTCCATGGTTTTTGGTAAAGTAGTAATATCGTTTACATCATTAAGCAAAAATCATAAGGTTCCACAGTTAATTCAGAAAAAGAGTTTATTTTCCTCTGGTAATTTTTCGAAATCATATTTTTTTTTGATGGTATCAAGCATAAAACCATCACCTCATCAAACAAGATAAGCATTTGCTTCTTCCTCATTATCCGTCAGATTGAGATCTTTGTAGAGTCCTTCTTGAATTTTTTTTTCTATCTCTTGTGCTTTTTCTCTATAACTATCCAATATAGGATAGTAGAGAAGTTCTTTATTTTCCATCGCAGCGTTGGTAAAGAAATAAATACTATAATGACAATTTTATTCGACTATAGGATATAATCTTCCTATGCCCACTGATCTCTCTTTGAGCTTGATAACTGGTGGTGCTTGCCTGATTTTAAATTCATTAATTTTTATCCTTTTTCTCATCGCTTTGACTTCTTCGATATCGAGATGATATTTTTCAGCTACCTCTTGGACTGATATGCCAAATTGGAGCTCTTCTATTGCATCAGAAACTTTTTCATAATCAAATGGATCTACCTGTCATTCAGCGAGTTCAGCTGATGCTTTTCTAGTAATAATTCATTCAGGAATAATTTCTTTGTGATTATGTTCATTGATATATTTTGATAGATCATAAATTTCTCTTTTGTTGAGATCACCAATCATGGATAATCCTCCGATCAAATCACCATATAATGTACCATATCCCATAGCAAGTTCAGTCTTATTAGAATTATTGATTACCATACCATGGACGTTGTTGGCAATATTCATAAGTATCATCCCTCTAATTCTTGCTTGGACATTTTCATGAGCTATGCCTTCAAGTTTTGTTCATAATTGTTCTTCTCCAAATGTTTCAAAACTTTTGAGGAGATTGTTGATTTCTCATACTTGTAATTTCACTCATACATTGTCAGCAAGTTCTTTTGCTAAGGTGTAGGATTCATCACTATTATATTTGGTAGGCATATAAATCGCATGGATATGTTCTGGTGAAAGTACTTGTGAAAGAATATAGAGACTCAATGCTGAATCTATTCCTCATGAAATTCATATAACTACGTCCTGGATTCCTGTTTTTAGTAAATACTCCTTGACTCCAAGTTTCATTGCTTCAATGATGGATGCTTGAGGATGTTGATTTTCGAACATCACATCATAGGTATATTCACCAGGAAAATCTTTTTCGGTATCTACGATACATATATCTTCCTGAAATCTTTTTCCTAGATGCCTTAAATTTCCATCAGGGGTCATTACCATACTTGCTCAATCAAATACTAATTCGTCCTGTCCACCAACTTGATTAACATACACCATATGAGCATCTATATCTCTTGCGTGTTTCGCAAGCAATTTCATTCTTTTTTGTAATTTTTTGGTAGTATACGGAGAGCTAGAGATATTGAATACTACATCGACGTCTTTGTTTTTGTATGCTTGAATAGGTTTAACTTCGTAATTATCATCTCGGATATCTTCACAAATGGTTAATGCTCCACTGAGATCTTTGCCTATTTTGAAGGTCAATCATTCTTTTCCAGGAGAGAAATATCTTTGTTCAAAAAATACATCATAATTTGGTAATAATCTTTTATGATAGGTCTGGATATCTTTTCCAATCACCGCTGCTGCGTTGAATTTTTTCATCTCACCAGAAGGTAAGACCTCATTTTCATTGTAATCTATATATCACAAAATCACTTTAAGATTTTGATTGGTTTGCATGACAAGATCTCTAATTTTGTAGATTACTTCTTTTTGCTCTTTTACAAAATTTTCATCATCAATCATATCATTGAGTGGATATCAAGAAATCGCCATTTCTGGAAAGACAATAACATCAGCATCTTTTCCTATTTGATGAATCACGTCTTCAATCTTTTTTTGATTGTAGGCTATGTCTCCTAGTTTCGTATTGATTTGTGCTATTCCTATCTTCATGATCGAATGGTTATAAAGTAAATAATTGTATTTTATACAGTAAGTAGTGAATAAAAAAAACTAATTTTTTGATATTTATTTATCTAGTAATTGTATTTTATACATTATGTACGGTGTAAATAATTTACTACCCAATTAATTACGCAATGAAATAAGTAATTATTGTGGTAGTAATTATATTACCTACTGATCTGTATATATATTTCTATCTTCACTATCAAATATAATGATTTATTTATAAATTGCAAGAGAAAATGTATATTTTACAATAAGAAAATAATACCATAAAAACCTAGGTACTACCTAGGCTTTTATATATTTTGAGAACATTATGCTACATTTCCATGCTGTATTTTCATAAGATATGCATAAATATTCTTTCTTCATTCTTTTGTCTCCAAAATATCATACAAACTTTTGCCTCACATATATGTATTTGGCTTCTTCAATCGTGTATCAAATTTGGCTTCTTCTCAGAATGTCTCCTGCCCTATTGCATATAATCTTTCTTTGGTGACTTCAGCAGTGATTACTCCACTTAATTTTTCTCTGACTTCTTGACGATATTGTTGTGTTTTGAAACTTTCTATAGTAGGATATTCCATCCATTCCAATGTTTTTATTACTCTTGCTCTAGCTTCATTAACGGCTTGGATATCGTTTTCATCGTAGTTTAAAGCTCATTTTTCATATACTGTTTTCAATAATCTTTCACCAATTATCTCTTCATCCTCTTGAATAATTACTCTATATCCATCTCTGATTTCTATATTTGGTGTACCTGGAGTCGGTTCTTTATCTATGTCATTGGAAAGTTTTCCTGTTGGTCAATCTTCTGTCTGAGTAAGTTTGTATGCCGCAGAAAGTGCATCTCTCGTCTTATTTCTTGCAACAAGCAATCATCCAAGTCCGTATTGAATGAAATCTTTTGGATCAAATCCAGCTTCTATAACTGCATTTTCTACATTTCTCACATCTTCTACTGTTGAAATATCTGCTACTACAACTTTGTCTAAGGTTGGATCCAACATTCCATTCTCTTGTAATTTTTTGAGTGCATAGACTGCTTGATTTGCCAAATCTCAACTATCAAGTCTCATACCTATAATCTTACCTGTGCTTCTATATTTTTTCTTAAGAGCAACTATTTTATCGATACCTTTGTATGAATCTACAAGATCTACAAGGAGACCAATTTTGTCTGTCTTTTCTATCGCATTGATAAATGCTTCATCTTCTGTCGGATAACATGCGAGATATCTATGAGCGGTAGTACCACCAGAAAGTGTCTGTGGATAGACTAAAGCAGCGGTATCATTTGATGTGATTTTCAGACCACCTCCAACGATATTTGCTTCGACCGCATCTAAATGATAGTCTTCATTTGGTGTTGCTCTTTTACCAAATTCAGCGACTCTTCATTGTCAGATAATCTCTTCGAGATAATGTGCGTCAGTCGCTACGATACTTTTGAAAAATGATCTGAGAAATAATGGTTCATATACTGCAGCAAGTTCTGCTGGTCCAGAGACTGTCATAACTGGTTCCTTTGGTCTTATAACTGTTCCATCTTCTACTGCTTTGATAGTAAGGGGAACATATCCACCATTATCTATCACCTCTTGTCGCATCTGTTCGTCGAAATACCCATTTCCTCATTTTGCTTTCTGCTCAGTATAAAATGCTTTTGCAAAATCAAGTTCTGCTTGAGTTATTTGAACTCCTAGAATATCTTTGAGTGCACTCCTGATTCCATCAACAACAACATATTGTTTGTTTGGTGATCTTCTGAACGAAAGTGTGAACGTCTCTTGTTTTCTTCATCTTTCTCATTTGACGAAATTCATCGTCCTATTGTAGGCGTCCGTTTGGATGATCTTATTTTTTTTGGCAATATCCTTTCTTACCTGAAGGTCAGTAATCTCTTGATATTCCTCGAAAGTAATTTCAGGAAATGCCTGGAGTTGTTGTTTATATGTTGTTGTGTTGAATGTCATAGGAATATTGGTTATTGATAAAGCGAATTATTTCTGCGGATATTTTGATAATAATGCGAAGAGATCTTTTGTTGTTATAAATTGTATTTTTTCGTCTTGCATGGTTTGTAGAATAGCATCAGTAGTTTCTTTGGCAACACCTCTGATGGTTTCACTAATAACATATACATCATATCATTTTTTATGAGCATCTAATGCTGTCTTTCCTAAACAATAATCGGTAGCTACTCATGACATGAGAAGTATTTTTTTCTCTCTTTTTTTGAGTTCTTCGTCAAGCGTAGTTTCATCGAATCAGCTGTATGCCTCTCTCGCAGGATTGGTCCCTTTGATGATTTTCAGATCAAAGTCTTCTTCTTCTAGTGGTTGTGTCAGTTCTACTCCTTCAGTTTTTTCTATTGCATGATCTGGTCGAAGTCTTTGTGATCCCACTTCTGATAAAAATTTTTTTAATTCTGATAGTGTAAATTCTGCCCTCTCTCCTATCCCATTATCCTCTTCAGTCCATGCTTGGACTTCATCATAGGTAATAAGATCAAATACATTTTTGTTTTTGTAATTTGCTGCTAATGAAATATGACCTAATGGATGTTCTTCCAAGATATTTATGGTGGTGATTCCATAATACTTGCATGCTTCTATAAGCTCCTTTGTGGCTTGAGCGGCTTTTTCTCACTCGTTAACATAGAGTTCATTTAAATTTTTTTCTTCGAATGTTTTGGTGTTGTCTACGCTGATACATGCGATGTTTTTTACGTTTGATCTATTCATTTTTATAGGTGGTAAGAATATAAAAGTTATATATAACTGTATTTATTACAATAAGTAGAAGGTAAAATAAATTAAACTTTGGGTATAGAGAATTTTATAGTAGTATCTGTATAATCATCTCAATACGTATTGGCTTTTATATATATGTCTTTGTACCCGAGAATATCTAACAAGTCTTTAATAATAATTTCTTCATTTTTGGTTCCTATCTTTAATGCCATTTCAACATCTCTTTGATATTTTGCTATAGTTTCTTTGATTTTATCTTCTATGGCTTTTTTTGTTTTTGATTGTATTCCACTTTCTAATGCTTTGATTTTATCTTCTGTAGTCATGTTATTTAACATCTCTGATGATTGTTGTGCATTTAGCATCGATATGTTGGTCATGAAATAAAACATTAATCAGAATCACAATATTCAGGAATGGAGAATTTAATTTTTGTTGTCCCTGTATAATTTTCATCTCGTCCAGGGAAGTCTGAAGTTACTTTAATACCTATATATCACAATCCTTTTAATAATGCGGTAATGTCTTTGTTTGGATCTGTGCAAACTTTTGCGGTAAGTACAATCTCAATGTCTTTTTCATATGCAGCAACCGTTTCACGAATCTTAGCGTCAAGTGCTTCTCTCGTCTTTTGGCTTACTTTGTGTTTTAACGCTTCTAGTCTTTGTTGTGGAGACATGCTTTTGAGCATGTCAGCTGACTCTTTTGCTGTTAACATGGATATGTCGGTCAAGGAATAAAACATTTTATGATGTGTTATATATCTCGACTAATTGTAGTATATACAATTTCTATCCAATTGCAAGAGAAAATGTATTTTTTACATTAAGTAGTTTTCAACTACTATTTTTCTCTCAAAAGATACTATTTTAGCATATAATATTATTTTGTATTCAACTCAAGTAAATATGCTTTCACTGATGGAGCATAGAATAAAGCAATGATGCCATTATATACTTTAGTTCATGGCTCAGTAAGCACTAGCCTATCTCATATATATTTCATATATTTTTTTTGTATCACGTATTGTATTTCCTGTGGAAAGAATGCTTCTAATGGTTGTCCAAAGTGTTTTTGAAAACTAGGCAGATGGATGCTTCCGAAGTAAAACGATACGGAAACAAATTTTCCTATAGAAGCGACCTGGGAGAAGTCATACATATCTTGGATGGGCAAATGATCAGCTTGAATATCTTCTTGATACTTAGTCAATTGTTTGTCTGCTGCTCATTGATTGTAACTTAAGGTGTGGATATTGTATGATTGAGCTCCTAATCCAAGCCCAAGATATGGTGTCCCATGAATAACTCTTTCTGTAAGATACTCACTTGTACCTGGATCATTGGGAATACGAGAATAGGTGTTTTTTCCTCTGATGCCAAAATATCCTGCCTTGATTAATGTGTCATGTAAGAGATCTGTCTGAATATTTACTTCTTCGAGACTTACTTCTTTGGCTTGATAAAATATTTTTGTCCCCTTAAAGCGCGTACGATATAATGTCACGTATTCGGGATTTAGTCCTATCACATGATCTATAGTTGCTTGAATATCCTCTAATTGTTGCCCTGCCAATCCATACATAATATCAATATTACACTTTTCAAATCCTGCAGCACGAAAGTTTTCCATAGCTTTCTTGTTTCGATCGATACTGGTATGTACACGATCCACCATAGCCAGGATTTTTGCATTGATTGTTTGTACTCCCATACTGATACGTCTGATTCCCATATGGTAATATGCTGCTATTTTTTGCGGTTCTTCGGCTGCTATCTTGGGAGTTGTTTCAATACTGATGATTACTTCTTCGGGTAAGATAAAACACTCTTTTGCTTTTTTTATAATATGTTCTATATCTGAAGCTGGTAGTACCGAAGGTGTTCCTCCTCCTATATCAAAACCAATAAGTGTTTTCTTCTGAGTTTTCAAAGCTACTTTATAGAGATCAAATTCTTTAAGCAACAGTGAAACATAGGTCGACTGAATTTCTTTCTGGGTATTGGCTACTCATCATGAACGAAGTACCGTGTACTCACAAAATGCACAACGATGTTCACAAAAAGGTATATGTACATACAGTCCTAGTGTATCATATCCTGACCGGGTAGTTTGGAGCGTCTTCAATTTCGCATTATAATCATCTACACGATATTCATTGATGGTCTGTCCATGATTGATGGGATAGGCCGTATTAGCTATGTAATGGTTTTTTATCCCTGCATCAAAGACATCCTGAGGAGCATATGTACAAGAATCCTTTGATGATGCCTTATTTCGAAGTACTTTTCTCATTGTATATGTGATAAATATATAAAATTACTAATTGTAGTTTATACAATTTCTAATTAATTGCAAGAGAAAATGTATTTTATACAATAAGAAAAACCCGCACTGAAAAACAGCACGGGTATTGTAGTACATTCTTGGTCACTAAAAAGTAAAAAACCTTTTAATGTATTTTATTTGCCGCCGAAACCACCAAGATTGGTCTGGCTAAAGTGTGCAGCGCTCTGGCTTGCCCTTACAGCGCTTTGGCTGAATACCTGAAATGCTTTACGGATTTCGCTTGGATTGGAATTTGCGGTAAGTGTCCAGTGATCGGGAATTCCCATCTCACTAAATACTTGTTTGAAATCACATGATCCATTGTCGAATCCCATAGCAGCGATGATATGATCTTCACTTCTGAGCATATCGCTGACAATCTTTTTGACATCAGCAGAAGTACTAGTACGTGAATGACAATCGTCACCGTCGGTCATAATCAGAGTAATCGTCCTTACCTGAATACCATTGTTTTTAAAATCCTGAGCCTTGGCTATAACCGTAGCCAAAAGCTTGGCTGTTTCGTCAAAGAGAGGTGTACCTCCGTTAGGATCATAATTACCGGCATCCATTTGAGGAACAATGGAAAGTGGTGTGTACGGATACAACACCGTTCCGTTGAGATATCTGTTGAGTACTTCGATATTATCTTGTTGTTTACTATCCAACAATGCTTTAATCAACTCATTGTGTCCATCTCTGATGGGTTGAGTATTTTTAGCAAACCTGATAGAACCGGAATCATCAACTAAAATATTGAGCAGAATAACTTCGCTCGATCGTACCGAATCTATTGGTACGCCAAGCCCCTGTTGAATAATCGCTCCGATATCAGGAATTTTGGTCAGCGCGTTCAATGAACCACTACTCAAATCTCCGTCTTCATGAGCATTCTGCAAGAGACTGATATTACTTGCGTTCTGTGACATAATAGTGTCCTCCTTATTTTTTTAATAGTTATACAAATTTGTTTACATCAACATCAGGCCACTGATCAATAGGATCGGTACTTTTCACCAAATGCATACCGGCGTTGCGGAACTTTTCAAAAGCCTGATTGGCCTGATCAGTAAAATCCACGATACCAGGAATAATTACGGGTGATGTACAATCCTCCAACAGATATACCTTCTTTGCAAGGCTTGGATCTTTGGCCATAATATCGGTCAAGAGATCTTCAATACTCCAAGCAACGCAATGAGATTTTGCCTGTCCTGCAATAATAAGCATGTCATAGTCCAAAAGCTTTTGAATGAAATTAGCATTACGCTGTGCAATAGCTGTTCCATTGAAAGTATCAAGAACTTCGGGAGAAAGCACGGAATAGTTTTCAGTCAGAGGATTACCTCCTTTGATTTCTGTTCCTGATTCACTGTTTCTTGCTACGGTATGGAAGAAAATAGCTTCTTCGATAATCGCTACAAGCGCATGTCCAATTCCACCAAGCATTGCATGGTAGGGCCATATCATCAGTTTATCTTTTCCTTTCTTTTCCAAAGACTGTGCATAATGGATAGCATGTTTTTTGAGTGCAGTATAGGAAACACCTAAACTTGCAGCCACACCAGGGTTGATAGTATAGATACCTTTGATCAGATCATCCGCAGAGATCATGGTCGAAGCAGGCACAGGAGTTCCGTTCGTATCCAAAAAGAATAACGAGTGGAAAATCTGCATAGTTTTGTGTGTGTCCATGGTCGGGAATATTTTGGTAATCCGTCCCATGTTTGTATAGATGAATTCAGCGAGTCGTTTGTTATCTTCGGGAGCACCCCCAACAAACAGCTCAAATCCAGGAATACAGAATGTGTTTTGTACATCGATCGGCATGAGCGCGATCTTGAATTTGTCAGTAGCAGCATCGCTAATAGCATGTTTCATTTTGTATGCCAGTGCATCGCCAGCTAAATTCTGATAGCCAATTTTGTACACTTGATCAGCTTTTAAAGCATCGTAATGCTTTGGAACCATAAAATTTTTCATAACTGTAAGTTTTAAAAGGTTTATTTTTTATTTTTGTTAACTGTTTATTTTTGATTATTCATGTCATTCTGAACGTATGTGAAGAATATAAGTATCTACTTTATCCTTCGACTTCGCTCAGGATGACATATGTTCAAATTTTTGATTATTTAATAGAAACAAGAAGAATCTTATTCCGTTTGATTACATAAATTCCCATAGGACTTACGAGCAGACTAGATTGTTCATTGACATGGTTTTCTGTGTCTACAAACACTTTTGTCTCTACGTTTCCATTGGCATCTATACCTACGCGCAAGATACCATCATCGGTGGGACAGAAAAGATAATTAGCAAAAGCTGATTTCCCTTTGATGTGAGATAACCAGTTTTGGCTTGTTGTCTCTTCATGAAGATGAGTAATCACCTTACCATGTCTATCCACTACAATACAATGATTGATGTATTTGTTTTGGTCTTTGGTAGCAATCATTACCCAAACCATCGAATCACTGATGTATGATTTTGCATCGATAATTTGACCTTTGATAAACGGGAGATTAACGTTGTCGTTGATCACCTTACTTGAAGAATCAAATATAAATCCTTGCAAAATATTTCCTGCTTTGTACATACCAAAGCCGAACTTATCACCCGTCCAAAGTAAGGTATTATCTACGATACATTGTCCGATATTGATAGGTGAGTAGTCTAATCCCAAAGGATTGTTTTTGTATACATTTCCATTTTCAACCCAGAAAATTTCATGATCATTGGCATCACACACAGAACGTGTACCTACACAATCTATGAACATTTTTTTGGATTGACCAGAAGTATCAACTACTGCCATAGTATGAGTTTCGCTGAGTACCGTTGACGATCCATTGATAGCAATATGCAAACTGCGAGACAAAGGTCCAGCAATCACAAGCTTATCATTTTCACGTTTATATTCGTCGTTTTCGTGATAGACATATACCAGCTTACCATTTTGCATGGCAGCAAACATGATGATACCGTTGGTCACAAAAACTTCTCGTACGTGTACATTGCCACTCACACTTATAGGAACAACATGCATAGCCCCTGCATTGCATAGAGGACACTGTGGTGTCGCATATTCTATGCCGCAGTTATTACAGGTTTTCCACTGCATATTTTTCAATAACCCCTGAGGAAATTCGCCACGAAGATCTTTGGTAAAGACCTCCTGAAAATAGCGAAGTAATTTTTCATCAAGTGCCTTGTAAGGATATGCGTGTTTTGGGTAGACCACTTCCGGATTAAACACATTGATACGATTATGAGCTCGTAACTGTTGTTTAATACGTTTATTGGTATCCTTCGGTTTATATACACCACCATAAGGATCAACAAAAAGAAGTGATTTAAAAAGTAATGTAGAGAAGGCATACCAGTCACCGTTGGGGTTATGATTGTGTGTCATAGTCCAGATAGGAGAATTATTTTGGGTAATAATATCACAAATCAATGGATCAACAAACTTGTCTGTATACATAGTACTCATGAATTTACCGAATTGGTAACTATCAGTATCTATCATATATACCTGTTTGTTTTTGATGAGGATATTAAGATCATTGAAATCACCTATCACTACTCTTTGTGAATGAAGTGCCTTGAGTGTATCATGAAGACTGAGAAAGATATCTCTGATTTCATTATTGCTAATGTTCATAGAATGTCTGTATCCCATATCTCCATACGTAAGAAGTGTTTCAGCACCAGTAATGAATGGCATAGTATACCCCAAGATTGCTCCTTGTTTATCTGTCAAAAGATTACTCGGAGTAATGATGTTGCTTGGTAGCCCACCAGGATACATTGCTAATTTTTTCTGGTTGATAGCGATTCTCGCTATCGCTGCTTTTTGTTCTTCCGGAGATTGTCCATAATATGGGTCATTGGGGAGACGATATATTTTCGCCACCTGACCATTACCCATATCATATACTACTGCTTCTTGGCCAGCACCGATCTCTTTCGTGAGTCGGATAGCCTGACCTTTTAGATAAACGGTTTTCATAGTCAGATGTTTTTTTGTTGATTTCTTAACACGACGAATGTTGTATCATCAGGCAATAATCCCTGATATTTTAGAATTGTCTTTTCCTCCCAAACTGGTTTACGTTTTTCTGTATTGATTGTTGTCAGTACATTACGTATCCATTCAGGATTTTTGAAATAGATATCTTCAGTCCAAAACTGACTGATATCACCTATCCTCTCTTCTCTGCCAGGAAGCTTCTGATCTGCAAGCGTAGTAAGATCACTTACTCCATCGCTGCCAATCAAAATACTTTGTACCTCGTCAGTAGAACAGATAACATGTCTTTGGATATCCAGTAATGAAGGTTGACTATTCGTCACTTCACTTCCGGTTATACCATAACATAAATACGGAGGTTTATTTCCAGGAAAAGGACCCATCACATGCATATTGCCATTGAGATAGAATACTCCATCTCCACAACTAAATATACAGGTGCTTTGGGGAGTAATCACACAGCCTACTATAGTACAAAGGAAATACTTGCAAATAGTGGCGATGAGATTTTCATCCATACTTTGTGCAAGCACACGTACACGAGCAAGAACATCTTGCCTGACATTGTACCATAACCAGTCATGACGAAAAAAATTTTCATCACTCAGGCTAGGATGTGGTTTGGATAGATATGTTGCGAGTGTTTGAGCGAACAAAGGAGCCATAATTTTGCTGCCGACTTCACTATGAAGTCCACTACTGCACCCATCACTTACTATAGATATAATATAGTCAGGTGTTTTTATCCAAACGAAGCTGTCCTGGTTATTGCGGCCTATCTTAAGATGGCGTGTACCCAAAACAGAAGCTCCAGCGATTTCAAATTGATCGAGATTTTTCATGTTTATATGTATTTGAGACACAATGAAAGCCTGAAAACATTGAAGGCTTTCATGATGTCGAAATTATGCCGAAATATTTCGGTGTATTTATTGGTTATTACTGTTAATGAACTTGTACAAATTACAATAAGTAGAATGTAATCTGTAAGGACTTTCTTCATATAAAGTCCCAGCGTATTCAATGAGTACTCGTGAGCAGATTATGTAGCTTGGAAGCTTATTTACTATCGCTCTTGCAGTCCGTCGCAGATACACGATACCAAATTATTCTTGCCCTTGAGTAATTGTATTATAAACAATTTCTAAACGATTGCAAGAGAAAGTTGTACTTTTTACAATAAGTAAAAAATATAAAAAAAAACTCAGCATACATACATGCTGAGTGAAATTACTTGAAATAATATATTACCATTATAATGCATTCGCTATAAGTTCTTTATTTTGAACTATATAGTCACCATCATAAGTATATTGTATCTCTTGTATATTTTCTCCCTTCCAATCTTTGTCCAGGTATTGTACTACCATATAGTGTCCTTTGCCATTTCTTGTATCATCATATTTAGTCTCAAAAACAATTCTTTCGATACCATCCATTTCTTTCTGGATTTTTTTCCACTGAGAATTGATGATATTGAGAATCTGGACATAAACGCTGTAGCAATCATTGCCAAAGTTATTCGCATAATCCTTATGTAAGGAATGTTTGAAAATCTTTAATGCTATACTTGGCAGGCGAATTTTCATCTTGTAGCCAGGATTACAATCTTCACATCCTATAGGATGAATCATTTCATCTGCAAATAATCTCCAGTTAGCTTTCATGAGGATATTGGGATTGATCCAATCCATACCACAATAGATATTCCCATCTTTGAGCAAAAAGAATGGATTGCTTTCTTTGATGAGATGTTCTCCAGGTATCATTTTTTCTTCTTCTTTTACCGGTTTGAAACTCTTATAGTCTTTTGGAAGTTTCTTACACTTACCTATCTGTACTATCAAATCTTCAATCATCTTTTCGGAATAGTCCGTATAGGATGAAAATTGAATAGCAAGTTTATCTTGTCCTTCGATGCAGATGTTTTCATCATCCAATGGATAAATCTGTAAAGCATCGTGAGTGTTGTTATTCCATTCACAGGAAATAACAAAGGCAGTAGGCATTGGACTGGTAAAATTTTTTATTAGTAGCTGATCAAAATAA
>JAPLUU010000020.1:0-31914 GCA_026397515.1 candidate division SR1 bacterium | reverse complement strand
AAAATAACGATAGGTCTGACGCATGACTGCGTAGTCCCATCTATTTTTGAATGATGATTCCATACTATCGGGATACGTGTTTGGATCATACATATCCATATCTATATCATAGAATGATACTCCGGCTAATGCCCTTTCCTTGAGAATAGAAGACATGACTGATTCAACATGTAGATACCCAAAAACCTTGAAATCAAATTCCTTGAGAGACCACATGATATCATTTTCTATACCAAATGTACCTTCTCTAACGGTTGGTACAAGAAGAAGCATATTGCCTTTCTGTATCTTTACATACGTTATTACATTTTTATTTTTCATACAATACTATATTATTATGTTTTTTTATTTATATTTTCTTTTTTTAATATACATATTTAGAAATAAATGTCAATTTTATTAATTAGTTGACTTTTATATATAAATATATATAGTAATTTTACCAAACAAAAAAAATACCTAAATTTATTATCATGAAAATTCAAAGTTTATCAATCGTGGTACCAGGTGGATGTGTGAATAATTGTGCCTGTTGTGTAAGCAAATTGCATACGGATACCGATTTCTATCGGAATCAAATTGAAAAGAATTATCAATTTGAGGCATTATATGAACAGGATTATCTGGATGCATTGAACTTCGCGCGCGACAATGGATGTAATACGCTTATGTTCACTGGTGATGGCGAACCACTTATCAACAAAACATTTATACGGAAAATTGTTGATCTCAACAAGCGGTTGAGTTTACCTTTCCGTTGGACAGAAATCCAGACAAGCGGCGTATTTTTGCTCGAAGAAGCTGATAATGGAGGCCAAAAAAATCTTCGTTGGTTGCGTGACTTTGTGCGTGTAAAGACTATATCGCTGAGTTTATTCAACATCTTCGATTCGGATCTTAATGCGGCGTATTCACGACCGAAGACTGAAAAGGCCTTTGTAAAGATTGATGAAACATGTGCAGCAATCAGGAAGTATGATTTCAATCTCCGATTATCACTGAACATGGTCGATTATTACAACGACAAAAGTCCGGCAGAAATCTTCGAACGCGCAAAAGCTCTCGGTGCCAACCAGGTCACTTTCAGGGTGTTGTACAACAATGATCTTCCCCAGACAGATGAAGAAAAAACAATTTCCGACTGGATTATCGAACACAAAGTACAGGAAGACAAAATCAAAGAGATCAATGAATACATCAAAAAAAATGGTCGTCTTCTTGAAATCTTACCTTTCGGTGCTTACCGGTATTCAGTACATGGTATGTCATGCGTAGTCGATGACGACTGCATGAATTCCAGTGGTGGACCAAAAGAAGAAGTAAAATATCTGATTCTCCGCCCCAATTGTAAATTATACACAAAATGGGACGATGAGGGTTCAATATTATTCTAACCCTTCAGAACAAAGATTAGCAGCCGTCGTTTTCGACGGTTGTTTTTTTATTTGAGACACAATTAAAGTTCGAATTCGCATAGACGAATGATAATTTTTATGATGTCGAAATTATATATTTAAAAAAAACGGAATGTTTATTTTCCGTCTTTGTGGTAAATATGTAATTCTATAAAGTCATTGAACTCATGTCATTTTACTATTTCAGTTCTAATCGGTCATTTGAATCATGGGTCAATGAGTGGTGAGATAATATGATTTGCTCTTGTATTATATCATTCTCCTTCATTATATTCATTATAGATAATGGCGCCGAAATATTCTCAGAAATCCACATAAAATGTTTCTCAAATATTGAAGTCATGTTCGGTATGTCTAGGATTATTTACATCAAAAGGGTGGAGAATGTCTACAAGATTTTTTTTGGATTCAATCAGAATCTGTTTTTTGTTGTCGGGAATATATACATTACCGTTGAGTTTTAATTTTAAGGTCAGTGCTTCCCCTACTTCGTTTTCTTGCAAGTCTTTGGCTTCATACATTTCATCAATCATTTTTCACGTAATCTCCTGATTGGGATCAGGTATATTTGCTCCAACTAATGATCGTGTTTTTCCATATTCTCATTCTACTTTGAGCTTTCATGATTTCACTATCTCGTACAATTTTTCTCAGGTAATCATCTGTCCTGCAGGTCTGAAATATAATCTGAAAAATGCTCATCAATCTTTTAATTGCACATCAGAAAGTCATCTATTTACGACCTGAACATCTATATCAACACGTCCTGTTTCATTGAGTGTCTGTATATCTTGTGGGTGGATGTAATTAAAAAGTTTACCTATAATATGTATTCATGATTGAGCAAAACAGCTTCTCATAGATATCTCGAGATGTTTGAGCATTCATGGTGTGATGAAATCCATTTGAGGAAAAAGTGATTTTTCAAGCTTCACTTTGACGGTATTTGAATGCTTAGGTTTGACTACAGTATCTTTTGCAACGCTAAAATCTTCACTCACTCGAAATTTTTTGATATTCGATTCGAGCATTTCACGTGAAAGTTTGGATTCTAATCAAAATAAAGTATCACGGGTTGAAAATCAGTTCATGGAATATACATAGTCATAAATATATTTTATATATAATTATTTATTACAATAAGTCAATATTATATTGAAATTACATCCAAAATAACTAGACTTAACATATCGAAACATTTATTATCTAAAATATACTATGCGCTTGGTTCCGAACCTCCCAAAAGAATGATTTCCCAAACTCGATAATATCAAATTATATGTAGGTTCTTTACAAAAACCGCTTCATGATATTTTGGATATGGAAACATTTCAACAACTGCCAGCGAATATTATCAATACCAAGATACCCAATACGAGACACATCACATTTGTTAGACATCTTGAAAGCAAATATAATGAATACAAAGAACTCATTAAAGCCAATCCTGACTATCAGGAATTTATGCGTATACATGAAAATGTAGGTACTGCTCATGATATTAAACTCAAAATGGAAAGGAAAAAAGAACTAGCGGGAATTTTACTCGAAGACTTTTTCAAAGAAGTAGGTATCGATTATGAGACATGACTTTCTACCGCATGACATGAACAATGAAAACAACTCTCCCCTTTGTATGCGCAACTCATCAAAGAAAATCCTACTTTATTTCCGGATCTTATGTATATATCTCCCTATATCAGAACAAGACAAACAGCACATTATTTTCTCAAAGATATCGCGTGACTGGATATGGATTTTGATAAACTCGTGAACGAAGATATGTTGAAAGATTTGATTGTATGATCTTTTAATGGCAAAGATATCGCTATCAAAATAGATGAAAGAATCAGAGAAAGAGATCATTGATCGAATATTGCGCCAAGCTTTATCAGAGATTTTTGGGATGGAGAAAAATGATTTCATCATTTGTTGAACAAAAAACAAAGAGAAAAAATATATTACTACACGTCTCCAGCAGGAGGAGAATCTCAAGTATATACGAATGCTAGAGCCAAAGATTTTCTATCTAAAATATATGAAAAGGTAAAATATAAAAATGTCTGGGGATTTGGTCATCATCTTGAAATTCTATGATGAATACAATCCATATCTGGGTGAAGTTTTGAAACTTTTTATAAACTGAATGAAATGCGAAGACCTGCAAATGGTAGCTTCACCATACTTTCCCAGATACCAAAAACAGAAGCAGGAGAAGAAGATAAATTTAGAATATCATGATATAATCTTTCATTAGAAGCATAAAAAAATATAATTTATTCGTCAATCATGACTATTTTATTCTCTTAACATACATCTCTATGCTTCATAAATTTGCTCCCGATCTTTCCCATGATGCCATCTATGCTCAAGGCAATGAACTTGCTACTGTTATGGCACACGATAAGGATGAAGAAGGCAATAGAATTTACACACATTCAAAAGACAAAACAATTCATGTGGCCGATCTTGCTAATCCCGTCCTTGTGACCGATAGACATAAAATAAATAATATTACTGATTACATCACAAGAGAGACTGTGCATACACTTTTTGATAGTCCCTTCATCACCATCGATTATGATGACGTGCAAATGGATTTTGAAAAATTTAAATATCCTGGTGTCTGGTCGCCTTCTATCGATACCTTATTTTTTTGTAGAGCGCTGAAAAATGGCAATTTCAAAGACTATTCTTCTATGATAGAAGTAGGAAGTGGTCCATGATTTATTGCTAAATATATAGGAGAAAAAAATCCTAACCTAGAAAAAATAGTACTCAATGACATCAACAAAAATGCGGAAATATATTTCCATGATCATTATACTGATCCGAGATTTTCGTTTCATTTATGAGATGCTAAACAGTATATGGAAGCACAGAAATTTGATATCATCGCATGTAATCCTCCATATATTCCTAGACCAAGAAGTATAGATGATAATCCCTATGAATGACTTTCATTACCAATATATCTGATCCAAAATATCGATAAAATTCTCTCTGACAATGGAAAACTTTTCCTCAATCTTTCGAGTTTATCTTTTCCTATCATGGATGCATTTTTGGAAAATCCCGATATTATAGTCAAAAAACTTGATAGCATCGAAGTGCCTTTGAAAGTATTTAATGTCTTGAATAACCCTGAATGGATGGATTATCTTATTAAAGAAAAATGATTGAAAAAAGAATTGCATGATGGTCATGAATATCGACAAACATTGAATATTTATGAAATCCAAAAAAAAATAATTAAGACCCAATAAAAACATGAAGCATTGTGTATTTTTATGAGGTCGAAATTATACCGGCGATTTTTGATACAGAAATTATGAATGCGAATGAAATAATTTGTGATTTCAAAAACAGTCGGTAAATCAGTATAATATATTTATATTGTTATTTGTTTTTGTAATGAAAAATGCAATACAACCATGATCATTTGATCCGATGACATACGGACATATGGATATCACCGAAAGAATTTTACCGTTCTGCGAAAAATTGGTGATGGCTATAGGAGTAAATCCTAATAAGGCGTGACAACATACATTTTCTCTCCAGGAAAGAATGCAATTGATTCGCCAGATATACGCCGACAAAGATAATGTCGATGTAGTAGCGTTTAGAGGTATGCTTACCGATTATTGTTATGAGAATCAACTGAATCCCATTATAAGAGGACAGAGAAATAGCAAAGATTTTGATGAACAAAAAGAATTTCAGATGGCTATGGATAGACAAGGACTCTGAATAGAAACTATTTTCTTGAATGCATCGAGAGACAAAGAAGATATCAGTTCGAGTTTTGTAAAATGAGTACTAAAAGAACAGTGAGATAAGATAAGAGAATACGTCCCGCTCAATGTAAAACAAGCGCTTGAGTGAAGAATGCTCGGACAATATACGGTTGGATTGACGTGAACTATCTGATCAGGCAAGTCATATGCAACAGCAAAATTTATGGAAATAGCCAAAAAAAATGGGATACCCGTACATAATTTAGATATGGATAAAATAGCAAAAGATATCCAAACTATCTTACCAGAAACAGAATATCAAGCAGTAAGAGGAAGGATAGCAGATACCTTCTGAAGTCATGTACAAGATACAGATGGAAGTATTATCCACTCAGAATTATGAAAGATAGTTTTTGCTGATCCACAAAAAATGAAGCTATTGAATGAACTTATGGCTACACCGATAAGAGTCAGATTAAGAAGAGAAATGTTGAATAAAAATTGAATCCTTTTTTATAATGCTGCTCTCGTTGCAGAAGCAAACAAATCATATATACCAAATAATAATATTATACTCATGGATATAGATCCCGAAACACAGGCACAGAGATTGAAAAACAGAGGACATGATGAATCGGAAATAGCGAGAAGAGTATCTAGCCAATTTTCTACTCAGGCAAAGGCAGATATTTTTGAAGCAACAATAGCAAAAGATAAATGGTGATCACTTATGAAAGTCGATGGAAAAAGTACAGATAGTGATTTTGAACAAGCATTCAATTATATGCTTACCAAGGTCGATACCTTCGGTGAATTACGTTTCGCGTGATTGATGAATAGGTTGGGAGTCAAAGAAGATCCCAAAAAACTTTTTGCTCAACTCAGAGATATGTATGATAGATTAGGAGACTGATCTGGAGACCGAGATGAAATCAAAGAAAAAATGAAGTGATCGTATCATAAATGGTTACATGCTATTGATTGTTCGAATGAACTCTATGAAGTGAAACACCTTTTGGATGATCCTGATGTAGTCGAGTGTGCATTATTGTTCCATGATGCTATTTACGATCCAACTTCTCATACGAACGAAGAAGATAGTGCTGCCTTGGCAGAAAAAATGCTTACTCAACGATGAGTTGCAAAAGACTTTATCGAAAAAGTTAAGAAACTTATCCTTGCTACCAAACATATAGATACGCCTACTGACAACGATAC
The DNA here is from genome assembly GCA_026397515.1 of candidate division SR1 bacterium. GTDB lineage: Bacteria > Patescibacteriota > Gracilibacteria > Absconditabacterales > Absconditicoccaceae > CAJBLF01. Next base: position 25,541 of record JAPLUU010000020.1, on the reverse strand, counting down.
AAAATATATGATGGATATTGATATGGCTATTTTAGGAAAAAATCCTCGTATATATAAGCAATATGGGCAAGATGTCAGAAGAGAATATTATATGTATGATGATGCTACATATAAACAATGAAGAGATAAATTTTTGGATGGAATCATAAGTAAAAAAAATGTATATCACACAGAATATTTCCATGATAAATATCAAAAACAACTGGAAACAAATGTTTTACAGGAAATAATGAGCTCAAAAAAAGCTAGCTAATTGTAAGTCCAACAATTATTGATTTTCGAGTAAAAAAGACTACACTTACTGAGACGCCAAGAAAATATGAAAGTAATTGAAATATTTTCTAACGTCGAAGTAATACCGATGATTTGAAAAACTGTAAGTACGAATGAAGTGAAGTAATTACAGAATTTAAAAACAATCGGTGTATCAGTAGTCTTTTTTATTTTACTATAAGACCTATGATCAAACAGCACATTCTCGTTACGGTAGATAATGTAATATTTACTGTCATCCAGGATAGACTCGAAGTTTTACTTGTAAAAAGGGATATCGAACCATTCAAAAATCAGTGGTCTATACCATGATGATTTGTCCTCGAAACAGAAGATTGCGAAGTAGCGGCCTATAGGGAATTGAGAGAAAAAACAAATGTAAAAGATGTTTATCTTGAACAATTATATACATTTTCTGATGTTAAAAGAGATTCTAGAGGAAGAGTTATCACTGTTGCTTATATGGCTCTCGTTACTAGAGAAAATATAGTCATCAATGCATGATCATATACTTCAGAAGCTAAATTCTTTCCCGTTAATTCATTGCCTAAACTCGGTTTTGATCACAAGAAAATCATCGAATATGCGATACAAAGATTGCAATGGAAGATGGAATATACCAATGTCTCTCAATATATATTACCTAATAAATTTACCCTTTCTGAATTGCAAAAAGTCTATGAAATAGTATTAAATAAGACTTTTGATGTCAGAAACTTCAGAAAGAAAATAGATAGTCTTCACATTATTAAACCTACTGGAGAAAAAGAAATTGGAGTACAATACAGGCCAGCAAAATTATATAAATTCATCAATAAAAAAATTGATATCGTAGAAATATTATAATATAAATATTTCTGATACCCCACAAAGTTTGTGGGTTTTTTTATTATATAAAAAAAGCCGTCTGAAAACCAGACGGCTGAAATAGTATTGGAAATTTTTATTCTTCAGACATTTCAGGCATTTTTTCGGGTTCTTCCATATCTTTCAAACCTTGAATAAAATCCATTATAGAAGTTTCAATCTCTTCCAAACTATATTCCGTCTGTTCCAATTTTTCTCCCATAATATTAGCATACAGTTCCAAATAACGATCTGAAACCTGCTGGATAAATTCTGCAGACATTTCTGGTACTTCCTGACCATCTTCACCTTTGAATCCTTGTGAGATCAACCATTGACGTAGAAACTCTTTGTCCAGTGATTTTGGTACTTTACCTTCTTTCAGACTTTCTTCAAATCCTTCCATATACAGATACCTTGAAGAATCGGGTGTATGGATCTCATCAATAAGGATGAGTTTTCCATCAATCAGTCCAAACTCGTACTTTGTGTCCACTAAGATAAGCCCCATCTTTTCGGCAAATTCAGCACCCATACAAAACAAACTGTCAGTCTGTACATCCATAAGGTCGTAAGTACTCTTATCTGTAAGTCCTTTCCTTACAATTTCCTCCGGTGAGATGTTTTCATCGTGGCCGTTTTCAGCCTTGGTTGTAGGAGTTATGATAGGACCATCAGCAAATACGTCCCATTCTTGCATCCCGTCCGGCAATGTAATTCCACAGATTTCGCGTACGCCTTCTTTATAAAGACGCCATAAACTTCCCGTCAGAAGTTCCCTTGCAATCATTTCAACCATAATAGGTTCTGCTTTCAAACCTACTGTTACCATTGGATGAATTTTGTCGATCTTCCAGGTTTCTATTCCTTCTTCATCGGCCATATCCAAAAATTTGGATGCGATTTCATTGAGAACTGCTCCTTTGTACGGAATACCAACTGGTAGTACCACATCAAATGCAGAGATACGATCGGTTACTACGACGATAAGATATACTTTATTTTTGTGTGTATATTCATATACGTCACGAACTTTCCCGGTAAAAATTTTTTTCAGTCCAGGAATCTGAAAATCGGTAGATAAAATAGCATTGTTTTTCATACACTTAATTTTTGTTAATTAATTTTTATTTATTGACTTATAGCTATATATATTTTTAATTCAATCTTATTTTTGATTGCACCCGGGTGCGATTTTTTTATACTCCTGCTTCACGATGCATTTATTTGTAATTCACTATTATGGCAGATTTAATCAATATCATCAGTAAAAAAGTTGGTATTTCACCAACCATTGTACGTACTATCGTCCAACTTTTAGATGAAGGAAATACGGTTCCATTTATCGCGAGATATCGTAAAGAATTGACTGAATGAGCGACTGATGAACAGCTCAGAGATTTTGATGAAATGTATAGATACACGAGAAACCTCGAAGCGAGAAAAGCAGATATCATTCGTCTGATAGAGGAAAAATGACTCATGACAGATGAGCTGAGAAAACAGATCATGGAAGCAGAAACCTTGGCGAGAGTAGAAGATTTATATAGACCATTTAAGGAGAAAAAAAATACAAAAGCTACTATCGCGAAAGCGAAAGGTTTGGAACCATTGGCAGATATGTTGACGAAAGCACAAATGAGTAAAGAAGAGTTTGAAGCAGAAGCAGCAAAATTTGTGAGAGATACGGGTGATGTAAAAACAAGTGTAAAGGATGTAGCAGAAGCGATTCAGTGAGCAAAAGATATTCTTGCGGAAGCAGTTTCCGATCATGCCGATCTCAGAGAAGACATCAAAGTCAGAGAAGAAAATACAGGAATACTTGCATGTAAAAAGACAAAAACTTTTGATGATAAATGAGTCTATAAAATATATGGTGAATACAGTAAGAAACTTTCTGACATGCCATCATACGCATATTTAGCAGTAACGAGAGCAGAAACAGAAAAACAACTGAATGTGAAATTAGAGTTTTCTAGTGATAAAATCCGAGAGGAAACGACGAAATATTTCTTTCCTAAGAATTACGGAACGTGTATTTGTTATGTCCAAGAAGCATGTGAAGATGGGCTCCATAGATTACTTTTGCCTTCGCTTGAACGTGAAATTAGATCAGACAAAAAGAGACGAGCCGACGAATCAGCGATCAAAGTCTTTGGTGAGAATTTGAAAAACTTGTTACTCACACCGCCAATCAAGGGAATGAATGTTCTCGGTTTTGACCCGGCATTTAGGACGGGATGTAAACTTGCTGTCGTCGATCAGACAGGAAAATTTTTGGATAAAATAGTCATCTACCCTACTGAGCCACAGAAAAAAATTACTGAAGCTTGGGACACTCTGAAGAAATTAGTCGATCAATATAAGATAGATTTGATCGTGATAGGAAACGGAACGGCGTCGAGAGAATCAGAAAAAGTAGTTCATGATTTTATTGAAAAATATAAACTGAATGTAAAATACATGATTACTTCTGAATCATGAGCATCTGTATATTCAGCATCTAAACTCGCGCAAGATGAATATCCTGATTTAGATGTAACGATAAGATGAGCAATCAGTATCGCTCATAGAGTACAAGATCCATTGGCAGAATTGACAAAAATCGATCCAAAATCTATCGGAGTCGGACAATATCAACATGATGTCGATCAAAAATATTTGAAAGAAAAATTGGAAGAAAAAGTAGAGGATATCGTAAATAGCGTCGGTGTCGATGTAAATACAGCGAGTTATACCTTGTTGCAATATATCGCATGATTAAGCGAAACAGTTGCTAAGAATGTCATCGCTTACAGAGACGAAAATGGAAAATTTACGAGTAAAGCACAAATCAAGAAAGTAAAATGACTCGGTCCAAAAGCCTACGAACAAGCGATTGGGTTTTTGAGAATCAAATGAGGAAAAGAAATTTTGGATGAAACAGGAATCCATCCTGAGATTCACAAACAAGTGTATGCGTTGTTGGAAAGTGAAATGGGGATTAAGAAAAAGGATCTGAAATTGCCGATGACCGTAGAAAAATATCCAGAAAATAAAATCAAAGAATGGTCAGAAAAATATAAAATTGGATTGGAAACTTTGAGAGATGTCTTGGCGGAATTACAGAGGCCAGGTTTGGATCCAAGAGATGAACTAGAAGCACCATGTTTCTCGTCAACTATTTTGGATATCAAAGATTTGGAGATAGGAACAAAATTAGATTGAATAGTTAGAAATGTAACGGATTTCGGAGCCTTTGTAGATATCGGATTACATAGTGATGGATTGGTTCACAAATCTCAGATGGCAAATTATTTTGTCGCGAATCCGGTTGATGTTGTAAAGGTCGGACAGCAAGTAAAAGTAAAAGTAATTGACATAGACCTCGAGAGAGAGAAGGTCTCATTGAGCATGAAAGATGATTCTGCACCACAGACACCAAGAACTGAATCAAGATGAGGCAGTGAGAAAAAAATTGAATATAATAAAAAAGACGACACTATCGGTGAGTCGACTATGAAAGGAAATATTACCTTTAGTTAGATAAAACCACAAACATTGACTTTTATGGGGAAATATGTATTTTTTGTAAAAATAAAAATATATGAAAAATATAAATAATACTATAAAAAAACTATTTACGGATCCCTCACCAAAGACTAGAAACACCATTTTCTGGTGGGCATTAATTTCGTTGATTATGATCAATATAATTATGTCGATACTTATCGGTCCTGTTTATCATGGAAAAGCGATCTTACTTATTGTTTTGATAGTAATGGGATATAATTGCTTAATGGCATATATAGTATTTACTATTAGAACACAAGACATGATCAAAAGAAAATGGATCAATGTCGGAAAATGGTTTGTAATTGCTATAGTTCTCTTTGCTCTAGATTTGTTATTTGCAAAAATCTGTATACATATTACATCTTATGACTTTACTACTACAACATTGACTATCCTCTTTTACCTGGATTTCTCTCTATGGGTAGCATGTGTGGCGTGTATGATAAGATGTATGCCGAACAAATAATATTTTTAAAAAAATGTTTCATACTTCCAGTGGGATTTCCACTGGATTTTTTTTAAAAAACAATGAAGTATCATAAATCAATAATTAAATATTTTTGAAATATAATGAGAAGTTATTGAAGAGTAAATATTGCTTTTAGCTAATACGGGTGAATGGATTGACTTCTGAATATAGATATATATATGATATGTAAGATACAAATACACTTTAAAATATGAAACCAATCAAAAAAAACAAAAAAAAATCAGCTATTTGGTTCATCATTGGAATACTCTTAATGTATTTCAGTATAAGTACAGGAAAAGCAAGCATCGGTGAAGAAGGACTTCTTTCTTTATTGAATGTAAGCCAGCGTATAGGACAAATACTCTTTTTTGGTAACTTATTACTAATTATTGTTGCTTTGATATTGGGTCTTTTATATCTCCCAAAACCAAAAGAAACAGCATAAATTCAAAACTCTTTTTTTCAAAATATCTAGTGAGTATTTCACTAGATTTTTTTTAATTTTTATTCAAATATATATTATACAAGAATTTTATTTAAAATTTTATTTACCTCAGTCATATCTCCATCATCGAGAATAATGAGATCAAATGTTTCGGAAAAATTTTCGCGATTCTCAGGAGTATCGTCGTTGAGAAATCAGATTTTAATGATATTTTCATAGTCAAATCCATCAGCCATATGAGCATCTCACAATCAGTCACCAATGAGGAGAATATTTTTCCTGTCTTTGATGTCTTCGTAGATAGGAAAGTTTTTGACCACGGTCTCGTCTTTGTTGAACGAATGAATAATAGGTTCTCTCACACCAATCGCCTTGCCTTCTTCATCTCGAACGAAGTCATTGGAAATAATATCTATATTGTCGTAGAGTTTATTTTCGTGTTGGAGGCAATAATACACGCTATCATATCCAAGTCCACTGGCGGATAAAATCAGTAGAGGAATGGCATGTTTTTTTAAGAGATCAAACATCTCACCACAGCCTGATCTAAAGTTTGTGTCTTCGGAACCCATAGCATCTTCGATAATTTTTCTGGTCAATCCGTACCTCAACATGAGATTAAATTGTTCAGTCCATCGATTAACCATCGCCTTCTTTTTTTCGTCTAAGGGTATGGTAGTATCTATTTCTATCGGATGATATGTGTGGAAAATTGCGTTGGATTTTTCTGCATATTCTGGAGGAAAAAATCCATTCTGTAAACGAGTGATCAAGGAAACGGTAGGTTTTCATTCAGCAAATGCTTTGGTCATCGTCCTATCAAAATCTGCGATAACGTGAAAATATTGTGGTCATCATGCAATGATGTTTTGTAATTTTTGATCAAAATCTTGTGGATTGGAAATAAGTATATTAGTCATATCAGTATATAAGATAAATCTATATCGTCAAAAGTACGATAGATATAATTCCCATTCATGCTCCTATAACTTGCAGCGTCGTAAACGTTTCTTTGAACATCACCATCCCTATAAGTAATGCCATTCCCGCACTTGCTATAGAAAATATAAGCGATCATCTCCCGAGTCAAGAACCATGTTTGAGTGCAAACAATCGAAAGACATTACAGATGATATAAAATCATATGGCAGCTATCCCCCGTCGTAAAATTTGATTTTGTGATCGTTTGGTAGTAAATATATCTGCAACTGATTCAAATACCACAAGAAATATCATTGGTAAAATTCGCTTCATTTCTTCGAAATATATATAATAAAATTATTATGATAGTATATTTGCTATCACTTCAGGAATTTCTGGTATAAAAAAATGTCATTTGTCTGTAAAAGTAACAAGCTTTGCCTTGGGTAAATATGCTTTTATTTTTTCTGTATGTATATATGGAACAATATCATCATCTGTTGAATGATACAAGAAAATCTCTTCTACCTGATCTTGCAGATGAGAAATTATTTGGGGATCATAAGCAAAATCTCAGGAATATTTTTCCTCCTCAGACATATCACTTTCATCGAAAACTGATGACATAAGATGGAGTTGTTTAATCTTCTTAGGGAATGTATTTTCTCAGAGATACTTAATCAAAAACATAGCTCAGAGTGAATGTCCTACGATTACTAAATCTTCATCATTGAGATAAGGAACTCGGGTCTAATTATCTGATAGGTTCATTTGAGCTCTTCAAACCAATCTTTTCGATTATCTTTATTTTTGAAAGGATTATAATCTCGTGTTTCAAGCGCCTTACAAAAAGCATCATTATCTGGCTGACACATTCATCCGTGAATATAGATAAGTTGTTTCATGAGTAAATTTATTATGACTAAATATTTAGTATTTTTTTTAGATCTTTAATAACTTGTGTTGGCTTAGTAGCAAAAATAGTTTTTATTCCCAATTTCTGAGCTACAATACAGTTTTTCTCTACATCATCTATAAATATTGCCTCTCATGATTTTATTTTATATCTCTTCAAAACATAATCAAATATTTTGGTAGTGCCATTTGTTTTGTCGTCATGCTTACTTAATCCTATTTCACAGGACAAGAGTATATCATCAAAACCGTTGTACCATCATGCCTTGCGAAGTTGATTACTTTGAGGCACCCATTCATCAGAGAGGATAACACAGATATATCAAGCTTTTTGTAATTTTTTTACGAAGGCTATAATGCTCTTGTAGAGAGTGGTATATTTATTTAGTGGTGTATGAAAGAGACTAGAAATATTCTTGTGGATTGGCAAACCCACGTTTTGAGAAAATATTTTTCGATGGTCTTTCTCAGAGATTTCACCTCTTCTAAATTTATCCATTGATAACGATAAATTTTTTTTAAGTGAATCTTTAGGTATATCATACATTTTTATTAGTTTTGCAAAATAGCCATCTTTTTTTATATTTATCTTAGCTACAGTTCACCAAAAATCTCGGAAAATATATTTTATTTTGGACATAAGCAAAATAGTAATTTAAAAATCACATGTCTTTGGAGCTCTTGGGAATGGTATTACGTCGCGTATATTTTCCATTCAGGTTATGTACATAATCAACCTTTCGAAACCGATACCGAATCATGCGTGAGGAACTGTTCCATATTTTCTTGTATCCAAATATCGTCCATAGTCTTCAGGTTTGAGTCCCATATCCTTCATTTTCTTTTCAAGGACATCGAGTCTTTCTTCTCTTTGACTACCTCCAACAATCTCTCAAACTCCAGGTACTAACAAGTCTGTTGCAGCTACTGTTTTTCCATCTTCATTGAGTCTCATGTAAAATGCTTTGATCTCTTTGGGATAATCGATAACGAATGTCGGACCTTTAAATATTTTTTCACAGATATATCTTTCATGTTCTGTCTGGAGATCAATTCCCCATTCTACTGGATATTCAAATTTCTGTCACGATTTTTTCAAAAGCTCAACGGCTTCGGTATAGGTCACTCTAGCAAAATCTGCTTTCACTAAATTTTGTAATCTCGTCTTCACTTCAGGATTTATAAATTGCGCGAAGAAATCCATCTCTGCATCTGCATGTTCAAGGATGTAATTGAACGCATATTTGATAAGTCCTTCTGCGAGATTCATATCGTCGTTGAGATTGGAAAAAGCTATTTCTGGTTCAATCATTCGAAATTCTGAAAGATGTTTTGTGGTATTGGAATTTTCAGCGCGGAAGGTTGGTCCGAAAGTATATACCTTATTGAAAGCAGTTGCGAAGGTCTCTGCGTTGAGTTGTCCACTCACGGTCAATGATGCTTCTTTACCGAAAAAGTCTTTTTTGTAATCTATTTTTCCGTCTTCATTTTTTGGAGGATTGAGCATATCGAGTGTTGATATTCTAAACATTTCTCCTGCTCATTCACAATCACTTCCAGTAATAATCGGTGTATGTACATAGATAAATCCTTGTTCGCGGAAATATTGATGGATAGCGAATGCGAGTAATGATCTCACCCTGAATACTGCTGAAAATGTATTTGATCTCGGTCTGAGATGTGCGATTTCACGAAGATATTCGAAACTATGTCCTTTCTTCTGAAGTGGGTAATCGCTAGGACAAGTGCCGACTATAGTCACTTTGCTTGCTTTGACTTCGAATGCTTGTTTAGCTCATTGTGAAGCTACTAATTTTCCTTCTACCGTGATTGAACTTCCTGTGGTAAGTTTGCAAATATCGTCAAAATTTGATAAATTATTTTCAAAAACTACTTGGATATTTTTGAGATACGATCAGTCATTGAGTTCTATAAATCCGAATGTTTTGGAATCTCTTACACTTCTCACTCGTCCATTGAGGATAATCTCTTTGTCGAGAAATTGTTTATGGTCGCTGAAAATATGTGCAATGGTTGTCAGTTTCATATCTTTTTTTATAGAGAATAAATACTTTTTGTTAATGATTTATACTAGAGATACATTTTATAAACTACGATTTTTGATTTCAAGTAGACACTTGTCGACAAACTCTGTATTGCTAATTTCGTACTGCTTTTTGCTTCTATATTCGCGGATAGAAAGTGTTTTTGTTGTCTCTTCTTTTTCCCCGACTATGACAATGTAAGGAATTTTTTCTATCTCTGCGTTACGAATTTTTTTGCTGAAAGAATCTTCACCACTATCTACAGATGCTCTGATTCATTTTTCTTTCATTTCTTTTTCTACCTGTTTTGCGTAGTCAATGAATTTTTCTGCTACGGGAACTAATTTGATTTGTTGTGGTGCAAGCCATAATGGAAATGCTCCAGCAAAATGTTCGATCATCACTCCCATAAATCTTTCCAATGATCATGAGATCGCTCTATGAATAACCACCGGTCTTTCTTTTTCTCACTTTTCGTTCATGAAACTCAGATCAAATCTTTCTGGCATATTGAAATCACATTGGATAGTGGATAATTGCCACTCTCTTCATAGACAATCTTTGAACATGAAATCAAGCTTAGGTCCATAGAACGCTGCTTCTCATAATATCTTTTTGTACGGCAAATTATTTGCTATAGCTGCTTTTTCCAATCAATTTTCTGCTTTTTCCCAGACATCATCTCATCACATATATTTGGATGTGTCTTCTCCTCTTACTGATAAACTTACTCGATAGTTGTTTATCATACCCATAGTTCAGAAAAACTTTTTGATAATATCTACGATAGTAGACACCTCTTCTTCAATCTGTGATGCACGACAAAACAAATGTCCGTCATCTTGAGTAATCGCTCTTACACGAAGTAAACCTCAAAGCTCACCTGTCTTTTCATCTCTATACACAGTTGCTGGTTCGAAATATCTTACCGGCATATCACGGTAGGAAAATTGATTGTCAGCGAATATTTGCATATGGTGAGGACAGTTCATGGGCTTGAGAAAAAATTCCTCTTCTCTTCCTTTTACTTTGAAAAGGTTATCACCATATTTATGTATATGTCATGAAGTGATATAGAGATCATGTTTACATAAATGTGGAGTTCGTACTCTCTGATATCATTTATCCTTATGAAGTTCTCGTAGATAATCCTCTATCTCTTTTCTGATGGTCATTCCATTTGGCTGTAACATAGGGAATCACGCACCTACCAGTGGAGAAATAGTAAATAATTTTAATTGTTTTCCGATCAATCTGTGATCACGTTTTCTTGCTTCTTCCATCATCTCTATATATGCTTTCAATGCGTTTTTATCTTCAAATGCAAGTCCATAAATCCTTGTCATCATAGGATTTTTTTCATTTCCTCTCCAGTATGCACCAGCTATTTTATCGAGTTTGAATGCGTCAGCATTGATTTCTTTGGTGCTTTCTACGTGAGGTCATTCACACATATCGATGAAAGTTACAAACACGTCGCCGAGTTTGAATGGTTTCAAATAGTCTGTTATCTTTTCATATTTTTTGAGATATTCTTCTTTTGATCATTTCAATACATTATCTTTTGCAGCTACAGGAATCGTGTTTATATAATACGAAAAAACTGTCTCACCATTGGCTTTAAATTCATTGAGTAATTCTACTTTAAACTCTTCACCAAGCATATTTATCATCTCTTTTGCTTGATCGTAATCCAAATCTATCCTATGAAATGATTGACCTTCTTTGACGATTTTGGTCATCATTTTATTGATCTCTTTAAGGTGTTCTTCTTTACATTCCACTCCTTCAGAGAAAATGAAATCATAATAAAATCCAGTATCTATGGCGGGTCCGATACCGAGTTTTGCAATTGGATCGATTGCTCTTTGCACTGCTTGCGCTAAGATGTGGGATAATGAATGACGTGGTTTCAATATTGCTTCTTCCATACTATTTCTGAGATATATAAAAATCATATCAATGAATCCTAGTGTAATGTTTTATCAGTAAAAAAACAAGTTATTTTGATTAGAATTTTCGGTAAAAAACAGTAAACTTAGTATGATACTTACTATTTATTTTTCACCACGCTCATGAAGTATATATTGGTTCCTGTCATAGCAGTCGCAATCGCCTTTATCGGACTTAAACTTTCTCGTTGGTTAAATATACTTGATAAACCAGGAAATGATCTGAAAAATACCAGAAAACCTGTGCCTACAATCCAATGAGTTTTTATCTATGTGGGATTTTTTGTTATCATAGCTATCCTCTTTCCTCAGTATTTACATAACAATTTATTCTGGTGATTGATTATCGGTTCGTTACCTATTGTCATTTTTGAACTCTTTGAGGAACTGAGTTATCTCGGTAAAATATCATTTAAAATCCATCCAGCATTGAGACTTATTGGACATGTGGTAGGTGCATTATTGGCAGTTTGGATAAGTAATATATGAGCACAAGAATTTATTATTAGCGGACATATTTTTATTATTCCTCAGTGGTTTGTAGCTATCGGATTTGTAGCTTGGTCTATTCTTTGTATCAACGCTATCAATCGATTTGATGGAATTTATGCTCAAGCAAGCGGTGTTTCGTGAATATGATTTCTTACTATATTTTTATTGATCCAATTTGTCGTGTTTAAACACTATACAAATTTTACCGAGATGAATATGCAAATATTATTATTTGTAAAAAATATGTCATTTGTTTTATTCTGTATTTCTTTGGTCGCGACAGTAGTAGAATATAAACCGTTGGGGTTGGTAAGAGATGTCGGTATTATGTTTTTTGGATTTAGTCTGGCGTATTTATCCGTGATAGGGTGAGCCAAAATAGGAACGCTGATTGTAGCATTATCCTTGGTTATTTTCGATGCGATATGGGTCTGATTATGGAGAATGTTTGTTATGAAAAAAAGTCCCCTTAAAGGCGACTATACTCATTTACATCATAGACTGCTTGGACTTGGATGGAATAGAAAAGAAATTAGGGCATTTGTATGGATTCGATCGATTATTATGATGATATTTATTCTGATCCAATGAACAGATAGATTGAACAAGATCGTTATTTTTACTGTCATGGCACTTGTCTTCTTTGGTGTTAATTACTACCTCTTCATCGTCAAAAAATTGCCGTGTGGACTGGATTTGAATAAAAATAGTTAATATCTACATATAATGAACATAAAAAAATAACTTAAAAAAACGATCCTGCTAACATAGCAGGATCTTTTGCGGTCAATACAAAACCAATTTGAAGAACCAACCTTTCCCCTAAGGATGAATATATTAATCCTTATTAATTACGTTAGGGGCAGGAAAACAAAACCTCAAGCTGGTGAAATTATTGACCAATGTCTTATAGTATATATTTATACTTTAAATTATTATATATATTTTATAACAAAAAGCAATAGCATTTATTGTATTATTGTTTATTGACAAATTAATTATTTTATATATAATTACTATAGTAATTTTATTTGAAAGTGTAGGTAGTATGCATAAAAAAAACATGCTAAATAATCATGATTCTTTTGTCCAAAAACCGTCTAGTTCTAAGATGGCTAGATTTGCTGCTGGTGCTTTTATAGCGATTAACCTTTTGGCTAGCAATCCAACATATACTCAAAATCAAACAACACCAGATGATGTTAAGAAAAAGAATATTACAGAATGGGTCAAAACAAACGATTCCGTCAAAAAAAATACCGTTGAGATAGATAGTTTGGAACATCAAAAAATTATTACTATGAATATTGATAGTCTATTGGCTAAATATGGTCAAGAAAAATGAATGGATATAGTAAATAAAAACTTAGTCATAGAAATTAATAAACTAAGAGATTCTTCACAACTATCTTCATTAGAATCTTCTCTAGAAGTGATAATATCTGCACAGAAACATACTGAATATTTGGATAAAATAGGAAGTAATGATCATATTATGTCATGACCATTAGAACTACCAAATAGATTAGATAAAGAAAATATTACATGGGAAACGTGTGGAGAAAATTTAGCAGAAGGACAAATCACTATCCAAGAATTGGTAGGAGACTGGCTGAAATCAAAGACACATACAGCTAATCTTCTTAATCCAAAATTTAAGAAAATATGAGTAGGATATAAAAAATGAAAACGAGTATATATCGCTATTGGATAATTTCTTTTTTGAATATTTTTTTATTAGTTAGAATTTTTCATCTGAAAATATAATCCGAGAAGATTATAATCATTTTTTGATATTTTTCTTTCTGAACGATTTTCTTGATTGGGATCTGTTGTTGTATAAAATAATGCATCATTACCTACTTTATATATTGATACAATTTTTTTATCAGTTATATAATCTTTAACTGATTGTCCTGTACTAATTTTTTTACCTTCCAAAATTGATAAATCTCATTTTTCCGTTAATGTAGTAAATTCTTCTTGTGAAAGGAAACCAGTGTTTTGATCAACCGCCTTTATCATAAAATACATTTTATCTGAAATAGCATTAGATCACCACGTTCCATTATTATATTTTCCTCAGCACACATTTATAAGGTGATTTAGATATATCGCAGTCTGTTCTTTTACTTTATTTTCCAATTCTGGTCTATCTCATACAATCTGTTTTACGCCAGAAAATATATCTTCATATATTTTTGTAAATTCACCACTTGTAGATAATTCGAGGTTATCTATCGCATATGTATATGTACCCGTATTATCTCTATATCGACCAATGTTTTTTTGACTAAGTTCACCAAATATTTTATATATAGCTTGATGCGTCTTTTCGTATGTGATACCATTAATCATTTTTGTATAATTAGTTTCTATATCAAATCATCTTTCTTTTCCATTGTTTGTTGTTGTTCATAATTTATTTCCTATCTCTACTTTTTTCATTTGTTCTGGAGTGAGCTTCAATGATAATATTCCTTCCATAGCTCTGGTAAATCATAGGATTGTATTTTGTGGATCATTTGGAGATTTTAATAATTCTGCGTATGTAGGACAAATTCATCCTGCTGCAATATATTGTGATTTAATTGTTTCAAATTGAGTTGTATTTTTTTCTATAGCATTTGGTGTTTCTATCTTGTCAGCATCTGTACATCCAACTATTTTCAATGTTTGAAATTCTCATAAATTATTAATAGCATTTATAATTGTAGGAGCATTTTCTTCTGATATTTTAGAATCACCAGATTTCAAATCTCTTATATTGAGTAGAGGTTTTGTAATTTCGAATGTTTCTTTGGTTGGAATTGTTTTAATATTTTCTTTTTTAGCTATCTGGTTTTTTTCTATTACCAAAGCATTTGGATTTATATTAGGTAAATTATCTTTATTGTTTTTTACTAAATTATTTATCGCTAATTTAGCTTGGTTAATATTTTTGTTATTTTCTACTGCTGTATTTACCTTTTCTGGGTCTTTTGCAGTTGTTATAATATTTACTGCCTGCTTCGCCGCATCCATCTTGTTTTCAGTATTTTCATTGTTTTTAAGTGTTTCTCCTCCTACCATTGGGTAATTATTTAAATAATAAAATATATTCTTACATGCCTTTTAATAATTCTTCTGGATTTCATTCACGTTCTTTTTCCATTTCTTCTTGTTTTCTGATCATCATAAGTACATCTGCCATCTTTTTGATTTTATCTTGAGCTTCTTCTTTATTTCCTGCACTTATTTCTTCTGCCACTTCTAGAATACCCTGATAAATATACATTAATATATTTTCTGGGATATCATCTATATCACTTACTGTCTTATAAAACATTGCAAAAATTTCATGCGTTCATTGGAGTTGTTTGAGCATCTCCAGAACCTTATTTCTTTTGATATCATATGACAGTGCCTTGAAATACTCTATCTGTTTTGGGATATCCATTTTTTCAAATTTTAAATTCTAAATTTTGAATTTTAAATTAATATATTTTAAGTATATTCAGAAACCAAAATTTTGCAAATCTTGATATACTTTTATGAGAAATTTATAAACAAAAATTGATA
Source organism: candidate division SR1 bacterium (assembly GCA_026397515.1). GTDB lineage: Bacteria > Patescibacteriota > Gracilibacteria > Absconditabacterales > Absconditicoccaceae > CAJBLF01. The sequence continues at coordinate 10,064 of JAPLUU010000020.1, read as the reverse complement.
TACTTTTTTTACAATCATTCTCTAGAATAATTTGCAATTTTTTTTATTTTCTGTATAATATCACTCTAGTAGTCAAAGTGCTATTGTGTCTATAATGATATTTTATCAGTTTATACCTAAGTAATTATGGATTTTGATGTAAAAAAGAACTATTATGATATCCTAGGAGTCAAAGAAGATGCATCTGCAGAAGAAATCAAAAAAGCGTTTAAAAAAGCAGCCGTTAAGCATCATCCAGATAGATGAGGAGACAAAAAGAAGTTTCAAGAGATGAATGAAGCCTATCAAGTTATCGGCGATGAAAAGAAAAAAGGCCAATATGATGCATATAGGAAGGGATGATATTCGTGATTCGATGGTCAGGGATGATTTGGTTGATTTTGAGGAGGTCAATGAGGAGTTGATTTCTGAGATTTTGATATTGGAGATCTTATGGGGGGTATTTTTGGTGGGGGATTCGGCTGATGATCGAGAAAAAAAAGCACACAAGGGGGAGAAGACATCCAGGTTGCTATAGATATCAGTTTTGAAGAATCGTATACTGGAGTGACGAAAAAAGTCGCCTATAGCAGAATGAAAAAGGTCGAAGGAGCTGATGAAAGGACATGTGAATCGTGTAATGGTCACGGTAGCGTCGTCCAACAAATACAGACACCTTTTGGTGTCATGCAAAGTCAAGCAACCTGTCCGAAATGTAGCGGTAGTGGAAAAATCTATACCAAAGATGGCAAGCCATTGGCCAATGGATGATTGGAAAAAATGAAAGAAACCTTAGAAGTAAAAATACCTGCTGCTATTAATGCGGGCGCATATATTAAATTTGCTAATAAAGGAAATGAGTCCTCTAGTCATCACGTCGGTGACTTTTATATTCAGATCAATGTCGTCAATTCTAGATTGTATGAAAGGAAAAGCGACCATCTGTATACCAAGGCAAATGTAAGTCTCTTTGATATGGTATTATGATGAGAAATAACTGTTGACCACCCAGAAGGAAAGTTGAAAATCAAAGTACCTAAAGGTACGCAAGTCGGTGACATGATTAAGATCAGCGGTAAATGATTTGGGGCTGGTTGATTCTTAAGTAGAAAGGGGGATTTATATGTAATTCCTCAAGTCGACATACCAAAAAAATTAAGCAAGGATCAAGAAAAACTCTGGAATGAACTCAAAAATAAGAAATAGAGGTAGCTGAATTTCTTGTCTTTTTTTCTTAAAAACTACGTACGAATTATATTAAAATGCTCGATCTTCGGATTGAGTATTTTTTTGTTTATTGGTAAGCACCCGGGTGCGATGGGTAGGAAGTAGCTTGAGGACTAAAGTAACTCTAGTTTGCACCCGGGTGAAAACTTTTGTCCTAACGGCGTCTACCCTGCACTTCTGCAGGGTCAGTTTTTTATTTGAGAAACAATAAGAAATTGAGGTATCGAGATTTTTTATGATTTCGAAAATATGCAGCTAAGCTGGATTCTTTTTTGTCCTAACTTTGTCAGTTTTTTTCTTTTTCTGCTCCATTACAATCTCTGGCGGTAATGAGCAAGTATCGTACCTGTATTGAAACATTGATATGTTTAGCAACCGAACTTACCAACTCATTCCCTATGTTTGCATGGCAACAAACAATCTTCCCTCCCCACATCCTTGGCTACCAGGTGAAAATGTGGGGAACGGGTAAGTATTATGGTTTATATAGTTTCACATATAGACACCGTAAACAAAAAAAAATTGCAAGTAATTACTCTCTATACCTTTCCTCGCTAGCAAAGGAAAGCCAGATGGAACGAGCTTCCTCATCAAGAGTTTATTCCTGATATTATTCTATTGATGAATTTAAACAATTATTATCAACAATTTAAATAATTAATTTTATGAAAAAGTTTTTATGTATTTCGATGGTCACTATCCTGTTGTTTGCCATGGCTTCTTGCCAAAAAGATCAGGACAAAATTAACCCTTCAGTACCTTCCACACAAGTGGATATGGGAACGCCCGATCCAGGGGATTCTGGAAATGTACAATTAAATACTGGTTCACCAAAAGCTGCTATGACGGGATATTCTGTCACGCCACGATTTGGGAAACCAAATTCTACCTATTACTTATTTAAAGTAATGGATGTTACCGGAACACTGGCTTTATCTGTCAAATTATATGATAGAGCTTCTGGTTCTATTACCTACTTACCTATGGCAAAAGTTGGAAGCTATTGGACACTTTCTACCAAACTCTCAAACAATGGATGGTTTGATTATAATTATGTCTATAGCGCCAACAAAGTTGCTATCAATAGCTCAGCTATTTACACTGGACTTTGTAATAGCAAGAACATGTTTAACAGTTCTCCGTTTGCCATCGTTTGGCCATTTGGCGCTGATGGATCAAGTTGGACTAATCGTCTTGCTTGGATAGGTGCTAATGAACCAGGCGGTTGTGGTAGTGGACCTGGTCAAGGGGGTCACTATAATCAGGGATGTCAAGCAGATGATAGTTATGCAGTGGATTGGAATAAAAATTGTTCTAGTTCATATGCTGATGATGGTTCTGTAGTTCGTTCTCCATTAGATGGTAAAGTACTTAAAGTATATATCGATTCTCCATCAAATCATAATGGTGGATATGGCAATGCTGTTGATATAGAACAAGAAACTGCTAGTGGAACTAAATTTGTTTTCCGTATTGCACACTTAAAATATACTCCATCAGTAGTAAAAGATCAATATGTACGAGCTGGAGTTACTGCTATTGGTAATATCGGAATGACTGGTGGTACCTCAACTGCACCACACGGACACTGTGTTTTATACAACAACAATGGTTCTTGTAAAATTGGTGTTGGATTTACATTTAGTGCTCAATAATTGATTACTCTTGTATTTATTATTACACTTCTATATAGGGGAGGTATTCCTTCCCTATCTTTTTTACTATGTAACCTATATATTATGAAATATTATTTTATTATTGTTAGTTTATTAATTCTATCTTTATGAGGTTGTTCTCTATTGTCTAGGGAATCATTATTATTAGATATACAACAAATAATTACTTGAAATACTGCTTCTGGAACAACTATTTCCTTATATTATCCTTCTCTTACTATTTCGTGAAATACCATTATCTCGAACTGATTATTCACCATACAATTCCCAACAAATTTAGTATTTCAAATATACGATACGCTTGGTCAATGAAGATATAAAGAAAAATTAGATCTCTATGTTGATTCCTGAAAAGAGAGTCGAAAAAACGGATATATAAAAGTATTCGTAGAAATTATTCCTGACTGGAAAAAAGAACTTAGTGATGAAGATAAATGTGTCTTCGGTAATTATGATGAAAATATTGTATCTAAAAAAACAATCAAAAAACAATGAAAGAACAAAGATATATACATCACCTATGTAACTTTTTCTGCAATGAATAATGTCCGAAAACAGGGAGATCTTTGCTTTATAAAAAACAATCTTATCTATACTGTTTCCGTATGATGATATAATCAATCCTCTATTGAAAACATTTTACATTCATTTACTTTTCTAGACTAATTCCACCCGGGTGGATAACTAAAAATCTCGCTCCCAATTTATATTTTCTATATTCGCACCCGGGTGCGAACTTTCTGATTTAAATAACCAGTCCTCTACTTTATCTACTAATCCATGCTTCAATGGATTATTTTCTACGTACTGAATACATTGTTGAAGATAATCCTCGTCTATTATTTCTTTCGCCTTAAATCTACATTCAAAATACATTTTACCTTTCTCTTTTGAATATTTAGTCTTATAGTACCTAGTATATGCAGCACAAATATTTCCTATAAAGTAAGATAACCTATGTCCATCAGAAATATTGTGCACTACTAAGTGGAAGTGATTAGGAAGTATACAATAGGCTAGGATAGATAGATCCTTTTCACATTTCTTTTTGTATATATCAATATACCACAAAAACCTTTGAAGATCTTTGTTATTGTGAAATAATGTTTGTTTGTAGAGTCATCTATTGTACACATGATAGTTTGTATTCTCTTCAAACTTTCGTCTTTTTGGCATAGCACCCGGGTGAGTAATAAAATCATTATTGTTGATTTTACTATTTCAAAACTAGAAAAAAACTGACAAAGCTAAGACAAAAGTACTTCTTCCACCCGGGTGAAAAATTTTAAAGCACCCGGGTGAAAATCCGTCACTACAAAAAAACCCCCAGCCTAAGCCGAGGGTCTTTCCTGTTTCCGCCCCGGTAAACCGAGGGTAAACGAGGAGCGGATATCTTATAGTAACAATTGCTTGTTAACTATTTTGTTTCAGTCATTGGGAATGAACCAACATTAGCATAAGTACTTGCAGCCAATGAAGAGAATCCAATGTCTTTAATTTTAACTGTCCAATCTTGAGTTGTGTTAGCTCAATTACCGATTGCTCATTCTAGAACAACAACATATGTAACTGGTGTTCATACATCAACTGTTGCATTACCTGTATTGTATAATGCATAAGCTACTGTACTGTTATTTGTGAATACTCATGAGAATGCAAGATTAGATGTATTTGTATTCTCTTTGTAGATTTTAACTGAATCTCCACTGTAACCAGCCACTGCTATTGATCATGTAATGTTAGTCAAAAGAACTGAATCTTTACCTTCAACACTTACAGTAAATTTCAAAGCACTTGAACCAAGCTCTTTTTCTGAATTTGTTGCCTTAACTATTTTTACAATATTTTCAAGAATAGCGTGTGTATTTCCTGCTAATGCTGTATTAGTTATAGCTTTGAATGTTCCATTAGATGATTTAATATCTACCCCAGAAGCTGCTAGAGTAATTCCAACAGAACCACCAGTTATGTAACTATTTACATTAGCTACTACATAATATGTAGCTGACTTATCTTTAGCGATAAATGGTGCATTGTTGATTGTTTCAAAAGTTAATGCAGTTGCAGATACAGTAGTTGCATCAGCTATTAATGTTCCACTAGCATCTACTACCTTTAAACCATTTAATGATAGAAGATTTGACCCTGTAAATCTCAAATTATAAACTCTTATACTATCGTTTACAGCAGTTACTTTAAATGCAAATAACTTTTTCTCTGTAGTAGATGGAGATAATAATAATTGAGATAATGGATTATCAGTACTTGCAGCTATTGTTGCACTAGCAGTAGCCATAGAAAGTGTAGCTCATGCTGGTTTATTATAAGACACACCTGTACCTGAAAGCTTGTCTATAGCATTCATAGTAGCAAGAGTAAGTTGGATACTTCCAGCGCTAAATGCGTCATCAAAATCAGCTTTGATTTCTACACTTTTAGATACATTTTTAAGAAGGTCTATATTGAATCCATCAAATGTAATAGTATTAGAATCAATCTTTTTGTATGACTTCATTGTTCCGTCAACATAAAGAGTTAGATATCCATTCTGAGTATATCCTGTTGATGTTGAATTATTTCCTGTAAGTGTAAATGCTATATTACTTGCAAGAACACCATTTCATTGAGTTACTTTCATATCTGCTTTATATACAGTATATCCTTTTGTACCTGCAGCTATTGTTGTTGAACCTAAACCATCTGTTCTTACAACATTAAGTGATGTCGCGTTAACAGATACAGTTACTCCATCAATAGAACCAAGGCCAACTCCTACTGCAGTATTTCCATTATTATATTCTGCTGTTGGAAAAGCACTTAAATTAATGGAAGTGAATTTTACTGAAGTTGCTGGAGCATCATCTTTTAGTTTACCATACATCAATAGATTAGATTTTCCATCCACGGTAACTGTTCCATATAATGTATCTGCTGTATCTCCACTTGCGGGACTGAAAGAGAATGTTGAATTTCCAATTTTAACATATATTGTTGTAAACAATTTATCTAAACGAGTATTGTCCCAACTTAAATTTAAATCTGTCAAAGTGATTGGAGCCTTAGCATTGATAGCACCTTTCATTAATACTACATCTGAAGTACCAGCCGCATAAGTTTCGCTAAGAGCAGTAGTTGTATCTCTGGTGAATGTTATATCTCCTCCTTTAACGGTGTAAAGGTCCATATTATAACTACCACCTGAAATAATAGTATTTCTAAACATTGTTGTTGCTTCTACTGCATTAATATCAGTAGTGTATTTTACATACAATTGATACGTGTCAGATAGTTGTTCTACATCATTTACAACTGCTTTTAAATAATAATTAGCTGTTGTCCCATCTTTAATAGTATCATTTATTGATGAAAACGTCATTTGTTTTCAATTTATAACTGGATTTTTTGCAACAACGATTCCATTTCTTTCAAGTACGATATCTGAAAGATTTGAAAGATTTGCATTACCACTTTGTGTCAAAGTAATATTTTTTAAATTAGAATCCACTACTTCTGGCTTGTTATCATTAAGAGCTAAACTAAATGCTCCCAATTCCAAACCATTAGCAGTTGCATTATAAGTATTACCTCAAGCTATTTTATTAAATGTAAGTGTAGAAATAGCATAATTAGTAGTTCTTAATACAGGCGTTGTAAATCATCCATTAACCTGTTCTGCACTAGAACTAATCATTGTAGAAGCAAATTGAAGGTCTTGATTTGCGCTAGTTGCTATCTCAACATATAAATCTAAATATTCTGTACTACCAGCTTTTATCACAAATGCTGGAGCAAAAGATACATTTGCTTTACTTTCTGAAGAGAAAGTTGTTTTTCCAGACACTCTAGTTCAGTCTTTTTCAAACCAAACTTTGATACCAGAAGGAAGACTTGCAAGTCACAATTTTCCTAATTCAACACTCTTTAATGATACATCACTGCTTGATGAAGCAGTAAATTTCACTGAAGCGAATCTAACTGTTCCTGTTGAAGGAATTGATGAATTGTTTGCAAGACTATCAGTTCATAATGATACTGAAAGACTTCCAGCTTTAACTTCAGGTGTTGTAGTATCTTTACATTCAGCTGGACAAGTGTCCAATCCTAATGAACAAGACAATACGTTTTCTGGAGTTGTACAAACTTCTGGAGTTCCAGCAGTTTCGTCAGCTCTTTGCATCATAAGCATAACATATCCTCTAACTTCAAGTTGAGAAGGAGTGTCAATCTTAGTCATAACATCAGCATCTTTAAGAGCAGCTAAGTGTTCTGCATAATATGGACTAGTAGTCACATTATACGTGTCACCATAAAGAGCTCTAGAAAGAGTTGTTCCAAATTCTGCTCTAGTAACTAGACCATTTGGATTGAAGTGATCAATACCAACTCCCATAAGACCTAATTGACAAGCGTGTGTTACACCATTGTCATATTGAGCATCCAATGCAGTTGATACATCTGGGAAAGTACATGTTTTTGTAGTATCAGGAGTTTGTCCCAAAACTTCAATAGCGTAGTTAGCCATCATTTTAGCCATAGCTACTCTTGTTAGAGAACCGTACATATTAGCAGTATCAATAGAAGCTGCAGAAGTTATACCATTTGTAGCAGCATAATCATATGCACCTTGCAATTCATCACTGTAACTAGCAGCTCCAAGAGTTGCAGTAGGTACAGCTGTTCCTAACATAGCTACGATAGCTACTATAGAAAACAATTTCTTAAAATTTTTCATGTAGTGATAAAATACAATATAAAAGAGACACAAAATTTTACCTTCAAAGTTTTGATGTCGAATTTATCTCGAGAGATAAAAGATGATACAAAACCCTGTAAAAATTCTGATGTCGATCTTACTCCCGCCAAGCGTGAATAAGAATTTTTTTTGGCTCACAGCCAATCTCTATCTCACAGATAGAGTCGTCCACTCACAGTGGACTGATGTGAAATACTCCGTGTCTCCACACGGTAGTTTTGTTAGAGATTAATAATCCAAGCGACAAATACAAGACAATTTTGGACAGTCTATACTAACAGGTAAAACATAATCCATAACTATCACAATCTAACAAAAAAATCAAAAAAATGATCCTTGTCAAATTCATTTGTCTATCTTCTGAAGTCGTCAGGCTTCGCCTATCTGAAATCAGTGTTGGTAGATTATTAAAGACCACATCCTTCTGATATGGCATACGAATAAGTGTCTATTTTGTGACAACCTTTTGTTAGCACCCCTTGTCACTAAAAGACACATATTTGGCTTTTAATCTATATAAACTGGTAATTTATGGAGTCTACAGGTCGTGCACCATTTTTTTATAAAATATGTTTAATATGTCTATTATTATAATTACCTCACCCCCGGCCCCTCTCCAATTCTTAGAGAGGGGTGATTTTTTATTTCCCTCTCCATGTAATGGGGAGGGATTAAGGGTGGGGCAATTCTTTTCATTGTTTTTTCTCTCGTATATATAGTAGTTTTTAACATTTTATCATCAAAAATGCTAAAAAAATGTTAAAAACTATAGTTCTAGACTAGTCTATCTTGTCAATATAGCCATCTTTTTGTCTAATTACAATAAAAAAAATATCCTTATATATTTTACTCTAGACTGTTTCTGACATAGTAGTTGACATCTATGATAGCAAATTTTTATTGAAAATTTTTTTATGGTTTTTTTACCAATTATTTTAGAATTTAAAAATGTTGATTTTTTCAGCCATGATATAGAAATATAGACGACTATCTATATATACCTCTATTTTGGGGTAAAAAATCTCTGTTTAAAAGTTATTTTTATGTACGTCTTGCCATTATTTTGGAGATATTGGGAGGATATCTTTTTTCGTCTTCCAATAGATGAAAAATCCTATGAAAATGAGCAAAATCACATATTTGAATCGTAGTCATGAAACGGTAAGGTAGAGGCCATACTGAGAGAGAAGATCAGAAATTTTATAGATATATTGCACGAGAATTTTTTCCATCCAGCGTAACCACTCCCACCCTAAAAGCAGATATAGCCAAACACTGACAAATCCATAGATCATAACAAATGGCACGAGTGGCAACACAAATACATTTCCTATAATTCCGAGGAGATTGATTTTTCCCATGAAAAATATTATGACCGGAAAAATGCCTATACTTGCTCAAATACGAGGTGAAATATAGCTTTTGTAAATATGTTGTAGAGCTTTTTTTACCTCACCCCCTACCCCCTCTCTACTTCGTAGAGAGGGAATAACTACTGCTCCCTCTCCATGCAATGGGGAGGGGTGGGGTGGGGTAGATTTACTTTCAAAGTAGACGATTCCGATAATTGCACTATACGACAATAAAAACCCTGTATCATACGCCAAAAAATATGGATTAATTATTAACATAATCAAAGCACTCATGGACAATAACCTTCGAATATTGATTTCTCTTCCTCGAAACAAGGCAATCATCGACATTCATCCCATCAACACTGCACGAAACACACTGGAATCTAATCCACAGATCAGACTGTACCCAATAATCGTAAGCAATATCAGTCCAAGTCTCATATAAAATGGTATAAAAAACAACACACATTGCAGAAAGACGACAATCATAAGAATATTTCCGCCACTCACGGCAACTAGATGTACAAGTCCTGAATTTATAAAACTCTGATAGTTTGATTCTGGTATCTGTGATTTGTCGCCTATCAACATCCCCAATATCAATCCAGAGATGCGATTTTTTCCATAGACCTGAACTATCTTTTCTTGTAATCATTTTTTTATCTGTTTTATAATACTCATTCAATTCGTAATTTTTCATTCGTAATTCGTAATTGAATTATCTTCATAGATAGTGCCCTTTCGTCATTTCATCTTAATCCATGTCGTGAAGTCGAAGGAACCAGAAAATAAAGGAATAGCAAACGTTCATGAAGAAATCTTCCGATAAGAAAATCAGTCCTTCTGAATGTTTTTTTGCATTCTTCCCACTATTCGAATCTGATCTCCGATATGATATTCTTTTTTTGAATAGAGAAGATAATCAGCATTTCCATAGGTTAAAACATATTTTCATTTTAATATGAAATGGGACTTTATTTCAACCTTACCTAAATATAAACAAGTTGAATCTATTATCATATTATCAGTCAATTATCATCTTGGACAGGTGTACAATTGTAGACAATTAACTAA
>JAPLUU010000010.1 GCA_026397515.1 candidate division SR1 bacterium | reverse complement strand
TGACGAATAATCGAAAGGGTTATAATAAGCAGAACCAGTCACTCGAAAAAGCTGGAAAGGAAATTGGTATTGAGTCTCAGAAACGAATCTATTTGTGGATACACATGAAAGATATTGAGATCATTGAGCATTGAAAATACTGGATATCAGAGACGTGGCAATCGGTCGGTCACTATGACACCATAGAGTTCTTGATTGAGATAATTGCCTATTCTTCCTATCATAATACCAAATGGTAATATCGCGAAGATAAGATCACCCAGTAAGAGTACATCTTTGAGGGTAAAACGTTTTTTCCATGCTAAGACTCCCAATGCGATGGTGACGCCGAATATTCCGCCAATAAATGACATTCCTCATCTCCGTATTTGGAATATTTCACCCGGGTGCGATAAGTAATATTGTAAATCATAAATCACTACATGTCCTACTCTACCTCCTAATAGTACTCCCAAAAATATGCAAAGAATCAAATCATCAATATCTTTTTGAAGAAATGTCTGCAAGCGAGGAAATTTTGTTCAGAATACATTTTTTTTTGCAATTCGATGAAAGAAAAGATATCCCACCAAAAATGCGATGAAATAGAATATCCCATATCGATATATATCAACTGAGCCGATGGAAAATGCGATCATATTAAAAAACAAAGAATAAATGCTTGTTATATACTCAACACAAAGTAAATTGCAATTTTTATTCATAAAAAAAACTAGAATTGCTTCTAGTCTCTCTATAGATATTTCTCTTATTTACGCAGCTGTTTTTGCCATCTTTTTGTATTCTTCGATCAATCCTGCTTGTACTTTGGACTTCATAACATCGGTCGGTATACCTGCGTTTGGATTGAAACAAAAACTTACCTTGAGTTCACACGTCTTCTGATCAAATTCTTGGATAAGGACTTGTGTGTATTCTTTATAAATAACAAAATCATACGAGTTTGTTTTTGCTAAAGTTACGTCGATAACTTTCTCTATATTCAGCGCCATATCAACCTTGAGCACAATATCAAGCTTCAAGACTGATTCTAAACTATATGTTCTGATGACTGCTTTTACAAATTTTGAATTTGGAATAACGACTCTCTTGAAATCAAAGGATCTCATAATTGTATTTTTCATATCTATTTCTTCTATTTTTCCTGTCACTTCTCCACCAGGTAATTTGACAGAAACGATACTTCCTGGTTGATATTCTTTGGTAGTATAAATCATGATACCGGAAATCATATTCGTTAATGTAGTTCTAAACGCGAATCCTACTCCGATAGATATTCCTCACATAATAAGTCCTACTTGGATACCTACGATACTAAATGCAATGAATAATGAAAACATTGCAAGCACATAGAAGATAATATCTCCTAATAAGGCTGATACATTTTCTACGTCTTTATTTCCTTTGAGGATAAAGTTTTTAGTGATTTTATTTTTGATATATGCAGCAAGAATTTTTGATAATGCCAAAAGAACGAAACTTATAATAATCGCTAAAATAATAGAAATAATCTTGGAAATAAAAGGATTTTCATACATCCTCATAATAAAATCCAGAAATGTTTCTTTGGCATTTCATGCTGTAGTTCATAATGTATTCATGTATCCAATCTTCTATGAATATAAAGATACAATGTAATTATATATTCTCCTTTAAAAAATTTTTCTATTTTTAATTGAAGAATATATAATTTCGATGGAATGAAAACCTTCAAAAATATTCAAGTTTTCATTGCATCTCAATTATAACCAGAATGTCTAAAAATGCAAATTCCAAAAATAGGAAAGTATTGAAAGCATATGCCAAAAGATTACAAGTTCTTCATCAATGTATTTTAGCAGTATAAAATCCTATGCGAACGCTTATTATCCTCTTAACTCTCGTAATCGCTATTGTAGTTATTGTACTTTTCGTATTTTTCAAGGAAGACGGTAAGAGTATGTTCAATGTTCTCAAAAAGCAAGAAAAACCCGCTGACCATCATCACAAGATTCATACTAAATATTTCGAAGAAGGACTCGAATTGATTGATTTTCATCATACAGAGCTGAAACAGCTCAAGGAAGCATTACATACCCACATCATCTGAATGGATAGTTTAATCAACGCTATCATGATAAATATTCTCTGTGGTGGACATGTCTTGGTAGAAGGATTCCCTGGATTGGCGAAAACGAAAACAATCCATATTTTTTCTCAATTACTTGGACTAGATTTCAAAAGGATCCAATTTACGCCAGACCTTTTGCCCGCAGATATCCTCGGTGGAGAAATTTATAATAGTAAGTCACAAGAGTTTGATACCAAAATGTGACCGATTATGGCAAACATCATACTCGCAGATGAGATCAATAGAGCTACGCCGAAAGTACAGTCCGCTTTACTAGAAGCGATGCAAGAACATCAAGTAACAATCTGATGAATAACCCATAAACTCCCTGACCCATTCTTTGTCTTAGCTACCCAAAATCCGATTGAACAGGAATGAACATATCCCCTCCCTGAAGCGCAGATTGATAGATTTTTATTCAAGGTCTTGGTGAATTATCCAAGTCTCGCAGATGAAAAGAAAATATTAGATACCATGGAAAAAGAAGATCTGACAAAAATTAAAAGCGTTGTTTCTCATAGTGAATTGGCAGCAATCAAGAAAACTATCGAGGACATAACTATCTCTGATGAAATCAAACACTACATCACGAAGCTCACGAGTATCACAAGAAAAGAACATGAGTATATTTTATACGGAACATCACCAAGAGGTTCGATAGGATTGATGCTTGCCAGCAAAGCAGTAGCCTTAGCTGAATGAAGAACCTATGTCACCCATGAAGATGTCCAGAGAGTCGCATTACCAGTATTGAGACATAGAGTTATTTTAAATTATCAGGCAAAATTAGCTGGTCTTACTGAAGATCAAGTGTTGTTGAGCTTATTTGAGACGGTAAGTTTGGTATAAAAACTTTAATATTATATAAAAAAATATGAACAAATGGAATATTCCTGATTTGCTTGAAAATGAAATACGCAATAGAGATATCTATTGTATTTACTGTTGAATAAAATTTAATACAGAATCAAAGAAAAATAAAATGACTTGGGAACATATTATAAATGACGAGACAATTATCACTAGAGAAAATATTGCTTTATGTTGTTGTTCTTGTAATGCAAGCAAAGGAGCAAAAAGTTTATCAAACCGATTAAATTCTGAATACTGTAAAAATAAAAATATCACAGCAAAAAATATAGCTCCTGTTGCTCAACAAGCGTTAATTTAAAATACTTACATCTTTCCTAAAAAATTATTCTGCGTTACTTCAATCAATATATTCTTTGGCTATTTTCTTATAAACATTAATATTGTCGCTATTGAAATTTCGCAAACGCTTATTTTCCGGTCTCTCTTTATGTAAATTGGGAGAAATAATGTATGTATTTTCTCAGAACGTATTATATTTTCCGCTCTTTTGTAGATGAAGATTATCTGGAGAGTCATCATCGGTTTCAATGAGAACAATCGGTTTATTTGAATCATGTGCTGGATAATGTTTTTTAGAGTGAGGAAAATTTGCTCATGACATATATCCATCCATCAATAATACACTGGTTCATCTAACATTAAGTTTTTTTGGAATAGGACCACTTGAGGAGACAACCAACGCATCAATTACAGGAAAATCGCCAGTTAATGTAATATCCGTTAATACTTTCTTTCATTGCTTAAAAATATTTTTTCCTTTGATTGCGGTAGCTAGAACAGAAAAATCCATTCAATACATATTTTTCACATCCAAAAAAGTTATTTTTTTAATTCATAATTTTTTTTCTATCTCCTCTGAAGAATCTTGGGGAAATATTTTCTCTTGTGCAATAATCTTACTAACTGCTCTTTTTATATTTTCTTCAGAAACTTTACCATTTTGGAATATATTCCCATGAGAAAATTCTTTTAACAAAAGATCAGTATTTTTGATCAGAATATCTTTGAGATCGAGTGGCTGCCCTCAATAAGAATATTCTATAAGAAAGGGAGCCATAATTCATACAACAGTATTAGAAATCCTAAACATTTCGATTGGCTTCATTTTAATGTGAGAAAAAACATTATCTATATATTCTTTTTTTACATTATGTGTAGCTACCAAAGCTCCTACAAGGGCTCATCAACTATTTCCAATAATATCATCAATTTTGAGTCATTGATGGAGAAGATAATCAATAATTTCATACGACATTACGGAAAAAAATCAACCTCCACTGATTCATAAAGTTATTCAAGGATTTAAAAGTTCATCAAACAATTTTTCTTTTATGGGTTCTATACTCTTTTCAGCAAAAACCTTAACCTCTGGAGATCCTTTGAGAATATTTCACTTAAAAATTGATGTAGTTTCATCTATATTGGTAGTATTTATATCCAAATTATTCATGATGATGTACATAAACAATAAACGATATAATTATATCCAAATAAATAAAAAAGTCAAATATAGGGAAAAAGCTTCTCCCTTAGCCTGTCAATAAAATGAATAAGGGGAGATAGAGGAAGAAGAGGAATTTCTTTATTTTTTACTCAAAAAACCTCTTCGTAGTATTTACAAAAAGCATATTTTCTATTTATATTGACTTTTATTGTCTTTTATATATTATATAGACACACTTAAAAAAATAAAAAACATATGAAAAGGCAAGTTTTTGTAACGTTCTGTATTATTGGAGTTTTATCTCTATTTGCATATCTCGGTGTTAGAACCTGGAATAGTGTTTCTTTCGACCGAAATTGTAGTGGATTATTGAAACGCGCCGGTGATGCAAACACCGTAGAAATGGCAAAAGAACAGCTAAAAATGGCTGTGAACTATTGCGAAACCCATGAATTAACATCTGGATATACATCAGTAATGTATAACACACCGGATGAAGAAATTGGATTCTGGTACAACAATCTAAAATCATCTCTTGGAGAACTTAATGCCGTAGTTCCCAACGCTACTCAAATGGAGAAAAGCAATGTACTTATGAAACTCCGTGAAACACTCCTTGATACAGATGATAAAGGAAAAACTGTAGTGACCTGTCCTAAAGGCATTAGTAGATATCCATATAATCTGCTCTATGGAATATGGGGTATTTTCTCGCTTATGATGATAGGAATACCATGGATTCTTATTAGATTTACGAGTAGCAGATATAGCGCATCGCCATTGGGACGATTTAGAAAAAGATAGTATCTATACTCTAATTAATGTATTGAAGGACTTCGTATTGAAGTCCTTTTTTTATTGAAAATTTTTCCTGGTAACATATACAAAAAACATATTTTTTATTTATATTGACTTTTCAATGTAAATATATATGAATTCTATAAATAGAAACCAAAAAAAATAATATAAACTATGTTACAAGCATTAATAAATTTTTATCAAAATTACACCGTAATCTTTTGGATTATTGTTGTTATCATCGTAGTAGTTCTTGTAGTTATATTCTTCATTGTTCCCAGTGAAATAAGAGCAGAGCAAGAAGAAAATAGGCAAATTGCAGAACACAACAACAACGTACGAAAAAAGATTAGTGAACAGTTATCCGATATCGGAAGTTGGACAGGGAAAATGATTAATATTTTATCGTCAAACATCGCGGAAAGTTGCCGTATGCAGGAAGTTATTCCCTATGAAGATAGTGTAAAGATCGTTTTACAAGGACATCAGGAATTTATAGTAATGAGTTTACCTTATGTAACAGATGGAAAAACCATAAAAGCACGAGGTAAAGTAATAAATCCTAATGAACAACCAGTAAAAACCGACTCAACATTACATTCTGTAAAAGAATTTGTTGCATCCCCTGTAGGATTAGGCGTAGGCGCAACAATCATTGGCAATGTAGCTCCATTTTTGGCTGGACCTTTCGCTATGACGTGGGTGGGATTACAATCAGGACCAGACGAAGAAAGCTTTGTAGAATTCACATTCGTAGAATAAAATTGTACTTCACGTACTAATAAACCACCCCGAATCTCTTATATTTTTTACTTAAACTTCACGACCTTTTGGTTTCATCAAGGAAATTTAACTGACCAGCGAGTCATGATACATAGGTTGTGGTAAAGGAATACAGATCCTTCACGGGTTTTGCATAGCTAGACTTTACAAAAAATGTTTTGTCGTTGAGCGTGACACGTTGGATATTGAATAGTGAATATAATACGGTGAATTGATTGGGTTTACCTGCGTTGTAGATATCCAGAATTTTATCATAGAATTTATTGGAAGTGAAATCTATCACGGATCGATCTAATTCTCCGAGTGTTCGATTTTTGAGTCCATTGGTAAGATCTACATTGAAATATATTGCTCCTACAATCCTCGGCTCTCTCAAAAGAAAATCTTTGAGCTGAAGGAGTCGCTGATTTTTGAGTCATGAATTGTTTTCGTATACTGCGAGTGATTTGTCGAAATTATATGCTCCGGTATAATTGACGGCTGTAGTTCCTACTTCGTCTACGAAGATCGGTTTACTGAATATTTTGAGTCTATCTAAGGTCTTTCGTCCTGCAGCATTTACTATCTGATCTGGCGTCCCTCGTCGTCTATTACTATTTCATTTTCCTCGATTATAAAAGGTCACTCCCATAAGATCGACATAATTATCACCAGGATAATAGTCTTCGAAGGTAGGACATTTTAATTTATCTTTCAAATTTTGCTGACATTGGATGAAAACCGCCGTCTGTGCTGGCTTACCTCATTTTGCTGGCAAATCTCGGGCATTTACTGACATATCAAAAAGGATATTTGACTGATCGAGTCATACTTTTCTTGAGATTTGTCGTACATGAATCCATGCTTTTTTAAATCGATATGGATTGGAACTTCGTGGATATCGTCCTCAATTCATCTCGTGCATCGTACGAAATACTACTCTGAGATTATATTTTTTTACGTCTTTGAAAAATTGTGTATATTGGGTATCGAATTTTCATTCGTATACTTCTTTGGCAGTAAATGAGTTTGGTGAGATGGAAATATGATATATTTTATCTTCTCATAATTTGCTACTGAGTCATGACATCAACTGTTCTACCTGTGGTCCTCGTGGGTCGAAAATAAATGATACCATAGGGATATCAAGTTTGTATTCTTTTTCTATACTTTGGATATTATTGATACTATTGTCCCGTGATTTCATTCAAAAAAGATATGCCTGTGACTGAGAACCCACGAGAGAAATTCCAAACACCAAAAATATTCCGATTAAAATTTTTGTTTTCATAGAATTTTATTTAAAAATAAATTAGTCTTCCGTCTTTATATTTATATTCTTTTTGTAATTTTCAATAGCTTGTTTTTGATATGCTCTAGGTATCTTTTCGAGTTTGGACCCATCATACTGAATTGTTGTTCCAAAAACACGTACTTTATTTAAATATCTGGGCATCCCTTCATCCACTGTCTTTATGACGGTTTTGAAAGTAATATGTTTAGAAAAAAAGTGTTTCCCTGCGGCAACCGTAAAATTATTTCCATCAAGAGACATATTAAATACATAGGCATCTATACCAATCCAATTGGGTGTTACCTTATACATTTCATCACCTATTTGCATTATTGTATAGGGCACATGATCACCAACCATTTCTTTGGGTCGAAAATTTATTTTGTTGGGAAGTTTCCTTTGAGATTGTTCAGCATTATATTCCAAGATTAATCAGTCCTCTGGGATTTCACTTAACTTTTTGATAGACTTGAGCGCTTTGACTACAGCATTTTTAAATACCACGGAATCTGGTAGTCCAACTGACTCTTTACTATCTATACCTATAGTGAATATATTTTTCTCCTCTGGCATAAAAACACTCTCTGCTATTCATATTTGATTTGAGCTACTAGCTCCTAAAGTATCCGTAGTAAACTTGGGGACTACATTTATAGATTCATGTTTATTGTGCTTTTTTATCTGTGAATTATCTTCTGCATCTATCACAAAAGTGTCTTCTTTCATTCACGTTTTACTATTAGCTGCCCTATTGTTCTCCAGATCACTTCTATTAAATTTTGAGGAATTTATTTCAATAGGTAATATTGCAAGCAATCATGTTAGTGTCATATGTAATGCATATGTAAGACGTGATATTTTTTTAGGAGATTCTTTTCTTCTTCCTTCTTCTAACCCCATACACAAATTCTACTATATAAATCAGATTAATTAACCAAAATACTATATACATTTGCCAAAAAATATCCAGTCATAATGATACTTACTACTAATTTCAAAACACTTCAGGTAATAAATCAGACAAATGATCATCGTGCTGATCTTAATGCATGTTCATGTTGTTTTCCTGCATACTTTTCTCCGAGATAGGCACCCAAAAATGGTCCACCAATCAATCCCAACAGTCCGAACGGTCAGAGAACAATTCAAAACAGAGGAAGTATAATTACGGCTATCACAAGTCAAATATTGCTTCCGCGGACTCCTCGTTTGGTTCACCCAAATTTTTTGGTTCCTCGTGAAGGAATGAAATAATCGAGAATGGTAAGGAATATAATAATCATTGCTCGCACGATGAAAAAAGTCCAACTAAAAGGATGTGCTGAAGTCAGTTGTAAAAGTATGAAAGCTATATAAGCAAGCAGTGGTCATGGAAGCACTGGCAGTAATGAACCTATGACGGCGAGGATACACAACAGCGATCAGATAATAATGAGAACTATATCCATTTTTTGTAATGTAAAATTTATAATGTAAAATGTATAATTTCTTATAACGATTCTGTATAGGCTATCAAGTTTTTTCCCTATAAGGAAAGGGCTCGGAATTTCCGAGCCCTTTAGTTATTCTTTTCGTGTATTGTTTGTTTTATGATGGTCTTACCATCTGGAGGCTCTGCTTCCTCTAGACTCACCATTTCATAGCATGGTGCTATGGATACCGTCCAAAGATCATCTCTTTGTAGATATCTATTCCATGTGACGGCGAAGATTATTTATTGCCCCTAACGCTTATTTAGCAACGGACTACTAACTCTATCTTCTAAAGAGTCATAAAAGAGTTTTTTTATACGTATCATGACGGGAACCTTTTTAAACCGTCGCTCAGAATATATCCTGAGTGTTTAGCGTGGATGGGGCCGTCAGCCCCACGTGCCGGTACTTGTGTTTTAGCATACTTTTTCGCCTTTGGCGTTTTTGGTTAAACATTTGTGTCGTTCTTGTTTTGGGGCGGAGATCGCCCAGATAATGTTTTTTTCATAGTACACGGTGTTTTAGTAATCGTGTATCATTCTTATATACATTTTATGTATAATGTCAAGTAATTATATTATTTATATTTTATTATAAAAAAAGGAGCAAAATGATTGCTCCAATATTTTTATTCCTTTAGCTTTTTATAATCCAGGAACTGGAAAAGACAATGCCATTTCCTTGATTTTATTTCTCAGCTCCGCTAGAACTTCTTCGTTATTTTTATGTTTGAACGCTTGATCCATATATTCTACGATTTTTTTTACTTCATCTTCTTTGACTCCTCTTGTCGTCATCGCTGGCAATCAAATTCTTAATCCAGATGGACGGAATGGTGGATTTGGATCGTCTGGTATAGTAGATTTGGATGTTGAAATTCAGATTTTATCTAATGTTTTTTCTGCTACTGATCCGTCCAATTCTGTTCATGAAAAATCTACAATCACCATATGATTATCTGTTCATCACGTAACTAATTTATATCCACGACTCGTCAATTCTGTTGCTAAGGTCTGTGCGTTTTTGAGTGCTTGTGTTGCATATGCTTTGAATGCTGGCGTCTGCGCTTCGTGTAATGCCACAGCAATAGCAGCTATAGTGTTCATATGTGGTCATCATTGCATACCAGGAAATACTGCTCTATCGATTCTTGTCGGAATATTTTCTATCGTGTCCTCAGGTTTTTTGAGTGGATTGGAAACAATTCCTTTACTGAGAATCAAAGCTCCTCTAGGTCATCTGAGTGATTTGTGCGTAGTCGTCATCATCACATGGAATCCATAGTCTAATGGATTTTTGAGTACTCATGCAGCGATAAATCATCAAATGTGTGAGATATCTGCGAACGCAATAGCTCAGACTTCCTTTGCTATTTCTACGAATTTTTCGTACTCGAGTTCTCTCGGATATGCAGAGAATCATGCAAGAATTATTTTTGGTTTATGTGTTAATGCGAGTTTGCGTACTTCATCGAAATCTACTGTTCCATCTGCTTTTGTCTTATATCTCATGAAGTTGAATACTTTAGAAAAAAAGGTAACGGGAGCTCCGTGCGTCAAATGTCATCCATGGGTAAGGTCCATTCAGAGAATGGTATCTCCTGGATTCATAAGTGCAGAATACACGCATAAATTCGCTGCTGCTCATGATAATGCTTGGACGTTTGCATGGTCCGCATGAAAGATTTCTTTTGCTCTATCGATGGCGAGTTGTTCGATGATATCAGTATTTTCTTGTCATCCATAATATCTGCGTCCAGGAAATCATTCAGAATATTTATTTGCGAATACGGAAGATTGTGCTTCAAGTACTGCTGGCGATTGATAGTTTTCACTTGCGATAAGTTCCATCCCTTCTGACTGACGTTTCTGTTCAGCGAGAATCGCGGTGTAAATATCTTGATCTACTTGTTGAATATTTTTCATGGATATATCGATTAGAAAATGAAAAGTAACCATTGTGTTTTAGTATATAGATATTTCAATTCTGCTATCAAGCTGAGATGTTTTTTTTGATATTGACAATGGTATATCCAAATATTATAAATACAAAAAATAAAATAAGTCAAATTATTAAAAAACATTATCATGAAAATAAATGAAATTGTATTAGATCCTACACAACTTATCAAAAATCAGTTGGTTGTTGTAAAAACAAGTGAAAATTGTTTTGAAATCGGCAAAGTAAGCGAAGTAAAACTTCAAGCAATGGGTCCTACACAACGGACGATACTCATGTTGACGGAAGCTTCTTTTCCTACTAATCCACCGTTTTTTGATAAAAATTGGACACCTTTTTTGATCAATCCTGATGAAGAAATACCTTTGGAAAAATATCCCCTCTATGAAATAGACATTTTGTATGTGAGTGAATTACTCAACCAACAAAAATCATATTTGGAGATGGATCCTGAACGTATAAAAGAATTGAATGTATTTCTATTAATCAAAGCGATACTTTTGGATGATCAAAAAGCATTACAGCAGATGTAATATCTATCAAAATCTAAGCTTAGGTCTTCCTGTATATGGGAAGACTTTTTTTTAAAAAAAATTAAAAAAATGCCCTGAAATATCAGGGCATCAGTATTATTTACTGGGTACTGGTTCTACGAATATTGCTAAACCCGGCTTGAGGATTTTTGTACAATATCCTATATACATAGCGAAGATGAAGAGAAAATTTAAAAAGTAATTCCACCATAATATATACCACGGATGGATTCCTACGGTCGGTTTGTATCTCAATCTTTTGAGATATCTGCCCATATAAAATCGTTCCTGAAACTCTGGAAATAATGGCATCCGAACTTCTCCTTCTGGCAAACCCTTTTTAAAATTTGGATTCATTTCAGGCGAAAATGCTGGGATAGTCAATTGTATCCAACCTTCACTACTATTGATACTATTAACCAATGCGAAATGTGGATAATTTGATCCAGCGGGATACCCGTTTTCATGAAATTCATTGATATACATTACAATAACGAATCCTCTTTCCAAACCATCGTTCAATGCCGTTTGATGAGTATAATTTTGTAGTTTAGCGATAAACGGAACGCTCCTTTCAGCAAAAATTGTGTTGAGTGTATTACACAATTCTTGGGCTGTTGTTCCTAATGTTTTATCACCCGATAATGCTAGTATCGCATCCTGTGTCATATGTATCCCACACTTTTCAAGGAGCATAACCAATGCTGCTTGCCCGCAAGAAAACGGATATTTTGGTTTATGATACGTGAAACGATGACTAGTGAGTTTTATTGTTTTTTCTAGCTTTTCATTAGTGTAAAACATATTCATTTTACTCCCAGGCGAATTAATCATATAGAGCAAAAGTCCTATGATACAAAGTGCCAATACAATGGAGATAGCTATCCAAATATGCTGAAAAAATATCAAAAAAGGAATAACAACGAGAATGATGATGAGCAATAGAGAAATTATTCCTATACCCAAAATGTATAAGTTTTTTGTTTTCATATTGTTTTGATGTTTTGTTTTGAGAAATACTATATCTTTTATACAAAAAAAATCAATATTCACAATAGTATCAAAAATTGGAAATTAATTAATTCAATATACTCGTGCTGGGGGAATATTTAAAAAAGAAAATCATATTTTACGTATGGGAAAATCAGCGTATTGTTTTTTGAATACTGATGGTTGATAGGTGAAACTTCTGAATATTGTCCCCTGTGAAGTATATGTTTTTATCTTTTGATGAATACTTTCTGCTGGTATAAACGGTAGTCATGAAATAACAAGATCAATTTTTTCTATATGATGTTTTTGTCTTATATTACCTATGTTTTTGACGTCATCCTTTTCTACTATAATATTTCCTTTAAATTTATCTTGAAGAATCTTGGCATATACTTCTTCTATTTCTATGACAATAATTTTGGTACCTGGTTTGGCATGTTTACAAATATACTCAGTAAATATTCCTGTTCACGCGCCTAATTCTATGACAGAATGTATATTTTCCCAATCAATTCACTTTATCATTTGTTTAGCTAAGTATTTTGAGCTCGGTGTGATAGAAGCGTTTTTTTTACCATTTTTTATCCGTTGCCATAAAAAAACAATTCTTTCATACATGTGCCGTAGAGTGAATGTAATTAAAAAAAATTAATCGCTTGTTATAATCATATTATCGTTAATACTTCATCGATATTTTTTCTCTCGTTGGAAACTTTAGGTACTTTGTGTTGACCACCAAGCTTATTTTTACTCTTCATCCATTCATAAAAGGTACCTTGTCTAACAATGTGTACCATTGGCTCTCCGAGTACTTTAGTGTCATATCTTTCATCGAAATAGTATGAATTTATATTGCAAAGTTCTTTGTCTAATATGTTGGCAAATTCTTGTTCGTCTTTTGGTGCTTTGGTAAATTCTATCACTCGTTCATATGCTCCTCTAATATTTCACCCAGAATAGGTGATTGGTGCAAGCATATAATCCGTCGCTATGGTATCAGTTTTTTTGCATGCTTCAAGCAATGCTCTATCGGTATAATCAGACGTTACGCATTCTCCTACCACATCGATATAATATTTTGTCCTTCCTGATATTTTTATCCTTCGTGGTTTCAATGTAGTAAATTTTACTGTATCACCAAGTACATATCTTCGAAGTCATGAATTATTTGTAATCAAAATAACATAATCTTTGTCGATTTCTACATCCTTGAGTGTCAAAACTATGGGATTTTCCTTTCCATATTCTTCAAAAGGGATAAATTCATAAAATACGCCATGTTTCGTAAACAATAACATATCATCGGTAAAATTGGCATCTTGAGAGGCAAAAAATCATTCAGATGCATTATATGCTTGATAGTATTTCACTTTATTGCCTGGGAATAATGCTTGAAATTGTGGTTTATAAAGATCTATCGCCATTCCTCATCGGAAAAATACTTCAAAATTTGGCCAGACTTCAAGTATATTTTTCTTTCCTGTATATTCCAATACCTTATACAAAAAGTTTGATCCTCGTGATGGTTGTGCGTTCATACAGGTAATATTTTTATCTACCGTTTCTTCGATAATACGTTGTACTTTTTCATCTCGATTTTCCATATAGGAAACTTCTGCGCTTGGTTCGCGAAAATGCTGTCCTATCCATGGCGCTGTTTTTTGTAATATCGCTGAGATAAATCCAACATTATTTTCTCCCGTATACGGATTTTTGGTGAATCATCATCCTATCACCATAGCCTTTCCTTGAAAAAATTGTGTTCTCGGATTATTTTTGACATACATACCAAAAAACTCTAACCCTCATTTGAAATGTGATTCATGGAGATTATCTCTCGTGATCGGAACAAATTTTGCATTACCTCAGGTCGTTCATGATGAGGTAGCAAATCGTTCAACCTTGCCAGGATATGTTATATTTTTTTCTCCTTTGAGCATATAGATAATCCATGGTTCAAAATCCTTATAATGAGAAATAGGGACAGTATTCTGAAAATCTTCTATCGTTGTGATATTTTCAAATCCGTACCTCTTTCAAAACACGGTGTTTTTACATTTTTCTAATAATCCAAAAATTATCTTCTCCTGGTGTTTGTATGATGGTTGGTGAAGATGAGATTTGAGAATAAGATATGTTTTGATAAGCTTATTGACTATGCGTTTAGGACCACTCAATGGATTGATCATTGTTCACATTTTAAATTTCTAAACAATTACGTAGGTATCTCTTTTACTTTTGGTTATAAATTTTTAGCAATAGGGGGTATAATTGCAAGAATAAATTTCTTAGTAAAAAAAATGGCAGTGAATACCATTTTTTTAAAAAATTACCCGTCAAAATATATGAAAATAAAAAATATTATCCTATTTCTGTAAATAATGCATTCATTTTTTTCTTAAGTAATGCTTTATCTTTTATTTTTACATATTCTTCCATTATAGGTATTATCTTATCTCTGTACTTATTATACATCTCAACTCATTTCTTATAGTTATCTTTTTTATCTCCATAATGGGTAATAAACATATCAATAGCAACGTGTTTTCTGAATGATTCTTCCGATTGAAAATTTGTTTGTCTTTTTTCTGGGGTCTCCTGATAAATATATCCATCTTGTTCACCAAATGTTATAAATTGGTGCCGATCATCTGTATCATAATGTTCATCTTGCAATTTTTCCATGGCTTTTAAATTTTCCTCTTTTGCATCTAAGATGTATGTAAGATTCTGCAATCGTTCTTCTTTGGTAAAACTATTTTCATCTTTATTATCTAATGTAATATTTCCATTTTTTACATCAATAATTTTCTGTTTCGAATCTTTGATATCTTGTTTAAGATCATCAATATCAGACTGCATATGCCCTTGTATAGCAGCGAATCTGTTATTCTTTATTTTATATTTTTTAAATTCATAAGGTTTAACGTTTTTTATAGGATCATCTTTGTATTGATTTATGTATGTTTCCCAATCTGATATTTGGTTGTCTGTAGCATAATCCATTGTCCAAGGTACTAATCAATTCAACTCTTTTCTTTTTTTCAAGAGGTTCATCAATGATGGGATTCGTTTTTTTATTCATCATTGTTTTTTATGTATTCATTCATGTTTTATACGCCCAGGCCACTTTTCTATAGAAGACCAATCACGAACTATAGTGAAGTTTCATAAATCATTTCAATTATATATTGTTCCCATTACTCTACTAAAGTAATCTAAGATTTTTTGATCAGCCATAGGAATTATACCATACTTCTGATATATATCCTTACAGAATGTATATGCCTTATCTGATAGATTTTCTTTCCATAATTTTTCAAAATATTCAATTCATTCTGTTTTCAGTAGATTTTTTAAATACCTTTTTCTTTTGAAAAACATAAAAAAAGCCTCAACCCTACCAATAGATTCATCTAAAGTAACTACCTTATTGTTCGTTTTAATATCATTATAATCATATTTTTTTTCTTTACCTTCAGGATCGTCAAGTTTAATCCTATACTCTTTTGCTAAATTTTCTAACAAAAGTTTTTTACAGTTTCATGTATTGATATCTAATGCATCAGTTGTGAGAATATCATGAGATTCTGTTACAATTAGATCATTAGTAATTGATTCATTTGTATTCATTTTATATTCAATGATAACATAAAGGACAATTTCTTTTATTATTATAATGTTTTTATGTAAATTGTCAAAAAAAATCATAATTATTACAATGATTATATTTACACACTTAATATATCTCTATTATTATATTCTATCGTCATATATTTTCACTTTCTTTTTTTATATGTATATATAATATTTCTCGTATCATTTACCTCTGTGTATATGAAGATGGCAATTTTGACCAATAAATACATACTCCCTGAATTTATTGATGTAATCATTATTACACTACAATATTTTCCAGAACTAAAAGATATCAATATACAATTTGTCCAAAAAAAGTGGTTTCACTTTACCCTTGCTTCACTTATTGATTGGAAAACACTCTTTGGTCCTAGAACCAAAAGGAAGTATACTATAGTTATAAATACCAAGATTCCTGTTGAATTTGACCATGTACTCTTTGGTAAATTATCAAAGAACCTCCAAATAGGTATGCTCGGCCATGAGTTAGCCCATGTAGTTGATTACCAACAGAGAAATTTTCTACAGATTGTAAAAATACTTATATTGTATACCATCCCTTCACTCAAGCAAAAATTTGAACGCAGTATCGATATTATAGCTATAAAGCATGGTATGTGAAAATATCTTCATGGTTTTTATACTCATATTACGAGTAAACATACCCATATCACCAAAAAATTTATGGAGTCTTATCTAGATGATGACCAGATAAAAGAGCTTACCTATCAATTAACCGGTGAAAAAATCTAAATAATCATATTTTTCTCTTTTTTTTGTCTACGATTTTGTTATTTATAGAGCTACGAAAAGACATAACTTCATTTTAATTTATTTTTTGGGCTGAACTATGAAATACACGTCACCACTTTTGAAAAAATTCATTTCCATCAATGATACGCCTGAGAATATTGCGAAGAATCTCATATTGAAAACCTGTGAAATCGAAGAAGTGAATCACAGAACTATTGCGGATACTATCGTCATATGATATGTAAAATCGTGTGAGAAACATCCCGATGCTGACAAATTGAGTGTTTGCCAAGTAAACTGTGGAACTAAATGAGACTATCAAATTATCTGTGGTTGATCTAATGTCGCTGCATGATTATATGTACCGGTTGCTTTACCAGGGACATATTTTCCTAAGGTTTGAATGACCATAGAACCCAGAAAGATGAGAGGTTTGGAATCGAATGGAATGATCTGTAGTAAAGAAGAACTATGAATTCTTGAAGATATGGACAAACATTCCATCTGGTCACTTACTGAGGATTTGGAAGATATTTCTGACGCTGATCTCTGAACCGCATTGAGCGCAAAATTTCCTCGACTTGAAAATCGAGTCATGGAAGTAGACAATAAATCGTTGACCAATAGACCTGATTTGACTGGGCATTTTGGTGTGGCTACGGAATTACATGCAATTTATGGGCATGAAAAATGAGCGATTACGTTTAATAAAATCAAAGACTATCACGAGCAATGCACACCTGAACATATCATGCAAATCTTGGAAAATAGTACACAACCAGAAAGAAAAGTTATCTGAGAAAGTGAAGGTGTGAATTCATATATCTTATTGCATCTGAAAAATATAGAAGTTCATCAAGCATCGTTTTTTTCAAGATTACAGACATTGGATTTATGAAGTAAGCCGATTAATAATTGGGTAGACTTTTCTAATCTCTTTATGAATATCAGTGGACAACCGGTTCATTTTTTCGATGCAGAAAAAGTCGATGGAGATATTATCGTGAGAAATGCTAAAGATGGAGAGAAATTCACGGATTTGTTTGAAGTTGAACAGGTTTTGAAAGCGACTGATGTCGTGATAGCTGACAAGAAAAAAATCCTTGCACTTGCTGGAGTGGTGGGTGGTTTGGAAAGCTGAGTAACAGACACTACAAAAAATATTTTGGTAGAAATCGCAAACTTCGATCCCGTCGCTGTAAGAAAGACGTGAACAAGACTCGGTTTGAGAACTGATGCAGAATTGAGATATGAAAAAAATATCAATCCACGATATTCATTATTTTGTCTGATTCTTTTCTTGGACGATGTGAATTACTACAAGAAAGACCTTGGAAACTTCGAAATCGGATGACTATCCTACTACATTAATAAAAAAATCACTAAAGAAAGTAAAAAAACTATTACGATAGATGGTAAAGTATTGGAGAAATTTATTTTTGGAAAAAAGATTAAAGGATTAGATAAAAAAGTAGAAGAAATTTTATCAGGACTCTGATTCAATGATCAAGGGAAAGAGACACTCCTCTGCCCCCTTCGAAGATGACCGGACGATTTAAACCTCCCGGAAGATATCTATGAAGAAGTGGCAAGAATCTATTGATATAGTCAGATAGAAAATATTCCTTTATTGAGTGATACCGTACATGTACCATATACCCCATATGTAGCAGTTCAAAGAAAACTTGAAGATATCCTCGTAAGGACAATCGGCTGTGATCAGACAGAAACGTATCCACGAATCAGCGAAAAAGCTTTGCAAGAATTTGATAAAAACCCAAAAAATACATATATGCTACAAAATCCTGTAAATCCAGAAGCACCATATATGAGGGATGATATGGTATATGGGCTCCTCGCCCACACCGCAAAAAACAGTAAATTCTTTGATACGTTCAAAATCTTCGATATAGGAAAAATATGGAAAAAAAATGGTGTAACCAAAAAAGATTCGACATTCGCTTCAGATTTCGTCAATGAACAGACCGAACTTTGAGTTATGCTCTACCAGAAAACCATAGACCAATGGAACAAAGATCCTATTTTGGCAGCCAAAGAAATCGTACACGTAGTTGCTAAAGAACTAGCGCTCGGTAAAGTAAGTTTTGAAAAAACAACGCTTACACATTACCATCCCAAAAAACAAGCAGCCATTAAAATAGGAGACCTCGTCATTGGTTTTGTATGATCTCTTCATCCATTAATTTTGCAGAATAATAAAATCGGAGAGACAAGTGGTGTAGTCTATCTCTCATTGAATATTACCGCTATCATAGAAAATAGTACAGAAGCAAGCGAACATATCTATAGATATGAAACACTCCAAGACCAGATTATCTGGAGGGATGTATGTTTCGTAGTTGATGCCAACAAGAGTTTTGATGAGGTAATCACCGCGGTAAAAAAAGTTCCCGAAGTACAGGATATCGAAGTTTTTGATGTTTATGCAGGCAAAAATCTCGGTGACGATAAAAAATCAGTTTCTATAAAGATTAAAATAGTGTGAGACGGTACTATGACTACTGAACAGATTAATGATGTTATGAAAAAAACTATCATGGCTGGTGAAACTGCCGGTGGAAGTCTTAGATGATAATATATTGTAAATTGGCAAAAACCCTTCCTAATATGGAAGGGTTTTTCTTTTTCTTTGAATAAAGCTTACTGCAAACAACACAAATGGTATTGCTAGCATGAAACACGCACGTTCTAATGGTATTTCTTGTGTGTCTATGACATACATTGCTCCTCCCATTACTAATAACAATACTACCCTGATAATAATTACAACTGTTCTCATACTATTTTTATTTTTGGTTTTCAATGTGTATGTATTATGCAGCTATATTTTCTTCTACATTTTCTCATGCATCTTCTGGCTCATCTTCGGGCGTATAATATTCTTCTTTGGTTAATTTACTTGTAACAGGCATTGGTTTTCCCTCCAAGAATCACTTAAAATTATCTAATTCATTCATAAGATCTTTTGCAACCAACTTATCTCCAAAATAGTAATACTCACTATAATGATCATAGTCATTAAGATGGATATTATATTTACCCTTTCTTGTTACGGTAATCTCTATCTGAGAAGTACTCTTTTTTTCTACACCCTCCTTATTCATACATATTTTGAAATATCCACTTGGTGTCTCTATGAGTTTTATATCACACATACTACCAAATTCTTCCTTTAATACATTAACCGTCACCCCGGCAAATTGTTTTGCTATAGCTATCTGATCTGCAGGAGATAATAAGGCATCTGCGAGTTCTGTCCTCTGTTTTGATGTATTTCATCTCTGAAAATTACGAGATTCTCTTCTCATTTCATGTTCTTGTTTATTAAGATTTTTTGCCATGATATAATAGATATATAATAAAGTTTACCATAAATTCGTAGTGTAGTATACTCATTTACTTTGATTTGTCAATCGTATCTTACATTTATTTTCTCTTGCTTTATTAGAATTTTTGACTATACTCCTTTGCAGGAGATATTACACTCCAAAATTTTATTTACTACCCAATATTAATTAATGACAACTGGTATCGTTAAGTTCTTCAACAGAACTAAAAACTTCGGATTCATTACTCCAGAAGATGGAAGTAAAGATGTATTCGTTCACGGAACAAATGTAATTGGTGAATCTATCGCAGATGGTGACACAGTACAATTTGAAGTAGGTGAAGGAAGAAAAGGTCCTGAAGCTAAAGACGTAACAAAGATTGCTTCTGCTCCAGTGGCTGAATAATCACGTTGCACCCAACAAAAATGATCTTAAACTATTATATCATATAATACACAAGACTTTTTTGGGAAAGATCTCGCTGCAAAGCGGGGTTTTTCTTTTATAAAAAAAATATGTAGTAATCTGCCCATTCCAAAAACTAGCATTGATTTTTTTATCGAATTATTTATGGTTTTTATACAAAAACAAAACCTTAAAAACATATGGAAGAACATGTACAAAAAACAACAAGATTTGGTCGTATTATC
Organism: candidate division SR1 bacterium; assembly: GCA_026397515.1. Lineage (GTDB taxonomy): Bacteria > Patescibacteriota > Gracilibacteria > Absconditabacterales > Absconditicoccaceae > CAJBLF01. Next base: position 15,200 of record JAPLUU010000010.1, on the reverse strand, counting down.
CAAAATATTAAGAATGCTCTTTGGTTCAAACGGCTATGCCAAACATGTAAACTCGTAAAAACTGGGAATGCTGATGATAATGACATTCCTATTTGCGATGATTGTTACAACAAGTTATTGCTACTCGAGGCCAAAACCAAATACCCGGACACATTAAAATGTCCAAAGTGCAGTACAGAGATGGAATTAGGCATTATCACAGATGCCAAAAATACTGTCTTTTATAAATGTACACAAAAAGGGTGTTATACTATGGTTCTTGATCAACGGACATTACGAGGAATTACTATCCTACATTTGGATTGCTATCCAGAACACCTGGGACCACCAGAAGACTTAGAACCACCAGAACCAACATTTTTTAAAAATACACCGGAACCTCCCAAAGAAGTTCAAAGTAATCTTCTCCGGCGTAGGAAGAATGCTTTTTGAAATTCCTATGGGATAAAAAAAAGTTTACAGCGTTGGCTATAAACTAGATACCGTAGTATGAATTGCTATCATAGAACTGATTTAGTTCTATGGTTTTTTTTATTTTTTTGGTTTATGTTTTTTTTCTTTTAAATTCAGGTAAATCGCGTATATTTGGTTCTGGATCATTCACATAGGTGCTTCTACTCTTTTCGTATCCATTATCATCATAATAAATATAACTTGTCCCATCAAACGTCAGGTATCCATCCCCATGATCAAACATCATAAAATCGTTTTTTTTGAAAGGGACTATTTCATTGGTTCTTTCGTTGTATACATAAAAATCATAATTTTTATATTTTGGAGACAATACTATAGATTTTTTATCTATTAATTTTTGCGCTTCTTTTTTCGTTTTGAGCGTAAAATCCGTCCAATACATACGTCAAATATCCTTTTTTTCTGGGATAAAAGATTTTTTTTCTACAGTATCTCTTGCTCAAATATATATAGTCTCACCTAAATTATCATTAGTAAAATCGATAATGTCTCCCACATTCGTGAAAGCATGAGTGGCGACATTTTGTGCTTCTTTATTTTTATGGTGTAATTCTTCGTTTTTTGTGAGCTTCATGCAATACATATACAAATTATAAAACTCTTCTCAACTCATCTAAAGTTGTATCACCTTGAATCATTTTGATAATACCATCTTCTTTGAGCGTAAGAAAACCATTTTCTCTCGCCTTTGCATAAAGATCTACGCCTATTTTTCCATCTACGATCATCCTTCTCACATCATCAGTTATTTCGAATGTTTCAATAACAGCTATTCTTCACTTATATCCACTTCCGTTACATTGATCACATCCTACCACTTCGGGGATTTTTCCGTCAAATGGTACAGCAAATTTTGGATCAAGATCAGATATTTTTTTGAGTGCTTCTGCAATCTCTGCATGTTCTCAGTAATTTGCATCTCTTTTGGTTGAACAATTTGGACATACTTTTCTGACTAATCTCTGCGCTACGATGAGATTCAAAGCTGGCGCTAACATGTACGGTTTGACTTCCATACTCGTCAATCTTGGAATAGACTCAATAGCTGAATTTGTATGTAATGTAGTAAATACTAAGTGACCTGTCAATGCTGCGTTAATTGCGTTTTCTGCTGTTTCCTGTGATCTCGTTTCTCAGATAAGAATAATATCTGGATCATGTCTTAGAATAGCCTTGAGTCAGACTTCATAGGTATATCATTTTGAATAATTTATTTGTGATTGTTGGATTCCTTTTACCTCATATTCGATAGGATCTTCAAGCGTGATTATTTTTCTTTTTCCATCATTAAGATAGCTCAATATCGTATAGAGCGTTGTCGTTTTTCATGAACCTGTCGGTCCAGTAAATATGGTAATTCCTGTATTTTTTTCTAGATTTCTTTTTAAAATCGTATAGGTTCTTTCGGTAAATCATATTTTCTCAAATGTACTAATACTTTTTGTAGGATCTAAGAATCTGAGCACTGTACTTTCTGATTCTACTCCTGGCATAAAGTTTACTCTGACATCAACTTTTCTTTTTTCTCCATCGATATCTGTCGCCTCAAATGAAAATCTTCCATCCTGAGGAAGGTAATTGACATTCATTTTTGTACCGGAAATAAATTTCATTTTCTGAAGATATTTTTTGAAGTCTTCATGAGTAAATTGAAGCAATTCTTGGAGTACCCCATCTATTCTAATTCTAACAACCAATCCATCTTCTTGTGGTTGGAAGTGGAGATCTGATGCTCATGTCTGGAATGCAAGTCTGATAAGTTCCAAGATAAAATCACCTGATTCCATGGTATCTCTTGCTTCAAAAATTTTCTGAATCATAGCAATCGCTCATTTTCCAGCAGCTTGTTTTTGTTCTTTTTCTGCTTTTCTTTTTTGTTCAGCTATGGTTTCCATATCAGTATACCAACTCATTGCATAGGTAAACCCTTCTGGTGATGTATAAAATACCTCGTATTTATATCATTTGTCTTCTAAGCTTTTAAGTAATGACCTAAGTCATTGGGGAAAATTATTGGTGGTGAGTACTTTGAATGTATTTTTGTCTTTACCAAAAATCAACGTTTCAATCTTCTGAGCCGTTTCTTGTGGAATAACTTTGAGTTGTTCAAAATTGGGACTTATACCTTGTAAGTCATCAATTTCTAAAATACTTTTGGATAATGTCGTTGGCATATATGTCTTGATGTTGTAAAGTAAATCTTCTTGCCACGATATATTTTCAATCGCCGAAAGACAAATGAAATGCAGTCTTTTGGATGATTGAATTATACCGGCGACTTTAGAAGCTTCAATTTCAAACGAAGTACAGAAGTTGAAGAATTCTAAAGCAGTCTGGTATAAGTATACTCGCAATCAATTTTTTTGCAAAATTTATCTACTACTTCCTGTCCTATTACCCTTGACTTTTTATATCTTTTGGATATGAAATTTAAAACAAAACACATCATAGTTACTAAAACATAAACATATGGATAATATCAGAGAAAAAATGCCGCTCAAAGCATTGGGTTCAGATAAATCTAACGAAAGAGCTATTTCTAGTCATTACCGTGCATGCGTACTTCTCGATGCTTGTATGTATCAAATCGGTGAAGACGTACCTGACCGCATGGTTGCCTTAAGGTATTGTGAAAAATATCATAATAGCAGCAATATGCATCCTGTACACATCTTTGATGATAAAGGAGAAGAGCATATCGTTGAAGGGAGATTGAAAATACTCTACCAAGACAAAAATTCTTTTTTGGATAATACGGTTTCATTTTTTGACAAAATAATGAAGCAAACGTATATTACAAAAAAAGAAATCATACAACTGAAACGGCAATTTGATCATCTGAAAGAACAGGATGATATATATAAAAGTCTTTTCAACAAAGTTACCAATATAGCTAATAGAGCTAAAGGTAAAAACGAACCTAAAATACTCCAGGACGTATATGAGACGTTCAACGATGTAAAATCGTAATACTAAGCTCCGGGGATTCCCGGCGCTTTTTTTCATTTGAGACACAATTAAAATTTGAAGTATCGAGAATTTTAATGATGTCGAAATTGTATATTTTTTCAAATATAAAAAAAAGCTGTCTAATACAGACAGCAATACTATTAGATAATGATTTTTTATTAAGGTTTATAAACCCAGAACCATTCTTCAGTTTGTTTAAGATTTCTCCCAAGTATTTGAATATACTCCCTTTTTTTCTCTGGAGGATTTTCACTACAATAGAAGTTAATAATTTCCTCTTCAGTCATTTTTCTGTCTACCAATGGAGGAATTGAATTTGAATATCTTGTTATTTCCAGTACCGTCTCTATTTTATATCCTATTAAGAGAAGGGCTTTTATAAATTCTACGGAATTATTTGCCTTTCGTAATTCCATTACAATTAGTTCTTTCATAATTATTAATTTTAACGTTTTTTTGTTTTACCTATTTATACCCAAATCCTTTACATTTTCAATACTTATATTAAATAAACGGACAATTTGTTTTTTTTATTTATAGTTGAATTCAAAAGACTAATTTATACAAATGAATTGTTCGTTTTTAGTTATTCATTGTTCATCCTTTAGTATGGTATTTACTCCAGCGATTATCCAATATCTCGATATCAAAAAAGAGCATGAAGATTGTATCTTGTTTTTTCGTATGGGTGATTTTTATGAAACCTTCTTTGAAGATGCAAAAACCTGTAGTAAAGTCCTCGATATCGTCCTAACGAGCAAGAATAAAAATTCTGAAAATTCCGTGCCTATGGCGGGAATCCCCTATCATAGTGCAGATAAATATATTACGAAACTCATCAATAATGGCTATAAAGTCGCGATTGCTGAACAGACAAGCGAACCCATTCCCGGCAAGATTGTCGAAAGAGAAGTCGTATCGATTATAACGCCTTGAACATATATCCAAGAGACGAAGAAAGAATTTACCTATTCGATGGGAATCACCTTTCTCCCTCATACCAACGGACAGAGCTATCACATCGCTTGGGGTGATTTTAGCATCGGTGAGTACTGGACCAAAAGCTTCTCTGATATCACGGAAATGCAAAAGTTTATCTTAACGATCAAACCTGTTGAACTTATTTTTGATGTAAATTTTCCCGAGAAAGAAAGTATTAGTATCCCCGTCCAACACTATATGAAATGTCTCATTTCTGTGCGAGATCTTCCCCCTGATCCAGAAAAATTTTTGTCATGAACGACTGGCGTCCAACAGCATATGAGTTATGGGAAAGCTGTAGAAGAAGGAAGATTGGAAACGATTACGCTACTCCTCTATTATTTGAAACACACACAAAAACATGCACTGACCAATATCACGAAAATCTCCTTTCATAGCCAAGATACATATCTCATCCTGGATGAAGTCACGATAAAAAATTTGGAAATATTGTCGTCGACGTACGAAAGCAGCGAAAAATATAGTCTATTGAATATTTTGGATACAACACAAACAGCTGGTTGATCAAGACTTCTCCGTTATGTGATTACCAATCCGATTAAAGATCCACAACAATTACAACGAAGATTGGATACCATTGAAAAATATATGAACGATGATATGATGGAACGATTAGTTGATGGAAATGTATATAAAGAAAATACTGGCAAACGTATTCACCAAATATTGAGCCATGTTCGCGATATTCCGAAATTGATAAGTATACTTTTGTATAAAAAATTATTACCCAGTACCTGTATCAAACTCAGAGCCACTTTGAGAATATTTTTCGAAAATAAATTTTTGCTAGACGAATTAACGTACTTGTGACTTGATGAAAGTATTCAATGACACGTACACCATATCTACAATCATCTTGAACAATTATTGAAAAATGATGACGAATACAAAGACGATATCGATTTTATCCGTGATGGATATCAAAGCAATATAGATGAATTGAGAAAAATAGCATATCACAGTGATGACCTTCTCATGCAGTATCAGCAAGAGTTGGCAAATGTTGCAGGGATACCCAATGTCAAAGTAAAATATATTTTGAATCAGTGATATTTTCTTGAAGTAGTAAACAAAGACATTCAACACTTTGAAGAAAAACTTTCAAAAGTTGATGCGTGATTAGATGAAAGGTTTAACGTAGTCCGTAGAAATACGCTGAAATGAGGTCAGAGATATTCCTCTCCCTATCTGGAAAATTTAGAAGTCAGTATATTGAAAGCAAAAGATGATTTACGTACGGTTGAATTTGAATTACTCCATCAAGCACAACAAAAAATAGCTGAAGGAATGAAATCATTGAATGAATTCGCCGAACGAATAGCATGGCTTGATCTGTTTGTTTCTCAAGCATTATTGGCTAAGGAAAAACATTTTGTAAAACCTATATTCATCAATGAAGACACGCTAACTATCGTAGAATGAAGACATCCCGTAATAGAAAAATATCTTCCCCTTGATCAACAATTCATCCCGAATGATTTATTATTAAATGGAAAATCTGATGCAGAAGAATGATTCCTGCATATTATCACGTGACCAAATATGTGAGGTAAATCAACCTATTTGAGACAAAATGCATTGATCGTTTTGATGGCTCATTGTGGATTATTCGTACCGGCGAAAGAATGCAAGCTATGAATAGTGGATGCGATTTTTGCACGTATCGGTAGTGGAGATATTATCGCAAAAAATCAGTCTACCTTTATGACGGAAATGATAGAAGTGGCAAATATTTTGAACAATGCGAGCAAAAAAAGTTTCATCATTTTCGACGAATTATGACGTGGAACTGCTACCTACGATGGACTGGCATTGACCAAATCGATACTAGAATATCTCGTGACGAATATCGGAGCAAAAACATTGATAGCTACCCATTATCATGAATTGATTCAGTTGGAAGATACCTTGCCTGGGGTGAAAAACTTTTCCGTCAGTGTCTATGAAACCGACAAAGAAGTTATCTTTATGAAAAAAATAGTCAAAGGGTGAGCAAGTAAAAGCTACGGTCTCGATGTAGCTAAGTTAGCCTGAATACCAGCGACCATCGTCGCACAAGCAAAAGTGCATTTACATGTTCTCGAACAGGAACAAGGGAAAAATGAGTGACAAGAATGAAGTGAAAAAAATATTTCACCTTTTACTTTCGATCTTGAACCCAATCCTGAAATAAATCTGGCCTACGAAAAAATCAAGTCTCTACTCGAAAGTTATGACTTAAACAATATCACTCCACTTCAGGCGTTACAATTACTAAGTAAAGTTAAAGATAAAATGGATGAATAATTTTACTACATGATTATACGATTTGCAGTCACTACAGCCACTCACACGAAAAGTTAACCATATTGAATGATTCCGTTTTCATCCAAGTGATACGCAGAATGCACTTTTTGATGCTATGGTAAACGAGATGAAAATATTTGAATGAGTAGACGAGAACTGAGAGAAATGTGAGTATATGTATATCTTGGATGATAAGCAGGATGTCTATAAGATGAGAATTATTGATAAAGAATCATATAAACACCACCTCATTAGATTGGATACTTTTAATTTTTTTACACCTACATGATATATACATTTTTTCAAAATACTTCTTAATGATTTTATAGAAACAATTCCTCTTTTGCCTGTAGACGGATTAGAATATTTATTTAGAAGTAAAAATGATAAACTTCTGTATACCTACCATTATTTCAAATGTAGAAGTATATGGTTTGTCGGCATTAGAAGTCATTTAAATATTGTAAAAAGATTTATAGATCCAGATGCTGATATCCTTAATGAAATCGATGATTATATATTGTTTCATAAAAATGAGATCAAAAACAATTGCTTTGAATTTGATAAACATACAAAACAAGAAATAATATCTGGTCATTGAAGAACTAGTTCCGAAGATATAGAAAAAGGAAATGAAATTTTGAGGAAAGTTATTGCTTACTTGGAAAAGACATATCCCGACAATAAAATAGAGGATGAAATGAATAAATAGTTTTACTTTTGTTTCTAACAAAAAATGGCAAGTCTTAGCTCCATGCAAATGGAAGTAGATGGTTGGATTAAACAACATCCTTTTGGCTATTTTGATGCTGATGGACTTTGTAAAAAATCTGAAGAAGAAATTTGAGAGGCAAAATTAGCTGTTCATAAACTCATTTCTGAAAAAAGAGAACTAAATAATAGTATCGGAACTCATATACCGGCAAGTAAAAATCTTGCTATAGAAAATTGTAGAAAAGAACTTGCCCTAGAATTGTGAGATATTCTTTTTGCATTGTGCTGCTTGAGTAATAAGTATGAATTTGCTCTAGAAAAGCCCTATTATTCCTTTGTTAAATATCGCAGTACAAAGTTAGAAAAATTTCTAGACCATGTCGTATATACCATTACGGGAAAACATAGACTCCTTCCTCCTGATGGACGATCTAAATACCCATGAGATTATCCTGACATTAAAGAATCCTATTCTGAGCTCTTTAAGCGCCTACAATTTGATGCTGATATACTTCGTACATTTGTAATTCCCAATGAAGAACTTCTCATGCATCCCCCAATAGGGAAAGAAGCTACTGTTCAAAAAATCAGAAATAATATCTTATGATGTCTTATGTTATTTCTTCATGATTTGGTCAGACTTTCACATAAAGATTTGTTTGATCTAGAGTCTTGTTTTGCAGCAACTATGGAAAAAAACAACAAAAGAGCAGAAAACAATTATAAGAAAGAAAAAAAATAAAAGCATTGTCTGTAGAATTAAATAAAGAACGGTTTGGAACTGTCCTCTACAACATCACTTTATTTCTGTTCTATAATTTTCCACTCGCCTACTTTTACGTCTCCTAGACTATATTTCCCTTCACGAACTCTTTCGAGATCCATCACACGATACCCGATAGTTTTGAACATTCTACGAATGTGTCTTTTTTTTCATTCATTGAGAGTTATATTGTAGTGGTAATGTTTCTTATTTTTGGTGATTTTGATAGCTCTGAGCATTTCATTTTCATCCTTTACTCCAGAAAGTGCTCTCTGAATATCTTTTGCATCTAACTCCATATCAAGTTCTACAATATATTCTTTTTCTATATCGAATTTTGGATGTTCAAATTCATTCACCAGTGCGGGATCATCAGTTAGGAGCAATAACCCATGAGAATTCTTATCTAATCTTCAGATATAATAGTAATTTGTATATTCCGGGGGAAGTATTTCGTAAATAGTCTTGTTGTGGGGATCGGATTTGGAAGCAACATACCCAAGTGGCTTATTGAGCAAAATGAGCGTTGAAGATTTTTGTTTTTCTTCGATAACTTCATCTATCTTGAAATTTGGTGCTTTGATTGAAAGTTTATCACCCGTTATGACTTCTTGCGTGTATGCAGTGATTTTTTTTCCGTTAATAGAAACAAATCCTTCGTTCACCAAAGTAACAAACTTTCTTCTAGAAATTTGGTGACGTGTCTGTATGTAGGTAAGTAAGCGCATAGTTATTTATATAATAGATAAATGCTTCGCGACAAAAGCACTTCGCGCGATAAATACTTCGTGATAAATTTCATCAATTTATCATTTTATCAGCTGAAAGCCCTTTATCAGTCTTTTTTTGCTTTGCAGAAAAAGAGAACCTTTCGATTCTCTTTCTACTTGTTTGTCAGCGGATTTCAACCTATGTATATAGGGAATTATTCTGCTGTAGCTGTTGGAGCAACTTCTGTAGTTGTAGTTGTTTCTACTGTTCCAGTTGCGTCAGTTGTAGGTACAACTTCTTCTACTGTTGGAGTAGTTGTTTCTGTAACTACTGGAGTTGTAGTATCGTCTGTTGTTTCAGGTGTATTCATACAACCAGCGAACAAAGCAACAGCAGATATAGCAACTGCTAGAGTGAGTAATTTTTTCATGGTAACACATTTTATTATATAAAAAAATATTAATGCCCTCGCTGTATAAAAAAATCTGATACAATTGCAAGGGATTATTGATAATTTTGGGGCATTCTACTTTTGGAAGTTTAGATTTTGGTGGATATCAAAATAATAATTCCCTAGTCATACAAACATCTACCGTCCTATTTATTGACAAATGGGGAAGAAAACTGTATACTATATAAGTACTTTACTTAACGATTAGACGTTGAATGGACGATATACAAACAAAAACCATACATACATATAAAAAAATATCCGGTTTTGTATTTCATTATCTTATTTTTTTCGTCGCAGTCATAGTTGCTCTCCTTATTTTTCAGAGAGTCATTTCCCAATCAGCCACTATCAATGTCTTTCAAACCAACGATAATTTACTTATGCAAAAATCTAAACTTGTCGCAGAGTTTAGCAAATTTTCAAACAGAAGCATGATTTATCAAATCAGTAAACAATCTTATCAGCTACAAATGATTTACCGTACCAAGATACTTTTATATGTATAATACCATCCCGGTTAAACAGCTCAGCTATTTTTCTGGAGGAACATATGATATCAACGAATTAGAAAATTTTGTGAATACATTTATCTTTACCAAAAAAATTACCATAACTAAATCATTTACTCGTGTACAATTACCACTTTCTAAAACACTAGTTGATGACTTTAATCTTGCATGTATCTTTGAAAATAAGTTTTCAAAAAATACCTGTAATTATTATCTCAGTGATTTTTTGGATAGCTTTTTTATCTACAACATCTCTGCAGATTATCCTTGATTAAAAAAGATTTTTGATGGTATAGCTAACAATACTATCCAGAAATGAAGATTTTGTGAATGACTCTCAAAATATCTTTTGTATGCCAACGATCAAAACGATATCATCAAAGAACTCTTTACCTTATGTGGACAAACATACGAAGATTTGTTTAAAAGAACTACACTCTTTATGGAGATTCAGAAAACATTGGAAAATCAGTCTTTTGAAAAAACCAGTTATAAAGACATTCTATTAAATGAATACAAACTCCTCTCTTACCAACAACAAATCTATCAGGATTTTCTTATTAATAAAGCAGATACCTATAAAATTAGTGTCTATCTTGATTTTGTCAGAGAACTCCTCAAAAAGAATACTATAGAACATTTCTATACAGATGAAATCTACTGGTACAATAATAAATATCTTTCGTTAGCACTTGAAAAAATTGCATATCAATCAAGCACCTTTACCCAGAATCTCTGAAGTAGTAAAATCGCTTCACTCTTGACTACGATACATATATTGAATGAATGAGAACCTATGCTTGGCTTTACTGGTCTTAACTCGGACGTACAAAACACATCACTCATCACCCAAAAAGAAACAAGCACATGAGCAAATACTATGATCAGCCAATCAGAAAAAATCCAAAAAAAACTAAAAAATATTTCCTATCTGACTATAGATAAACAAAGTATCTCAGACACCAATATCGATATTGTTGGATATTTGAAATTCTTTTCTCCGGACAAAAATGAAACGGTAAAAGTACATATTATTATGAACTACAAAAATGACATGCTTTTGGTCACCAGCATCGATCTTCAAAATAAAGCTGAGATCAATGATGTCTTGAAAAATCTTCTTCTGATTCAAAATTTTTCTATCGGAGAACTCTATAGTTATATTTCCAAAAATCTGGTTTTTTATGAACAAACCAATGCGCCAATAAGTGCAACTACTGACCTTTGTCCAGGTTTAGAAACAATTCAAAATATTACCGTTATCTCTTGTACAAATACCGGTGTAGCAATAATTCAATGAACGGTGCAGTATAATTTTGCCATCAAAAATGGTTGAATAGAAAACGTTACACTCTCAGATAAAACATTGGAAAATCTTATCAAAACTTCTTACAGCGTCATCATTTGAAATACCTACAATCTCATTGATACTATCCAAGCTATATTGAACTATCAAGCACCAACTCAATGACACGAAGGGACAACAAATGCTATTGTCGTCTTTGAAAAGATTCAACAATATCTTGGTATCAAAGCAAATGATATTGCAGACAAGAGTTGAACAGTTCTTGTAGATATTTCTCTCGGATGAATAAATTTTATTATAAATTATTCACTACAAACCAATACGCTCGGTCCTTGGTATTTCAAGGACGTACTTTCAAATACCAAACCATATCTCATACAAAATCTTAATTTATTACTTGATGATGCCCACCAAAACAGTATAAATTCTTTCGTCATCGATCCGTTGACAGCGATTAAAAATGCTGACCTTACGGCACGACAAAACTATCGTGCTTCGCAAATTAATAATTAAGAATTAAGAATGAATAATGTAGGAATTCCTTTTATTATAGACTATCGTAATTTACAATAGTTCATATAACAAAATCCGACATTTTTCACTATTCACTATTCATTATTCATTAAGTTTAAAAGTATGTATAAAAGATTTACCCTAGACGAACTCAAAACAGTCCAGAATACTTTTATTAGTAATTTTTATAGTATTCTCAAAAGAGAACACTGCCAAATGGCTAGTGATCTTTTTAAAAAAATTTTCAGAGAAGGAAATGAAATCTATTATATGACGAGAGGTGATTTTACGTTTAGATTTCAAAACAATAATGAAGAATACACCTTGATGGATGAAAAACAAAAAATCCAGGTCGTCTTGGATGAGCAGGGGAAAAGAGACTTTCAAAGCATGGTAAAAAATTATATTCTCAAAAAAGAAAAAATTACCTGACAAAAAACCATCGAACAGATACTCTTGGATGAATTTCATACCGGAAAATATTCGACTATCTGATGAAAGAATTATATGGTATACGATATTGAAACCGATACGAATATTCAAAATCTCAAAGAAACTAAATTCTTACTCGCCTACGCTATGTATCCTACCGGAGGGAATAAAATGACATACGAATATGTTGATCAAGAATGATTGAAAGCCTTTGTCCAGAAAATGTTGGACTTTGATGGATATATTGTCGGATTCAATAGTATCGCATTTGATAATATGGTATCGGTTTATAATGTCTGATGAAGTGATGAAGATATCAAAAAATTAGATGAAAAAACTATTGATCTTTTCTTGTTTGTACGAGCGATGACGGGCAAAAGATTGGGGTTGAATAAAATAGCTGAAGCATTGGTCAATGTCAGTAAAACACTCACTTCGTGAGCTGAATGAGAGGTTCTGTATAAAAAATATATAGAAGAAAATGATCTCGATGCATTGGAAGAATTCAAAAGATATTGTAAGAACGACGTAAGGATGACTATGTTGGTTTTCCTTTACCTCATGCATTTCAAAAAACTCTTTATCGAGGGAGATGAAATTACTTTCACCCTTGAAGATTTAGTAAATCAATCTCGTCAAGCGGCCAAAGAAACTGGTCGTATGGTTGGACAAAATATGTTTGAATAATTTTATTTGCTTGTAAGTGAATGGGTATTAAAGAAGGACTTAGAGCATTCTACGACGCTCAAGCAGAAAAATATTATCATACAAGAAACAAACATCGATCCGATGCAGATATTTTTTTGGATGAAATACAAACTAGTGAAGAAAAAACTATTAACATATTAGAATTTGGCTGCGGAAGCGGTAGACTACTCGCCCACCTCGCTCAACTCAAAGATATTAAGATTAATTATGTCGGTGTAGATATTTCCAAAAATTTATTGAGCTTTGCAAAAAAACAGATTAGTGGCAAAGCTGCACCAAAAAATATTACCACAACATTTGTATGTGACGATATTGTTCATTATGTAAAATGACTCAAACAAGAATCATTTGATTTTGTTATTGGCGTAGCGAGTTTTCAACATATTCCCAATATCAAAGAAAGATTTTTTGTCATGAAAAACGTTTATAGAATATTAAAATATGATGGCAAACTGATCATGACCAACTGGTCATTTTCTCGATGGTTTCTCAGAAAATTTCAAAAAGATTTTTCGCATTCATTGGGGAAATATATTATCTCTTTTGGTAAAGATGAATGGAATAGTATCATGGTTCCTCGAAAAAATGGGAAAACTATTGATAAAAGATTCTATCATATCTACACATTAGCAGAACTGAAAAAACTTGCCTCGCTCAGTGGATTTATTATTGAAACATTATCCTATCTCGCTAAATGAACTCTACTATCTTCACGAAAACAATCACAGAATAGTCTTATTATAGCCAAAAAAACAGTTTTCTTGAAAACTGAGTAATATTTGTTATACTTACCATCGTTTTACCATCTTAACAAAAATACTATGATGAATAGTAAAAAATTTCTTTCTCTGATAGTAGTAGGATGACTTCTTTTCCTCTTCGGATGTGCAAAAACTTCTTCTCCTACATCTACCCTACCTACAGCAACATGAAATATAGTAACGGAACAATCTGCTGCTGAATGGCAAACATATACCAATGAAACAGATTGATTTTCTGTACAATATCCTGGAGATCGAACATATCAAGAAAACGTCTACGGATCATCAGTTATGTTTTTTACGCCAACGCTTAGTGGTGATACCCTCCAAGAAAATATAGGTATCATGAAAAAGGCCTTGGATAAAGACTATACGCTTGATGATTATTATGCTATTACGAAACCCGAACTTATAAAGCTTATCCCTGGATTTACTGAACTCAGCAACGAAACTATCAAGATAAATGATTTGGATGCACAGAAACTTATCTATGTAGGAACACAAGGAACCAGAAAACTTCAATGGGAACAAGTATATCTTATAAAAAATAAAGCAGTATATATTCTCAGCTATACCGCTACTACATCAACATTTGCTGATTATGTACAAAAAATAGATGAAATGGTTGCTACTTTGGAAATCAAGTAATAGTATATTGAAGGAAAATATATTTTTGAAGGACGATATATTTTTTAAAAAAATATATAATCTCGACGTCGTAAAAAATTTCACTATTTTCAACTTTTTACTGCGTCTCGATTAAAAAAATGCTCTCGAAATACCGAGAGCATTTTACATTTTGCATTATACGTCTTACATCTGTGACAAAAGTTCACGGAATTCTTTAACGTATCCACACACATATCGTGAGCGCGCATACTGAATTCCAGGAGTATCCTTTTGTGTTTGGAAAGCTAAATACAAAGGATCCTTGATATCTTCCTCTGCAATATCTGTTTCTTCATAATTAACATCAGGATACAAATATACATGTGTACCCGTGTATGTTTCATTATTAATCATAACAGAACCTGTACCGATCAGATAATGTCGTTTAGCACATAAACTGTCCTTACGTTTTTCGCAAAAGCACCGCTGAAAGAGTTTAAATCCGTCTTTGATTTTCATGTCAAAGAGATTTTCTGGTTGTTCTACTTCCATGATTTCATCTACCACAACTTCATCTTCTGGCAGATCGGGAATGTGGTTTTCTTTTTTCATCAATTCGAACTCATCATCAGCTTCGACTGTCCGTGTTTCTGCTGCTTCCTCTTGATATCCTTTCTCGATAGCCTGATTATCATTATCATCAATGCCTGATACCAAGTTGCTCAGCATATATGCACCTTTACAAGTAGTCAATACGTGGGTGAATATGAATTCACTTGGTGCTTCAAACTGCAAATAATCGTTTGGATGTACATTGGGGTCAGATAATTTATTCCAAAGGTACATCAGTGATTTTCTATCAACATCACCGACAATCTTCCCATCCATTTTAGAAGTTCCAGCGTCTATTATTACAACTCCTTTTTTTATTTTATCCCCCGTTATCAATCCGCCCTGCCCTGTGCCTGAAATAATAATATCCGCTTCT
>JAPLUU010000006.1:79988-108461 GCA_026397515.1 candidate division SR1 bacterium | reverse complement strand
TTTTTTGTTTTCTCTTTTATATATATTTCTTAATAAATGTCAACTATATTTTATTGAGTATAAAAAAAGTTCCCTCAATACGAGGGAACTTTTATGCTTGTTGATTTGTATTAAATTTGTATGGCACCGGTTACAACCCTTGCCTCGAGGTCGAAGTCGGTGTTGTTAAATGACCATCTGGTCAGCACAAACTGTATGCCATTTTTGGTCAGAAACAATTGTTTGTTTAGATTCAAGGTCTGTCCATCTATCAGACTTCCATCCGATTTGATGTATTCCTCGCCATTTAATAGGTCGTTGGGTGAAGTTTCAGGTGAATATGATACTTCATATCCATCGTTTTGTAATTTTTTGAGCAATGCCGGCAATGCTTCACCTATTAAAAATTCTTTTGCCAATTCATTGAGTTTTGTCTTTTCCGGCTGTACTATCTGGGGTTGTTTCCAGTACCCGTATGCGTACGCAATTCCTCCAGATATCAGGCCAATTACGGCAATTGCACCGAAATACGTGGACCATGAGTCCCACCTGTTGAGGTCATGGACGGCAATAAAAATCATGGTTATGCCCATAATGAGCATTATAGATTTTCTCCATTGCTTCCCGTGTTCTTCAACCAGGTTTTTGTTACTTTTTTTCCTTTGTTGCATGGCAGCGATTGCTGCAGCATTGTCGTTGTTGAATGTTGTTTTTAAATTTGTCATTTTTTATCTATTTATTTATGTTTTTTGTCTTTATATAGATTTTATTATAAATGTCAACTGATATTTATTTTTTTTTGTTTTTTGGTATATAAGAAGTGTTTCATCGTTGGTTTGATTTGTACAAATTCGCTGTTCTGAGTATAATTAACTTAGGTTTTACTTCATATACATTTCAATGAGCGCAGGGAGATTTCATTCTAGATGGAAAGCATACTTTCAAATATTACTGGTGGTTCTTGGTTTAGGAATTGTAGGTTTCGGCTATCTCAAAGTCGATATGTTTCTCATGAATCAAACTATCACCGATAAACGTGTTACCTTGTCTGGCCAGAATGCACAGTTAGAATCATATAAAATGCTTACGGGATATAATAAACTCCAAGCAGTAAAAATTCTTGAAGAAAAACAGGTAAATATTCCACGATCTGATCATATTTCCAAGATGATTGCTATGTTGGAAGATATGAAAAAAATCGATACCAGTACGACAGATACTATTATTCTTTCCGATTTTAATGTTAGTATGGAAAAGATTACGCTTAAAGGACAGGTTTCCAACTTGTTGCTTTTGTATTATACCAGTCCATCAAAAGGTATCAAATCACTGATTGATAGATTCTCTAGTTTAGACTTTGTCAAAAATATTCGTATCCAGACCTACGATAGAGTAGGAGATAATAATTATTATGAATTTGTTTTAGAAGCTAACATTATTAATGATGCAGGAACAGGCAGTACAGCAGAATAGTCAAATTATCGATAGATTGCTCGGTGAACAACAAGAGAAAAAATCCGCTGGAGTCGATACATTTGCAGAAGATAATCAAATATTGATTACTACCTCAAGAGTAGTAAGTATCAGATATAGAATTTATTTTATAGTTCTGTTGCTTATTCTCGTGATTTTTGGAAATAATATTCTTTTGCCTGCATGGGACAATTTCCAATCAACACAAACGGAAGTGAGTGATATCAATTTTCAGATTTCTAACTTTGCAACTATAAAACTAAAATCCGATGCTGATCAAAAATTAATTACAAAAATCGAAACACAACAATCAAATATTATTTCTTGTCTCAATACGAGACAAAATTGTACTTCGATAGATCCTGCATTGAGAACTAATTTTTCATTTGCGAGATCCTATATCCAACTTAATAATCTAACTGATCCCAAAATGTTCGTCAATGAAAAGATATTACTTGCAAACATCAATGAATATTTACTCAGAGATCCGGTCACCAAAGCAAAAAATGGATTAATTAATAAGATTGCTATCGGAGAACCAAAACAATTTTTCTGAAACCTCTATTACGTTCCGCTCAAACTCAATATTACGTTTGATACCAAGGACGCATTACTTTCTTTCATTGACAACGTAGAGAAGAGAGTACTCGCTGATCCAAATTATCGTGTCTTATATAAAATCGACAAAGTGAATTATGATATAGCCAATTATGTAACCCAACAAAAGGTTGATATCGATTTGAATGCTTACTACTACACAGACTAACAAATAATGCTAAGTGTTAAGTGCTAAGTTCTAAGTGATGGAATTTGTACTCTTATAAACTATCGTAATATACAATAGTCCATAATATAATAAATCCTTCACTCAACATTTAACATTTAGAACTTAACATTAATTTATTTTACTTTAGATTGTTTATGGTGGAAACAGAAAAACAAGATACACAGGAATACAAGGCTGGTCCGATCGATGGTATGATCGTATCTACTTTACAATCCATGGATAGAGGAAGTTTCTGAGCCAAGGATAAAATTTTGTTTTTCAAAGAAGTTGCTTACTTATTAAGTGGTGGAATTTCTATAGTCGAAGCCATGAATATTATAGGTCAAAGCTCAGATAACTACGCGCTCAAAGAAATATCAAGAAATGTTTTAGCATTTCTTCGTGTGGGAAAAAGTTTTTCTTATGCATTAAATAGATTGCCAGATTATTTTGATCAGTGAGATTATACTATCGTGAAATCATGAGAAATGTCAGGTAATCTGCCTATGATTTTACAATCACTTGCGACAGAATATGTCTATGTCAAAGATATGAAAAATAAATATGTTGGTGCATTATTGTATCCTGCTATTCTTATCGTAGTAGCTATCGTTGCTGTATTCGCATTATTTTTGCTCGTGTTGCCTGGTATTTTCTCTATCGCTGAAAGCTTCCAAAACCTTCAATTGCCGTGGATTACGAGAGCACTCCAAAGTACTTCCGTATTTTTCCAGACACAATGGAAAACTATTCTTTGAGTGACTGCAGGACTTGGTTTGGTCGGAGGAGTTTTCTTCTCTACAGAATTTGGTAAGAAAACCTGGTTTAGTTTCTTGCTCAATGTACCGCTTATTGGTAAAATGACTAAATATTTCTATGTGGTAAAATTTTGTAGATATACAAAATTGATGATGGCTGCTGGAATGAATTATATCCAAACCTTTCAATTACTGAGAGATATTTTAGGAATTCCTGCCTATACGGATATGATTGAACGCGTATTGGTCGGTCTAGGAAAATGAGAAACTATTTATTCTACTCTACAATATGAAACTGATCTGATTCCTTCCGACGTATCCGTCATGATCAAGGTTGGTGAAGAAACTGCGAATCTCTCCAATTCTTTGGAAAATGTCCTCAAGATGTATGAAGAAGATCTCAATAATATAATCACTACATCATCCAAGATTATTGAACCCGTAATGTTGATTTTCGTTTGATGAATCGTGGTTGTTATCGCACTCGGTATCTTCGGATTAATTCTTCAGATTATGGAGTGAGCAGGAATGTAAGACCAAAAATTTACCTTTTTCTTTGAAAGCATATATACTACTATACAATATAACTATTTTATTCACTTATTTGTTATTATGATAGAAAAAACAGTTGTATGATTGGATGATCAGATTGCCAATGAATTAAAAAAACCTATTGAAGAAGAAATTAAAGATGTTACTAGAACTGTACAGAATGAAATAACTGCAGATTTTTATAGACATAAAGAAATTGCAGATTATCAGTATTTGCTTAATAAGCCCAATATGACGGAAGTAGATAAAGCAAATATGGAAAAATCTATCAAATTTATTATCAACAATAAAATGTGTACTGGAGAAAATTTGCAAAAACTTGATGCTATCAAGTATTGATCTAATTATAGAGAAATTGCTTGATTAAAGTTTTCTAGAGAAAAATTTATTCCTGAAGTACAATTCAATGATAAGCCAAATGATGATAATGTATTTGAGAGTAACGAACAAGGAATTTATAAAACCATCTATAATGGTAATCCAGAATATTTTCTTACGACAGACCAATATATACAACAAACAAATAAACAAGGAAAAATAGCGATAGAACATGATCATATCAGCAAAGCAATGCGGGCATTACCATTATGATACTCAGGCAGTGATCGTTATATTTGAGCAAATATTTTATGAAACATATTGGATTTATCGATGTCTGGGCATGTAGGTGATGGTACATGGTCTGATAAAGATTATTTTGGATCTCTGAGTTCCGCTTCCCCAGTCAATGAGGACACCACTCGAGCTTTCAACTTTCATGCAAATAAGGGTATACTCAGTGATGCTAGCAATAGAGGTCTTGCTCGTCCGTGTTTGTCTCTTATAAATTAATTCTTCAATATATATATATACCTTATATAAAAAAATCCGCTTATGCGGATTTTTTGTTTGTAATGGTCATTTCGAATGTAATGAGAAATCCTATATAAAGGCCTAGATTTCTCTCTTCGCTTGCCTGCCGCAGGCAGGTTCGAAATGACTTTATTAGTGACAGTTTGCTGTTGTAATTGTTTGTTGTGTCGGACTATTTGTAGTTGTTGGTGTTTGTGTCATAGTCATACTTCCCATCCAGATTAACATAAAGACTGCCATTGCTCCCATTGCTATATTTTCTATGAGATTGATGATACTCATCGGTAAAGGGAATTTTGTCCCCATACAGACGCAATCTATATCTTTTTTAGCTTTGAGCGCATAGAAGATTCCTATGCTTGTAATACCTACGAGAAGAACCGTTGCTATATTTATAGTCAATCGATAATGCATTTGTGTATCCACAAGATAGGCGAGTCATAGGATGATTTCTAAGATAGGAAAAAAATATCCGTAGGGTTTCCATTTTCTGGCTACGATATCATATTGCATAAATGATTCTGCGAAACCTTCAATATCCAAAAATTTAAGTAATCCAAATAAGATAAATCGGATTCCCATGAAATCATTCATCGCTACCATACCAACTCGATGACCGATGATGAATTGATGAACTGCTGTGTAGAGTACTACTATCAGCATAGCAATATAAAAAGGTATGTACATTTTATGATGTTTCATGATTTTTTATGAAAAAAATAAATTTTACTTTCTTGTAGAAACGTCTCGTACTCTGATTAGTTCTTTGACGAAATCATCAATCTCTTTTTTATCTTTTGATAAGAGTTTTTTTGCTCCGCAACATTTGATATGACTTTCCAAAAGCTTGTTGTTTGCACTTTTGAGTAGCCCTATCGCTGCATTGATCTGTTGAGCGATATTTGCACAATATACATCATCTTCGATTAATTTTTCTACTTTTTTAATCGTACCGGATGCTTTTTTTATAGACAGAAGGATGTCTTTTTTATTTTCTAATTGCATGAGTGTATATTATATACTAAAACTTGAATTATACCTATGATTCCGTATACTTTCACTATAACATCGATTGTTTTAGAAATCTTAAATTACTTCATTTGCATTCGTACTTTAATTATCTAAAATCATCGATATAGGTTCGACATCATGAAAACATAAAACGATTTTCATTATGTCTCACCTAAAAGTTAATAATTCGTATCTCTCAGGGTATTGGTTGTTAGCTTTTTTTCTTTTTATTCACAATCGCAGCAGCATGTGCATTTCCCTTCGCATGTACATTTTCCACCTTTGCAACATGTACATTCGCATTTGCAGTCTTTGCAGTTGCATGTGTTTTTTGTTCCACAAGAACAGTCGCTTTTTGCTTTTTTTTCCATTGTTTTTTGTAGTAAGTTGATAAAAGATTTTTTGTAACGGTAACCATAGGTATAGGTATAGTATATTCAAAAAATTTTAAAATGCAAATCTTTTTTTTTGTTGAAAGTTTCCTAGTAATCACTACATATACACTATTCTTTATCTACTTGTTCATATGAAAAAAGGGTTTACGCTTATAGAGATGATGATTGTTCTGGTTATTATCGGCGTGTTGATGGCTGCGACTATGAGATTTGGTTCCAATCGTATCACTGATCTCAAAGCACAATCTCTCAAAGAACAATTTGTCGGATATTATAATGAAATTTATGGTCAAAATATGACGTCGAGTTTTCGTGATGGAAAAAAATATCAGACATTGGTTGTTAGTTTTGAAAGTGGTATGTGGTATAAAATAGATCAAGGTCCATTTGTTGTAGAACCAAAACTTTCTGCACTTACGTTTCATGAACTTCTCCTTGATGATCAAACAACAGATCATATAAACCTTACTTTCGTTCCTTATAGACTTGGATGTTTTATAACTTCATCACAGTGAACCACGTGAGATCTATTTTCTTTCCAGGTGTATATGCCTGAAAATGGAAAACAATATTGTTTTGAAATCAAATCGGAAACCTGTAAACTCATTGAACAACGCTGTAAATAATATTTACACAATTATATATATTCTATGCGCAAAAAGTTTTGATTTACTCTTATAGAAGTGATAGTTGCTATCACTGTTTTTGCTATTGGAGTACTTGCTGTTTTACGCTTGATTACCCAAAACTTGGTGACTTTGGATATTACGCAAATGCGTACCAATGCTACCTTTCTTGCTAAAGAATGAATTGAACTTGTCTATAATATGAGAGATTCTAATAATTCCAAATGATTGCCGTGGGATTGTGTGTTGGTTCCTAATTTACTTACGGGTGATTGGTGAACACTAGAAAATCCTGAAGCTGCATGCTTATGGAGATTTTCTTCGTGAAGTGAAGATCATAAAGTACTTCAAATCTCATTTAATCCTGATGGATATACCTATACCTTACCGCATGTAGCTGAAACAACTTTCAATGAATTATGGAGTGGTAATGTATTGTATTATGTTACGTGAACTGTTTGATGACATGAAATATTCTGGTATTCTTCGCTTCCTGTACAGGAAACAACGCCAA
This sequence comes from candidate division SR1 bacterium, assembly GCA_026397515.1. Lineage (GTDB taxonomy): Bacteria > Patescibacteriota > Gracilibacteria > Absconditabacterales > Absconditicoccaceae > CAJBLF01. The sequence continues at coordinate 101,535 of JAPLUU010000006.1, read as the reverse complement.
CATTTTTTTCAAGATATATAGTGTTTACTGGTGTCATTGAATGACAAAATATATTACCCCGTGAAAATATCTTAAAAATAGAATCGCATGTACTCTATAATAAGTGAGGCAAAACATGAGAAGTCGTTCTGGAAAGTTTTATTTGAAATTATTAATCCTTTATGAAAATAAGAAAGGGACTTGTCCTTTTAAAGAAAGGGTTTACGCTTTTGGAATTAATAATCGTGATGGCAATCCTCGGTATTCTTTTCGTGTTGCTCCTTAGAACATATAATCGAATTGCGACTATGGTATTTCGTGTACAACAAGAAAAAGAAGTCGCTCAAGAAATATTACAGATTTCACAACTAGTCCAAAATTATTCTGATAGAAATATGATTGATTATACCAAATATTGAAGTGGTGATTTGGTTGGTACGCAGTGAATTACTGATGTATTATATTTGTCTGGTCAGGATGGTGAAATCAGTTTTATGACAACAGGTACTTGTGTAGAACCTGCTGTTGAATATAGTCTTACGGGTGTGCTCGAATCATCGTGATGTTCGCTCTATATGGTCACCAAAGATAAAACAATAGAGCTTATCAATACCAAGAAAATTGCTATCAGTAAAGTAATCTTCAAGATTATTCCTTTTGCATCAGAACAACAATACTTAGATTCTACTTCATTATGTGCAGAATGAAATTATCTTCATTGTCTCAATGCTCCTTGATTTCGAATGATATTCAAAGCATATAGTTCAAGCTATTGAACACAATGGGCGACGCATGTCACGGTTCCGTTCCAGCAATTCTTTTAATTCTCTTTCTCTTGTATGCACAAACGTTGAAATATCAGTATTCTCGTCATATTTGTCTTGCTCGCGTCATCGCTGCTTGGGGTTTTGTCGATGAATTTCGTTCAACAAATGATGCAACAATCAGCAGTCGTAAATTCTTATTACAAAGCATATTATCTTTCTCAAGCATGAATAGAACTTGGTTTGACCACCTTACATCATCGTGGAGTTGGATTTAATTATTCGATTGCGACATGAGATGCTATCATACGTGAAAACTTTTTTTCTGGTCAAAAGTATTCATTATCTCTCCATATGTCTGGTACTGCTTCATTTCTTTCCAAAAGGTTTTGGCAGGGCAGTGGGTGTGAATTTCCGTATTCACTTAGTGGTGGAGAATCTTTGATTGTACCGCTTTTCAGAGACAAATATACATGACCAGTAGCGGGCATGTTTGCTACAGGGATAGTATATCAGAATCTTGCTGATACATTCAAAAATGATAAAATCCAGATACAAACTATTTCTTCTCCTGATGTAGTGACTTTTTGATTGCTTATTCTCTCAGGTGAGGACTTATATGAAAACTGAGTATTCTTTCAATCATGATCTTTGAACACTCATTCACTGATTGAATTTAAAACCGCGTTTGAATCCTATATGGCTGGTGTAGATCAAAATTTTGTTAATAGATATTGATTATCTTGGCTGATAGAAAACGGATTTAAGATATATCTTATGATTTCAAATACTGCGCAAATTGAACAATCTTTCTGCCTACAAACAGTTTCTAATCAACTTGAGGCAGCATATGTGTTACCTACCGATACTTTTTTTCTTCAGAGTCAGGCATCTTTTGGCAATCAACATGTTGCTTTAGATGCTTCCTATACTCAACCAATCCCTGGTTTCCTATTTAGTGCATATAGTTCAAACTAATATTTTTCTCTTTCTTGATTTTTTTGGGTAAATAGATATTTCTGGTATTATCAAAAATAAAAAACTAAATCATTAAATATAAACCAAAAATTTTTTTTATGGAAACAAAAAAACCAGTATTACCGCTCGGATTGAGTGAAATTACCGCTTTATCTTCCCCTGATGGACGATATGGCCCAAAAACAGCAAGCTTGAGAAATTATCTTTCCGAATATGCTCTGTTTAAATATAGAGTGATTGTAGAGATTGAATATTTCAAAGCTTTATGTGCAATCCCTCTTCCTCAGTTGAAAGATTTTCCTATGAATCACTTCTATTTTCTTGATTCAATTATTGAAAATTTTTCCGTAGAGGATGCTAGGAAAATAAAAGATTTTGAAAAAGTTACGAATCATGATGTAGAAGCAGTTAAAAGTTTCTTGAAGGAAAAATTCGACGAATATGGACTGGGTCAATATAAGGAATTTATTCATCTTGGACTAACTTCTTATGATATTAACAGTCCTGCAGTCAATATGATGGTTCGTGATGCTTTGGAATATGTTATTGTTCCTGAATTGAATAATTTTATTACCAGTGCTGTTTGTTCGATTTCTGATTGGAAAGACATTTGTATGTTAGCTCATACCCATGGCCAACCAGCTTCTCCTACAAAACTTGGAAAAGAAATTAAAGTTTTTGTTGAAAGACTGATCAAACTTCGTACAAAAATCGATGAATATCAATTCGAAGCGAAATTTGGTGGTGCAACTGGAAATTTTAACGCACACCATGTTGCATATCCTGAAATTGAATGGGATGTTTGGGCAGATAAATTTTTATTGGAAGCATTCGGTCTTGTAAGACAGCAGACAACAACTCAAGTTGAAAGCTATGATAATCTTGCCGAAATCTTTGATATTCTGAAACGCCTAAATACGGTGTTTATTGATTTGTCTCGTGATATGTGGACGTACATATCCATGGGATATTTTAATCAGAAAGTTAAAAAGGATGAAGTCGGATCGTCTGCGATGCCACATAAAGTCAACCCTATCGATTTCGAAAATGCAGAAGGAAATGCTGGTATTGCAATCGCTTTGTTTGAACATCTTAATAAATAAATTAATAAAAGAAGATGATGACTTGAATAAAATTGTAACATGACAAATAAATGCTGATGAGTTAAGAAATAAATTATGATCTTGAAAATAATTGGTCCGTGGTAACTGAAGGTATACAGACAGTTCTTCGACGCGAAAATTATCCAGATGCCTACAAAGCACTTAAAGAACTTACTCGTAAAGGTGAAAATCAATTGATTACCCAAGTAATCATCCACGAATGGATTGATAAACTTGTTGGTGTAAGTAATGAAGTAAAAGTGGAACTTAAAGCAATTACTCCTTGGACCTATACAGGAATTCCTACCTAAATATTAGGTGTTTATAATGATCCGGTTGTTTTTCAGCCGGATTTTTTTTTATTTGAGACACAGTAAAAACTTGAAGTATAAAGGTTTTTGCGACGTCGAAATTATATATTTTTATTTTTAAAAATAAAAAAAGGCGGATATTATCCGCCCCTACAAAAAAATATGTACGTAGTAATTGAATTATAATTTTCCCATCAAGTCTTCCATCTTTCCTGCTTGTTCTGATTTAGCTTTTTGAGATAATTCGTCTCTGTCGATAGTTTGTCTTACTGCTTCCCATCTCTTGAGTCTCATTTCTCTTTCTTGGTCAATAGTGTTCTTTTCATTTTCATCTTCAGCTTTCAATGCGTGAAGATTCATCTGTTCTTCTATGTAGATTTCGTATAGTCTGAGAATTTGGAATGATCGTAATTCAGAAACGGTTTTTACTACACTTTGTTCTCAGCTTTTTACTGCTATATAGAGTTCTTTTTCGTCTTTCTTTTCTTCTTTTTTGAGTTCATAGTCACTACTAAATGATCCGATTACTAACTGTTCCAAGAGATCTCGATCGAAGTCGTTTTTGAGTTCTTCAGGAGTTTCGTAGGGAAGTGCTTCGAATTTTATAAGATATTCTGTATACCAAATCTGGTCTTTGATATCTCATTGAATAGGACCAAATAAACTCTCGTATTTTTCTACGATTTGTTTTTTTTCTGGTTTTTCTCTGAGCTCTTCTATAAATGCTTGAAAATCAAATAGCATTTTGGGATGAATAAATAGTAAAAATTGTGAGTTGATTTACTGTAGTGTAACTATTTTATGTATCAATTCAAGAATTCTTTTCGTGGCATTGCTTTTTTTCCTTCTGGCTTAATTTGAATATTTGATACCGCCGGATGTAATTCTTTTTCTTTGAATAAGGGTACTTCATCATTGCTATTATATAATGGCTCATTGAGTTTGAGTTCTTCTATAATAACTCTTTTGTCGTTCATCATAAAATAGATTTTCGGCCAAAGAGAGAATGCACGGTATTTATTATAAATCGTTTCTATGGAATCTTTTCGTGGATCAATCAGTCAGGATTCTTTTTCTATTTTTCCACAATAGGTAGCTTTATGCTCTTGTTGTTTTACTTCGCCGAGGAGTTTTTTCCCGTATTTTCGTAAGGTATTGTTTAAGAATTTCGGTCCTATTTTTTTCATTTCATCAATCAATTCTTTGGTTGTTCGTTGAAATGGTATCGTAAATCTGAGGATATCAATCATGTCTCATGTGTCCATGGTCGCATCCATTTTCATGATAGTGATTCAAGTTTCTTTATCATTGTTTAAAAGTGTTGATTGGATAGGTGAGGCACCACGATATTTCGGTAGAATCGATCCGTGGACGTTGATAGGTGCAATCCTTGGAATATCTAGAATCGCTTGTGGGATAATCTTTCCATAGGCAATGACAACCAATAAATCTGGTTTTTTTTCTTGTAATCGTTCTCCGAATGCTTTCCCTTCTTCTGATTTCTCAGGATTCAATTTCGTCGGAGTATAAATAAAGAGAATATCTGCCAATATTTCTGGTAACTCTTTGATTCATGCTTTCTCATTGAAGTGTCATTTCCCTTGGTATGTTTTTATGATGACCTTATCAAAATTGTTTTCGTAATATTTTTTTGCTTTGCTATATGGGATGAAAGGGTCGTTGTCTGAAAGATATACGATATGTTCACTTACCAATTTTTCTAATTTTTCTCTATCAAATTCGTGTTTCTGATAATTTTTTAAATATTCTTCTGCCTGTGCAAAAGCAGGGAATTTTTTTACTATTGCATCGATGTTGTTCTCTCTAAATGCTGGAGCTACCGAAATTAGTTTTGCTATTTTTTTTCCTGTTGTTGTAAGAAAATGGTTTGCTAATAAACATCATAAGCTATGTCATATAATTATTGTTTTTTCATTTATTTTGTCTGCATACTGTTCTATAATATCATCAAGCTGTTCTTTTATTATTGGTGTTTTTGTATTTTTTGGTACAGGCGTATACACTGTTATTCATTGTGATTCTAGTGTAGATTTTAATCGAGGAAATCGATTACTTGTACCATCTCATCCGAATCCATCTAAAAGTAATGCATTGCTAATAGTAGATCAGGAAAATAACTTTTTAGCTTCTGTTTTTATAATATTTTCGTTCATTTCCATTCATCTTCCTGATGGTTTATCACATTGTGTTACCACTCATACGACGTCAAATCTTTTGTCGTCTGCTAAATGTTGTAAAAAAGGTACACCGATAGGTGCTGAAGAAAAAAATACTACACGATAATATTCAGGATCGTATGTTCTGTGCATACTTGCTGTACAGTGTAAAACTCTATCTGTAGCATAAAAAATTCCAGGCCAAAATCCATATCTTTTCAATACAGAAATACTGTATTTGCTACAGTGTGGTTCATGCGAACAAATTCTTCCTTTTAACCAAAAAGACGGTAATCACTTGTCTGGTGAAAGCGTATATTGGTATATTTTAATAGCTCGAATCGTTGGTTTTGCTAATATTTTGTTGAGTTTTTTGAAAAAATTCATCGTTCTATTATTATATAAACGTGCTGAGTGTAATTACTTGAGGTAAAATTACAAAGAAATTTTTAGTTTGAATTCAAATGACTAAACGATAAAATGACTGTGTGTTACAACGCTATTTTTTGATGACTATTATTATTTATCATTATGGTTCAAAACATCTTTCTATTTACCGGGCAGGAGACGTATCTTCTGGATAAAGAACTCTTTAGACGAAAAAAGTGATTTTTGCAAAAATTTGGACCAGATAGTATTTTTTCATTTAGCTTAGATAATTTAGATATTGCTCAAATCAAACAAGCGATTTATAGTAGTGGCTTATTTACTACCAAAAAACTCATTCTTGTAAACTGATTGCCATTGGATGCAACAACAAAATTGTGAGAAGATACGTCAGAACAACTACAAACATTTGTCGATGCATTGATCAAAGCGGAAGGTAAAATCCCTGATGACTCTTTATTGGTCTTCATAAGTACTACACCAGACAAAAGATTGAAATTATATAAATTTCTTGAAAAAAATACAGCCGTCAAAGAGTTTACTCAGTTGAAAAATAATGATTTAGAACAATTTGTAAAAAATGAGTTGAGCGATTGTAGTATAGATCATGCGACAATCCAATATTTTCTCACCAAGGTGGGATCAGATTTATATCGTATTTGGTTTGAATGTGATAAACTCAAAACATGGACAAAGATCAAAAACCAGAAAAGAATAGATGATACTATGATTGATTTGATTGTATTTGGTCAGGTAGAGACAGATTCTTTTGCCTTACTTAAAGCATTGTTTACCAACCACACCCAGGCGATTAAGATTCTAGAAAAAATCCAAGAGTGATGAGCTGATCGAAATCAATTTGCTGGAATGTTATATCGAGCTTTGAAATTCTATATCTTTATGATAGATTTAGATGAAATTGGGCTCAAAGATAGTAAAGATATCGCCTCATTTCTTAAAATGAATCCTTGGCAGGTCAAAAATGAATATGCGAAAATTGCACTATTTAAAGCAAATAAAACCAATATAGAAAAATTTTATACCTGACTTATAGAACTTGATTCGAATATTAAATCATGAAAACTTCCTGACACTTATTTCCGACTTGGAATTAAAAAAATGATTAATGAACTAGTATAATATTTTAGTTGTACACATGTATATGAAGAAAATAATTTTGATAGCAATAGGTTTGTTTTTATCTATCTGAGCCGTTAGTGCCGATCAGTCAGATTGATTATTTTGTTTAATAAGAAAAGAACAAGTAACTATTTCACTCAAGCAGACTACCGGATATTATAATTGTAAAGATACTATAGCTTCTTTAGAACAATTGATTATTAGTACGGCAAAGGATCTTATGAAAATACAAACATATCTCAATAAAGGTCGTGATGTGGAGTATCGAAAAACTATTAAAACAACAAAAAAGGCTTTATTGGACAAGTTACAGCTTTCCAGAATTACTGTTGTTGCCAATATGAAAACATTCCAGGATACACTTCTCCAAAAATCTGTACAATATTTTATTATAAAAATCACTCCCTATAAAATCAGTCTTCAAAAATCATTGGTTAAAATAGATATACTTACTGCTAGTGGTTTTGCTACTCCGTCACTTAATTCTTATGCTTCCCTTCTCAAAGCGCAAGTTCTTGTTATAGACAAAATAAGTAAGGCTACTACTCAACTAGAGCTTACTGATTTGCTCAATAAATATGTTTATCTCAAAAAAGAAATAGAATGAAAATATGAATAATAACCTCAGGATCTGAAACATTGACCTTGTTCAAATTCCTTTCTACGTATGATCATGACTATGTTGTGTATTATGATTTTTTCCATTGGCCATATGGTGATAAGACTTTTGATCAGTCATTGGCTTGTGTAGAAAAGGGTATTGAATACTTGTTAAAACAAGGTGTAGAGACTATTATTGTCCCACCGGTATATGAATTAGCATTGTTGGATAAAAAGAGTAAATCACCTGTTCTTCCTTTGTTTACCACGTATCTTTTTGATGAATGTTTCAAACATTCTCTTGTAGGTAAATTTGGTCTTTTTGGTGATTTTGCTGATGTAGAGCAAGCGCAACTCCTTATAAAAAAGTTAGAAAAGACATATACACTTACAGCCGATCAAAAAGCTATCAAAAAATTTCATTCTCCATTTGTCTATCGAATCAAAGAGACTCCACTTTGGAAGTATTATCTCACGAGTCTTTCGTATTCCAATATTCTTATCAATAAAATCGTAAAATTTGATCTGAGATATTTTAAAGATGCAATGGTTGATACACTTATTCCTTTAAACTATGGATATTTTCATTATCAAACGACTATTACTAAATATCTAAATTTCAAGAAAATTCGTTTTCATACCCTCAAAAAAGTTGAAGATATTTTTGCTTCATTCAAACTTAAAGAATCCAAAACATATGCTGTAAGAATTGCATATACGGGAAATTGTGACTTATTGATTAGAGAAAAGAGATTGATGTGGTTGTTACAAAAAGGTAAAACTACAAAAATTGTTTGGGATAAAATTTAGTTTTTATGCTTTTTTTAATGGATGATTTACCGCAATTAAGAAAAAAAATTGATCATATAGATGATGCTATTGTTACTCTTCTTGCAAAAAGGTTTGCTATAGTGAAAACCATAGGAAAATATAAAAAATTACATAAACTTCCTGCTTTTGATATCGTGAGACGAAAAAAAGTACTTCAATCTCGTCTACGTACATGATATAAAAAATGACTTTCTGAAAAAATTATCACTGATATTCGAAAAAACATACATAAAGAATCTTTAAGAATCCAATAATAAAAAAAACTCCGTTTATTCGGAGTTTTTTGCTATACAATAAAAAATTATTTTTTAATTTTCACGATAACTTTTTTGACTATTTTTTCAGCTTTTTTTTCAGCTTTTTTAACTTCTTTTTTTATTGCACTTCCTACTTTCTTAGCCACTTCTTTTGCTTTCCCAAAATCTTTTTTTGCTTCTTTTTTAATTACTTTAATGTCTTTTTTGAATTCTTTTTTTACTACTTTTTTGATTTTGCTGACAGTTTTTTTAACTGTTTTTTTAATAACATTTTTTTTAGCTACTTTTTTAACAGCTTTTTTAACTGTTTTTTTAATAACATTTTTTTTAATAATTTTTTTTGTTGCCATAATTAATATATGAAAAGATAAAATACATATATGACCTATATATACTATCTTCTTATGTAATTACAATAGAACAAAAAAAATCCACCTAGGTGGATTTTTCTGTACTCAGTACAAATTATTTTTTAATCTTTACAGCAGCTCGTCCTACTAATTTTTTAGGAGCTTTTTTAACTACTTTTTTAGCTTTCTTAGCTTTTTTAGGAGCCTTTTTTTTAGCTACTTTTTTAGCCTTCTTAGCTTTTTTAGGAGCTTTTTTTTTAGCTACTTTTTTAGGAGCCTTTTTTTTAGCAACCTTTTTAACTGCTTTCTTAACAGCTTTTTTAGCAACTTTTTTCTTAGCTACCTTTTTAACAGCTTTTTTTGCAACTTTTTTAACAATTTTCTTAACTGCTTTCTTAACAGCTTTTTTAGCAACTTTCTTTGCCATTTGTGAGTAATAATAAAAGATAAAAAGAGATCTTACTCTAATATATATGATATATAGTATGAAATGCAAGAGAAAATGATATATCAATTACAATTTTTAATGTAGTTCTTAAGCTGTTTTTCTCGTACTTTAATTTTATTAATTTTTTTTTATAAAAAAATAAAAAATATTTTTTAAAAAAAACCGACGATCGTCGGTTTTTTGAAAACATAAATACTGTTATTTACAACAACAGTTCTTACATGTTTTTTTTGCAACTTTTTTAACAGCCTTTTTAGCTACAGGTTTTTTAGCTGCTACTTTTTTCTTAACTACCATGAGTAGAGTATTATAAGAGATAAAAAGACAATATTTATATATTTTCTTACATCATGAATGCAAGAGAAATATATACACATATATTTAATTACTATTGTTTTATTGTCCCAAATTTATAGTATAGAAATGTTATCCGTTATTGCGGAACTATAGTTACTATCCAAATAATTATATTATTTTGTAATTATTGAGATAGTAACTATAAATTCGATGTTATGAAAATTTTCAGAACAAATATTCAGATTTTCATTGCATCTTATTTATTTTAATAATTTTGAAAAAAAATGTTTGGAAAATTAATGAGCTTTATAGCTGGAGATTATAATCAGAAACAACTTAATAAATATCTTCCTTTGATCAAAGAGATAAATCAGTATTCAAGTCAGTTTGATACACTTTCTGATGATCAGATAAAAGCAAAAACACAAGAATTTAAAGAGAGACTTACCAAGTGAGAAACTTTGGATGATATTTTACCTGAAGCATTTGCTACCGTGAAACAAGCATGTAAAAGGATGATTGGATCTGAGGTTGAAGTTAAAGGTGAAATGTTAACATGGAATATGGTTCCTTATGATATGCAATTGCTTGGATGAATTATTCTTCACAAATGAATTATCGCTGAAATGAAAACGTGAGAAGGAAAGACATTAGTTGCAGTAATGCCCGTATACTTAAATGCTTTGACAGGAAAATGAGTGCATGTAGTTACGGTTAATGATTATCTTGCTTCTCGTGATGCACAATGGATGTGACATGTATATGCTTGGTTGTGATTGACTTCTGGGTGTGTAACCAAAACTGTTTCTCTCCAAAAAAGAAGAGAAGAATATGCAAAAGATATTACCTATATAGAAAATTCGGAACTTGGATTTGATTTTCTGAGAGATAATTTGGTCAAATCTATGAAAGAGAGATCACTTGTACGAAGACCACTTAATTATGCTATCGTAGATGAAATTGATAGTATCTTGATTGATGAGGCGAGAACTCCGTTGATTATCTCTGAACCAAATGCTGAAGCAACAGACAAATATTTATATTATTCTCAAATTGCTAAAGGATTGATTCCTTGTACCAATAAGAAAAAGGTTTCAAAATGATTACTTCAAGAATTGCTTACTGATGCTAAGTCAGGAAAAGACCAGGAAGATGATGGTGATTATTATATCGATGAAAAGACTAAATCTGCATCGTTGAGTGGAAGAGGTATCACAAAATTGGAAGGAATACTTAAAGTAGAAAATTTATATAAAGATCTTTGATACGAAGAGATTCATCATATCGAAAACGCGGTTCGTGCACAAGCGGTCTACGAAAAAGATAAGGAATATATCGTAAAAGACAATGAAGTACTTATCGTCGATGAACATACAGGTCGTACAATGCCAGGAAGAAGATTTTCTGAAGGATTACACCAAGCGATAGAAGCAAAAGAAGGAGTTAAAATCCAAAAAGAATCTAAAACACTTGCAACTATTACGTACCAAAATTTCTTCAAACAATATGCTAAACTTTGCGGTATGACGGGTACTGCTTTGACCGAAGGAGAAGAATTTGAAAAGATTTATGAACTTTCTGTTTTGGAAATTCCAACTAATAGACCGACCATTAGAGTAGATAGAAATGATAAAGTATATTATAATGAATCTATTAAACGGAAATTTGTAAAACAACATATCCAATTTGCTCATGATATCGGACAACCTATTCTTATCGGAACCGCTAATATCGCTACATCTGAATATGTTTCTAGACTATTAGAAAAAGATGCTATTACCCATTATGTCTTGAATGCAAAGTTTCATGAACAGGAAGCACATATCGTTTCTCAAGCAGGAAAATTCAAGAGCGTCGTAGTTGCAACAAATATGGCGGGTAGAGGAACAGATATCAAACTTGAACAAGGACTCAATGATAAACTTGCAGACAATTATGCAAGATGGATCAAGAAACAAATACTTACTGAAAAAAAATGAATTTCCATTGATATCTATTCATGAATAGAATACGAGCTTACGATGGATGGTATGAGACGTGAACTCGGTATGAATGATGAACTTATCAGACAAGCAGAACAAGATCGAGTAAGTCATAACGGTATCGTGATGAAAGTAAAATTTAATCGTAGTAAAAAACATGATACTGACACATTTGCTGAATTGTTATGCAAACCAGCTGATATGGAAGCAAAAGAAACTCTAGAACAAGATTTCCATTATGGATTATTCATTCTCGGTACAGAAAAACATGAATCAAGAAGAATAGATAATCAGTTGAGAGGACGTGCAGGAAGACAAGGAGATCCTTGAGTGTCAGTTTTCTTCGTTGCTCTTGATGATTTGATTATGCGTAAGATGGGAGGTGAAAGAATCCAATGAGTTGCTTCAATGCTTCTTGGAAAATGAGAACTTGAAAATCTTGAACTTAATCAAAAACAATTTACGAGTTCTATTATAAGATCACAAAAGCAGATGGAAGGACGACATTTTGGTATCAGAAAGCACCTTTTTGATTATGATAGTGTGATCAATAAACAAAGACAAGCAATCTATAAAAAGAGAGATGATATTCTTGGTAGTGAAACAGATGAAACGTTAAGAAAGTATTTGGTGGAACAAATTAAGCTTGAAATAGAAGAAAATATGAGTGATATCGTTCGTCAACAAATAGCTAATGCTCAAGTATTAGAACAATCTGTTGCTCAGTTTCTTCGTGTAATGGACAAAGAATTTTCATTGAAACTCGAACATAAACAATTTCAGATGTTTGAAGAAATGACTTTCGATAAGCTTCAAGCAGAACTTTCATTATTTATGCTTGATCAACTTAAAGCAAAATTTGCAAAAATGGATGTGAATAGATTATATCAAATATTTAAGGATGTATATTTATATCACTTGGATACACTTCGAGTAAAACATCTTGATGATATGGAATATCTCAGAGATAAAGTCGGTTTGATGTGATATGCACAACTTGATCCGTTGATCGTCTACAAATCAGAGGCATTTGAAAAATTCCAAATATTATTATATAGACTCAAATTTGACGTAACAGCATATATCGCTGGTATCGATTTTGCTATGGTACAGCAACAAGATCAGTCACAACAAGTAAGTATGGCAAGTTCACAAAGCGAGGCTGAATATCTCAAAATGTTAGAAAAGGTGAGTGCTGAAGTAAAAGAGCTTACTTTTGACAAGCCATCTACTAAGCAACCAGAAAAAATGGTCTATGAAAATAGTGATGGTGTAGAAATATTTGAAGTAAATGATAATAATCAACCTGTCGGGACACCAAATGTTTTTGACGAGCCAGTAGTTCCACAGCCAGGTGATAAGGTAAGACCAAATGATCCTTGTTCATGTGGCTCTGGTAAAAAGTACAAAAAATGTTGTGGCGTGAAATAGTTGTATCTTTATTATTTATTGTTTATTGTTTTATATTATTTGTTACTATTTTATGTCTGTGAAAATTACCTATTTCGTTCATGGGACAACAGTAGATAATCAAAAAAATATTTCATCAGGTATATCTGATGTTTCACTTTCTGATCTGTGAATACAACAATCTATTGATCTTCAAAAACAAACTACTGTAGCAGATTTTGCTGTAGTATTTTGTTCTAATCTTAAAAGATCAATCGATTCTGCAAGACTTACTTTTGAAAATAAGGTACCCATCATTCAAGATTCAAGATTATGAGAATGTGATTATGGAATATATAATTGAGCGCCATCAGATATTGTTGAACCACTCCAAGAGATAAATATTGTAACAAAATTCCCTGAAGGTGAAAGTTATGAAGATGTAAAGATAAGAATAGAATCTTTTCTTACTGATCTCAAAAAAAATTATGATGGTAAACATGTCGCTATTGTAGCACACAAAGCTCCTCAATTAGCACTTGATGTTATCTTGAAACATAAAACACGGGAAGATGTTTTTGCTGAAGATTGGAGAAAAAGAAAAGCATGGCAACCATGACGAGAATATATTTTGGAATAATATTTATTTGTTATGATATATAATGACTGGACCGACACATTTAGCTGCGTGATTGATTATCGGTCACTTAACCTGAGATTATGTAACAGCTATTGCTTGTTCTGTCTTGATAGATATCGACCATTTGGTGCCTGTTATTAAAGATGGATTTTTGTTCCATCCAAAAAAATTATGGAATGTAATGGTTAATCCCAAGGTAATCCGTAATCCGAAAACGTGAAAAAAAGAAGATGAAAGAAATTATTTGCATAGTATATTTACCTTTATTGTTTTATCAGCAATTGTTCTGCTCATCAACGTACCTGTGGGAATTGTTTTTGCTATAGCATATGCCGTCCATCTAACTTTTGATATGTTGGATAAATCAGATTATTATCCTTTCTATCCTATCAAATCCGTTAATATACAATGATATATTCGTTACTGTTCCAAATGAGAATTCCTTTTCGCTTCTGGATTATTTATCATTCGATTGATGTTGGTGTTTTTTAATATTAGATTCTAATTTCTTTTTGTAATGATATAAGTATTCCTTCATTTTCCTTGTTGTTTTTGAGTCAACATTCATTGTATCCTGCATATGTTCAATCGAATTGTATCGATTGTATCTCTATTTTTACCTTAGGAAAAATCTCTTTACATGCATATTGTAATGTTTTAAAATATGTCGACATGTTTGTTCCTGCTGATTCGATACTTATTTTGGGGATGAATACGTGGAGTTGCATGTCTGTGGATGCTGCTTTTTTTATGGCGTTGAGACTGTGATTGATGAGGACATCGAGTGAACGGAATCCGTATATTCTATCCATAACTAGACATGGTCATATTTCGCTAGGTAGAATTAATGCTATCTGGTCCGCTATGCTTTTTTCTCCCGATCCATCAGGATAGCTTACGATTAAAAATCTATTTGGATCTTGGAAATCCAGGTTTTTATGGTTTGATCATGATTTAGAGAGACATCATAAGCAGCCTCTGATATTCGGTATTACTTCTTGCATATCTGCGCTTATATATGATATCAATTTTACTTCCTGGTTGAGTCATTCTACCTCTTCCATTGATCTATCTAATTCGTTTATCTCCAATGCAAAATTATTGGCTATTTCTTCTAGTCTGATATCTACGGATTCAGGACATTGTATTTCTTTATACGCTTTGACGATATCTCTAAATATCTCTCTAGCTTGATTAATTGTATTTTTCGCTTGCTGGATCTTTTCTGGCGTAGCTTGATTTTCTTCTATTTCGCTGCGTATTTCGTCCAGATGGAGCTTTTCTATATTTGTGATAAAATTTATTATAGGCATTTGAATAACTATATTCCTTTCTTCCTGCGATAATGATTTCATGATGATTGATTTATCTTTTGATTCAAAAAACTTTTTTGCAATCGGTTTTATTTCTTCTTTATAAATATCGGGATCGTATATTGATTCAAAGCTTTCTTGTATTGTATATATCTTTTCTGCAGGTGTCTGTGGTTTGATAATCGTCGCAAATGATGTCGTTTCTTGTAACGCGAGAAGGTCTTGAGGTGTAATATGTTTTTCCCAGTATGCTTTTGTCTCATCAGCTTCTCATTCAATGAGAAGTTTTTTTCCCTCATCAGTCATATCCGGTATCTCGATAGTATGATCTACTCTTCGTTGTTTTCGTAAATCATTGTGATGTAATGAAGCCATCGCTCCTATCTGTGCTAATCTTTTCGCGTCCATTCCATGAATATTACAGCTATAATGGATGAAATATTCCATCATCTGTTTTTTTTCTTGTACGTACATATCGGTATTTGTAAGGTGAAAATTATTTTCTATATACTCTTTTTTGATCTCGTCTATTCATGTTCAATACTGTGTCCCGTCTGACTTAATGATATCTTCAATGAATTCTTTTATCTGATTTTTGTATGGTGATTCTATTTGTTCTTTTTCATCTATCTTGATGTTCATTGATTTTACTAAACTGATGGTCGTATGTAATTCCGGAAAAATATCTTGTACCATATGTTTGCGTTTTTGTTTACTTATATTACAGATATATTCTAGGAGTTTTTCATATATCTCAGGATATTCTCCTATTAGATCATGACCTACCGAAAAAAAATTCTGCTGAATATCAAAGGGCCGATTTATGATATGGGATCGTATTTTTTTTAGGTGAATAAATATCCTCGTTTGTTCTTCTCATGGTATCTTTCCGCAATCCTCTAAAAAAGCCATCAATCCGTTCATATGTGTCAGTCTATCTTTTATGTTGTCTTTGAGTAGGGTTATTCACCTGATATAATCATGTGTCGCTTTCTGTTCAAATAATTCATTTTGAGCAAATGTTTGGATGTCTTTCAAAACCTCTTTTTTGTGTACTAGAAATATATCATCCGTATATCCTTCGATGTCTCGTGGTCGTTCTATATTTATATTACTTCTACTTCATGACCGATCATTCAATATTTTTCTTAGTATAGTGTCACGATACCAGTTCTGATATATTAATTTATTTTCCTTAATTTCTATGATTATCGAACTATCTTCTATTTTTAAATCTTCCAATGACATCTCTACGAAATGACGATAATCGCTTGGATCCCAATCTATGCCTCCACATTCATATATCTTCCTGTAAAGACGCAATTGTCCTTCGTTGTTTGCAAACATTCTTATTCCATATCTATTTATGAAATTTTTCATTCCTGTGGGAGAGAATATATCCTGATAGAGATCTATTGGTTCTGTATTTTCTTTATCTGCCCGATGTTCTTGTACAAAAAATTTACAGATATCTATGAGCTGTTTTTTGTTCTCCTGTACTCGTCATTCTCAGCATATACTAGCCAATTCTTCGAATGCTTTTTGTGGAGAGAAAACTATGGATCCGTCAGTATTCTGATAATCATACAGGAGAAATAATGTTTCTGATATTTGGTCGATATGATTTCTTTTGTTGACGTTATCCAAAAAGATAGATTTTGTCTCTCAAACCAATTCTTTTTCTATCATGTGATCATTAAGTGTCATACAATCCTGTGGTAGATAATTACCTTCGTTTATAGTATGCATAAAATCGAAGCATCGTTTGATATTCATAGCATATCCTTCATTGATTCATAATTTTTGACACAAGGCAACGCTTGGTATCATATAGATATGTGATCGATCTACTCGACTATCTATTTCTGTCTTTTCAACATATGATAATACTCTCGTAAGTTCATATCCTGTAATTTCTTTGAATTGTATGATGTTTTTTGTGGACTTGGGTATCATATATTCAAGGGTTGTTTTCTTAATTTCAGAATCTTGATTGGAATACATTTCTTCCAATTTCTGTGTAGCAAAATGTTTTACTTCTTCATATATTGTGGATGTCTCTATTCCTCACATATACCTCTCCTAAAATAAATATTTATGTTGTATATATTTTATATATAATGTCAACTCTTTATATATTATATATAAAAAATGTCTTGTTTTTGTTTTTTATTTATTTATACCCTGAAGTAGGTGGTTATGATATGAAGTTGAGTGAAAGATGAACGTTTACGGTTTCCGCTCCTGTATGAAGTCCGGTCCTGTTATGCAAATAACGGTATGTGGCTTTGGATTTCGGTCCTTGTGACTTAAAAATACATGAGATTTGAATATCGTAATATTCAAGAGCGCTCTTGCTTCATCAGATATTCCTTTATGTTATGGCCCGCTCCTGTGTTTCACAGGAGATTTTTTTTTGTCTAATTGCAAAAGCATCCGTTTTGGATGCTTTTTTTTAAAATGAAATAGTTTTTTACGTTAAAAAATCTTTGTGTGGTCCAGGATATCATTTATATGTTAGATATTCATTTACTGGTTTGTCTTTTTTTTCTTGGCACATTTTTTCTAGTTTGTTACTTACTCCATTCCCTGGAAGCTTTTCAAATATTTTTCGTTTCAATGATCCTGGTAGCTTATCACTTTCATTTACTATATTTTCTCCCGTTTGCTTTTTCTGTTCCAAAGAAAATTTATCTGCTTTGTCTATCATCTCTTTCCCAGCAGTAATCTGTTCTTTATTTTCACTACCTTTCATATTTTCTACTCCCATAATCTTATTGTAAACTAGATAAAACTTTATTCAACCATTCATCTATATCACCTTCTTTTTTATTTTCGTCAGCTTCTTTTGCTTTCAATTGCATTAGAAATGTGTGGAGCTTTTCTACTCTTTCTACTCCTACATCTAATCCCTTTTTTTCTACTTCATACATACTTTTGAGTACTACTTTATAGATATCGATATATTGTTCGTTGTCATATTCTATGGTTTGGATATCTTGAGCAAGTTCTTCAAAAATTGGATGAGTATTCCCAAAACTAGCAATCAATTTTAAAAGCCTTTCCTTTTTTTCATGTAAAGAAAGTGGAATAAATTCTTGTAGTGCTTGTGTATATACATGTTCGTTCATGTTTTTTTTAATCCATAAATTATGCTTTTGGAGCTGTAGTAACTGGTGTTCCTACAGGAGTTGCTGGAGTTGTTGGAGGAACAACTGTTTGTGTTGTAACTGCTGGTTCCGTGATTGGAACGTGTGGAGCTTCTAATTTGGGTTGATTTGCTGCAACGATTGCTGCTTCTTGTGCAGCAATTTTTTCTGCTTCTGTTTGTTCTGGCAGTTTCTTTTCGTCTGTACTCATACCTAGTCTTGCTTCCATTTCTGCATCAACGAATTCTCTCTTTCTTCCATATTTTTTACCTGAGTATTCTTTCAATATTGCTACTATTTTTTTGTTTTGATAATCGTTTGTATAAATCATATTCATACTAAATGCGCGTGTAGTTGAGTTATCGATATTCAATTTTATATATGCTTTATAATTGGCAATACCTACAATATCTTCTGTAGAGAGTACTGGTGCATATTCCTTTTCAAGAAACTCTGCATCGGGTGCACCGACTTTAAATGATTGCATCGTACCAACGTTACCAAATACCGCTGCTTTTACATCATTTTTTCCTCAACCTACATCACCAAGTCCTTTTGGAGGATCGAGCTGAGCGATATATTGGTGAGCCATGATAAGTGATAATCTATACTTTCTCGCTTCTGATAAGATGTCCGCAAATGTTCCTGATACAAAGTTTTGGAATTCATCGACGTAGAGGAAGAAATCTTTTCTGTCTTCTTCTTTCTGTCTTGCTCTGGCCATCGCTGCAGTATATATCTTTGATACCATAATCATACCTAATAGATTGGCATTTGATTCTCCTATTCTACCTTTACTCAGATTGATAATAAGGATTTTTTTATTATCCATAATATCTTCAAACTTAAATGCTGATTTTGTTTGTCCGATAATATTTCTAATGAGTCTGTTTGTATTGAATGATACGAATTTTGCTGAGAAATATGGAATTATTTCTTCCTTTTCTTTTTCACCCATAGCATTAAATGTCTTTTCCCATCGATTTCTTACGGTAGGATTGGTTACTTTTTTGACTTTATACTCTCTATATCCTTCGTCCGTGAAGAGTCTTACTATATCGAGTAGAGTAGGTCTATCCTCGAAGTCTTCAAGTAGTGTTAAGCTTCCGTATTTGAAATATTCTTGTAATCTCGGACCAAATATTTCTGGACCGAACATCTTGATAAATATTTCTGTTGCATCATTAACCACTCTATCTGCTTCATCTAAAATATTAATTTCATAGAGATTCAACCCCATTGGTCTCTCTTCGTCTCACGCATCGAAATATACCACATCTTTTGCTCTTTCTTTGGGTATATAGGCAAGCATATCTTCTGCAAGATCGCCGTGTGGATCTATCAAACATAGACCATCACCATTCCAAATATCTTGTCTAGCTATTGTTTGTAGAAATACTGATTTTCATGTACCTGATTTTCCTATACAGTAATGATGTCTCATTCTGTCATCTCTCTTCATATATATTGGTGAGAGTGTATTTCTATAAATGTTTGTTCATAAGAGAATTGCATCTTTAAATAGTTTATATCCATATCATTTCTTTTGTACGATTGTTTTGATAAATTTTTTACCATTCTTTTCTATAATTTCTTTACCTACCAATTGTTCTGTGGTAAAATTTTCTACTGATTCTAGTGCTTCTTCGTTTGCTATTGTTTCACCTACTGCTCGATGTTTTTTATAATCAGCGAGTATGATATTGAGTTTTCCTCACTTATAACTTTCTGCCAATACTCATCACATAATATATCCATTGAAATCTTTTGGTATAGGAAGATTTTCTGGTGCTGGTAATACCTTATATTGCATCCATGAAATAATCGGTGAACGGTTATATGTAGCATCAGGGAAATGGAAGAGTGATGTCAGTTCATTTATTCAGAATATATTTCTTGCAAAAAAGAATTTTGTAATAAAATTATTGACTGCAATCTTTCGGATTGGCTTAAAAAATCGTCAAAATATATCTGCCTTGGTTTGTGTGTCTTCCAATTCGTTACCATATTCGTCTCCATAAACAGTCAATGCATTTACTATCTGATCTATGTTGGATTCGAGATTTATTTTTTCATCAGAACTTGTTGTTATTAATATTGCTGAATTGAAGAATGGTAATGCTGCTTCTTCACCCATTGCGTTGAGATAATCTTCTTTTGCTTTGACCATACGTACCATAGTTACTTTTTCTTCTTCTTTTTTGGATGTTAAGAGTTCTTGGCTTGGTCCATTGAAAAGAAATCCAATCAGTTTTCGTGGCATGAGAATGTATTTTCGCCATCCTGTATCATGTTCATACACCGATAAATTTTTATATAATCTATCTATTGCTTTTTGTGATTTTACGTTGAATGAGTGACCCAATGGTTTGATTGGTATGATGATATTAAGTGTGTCGTATCTAGATATTTTTCCTATAGCATCGATAATATTGTTTATTGGATCATCAGGTTGTTGTTTATATATTTTGATATTGAATACCGGATCTTTTTTTGGTTTGATAGGCATTATATCGCTGTATCTTTTTTTGAAAAATTTTGGTTTAATAGTTTTTTCTATGGAACAGTTAGGAAATTGTGCGGCAATTGCTCCTTCTAAAAGTTGCTGATACTCTGGATAGGTTGCTATGATAAAATTAAGTATTCCATCTTCATAATTATAAATTAGTGTAGTTTTTGGCTTATCAAATATTTTTTTCATCACACTTTCTTTGGTGCTGAGATTCCCTACTTTATGAAAGTTGTGGAATACTTGTGCCATACGTCCAATTTTTTCCTTCATATCTTTGGCAAGTTCTTTTTCTTGTTCACGATCAAGTTTGCTTTGTCCTCTCGGAAGTAATACTTTGAGATAAATTATTCTTCCTGAATTGAATACATCGTAGAAAAACCTCATCATATTTCTCATAATAATCAGAAATATCATTGCTCATATAAATACAAGTATTCCATAAAGTGCATAGAGTCAGTATGTAGTAATATTAGTTTGTCGTGTTGCTGGTGTAGCAACTGTCGTTGTTGTTGTAGTTGTTTGTGTAGTCTGTTGGTCTTTTTGACTTGGAATTGTGCTAAATCCTGGTCCTTGTGTTGTGGTAGGTGCTGGTATGTATTTATTATTTTCTAATAAAAAATTTTTAATCTGAGTTATTCCTCACATCATTTGCATACAAGAGAGTTTATCTTTTGTTCGTGCTATGTTTGTTAATTGTGAAATATTCTCCAATCATGTTGGATTTTTTATATATTGATCTTTGATGAGTTGTTCACATAAACCGAGTTCCATATTGTACCTTAAGGTGTAAAGCAGACAGCATATGGCCCATTTTTTTAGTTTTGGGTTTGATGCTTTAGTCTATCTCAAGTATATCCCAAAATGCTATTTTGTACAAAAAAAAACGGCTTTTGTCTGCTGTTTTAAGCCATTTTTTGTAAAATATTATATAATAGTGGTT
>JAPLUU010000006.1:0-79957 GCA_026397515.1 candidate division SR1 bacterium | reverse complement strand
ATATAATCCCTAGAAAGAATAGTCCATACACGCTTCGTTTGACGCCGGGATATTGGAGAAGATTGAATTGTATAGCAATATAGATGAGTATAATAGGTACAAGAAGTACGAGAAAAATATTGAATGAAAAGTTTATAATCAGATTTGTCTGTATTCTGAGATATTTCATTGTTTCTTTAAAATGGGAAAAAGAGAGGTCACAACTTTTAATTACCGCTTCGTATGCTCATTTACCCTCTATTGTCATGATATATCTGGTAAATACTTTGAGTGCATTTATTACGGTCATTGCTATGAATCGCAACAACAGCATGAATATCGTGAAGTTTCCGTGTAATCCTCAAGAAACAGCTATTTTTAATAAGGTTATCCAATATACAGTCGGAGAAAGGATTAAGGAAATGATTCCATATTCAAACATAGGAAAAAATATTTCTCTTCATTTTTTTAATGCGTTTTTGATGCTTTTGTCTTTATCATTGAGATAATAGATAATCGCTGCTTGTCCTAAAGGATATACAATTGAATATGCCAAAAAAAGTACTATTGATATGCCGATTACTCGATTAATTACTTGATTTTTGTTAATTTCTTGAACGAAAAATTCAGCTACCTTACCTACATATAATCCATTTTCATAGTTTCTAGCAAAGAGTGTATTGATGTTTAAAATAATCAATAAACTTGCAACCAATGAATGAAAAAATGATGTCACCAGTGTTAGTCTGATGATTTGATGATCGTTTTTCATATACTCTATAGAGTTTTTTATTATCGATTTGAGCATATACGCTTTTTACTGAAAAAAATTGTGGAGGCAATAGCATTTTATTTTACTGATTAGTATTGCAACATTTAGCCAAATATATATAGTCTTCCCGTATTTACTTTGTTTTTTATGCTTATGAAATTTATCAAGAGACTTATATTTGTTATTTTACTCTTAGTGATAGCTTTTTTTGTCTATCGTTTGATTAATCCTATTGCAGCTAACCAGCTTTTGTATGATGTAAAATCTTTTTCTAACAATACTATAGGAACTCATTTCTCTCTTAGTTGATGAGTCCTTATCGAAACTTGAGTGGTTCTTGATACGACCGGTATTGTTTTGGATACTACGTGAATTATACAAGATAGTAGTGGTGATGAAGAATTATTGCTTAATGATGCGGAATTACCTCAAGATACAGGTATTTGATTGGTAGATCATATTACCTGAACCATTTCTCAGACTCCTTGTCCAGCAATGCCAACCGTAAGTACATGTCCTACCAATCAAGAAAAATATGTCAGTTATACTTCACCCGAATGTGGAACGTATTATTCATGCAGAACAAAAACGACAACCACTACGACGCCCAAAACTACCACTAAGCCATCTTCGTCTCAAAATAACCGTGATACAGACAATTTCCTCAAAAATTTTTGAAATTAATATACATCCAAAACAATTTATATTACCATTTTATCTATGCAGCTAACTCTCAAGGAATATATACATAGCGATATGAAAGCTCAAGATGTCGTTAAAAAATATTTGGAAACAGCAAAACAATTGAACGCTGATTATTTTTCTTTTGTAAGATTTCATGAAGAGTATGTGGTCGCTCATCTCGACCAATTTGCTTCGAGACCATTGAAAGCTGCGCCTATTGGTATCAAAGATATCATTCTCACTCAAGACTATATTACTTCATGTGGATCTAAAATACTTGAAAATTACGTAAGCCCCTATAGTGCAACTTGTTTTTTGAACCTAGAAAAGAATGGGTGACTTATGATAGGGAAAACCAATATGGATGAATTTGCGATGTGATCGACTACAGAAAGTTCGTATTTTTGAAAAAGTAAAAATATCTATGGAACCGATAGAACTCCTGGATGAAGTTCTGGTTGATCTGCAGCTGCTGTAGCATTATGAGCAGTTATTGGTGCATTGGGAACTGATACATGAGGAAGTATCCGTCAGCCTGCTGCATGGTGTGGAATCGTAGGAATTAAACCAACATATGGAATGGTGTCTCGTTATGGTGTCCAATCTATGGCATCAAGTTTAGACCAGGTCGGTGTAATGACACAAACAGTCGATGATGCTGAAATATTATTGAAAGCTATTGCATGATTTGATCCTAAGGATTCACAGAGTGATCCGAGAGCGGATGATTTCGTACATGATAAAAAAAATCTTGATGAAAAATCCGTAAAAACATTTAAAATAGGAGTACCCAAAGAGGCTTTATGAGAAGGGTTAGATCCTCAGATTAAAAAAATATTTCTAGCTACTGTAGAAAAACTTCGTGCTGATGGAATCGTTGTGGATGAAATAAGTTTACCTATGCTCGCGTATTCTGTACCTATGTATTACACCTTGATGCCTGCAGAAGTAAGTACAAATCTTGCTAGGTTTGATGGGATAAAATTTGGTCTTCAATCTGATAGTATGGATGTTGATACGCTTCAAAAATATTATGAAACTATTAGATCTGAATGATTTGGTGAAGAAGCAAAAAGAAGAATCTTGCTTGGTACCTTTGTTTTAAGCTCAGCGAACTACGAATGATATTACCTCAAAGCCCAAAAAGCGAGAAAGGAGTTACAAACAGAATTTGATACGATATTTGCACAATACGATATAATTTTAACACCAACAGTACCGGAAGCTGCTTGGAAAATTGGCTCAAGAACTGATGATCCGCTTAAAATATATTTGGCAGATATGTATACTATTCCAGCAAATATGTGAGGATTACCAGCGATGTCGTTACCGATGGGAATGGTAGAAGATCAATGAGAAATGATGCCAATATGAATTCAACTTATGGCTCAGAAATGGTCTGAGGATAAAATTTTTGGTTTTGGTAAATATTTGGAAAAATTACTTGTGTAAAACGTATGATCTCGTCGTTTAATGGATAGGACATCCGCCACGGCGGATAATCCCATAGTTGTATTAGTAAAAATAAAAGTTATGTTAAAATTATGATCTCGTCGTTTAATGGATAGGACACAACCCTGCGAAGGTTGTAATCCCGGTTCGACTCCGGGCGAGGTCAAATTACATTACGGGTGATTAGCTCAGTTGGCTAGAGCGTTTGCTTGACGTGCAAGAGGCCACAGGTTCGAGTCCTGTATCACCCAAATTTCAAGAATAGAATAACTAACCATAGTTATTTTTTTTATTATATATATATCTTTTATTATTTCTAAAAATAAAAAATATCTCTTATGAGATATCTTATATTATATTTATTTGCCTATTTTGAGTAAAGCTACCTTTTGGGTAGCAGTGCACATCATTAATATAATGACTTAATTATGCCTCATAATACTATACAAAATACAATAAAAAATCAAGATATATTTTTCTGATCTTATAGTATTAATTATTTTTAATTAATTGGCTTCTTCTTATTGATTTCTTATTTTTTTCTGACTCTTGACAAATATATTCTGAAGGATATAATCTCTTCTAATTTTATTATTTCCCCTTTATGATGGTAAAAAAAAATGAACACGGTATCGATGATATTTCTAAAAATATTGAAAAAACTTCATTAGATACAGATGAAGAATCTTCTTCGGAAAAAATGAAATATACATTCAAACAATATCTGGGAAGAGTACTTATGATTACAGAAACTAATCGTAAAAATATCAGTAAGGAAATGATTGCTGAACTTATAAAAGCCAAGGATGAAATGTATAATGCCTTTTGTAAGCAAGGTGTATGGAAATCAGAATATATCGATCGTATGTTTCGATTATATGCTGACAAAAATCAGGATATAAAAATTTTGAAACCCCAACTCAAAATATTTTCTAAATATCTTATGAGTATCCCTGATATTGATGCATCCGAACCTATTAGAATAACACAATATCTTAAAACATTGAGATTTATTAGGGCATGACTTGATCCTCTATTACAGGAAATTAAATCTTTTGCTAAAGAAGCAAAAAATCATGCTACACAAGAGTTGAAAACTAATGATGATGCTTTTACTGTTTTTGATAATGAGGCGTATGCTGAAGCTAAAAATATATTAGCTAAACAATATTTACATGAGACCATGAGTGAACAAAAATATGATCAAGATCGATTTATGACAGAAAAAAATGTTATTTCTGATTGTCTTGAAAAAAATAATTATCAGGATCTTATGATTTTTGCACTTTTATGATTTCACTATTTTGAGCATAAATATGAAGTCTATGATGCTTTTATGCCTGAACAACTTCAAACTCTACAAATACCATTTACACTGCCTGGTTTTCATCCTACCACAATTTCTCTTTGAGCTTTTCTCAAGATTATAGAGCAACTTGATTTTAAAAAACATGTATTTTCTGTCTAACTAATTGTAATTATTTAAAGCAATATATATTGTATTTCTTTACAATAAATAAAGAAAGCCACTCTGATATATAAAGATATACAGTGAGTGGCTTTGCGGTGGACTTTTCCCATAATTGTTTGTTTTACTGTTTAATGTATACTTTAATTTCTTTCGTTCCATCTAGGAGAATTTTTTCATTTCCTATAGAAAACGGTTTTTTTATGTCAGCCAAAAAAAAGAATTTTTTCTGACTGTTTTTCATTGTTATTGCCCCAAAGAAGTAATTTGTTTCATACGTTATTATGTCATGGAACATTGTTTGGGGGTTTTGTTCTTCTGTTTCCAGATAGATAGTGTACCCATTTTTTATTGGGTTTTTAGGGTCTACAATCGCAATAGATTGTAGCGTGGAAATGTGTCGTCCAAGTTGTTTGGCGAGATACTTTTCAATTTCTATTTTGATTCCTTTTTTTGTAGATCGGGGAATCAATATACGATCTTCTTTTGGAAAAATAATTTTCATAATTAACCTCCTTTCAGGTTGTTTAATGGTTAGACATTTGTTTTTGTTTACTACTACTAGTAGTACTCAGTTTTTTTATAAAAACAAGGGTAATATTATTTTAAATACTATCACAATTTATCCTTATTTTATAATTTCATTGGTACAACTTACCATACAATTTGTTTTTTCTTGATTGTTATTCTTCCATAAATTTGTGCAAATTTTATTACAATCTTCCAGAGTCATAGTTTCTGGAATTATAGTTGGTTTTATTTTCTGTGAAATTTTTTTGACAGGTTTTACGATGATTTTATTTTTTGAATCCTCTAATTTTTGACAGGTTTCATGACATGTTGTTTGATTTTTTCCTCATATTATATTCATGCTATCACAAAAATTTTGACATGTTTGTATATCTTTAAATCTTATATGTATGTTGATTTTTGTACATCCTCCTATAAAAATAAGGAGTAAACAAAAAATAATCGACACGTTATGCTTTGTGAGCATTGCTATGTTTTGAAGAAAATAAATAATTTTCTTATTATTTTTTGTTTTATTCTATGATTATTTTCCTTTTTTTTGAAAAAATGCTAGATAGATAATCGGTAAGATTCCTGCTGTATTGAAAATGAAAAGACAAACAAATCGTGCTAATTGTTTCTTTGTTCCAGCTTTCCAAAGTGCTATAGCTTTCCAGACCATTTCTCGTACCATGAGTACTCCGAGTAAAATAATCGTTCCTTTGGCAAGTACTGGTGCGGTTGCGCTGTAAAGTTCTGGTGTAGGCATTTTTTATAATTAAGAATTTAAAAAATTACGAAACTAAAATTCTACCTGCTCATGATTTTTCTATTTTTCACAATTTCAATAATAACGGTTCAACATCCTCTTCAACTGCTTTTTCGTTAATTCATAACTGAACAGCAATGGCTTTTACTCCTATCGGTCTTTCAGCTTTTTCTAGTATTTCCAAATATTTTGCGTGAAGGGGAGTCATACCACCTTCTTCGATTTGGCTGTGTTTGAGGAATTTATCTCGAAGAAAATCTGTTAAAATTTTTTCATGTGATTCGGTTACCACAAAATCTCTTATTTTGATACAAAGATTGTGAATTTCCCTTGGTACTGATCCTACTTTTGCACTTATTTTTTTGATAATTTCATCACTGGTTTTGATCTCGTATTTGTTGAGATATTTTTTTATGATAGTCTCCTTTTCATCGGGAGTGTATTCCATGAAATGAAAATGATAGACAAATCTATTCTTTATTGGCTGGCTCAAAGACTCTGATTTTGTCGTCGCTCCGATGAGGGTGAATGGATTAATTGGTATCCTTACGTTACCACCTTCTGGCATTACCATATCGATAACAAAATCTTCCATCGCAATATATAATACTTCTTCGATATTTGGTTTTAGTCTATGAATCTCATCAATAAATAAAATATCTCAGTTCTCTAGTGTATTTAAAATACTAATGATTTCAGATGGTTTCGTAATGGCATATCATGTGACTGCTTTGATATTCACTTGTCCTTGTTTTGAAATGATATGTGCCATTGTGGTTTTACCAAATCCGCTGGGACCAGAAAATAAGATATGACCCATATGTCATTTCCTTTTTTTTCAGCTATCAATCGCTGTTTTTACTACGGCTTTAATATGTTCTTGTCCGATAAATTCGTCAAATGTATCTGGTCTTCCTGTATGGTTTATATTCATCAGCTTGTCAGTGTTTATCTTCTTTACTTCCATGTTTTTCTGCTAAAATATAAATTATTAGTCTTTCTTGTTCATCTGCATAAATTTTGGATAATGTGTCATTAATAATACAAAGAATAATATTGTCCAAATTATACCACTGAGCATATCTGTCTTGAATGTTGCATTTCTTGCTTGTATGAGTGTCACTTTTTTATCCTCTTTACATTTTGCTATCTCTTTGTCTGTTGGAAATGCCATGTAATTTTGATTCGCAGTTGTTGGTTTTGATACTCCTTGGGTACACATATCTAATTCATAGTATCTTTCTGCAACTATATATTCATCGTTGGTGATAATAACTTTTTTCCCTGCAGCGTAGAGTAAAAATCCTAATGAAACTAATGTTCCTATAACTCCTACAAGTGTCATGAGAAGGAAGTAAATTTTGAGAATACTTCGTCCGTGAGATTTAGTTACTGGTGCTTTTGTTGCCATGTGATGTTGTATAAAAAGAATAAAAATTATTTAGTTTTACTGATTTTATAATATGCATTAGTATTTGCTATAGGGGTGATACTGAATGTAGAAGAATTTCCTATTCTTATTGTTCATTCTATAAGTGAAAGACTGCTTACAATAAAGCTTGTGGTTCAAGTATTTACTTCGGTATCAAGGGTAAATATATTTCCATATCGTACAAAATTGTTTGTTCAAACTTTATTGCTTGTGTTGGATTTTACTACTTTGTATCTTTGTCCGAAAAGTTCTAGATAGCCAACATCAAAGTTTCCATTTTGTAATAGATTCATATCTACATAGACATTTGATTGTGGCATATTGTTTGTTCATGTTGTTATCGATCCGGGTACGGTACTTATAATCTGGTTCTGTATTGAATTATTATTCATGTTTTGAAGAATCTGATTTTTAATTTTGAATCTATAGAGAAATAATGCTACTTCATATCTCGTGATAACATTGTCGAATGTTACTGCATCAGCAGGTCCTATCATCCCTAATTCTTGTGCTCTTTCAAAATAATTTTTCCATCGAGGTGATGTTGTTTCATCAAGTTTTTTTCCATCAAATAGTCTGATTATTGCTGCAATGAATTGTGACTTTGTGATTGTTCATTTGGGATTGAAATATCCATCTGATCATTGCATGATACCAAGTTTGCATACATTTTCTATATAGGTCACGAGTAATACATCCGATTGGGAGACATCTTTGAATGTACACATATCCCCTATTGTTCCTGTTTGTACAAAATTAAATACATTGGCAAACATTGTTAATATTTTTGCTGCTTGTTCTCTATTGAGAATTTCAAATGGTTTGTATTCGGGAATATTTTTATAACTAGTCAATCCATTATCATTCATCCATCTTATTGCTTCGAGCAGTTCAGGATCATTATTTACACTTAGTGAATCTGCTAATGATCAAAAGTTATCGAGCATGCCTGTATTGGAATTTTGTCCTGTTGTTCCCAATTCATTTAGTTTGTTGAGCATCATAAGTTTAAGTGTTTCGTTGCTTACAATATTTCTAAATCTATATATGTAGATTGCAATTTCTCTTCTTGTAATGTCTGTATCAAATGTTGTCTGGTTGTTTAGTGTCGTGAGTCCGAGTGCTTGTCCTTTGATATAATAATCTCCCCATCGAGGAAGTCTGCTTTCATTAGATACTTTTCCTTCGAATATTCTTACTAACAATGCTATTGCTTGTGGTCTGCTGAGTTTTTGTATCGGTAAAAACTTATTATCTGTCGTTCCTTTGAATATTCCTCGTTTACAGGTGTTGATAACAAATCCAGAAAGTGTTGGATCTATTTGATTGGCATCGGTAAATCCACAACTAGAATTTTTGGTATCTTGGCTGTAGCCAAGGGTTATGAATGCTTGTCCGATTATCTTTGCTGCTTCTTCTCTGGTAAGTCCATCGTCTGCTCTATAGTCTTTTTCGTTACTATATTTTGTCAATCCGTTAGCATACATCCATGCAAGTGCTTGTTGGAATTCTGTACCGGTATATATTGGTGTTGGAGGAATAATTATTGTTCATGTGCTTGTCCCTGTATTTATGGTACCTGTATTCACGGTTCCTGTGTTCACAGTTCCTGTAGTACAAACAACAGAGATTACTAAACCACTAATGACAGGATAACAATTTCCTGTTATACTTATTCCTGTATTTACTGTTCCTGTGTTTACTGTTCCTGTTGTATCTGCTTTAGTAGGAAAAGTTAGAAGAAGGGCAGTTGTTATAAAGGCTATTCATAATAATTTTTTGTTCATGAGAAAAATATACATATAAGGTAAAATACTCAAAAAAGGTATAACTAATATATATAGCTTTTCAATATAAACTTATATGCAAGACGTAAGACATAAGATACAAGTATCTTTGCAAAATAGCTTGAAAATCGTCGCCAAAACGATAATGTTCACAGCAACCTTTTTATTTTTTTGTGTTTTTAGAAAAATGACTCACGTACAAAGAACTCTCGTAGTATTAAAACCTGATAGTGTAGGTCGTAGTGTTGTTGGAGAAATTATTTCTCGTTTTGAAAGAGCAGGACTTCACCTTGTTGGTATGAAAATGCTTCGCCCAGATAGAGATTTCCTTTTTCATCATTATGAAACTATTGGAACAATGATTACTAGGCATGGTGAAAAAATATTTGACGATACAGTAAAGACTATGATGAGAACTCCTATAATTGCTATGGTATTGGAAGGAGTAGAAGTAGTGGACTATGTTCGTAAAATTGTTTGATCAACTGAACCAAAAGGTGCTGCTCCTGGTACTATTAGAGGAGATTATGCACATATGTCATACGGATATGCAGATAGTGCAAGCATAGGAATCCCAAATCTTGTACACGCATCAGGAAATGTAGAAGAAGCTGAAAAAGAAATTAAACATCGATTTAAAGCAGAAGAATTATTTGAATATGATCCTTTGCATAAATTATTTACTCGTTAATCTATATAATACCCTTTTAATCTGTTAATTTAAATTCGAATGAAAACATGAATACACGGAAATTATTTTAAAGACGTGGAAGTAAATTGCATCTGTGGTGCAAAATTTACCGTAAACGCTACTATCCCTGGTCCACTTAAAGTGGAAACTTGTTATCAATGTCATCCAGCTTTCAACAAAGATAAAGTAATCAAGAAAGTTATCAAAGGAAGAATGGAAAAATTCTTGGAAAAACAGAAAAAAATGGACAACATCAAACCAACTAAAAAAACTAAATAATTTTTTTAGCTTGAAGCTTAAAGCTCAACCTTCGCTTGTCGTATTGGTATGCTTAAAGTTCGAGTTTTGTTAGTCGATATGTTGAGAAAACAGATTATGAAAAAATATGTACATGTAGACGATATTTTTCATGTCATCTGACATAATGCGAGTGTCTTTATCAATTTAACATTGAGGACACTCATTTTTTTGTTAGTCTTGTATGTCTTATTTGTGGTTTTGGATAAATATATTATTTGGCCCTATCTACCCCGATTTTTTGGTATTCTCGGCATAGGTTTTTTTGTAAAATATATCATAGATTTTCTCAATATATATTTAGATTGACTGATTCTTTCTGAGAATGGTATTACCATGTTTATGCGAGAATGACTCTTTGACTATAAGACTGATTTTTTCGAACGAGACAAAATAGAGACAGTATCTCATAATCAAAATAGTTTCTGGGATAAACTTTTTGGCAAAGGTGATTTGCTTATCAAACTAGAACACGGAGTAGAATATCCTTTTGAAAATATTAATTCTCCACAGAAACAAGCAGACAAAATATTGAAACTCAAAGCACAGTATGAACTTGGTGCTCCTGCTGAAAAATCTAACGCTATCACGGATGAAAAAATGGCTATTATTGCTGAAGCGCTTAGTGAAGTTGTGAAAGAATATATGGATAAGAAAACTGTCGAAGAAGAGGATGACGAAGAAGATTACTAATTTCTATTAATTTATAGTAGTTTCAACTCTTTCAAAACTTTTTCGTATTTCGGGTAATCATTCCCGAATTTTTTTTGCATATATTCTTGGAGGATATTTTTTCGGTCAGAAAAACCATTGAGATCATCTGAAGAGACTTTGAAATTTTTCAAGAGTGCATCCATATTTTCACTGTCTTTTTTTAATCTAATATCCTTGCATGCAGTACGGAGATCTGGCTCGATAAGTTCATCTATCTTGTCGTAATCGATGTGTTCGACGTTGAGGGTCAGTGAAATATTTGTTAGGTTTGGTTTCAAATCTTCTTTGAATGTAATATCCCACGCTGGTGAACTGAAATATCATTTATTTGTTTCATTTATTTTTTCTAATTCGCTCAATAATATTTCTGTGTTTACCGCTCATGTACTCCTTATAGTTACTTGTGGATTGATCATCAATGGTATCGCGATAACTTTTTTGTTTTTCGTATTATACTGAAAAATATATTTATTTTGATTGGTTTCTAGCGAACTTGTTGATCGTACACTTCCTAGACAGAGATAATTTGTATGCGTGAATGGTTGATGTAAATGTCATGAAATCATCTTGATACTTGGGATATCCAAAAACTGTTCATTTAATGCTATGTCTTTGTAATTGAATTTTGATTTCTGTCATGGAAAAGATGTGCCGTTGATATAGTAGTGATGAAAAATCGTAAGATTCGGATTCTTGCACACGACTGCTTTCGAATTATTTAATCACTTCACTTCATTCGTGCTTAAATTTTCTCAAGTCGTCGGTATAATTCATTCATCCAAAAAAACTTCGTTTCACTCCTTTTTTTGGTGGATGAACTTATCAATCTGTTCAGCTAAATATTTATTGATATATCATGAAAAGTTTTCGTGCTTATGATTTGAATTTTCGAGCAGGGTAGCAAAATCACTGATAGCTTTTAATCTTTCATTTTTTGGACTGTAATTGTTTTCCTCTATTTCGTTAGGTAGAAAAAACGGGAGTAATATTATCTCCTCATCGTCAATAGTTTCTAGTAATGGCTTTGTTACGAAATGTACTTTCCCTCATTTTTTATTCTGCATTATGAATTTTGAATTCTGAATTATATCAAACGCTTTTTGTGCTTCTTCAAAGACAAAGGAACTTCCTAGTCGATCATGATTACCAGAAAGTATATACACGTTCTTTCATTGTTCAAAAAGGTCTAAGAATAATTTATAGAGCTGAAGTAAGGCGTTTCTGTCGTAAGCAAAATGGTATACATAGTCTCAAAAAAATATAATAGTCTTTTCATCGGGATATGTAGAAAAAATATCTCTGAGTCCAGTCAGTATTTTTTCTTGATAACGTGTGTTGATGTGAATATCACCGACTAATAGCATGTCATTTTGTAAATTAAAGTATGTCTGTATATAGTAATTCCCTTTGAAAAAAAAAGTCAGAAATGTATATTCGTGGTATGAGAAAACGTTTACGGCTCGCGTTGATTATCGTCTGTATTCTTACTCTTGCAGGTATAAGAGTTTTTTCTCCTGAAGATACGCGAATCTGTGACGGTACTACTTTAGTAAAACATGGAAATCCTACTGCTAATGGCTCGGGATTCTTTTGTAGTTGATGAAAAATTCACTCATTTTTACCTATTCAAATTCTTTCCATGAAAATCTCTACGGACTTTATAGACAACGGATTGATGCCTTCTGATTATACTTGCGACGGGGAAGGTCGTTTTCCTACCTTGAAAATAGAAGACATTCCTATCAACACCAAAAGCTTAGCGCTTGTCATCGAGGATCCTGATGCACCAGCATGAGTACGAGATCATCTCTTGCTTGCTAATATTCCGTTGACGGAGGATCCCTATGTTATTATTTCCCAAGATACTTTTGATATTGCTATTTTCGGTCAAAATTCACGAGGTGAATTAGCACGATGAGCTCCGTGTCCACCAAGTGAAACTCATAGATATGTTTTCAAACTGTATGCATTATCTTCGATGTTAGAAATATCTTCATGATTCTCCAAAGAAAGATTAGTCGAACTTATGTGAGGCAAAATAAATGCTCAATCGCAGATTGTAGGATTATATAAGAGACATTAATATTATTTATTTTCTCATTTCCATTTTTTATATTTTTTTCCTGTTCTTTTTGTTTTTTGTGCAATATCTTCACATATTTTTCTTACTTTTATGGTTGTATGACCAAGATACATTGCTTTGGTAAATCTATGTACGCCGTCCAAAATAATCCATTGTTCTTTATGAAAATATAATTCGATAGGATACTGTAAATCTGCTTCTAATATTTTTTTTGCATGCCAAATTTCCTTTTCAAAATTTTCTAGACACATCCTTGGTGTGAGATTCCAATCATCTGTCCCTTCTTGTTCTCGATATGATATATCCATATTGTTTTCAATGTCAGAAATAGCTATCTCTTCTATAGGAAGTTTTACTTTTCGGAGTTTCGGTTCATCGGTTTTAAATCCGATGTTTAGTATTTCTGGTAATGGCATAATGATATTTTACTTTCCTAAAAACTTTCTAAGCTTATAATCAATATCACCAGCACTGTATACGACCATGACAGTATCTTTTTCCGCTTTTTGAATTTCCTTTGTGATGACTGAAAAGTTAGTGGTGTATTTTCCACCGCATGCGCTAGCAAATTGTGTTCATAAATCTTCTAGCGTTTTTATTTTCATGTCTTTGAGAAATGCGTGATGAGTGATAAAGTCTTTGATGTTTTCTCTCGCTGCGTAGATATCGTAAATCAGAATAGTATCATATTTATTCAGTGTTTTTACAAAATCTTTTCGTCAGAGTACGATTCTATTTATCTGATGTGGTTGAAAAATGACGAATAATTTTTTGCCAGGAAACTTATGTTTCAATGCCATATATCCAAACTCGATAGAGGAGGCCATATGTCCATAATCGGTGAATATTTTCGCCCCGTTTTTATTCGTTTTTAAAAATTCCATTCTTCTTCGAAGTCATCCGAAAGTTTTCATCGTGCTCAATATTTTTGTCTTTGGTTCTTTACATAATTTCGTCATAAGCTCCAGGATCAACGATCCATTTACGTCGTTATGTTTTCCTCGAATGTGATTGAATGGAATAATTTTTATGGATACTTCTTGTACGTTTTTTGATTTTAATCTGAGTCATTTGGGTATCAATACTTTATGTCTCACTTTGGTAAGTAATGTTTCGTATGCGGAGAGATAATCTTTCATATCTTTATAATAATCAGTATGATCCAATTCTAAACTCGTAATCATTGCGTAGTCGAGATCCAGATACAAGAAGTGTCTTTTGTATTCACACGCTTCCACGAAGAAACTTCGTTTCTTGATATTCTTGTATTCAAGCGCTTTCCCGGTAAATACATAATCAAAAATATTTCTGATATCTTTTTTTGCTTTGCTATTTATTACATAACTTTGGGTATTGAAACCTGGTACGAGTGCTCATAAGATTCCGAGTCCGAAATTTGGCAACAATTTTTTTGCCGTATGAATTGCAAGAGCAGTAGATGAACTTTTCCCATTGGTTCCTGCAAATCCTATTGTGGTAAAATATTTTGATATTTCTCCAAGAAATTGAAAATAATTCAGAATCACCATTACTTTTCTATTGGCTTTCATGATTTTTCTCGCTTCAAGAACTTCTTCACATTCAGCAGTCGCTTCGGAATAAATGATTACATCTCCGAGTTGGACTTTATATTTTCCATGACCGATGATGACGTGAAGTCATTTTGCTTTTAGCTTATCGGTAAGTTCACTTTGATTGGCATCGATACAGACAATGTTGGTATATCATAAATCATTGAGTATTCATGCCACTCCAGACATTCCTGTTCCTCATGCTCAGACTAAGACTATTTTCATACTATGGTTTTAGCGGTAAAATTCTGAATTATAGTAGTTAAGCTGATTGAGAAATCAACTAAAATCTTACCATTGAAAAAATCTTATAGTATATATTTATCCAGCTGGAAAATTATTATAAAAAAATGATAGCGAGAAATATAAAAAAAACTATAGGCACATACCCTATAGCTTTATGTTCAATTATACTGTATTAATGTGTTCTTTCCACAATGGCGGAAAGGGGCATCAACGATGATTCATTGCTTATGATGGTTATATTAAATTCTTTTTTGTCGTCTGACATACAGTAATCTATACTACCACTAATGCCTTTTATTAAAGCACATTTCCTTTCGGTTTGGTATGTTTTTGTATCGAATGTAATAGTGTCTACAACTTCAGTGTTAAGAATCTTGTCGCAGAAGTTTTGTTCTGTAATTGTTGTTTTTTCTCCACATTTCAGTGAATCTAATTCCTGATCAACGGTTTTTTTGTTGCATGACATACACATGAGTGTTATCATGATAATTACGAAAGAAATTTTTGTTTTCATCTTATTGAATTTTTGGTTTAATTTAATTTTTATTAACTAGAGTTAGTGGTAGTTATTTCTTTACGAGAATCAATATAACAAAAAAATCTGAATTGGATTCAGATCTTAAGATATTTTACCTGGAGAGGGACTCGAACCCTCACGTCCTTACAGACACCAGATTTTGAGTCTAGCATGTCTACCAATTCCATCATCCAGGCCTAATGGTAAGAATACATTTTATAATAAAAAAATGTCTATAGACGGATGTATGTTTATCTAAATGAAATGGTAATTCAATCAAATTTACTGAATTCTCTGTTCTGTATTCTTTTGATTGTTTTTTAAAATATTTCTATGCGTATTTTTTTGTGTAATGTTGTTATGTTTTAACAACATATAATTAATTCACAACATTGACATTTAAATAGTAATATATATGAATATATTTGTAAAATAAAATAAATAAAATATGGAAAATCCAATTATCAGTCAGAAAATTACTATGTTTATAAAAATGTTACAGGGGTTTGTTGAAATCTGTCAAAAGAAATTAGATATATTAGCCCTTGAAGTCCCGGATGAATATCAATGTGGTAAACGGTCCTTTGAACAGGGAGAAATATCGTTGGATGAAATATCTAAACATACCACAGATGATTATATCTTGGTATTCCATCTTTTTCAGACCAAAGAGATGATTGAAGAGATGATTGCGTCATTGCAATCACCATCCAAAAAAAGTGTGTTTCCTGCTGTATGGTGGGATTATGCACTTGGATATTGGTATGGAACACGAGAACATTTGGCCACTACCATTTACAGAAATCATCCTGATGCATTTGTATCCATCTATCCTATAGAACATATGCATGATATGGTGCAGAAAACGTTACAAAAAAGGTTGACGGATGTAGAAGCAAATCCTGCCGGATTGTATGTCTTTGATATTGATCTACGTCGCTTATTTGCCGGATATATATGGTGGTTATGTTATAAGCATTATATGCATAAAGTAGAATGTAATGCGGTATATTATTACCTTGACGAAGACCTTTATTACTCGGAAGAATGATTTATATGTCACGCTATTAACTCTTGGATGTTTCCAGGAGTTTTTTTCTTTCATCTAATCCGTTCTAAATCTCTTATTTTCGATAAGATTCAATTGATTTTAGCTATTGATTATTTACATAGTATTTGATGATTGTTTCTCATCGCTTTTTTATACGATAATTCGATCGAATCATGGACTTGAATAAAGTAATGATTATCTGAAGAGCTACCAACAATTTGCAGGTAAAAACCATCGAAAGTAGTTGAACTTCTGTAGTAAATTTCACTGTTGCAACCAACAGAAAATTTAAAAACAAGGAAGGAAATGTACTTGAAGATGCAGAGTATCACAGATGTGTAGCTTATGGAAAAGGAGCTGAAGTGTTGGCAAAGTATTTGAATAAAGGCAAGAGAATTTACATTGAGGGAAGATTGAGAACGAGAAAACGACAAGACAGTGAATGAAAAGACAAATTTTCTACTGAGATTATCGTTGATAATTTTATCTTCTTAGATCCCAAAGGACAAGGAGGTGAAGATGATCATGTCTCAGATGTAGCTGATCCTGTGATTCCAGAAGACGAAGACGTTCCATTCTAAAAAACAACGGAAATGTATACATATGTCGATACTTATCCATGCACGTAAGAAGTATCAGTATTTTTGAGTCGACTATTTTATCCCTCGGGATAAAAAAGAGGTGAAAAATTCATTACAGAAGATACTTTATGATTTTTTTCATCTTATTTATCCAGTTATATTTTACGCATATGACATTTAAAACTAAATTAAAATATTTTCTTTTGGACCTGTTTGATATGGTTTCATTTTTGATATTTGTAGGAGGAATTGTATTGTTCGTCAGATTTTTTGTTGCTAATCCATATACTGTTGTGGGAGCTAGTATGTCGCCTACGTTTAAAGAAAATGATTTTATTATCGTAGATAAAATAACTCCAAGATTTAGTCAACTTCAGAGAGGTGATGTTATAGTTTTTGTTCCTCCTGGTAAGATTATTCCGTACATAAAAAGAGTTATTTGATTGCCTGGAGAAACAGTAAAGATAGTTCATGATGGTGTGGAAATTTGCAAAACTGAAAACAAGATAGAACAATGTAATACTTTAGCACAACCATATTTAGATCCTTCAATCAAGACGGAAGCAAGATGTGGTGTCGATACATTTGTTATATCTACGGGATGACTTTTTGTGATGGGAGATAATAGATGATTTTCTACGGATTCTCGTTGTTGTTTTGGATTAGATTGTTATGAAGGTTCAACATATGAAGTACCATTTGATCATATTATCGGTAAAGTCTATGTGAGATTTTTCCCTAATTTTTCTACGTTCTAACTATGTTTTACCCATTAGTGTATCCGTATGAAAATATTTTCAAATTTCGACACTAATTTAAGAAACAAAACATTTGCAGGATATCAAGATCATTATGGTGTAGACAATGTTTTGTGCTTTTGAAGGAGTAAATTATATCAAATATATAAAATAATTTTCCCTTTGCTAAGTACAATATTGCTTACTATTTTGGGACTTGTTTTCTTTTATAACTGGTTGGATGGTACATATTTTTGATATATTGTTACTGCTATTGTTATCATAGATATTGTATTTCTTTTCCCTGTCGTTGGTAAATATTTTGATTATAAAATGGATTTTATCATTGTCATACCTAATTCCATTATGATGTATGATCAGTGAGGTATCTTCAAAAGGAATGTCCATACCATTACTGCTCAAAGTATTAAGTCTATTTCTATCAATAAGGCGTGATTGTTTTATAGTATGTTTGATAATGGTGATATTGTTATCCTTACCGAATGAGATGCAGAACGTGATGGTGAAATAAGATTTCGTTGGATTCCTAGGCCAGAAAAGAGAAAAAATCAGATTATTAAAATAATTGGTATAGATATTCAAGCAGATCAAAATCCAAAAATATAATATTTATTCTTTCTTTCTATCATTATGAAACAAGAACAAGAAACACCACGTATTCCTTATGATATCTATGAATCTCCACAAGAGATTGTTATTTTACTCCCTTTGGGATGAGTCAAAAAAGAAACCCTTAAACTTACTATAAAAGATTATAGGCTTGTGATCTCTGGAGAAAGAATCAAACCAAAAATAAAAGATCATCTGATCCCTCTCAAAGAAGAATGCTATCGATGACCGATAGACCAAATCATTGATCTTCCTCCTCAGGTATATTTCGATAAGATTCATAGTAAATTAACTCCTGATAATACCTTACAAATCATCGTACCAAAAGCATTGATACCAGAAAAAATTTCTCTTGAAGTAGAATATGATAAATAATAATTACATCTGTCATCCTGAATATAATGAAGGATATAAGTAATTACTAGATTCTTCGACTACGCTCAGAATGACAATCGTTTGCAATTGGGGCGTTAGTCCCTTTTTTGTATATACGTTGAAAGATATCCACTGAGTATTCACCATGACACAAAGAAGAGATAATTTATCATACTATCTTCGAAGACGTGTAGGAAAAGTCACATGATCAGCAATGAAACTCGTCCGATATTTAATCATTTTCGAATAAGATATATTGTTTCACTCTGTATATCTGTTGTGATTGTTTTGAAACTTTGTTGTATTTTTTTTGCTAATCGTGTAATCTGTAAAATAACCAGTGTTCGTAGAATGAATCCTAAAGTACCAATATCGAGCATTAATTGGATATAATAGTTTTCTGGTAAAATAGTCCCATTGTAATTGACTGCTGGTCATGATGTTCCCAATCCGTATCAACTTGGTTTCTTGATGACATATTGTATACTACCGAATTTTGCTTGGATATGTCCTAGTGTTGACGCTCATTTGATTATACTTAATCCAACTAATCCAGCTAAAAGTGCTATTCATATTCCCCATGAAAACTTTTTATGCTTTCTGATTCGCTGAATATTTATTATTGTTATGCTGACTATTCATCCGATATATGCTGTCCTCGATAAGGTGAGTAATATGGCAAGTATTCGTACTACGATTATAGAACTATTCATAATGGTTATTTTATTGGCTACAAATAATTCTTTGATACGGGTAAATTTTTGTCTATAGAAAAAAAGTATCACGGGCAAAAACGCTATCAAAAAATATCCATAATTATTTGGTCATGAGAATAGCCCTTGCCGTCTTGGTGTACCTTTATATCACGTGAGATAATAGATTGGTGGTTTTACTCAGAATTTGAAATCATTGAATGGTCCATATCCGATATGTAAGAAAAGATCCGGTCGTATAAATTTCAATCCTTGTCGAAGAAATCCTGCGATGAGTGTTGTGATCAGAAGATATTTTAGAAATTTCAGAAAATTTGTTGTATTTTTTTTACTCCATAGTCGTCCGATGAAAGTTGAAGAAAGGAAGATAAGTAGGTAGATGAGCCCATATTTAATCCCCACAAAAAT
Organism: candidate division SR1 bacterium; assembly: GCA_026397515.1. Lineage (GTDB taxonomy): Bacteria > Patescibacteriota > Gracilibacteria > Absconditabacterales > Absconditicoccaceae > CAJBLF01. The sequence goes on along the minus strand of JAPLUU010000006.1, from coordinate 60,490 downwards.
GTCATACATTCATTTCCCTTTGAGAAGTGATATTCCTACACCAAATAGTATAAGTATGATAAGTGTGATTCGTGGTCGTTTTCGTATTTTGAGATATGTTGTGAGTGTTTTAAAATGTATTATACACATCACTGCGAAAAAAAGTAACCAGATCGCGTCTCTTCCAAGTGCTGGTAATTGTGGATATACTCATCCAAGTACGCCGTATCATATTACGGTAACGAAGATATGGTACATTACTACGAATATCAAAAACAGTTTCAAAAATCTTATCATAGATATGGCTAATGATAAATATAGTAAAAATATATTTGTTCTTCCGATAAAAACAAGTTGAAAGATAAAAGATAAAAGTTAAAAGATAGTTATGAAACTGAGTGTAGTTATCCCAACAAGGGGAGATCATAACATGAAAAATATTATTGCCTGTCTGCAAGCCCAGACTTTCAAAGATTTTGAGGTTATTTTTATCGTCGACAGACATTTGACTGATATATGAGAGTTTATAGCTCATGGTAATATTCACTATGTTACTAATTTGAATTCATCATTTCGTACTCAGCGTGATGCTAATGAGCCAATGATCGGTGGAAATGCTAGTACGCTTAGAAATTATTGAATCAAAACTGCCAAAGGCGAATTTATATTGCTTATGGATGATGATGAATGGTTCGAAGACGATTATCTAGAAAAAAATATGTATCTCTGGAAAAAATATACACATATTCTGAAAAAAGATTTTGTTCTGACTCCTACGTTGATGTATAGGAAAACTGGACGCGTCCAGAATCGAGGATTCAAATATTTTGATTTTCGATTGAGTAGACCAATTCCTCTCCAATTAACTAAGGAACGGGATTATGTCCAAATGTATTCATGAAATTCACTGTTTGCTCCAGCTCATATATTCAAAGAAACTCTTTTTGATGAAGAATTAGATTTTGTTTATGAAGACTTGGATTTTTCCTATAGAATTCATCGTGCGTGATATCCTATTATAGTTCTTCGTGATCTCTATATATGTCATATGGAGAGAGATAAAAGTAAACTTGAAGAAGCACGAGTCGGTAATGAACATGCAGCTTATAGAAAAGCAAAACATAGAATGTTATTCGTCAAAAAATATGGAAATCTAATACAAAAAATGCAATTTTATTTATTCGGTTTTCGAGGACAACCCCTACGACTTATACTCAAAATTCTGCTTTATGCTAAGAATAAGGAAAAATTGAGACTTATCAGAGCCATTTGGAAATGAACATTTTATCGGCTATATACAAAAAAAAGAGACAGGTAAAACCTGTCTCTTCTGCTTTTTATTTCATGAATTATTAATTCATTACTTTGGGTCTGGTTTTCATTTCATCTCTGATTAAAGCTGAGCGTTCAAAGTCTTCTGTTGCTTTTGATTCTGCTAATGCCGTATTGAGTTCATCCATCGACATATCTGTTAATGCTTTATCTTTAATTAATTCTGCCTTTTTACCCTGTGTCACTGCTTGTTCCTCTTCGAGGATTACAATCCTTTTGATAATGTATCTCAAAATGTTTTCATCTGCTACGAAATTTACTCTTCCCTCTGCTTTTTCTTCTTGCGTCGGTCCTGTAAACTCTTTTTCGTATGTTCTAAGCTCCGATAAATCAAATTCAGATAATTTTTTCTTGATACATTCTCTCAATGCCTGTTTGTCTTCCATTGAAGTCTTGTCGTCTGGTTTAACATCCAATACTTCATTATTGGCGATGAGATTTTCAATCAATTCTCCCCAATCCATTCTTGGGAACATCTTCGTTCGGTAGTTTGATGGATCATACACTTCCATTTCTACATCTTCTACGAGCATCACAGCATCATCATGTAACATATTATATATTTGCTGTGTTATGAACTTTGGATAGAAAATTTCTATGGTGAAAAAATCTAATTCAAAGTCTCCTTTTTCTGGTCCGATCCGTTCGATTGGTACCGTATGTATCTCATTTTTTTTGGGTGAGACACTGAAATTGGTATCTACATAACATTTTCCATGAATAAGATATATACCGTCTCCATCAAAGAATGCTTTTTCGCCTATAACCATGTCATTCATTGGTTTATTTACCAAAATGGTCCTGTTTTTTTTTGCTTTCATATATTTCATGTTTACGTTTATATTTTTGTTTTCGAAAAAAACTTATACTCATATAAGTATATTTGTCAACTTTTTTTATTAAAATTTTATTTTTTGGCTTTTTTGCCATAGACGAAAATGATGTTATATTCTTTTATGAGATTTTTTTTGCCTTTTTCTATAAAAATAGACTATATAGAGGAGTACTAATAGTACTACATTGGGTATGAAAACTATTTTATTGCTTCGTGGTATACCATCAAACTTATAATTAGACAATGGCCACAAGAACGGTGTAGCAAAGAATGCGAGTGAATGTGTCGGTATATCTATGAGTATATGTAATAATCGTGCAAAACTCGCTTTGACGGGTTTTTTGAATATCAACCAAAGTGTTAAAAATGCAATTGCTCGGATAATGAGACTGTGGGTTATATTATATATTGTATGTACATAACTTGGTTCATAATGTGGCATTCCAGGTTTGCTTAACGCAACACTACCTCATGAAATCATAGTTATGATAGATGCTGCAACTGGCAATCAAAACGCCAAAAGATCTGGTAAGATTCCAAATCCAGCTGAAAGCCAAAATTGCTTTTTATTCTTTTCTCAGAAGATGGCTCATCCATATAAACCGTGAGAAATAATATCCACTTGTAAAATTTAGAATTTAAAATTTAGATGCCTAACGCTTCAAGTGTTTTTTGCATTTTCAGTATTTTTTTCTGGTATGGATAGACTTTGGTTTCTACCCCCAGGAAACTTGCTATCAAAAATAAATGTAGTCTGCTGCTGATTACTATGTGTGCTTGTGCAATTGTTTTTACAAAACCATCAAAATCTTCTTCTCGATCTACTATGGTAAATCGTTGATCTTTTATTTCTGTTTCTCTTTGTATCTTATGTGCATATTTCATATCGTTGTAATAATCGTTTTTTCATTTGGCGACTGGTATGTACATGATTTCATATCATTGATTATATAGTTTTTTTACATCCTGAATTATTTCTGGCAGAAATTTTTCTGCATTCTTATTAAGATTGATTACTATATATTTTCTTTCTGTTTCATTATATTTTTTCTCCCAATCATAAGCAAAATATGAGGTATCCATAAAAAATTCTACATCATCAAATCCATATATTTTCATTTCGTGAACGGTTTCATGATCTCTTGCAAAGATATGTTTTGTTCTTTTAAGTATACGCGTGAAAAGAAATCTGTTGAATAATTTTTTGGGTAATTGTATTCCCCCCATCAGGTAACGAGGTTTTTTTAAACAGGGGAGCAGTGATACTAATCGGTATCGATACGAGTTTTTATTTTCTTCGGTGATAATTTCTCCTCATCCGATAATTACTGCATCGACTTTTTTATATAATTTCCATTCTTTCATTTTTCCTTGGCGAATGTATTTTATTCGGGTGCGAAATCATTTTGGTATTTCTGTAACGAATGTGATTTTACTCACATCAATAAACTGACTGAAGAATTTTTTCAACCATTCTGGATCATATGCTGCTATCGTTATCTTTTTATCTTCTGCTACTAGTAATTTTACTGTTCACAATAAAATGAGCTCATCTCCTAGGTTTTTGTAGGATCGATTTCCAACAATGAGGATATGTTTTTCAGAAATAGCTAAGCGGCTATGTATTTTCATGTGTATATACAACATAAAAAAAGACTACTCATTGTATAGTAGTCCTTTGTTTGTATTCAAGTGAAATATTTATACGGTTGCTTTTTCTTTCCAAAACTTGGGAGTTGTAGCATTGAGATAATCACAATATTCTTGTTTGTATGTTTCAAGTGTCGGAGATATTTTTTTGAGTGATCATCATGGTCATGCTGACACTATTTCTGTATCAAAACTCGTAGAAAATAGTTTTGCGTCATCAAATTCTATATCTCTTCCTGCTGTCGAAATGGTGAATGGTTTTTCAGATTGAGCTTCCTTATCTTTACACACTTTTTTGATGTAATTGGTAAGACTTGCTGCTTTGAACAGTTCATAATAACTACTAAATTTTGATGTTGTAAAATCTTTGAGTGATTTATTTTCTAGATTTAGCGTTACTGTCTCATCATATGTTGTAAACGTTATTGTCGGTCGTGTACCTGTGATATCTACTTTTGGATCTGCGGTTGGTAGTGTTTCGTAGAAAGTATTGATTGCCAACAATAATTCTTCTTCTCTTTCTGTATCACTCTCAGCTAATATTTTTATTTCAGCTGCTAATCATGTTTTGTCTACAACAGTAGTTTCTTTGTAAAATACATCGCCTCTTGCATCGATTTCTTCTAATGTATAATCAGCATCCTTACCGTTTGCGATATAGTCTTCTACGAGATATTGTGTCTCAGAATTCATTTTATTATATTTTTTTGTATCCATGTATGTTGCGACTTCTGCAAGATTTGTGATAACATCAACTGCTTTATCGTCAAATTTATCAGTTTTTTTTGAATCATCTTGAATGTTTTCTCGTGTAATTCCCATACCTTTGAGTGCAAGGTCCATTAGATGCTTATCATCATCCTTTCCTATAGATTCAAGAAATTTTGCTCCTGCAGCGTTTTTTTTGGATCCTGTTTTGAATGTAGTTACTATAGTTTCATATTTGTCCGGATCAATTTTCATATGATCGCCATCTTGTATCAGGATATCTTTCATTTCTCCGTAGTTTAATCCGTTGAATACTGCTGTCGCTCATAATAATCATTCAGTATATTTTGTGGCTGTTTCTGTTTTTTCTGTTTTTGCAGCTGCAGTTTTGTCTTTTGATCATCGATTAAAGAGATCACTTATCTTTTCTGTAAGATTTCCTCATGTGAAAATACTCAATGGTCATTCTCCGCTGTACATCTGTGATCCCATGATAAGTGCTGCAGGGATACCTAATCGTGCTAAATTTTTTCCTAATTCAGCTTCACTTCTTCCTTTTTTGGTGAATAAACTAAATGCACTTTTTAACATTTTGAATCCTACGAAAGCTATACCACCAATCATGGCAATATTTCCTACTCATCACCAGAATTGTTTCTGATTTGGTTTCATTTCTGTCTGATCTAATCAATATTTGAGTACACCTCCTATTCCTCATTTTTCAAATGCTTCTCCTGCACTATTGTAAGGACTTGCTACATATTCATTTCATTTTTTTGTTTTATCTACTGTTTCTATATCATCTACTCAAGTTATTCCTGTTGCTATAGTAGCACTTGGTACTTCTGGTGTCTTGCCAGCTGCTTTGTTCGCTTCCATAAACGCTGACAATGTAGGATCTAATTTAGCGAGTGCATTGAATTCTACTGCATGAATAGGTATAAATGGTGTCTCTGATGGTTTGATGCTTAAATTTATAACTCCATTGAGATATGTTTCCAAGGCTTCGAGATCTTGGCTTATTTCTTGTCTTTTTGCTCCTGTAAGTGCCCATGTATCTAAAAGCGCATATTCTTTATTTGTTTTATTAAGTAATTTACTAATTTTCTTGGCATCTGATACATTATTGATGATCAATTCATAATATGGACTCGTATCTGCTTTCTCGAGTATAATATCATTTCTTGTGAGAACGAAATCAGGTGCTTCTTTTCCGAGTGCTGTTATTCTAGCGCTAAATTGTTTGAGCGTGTCAGCCATATCTTGACCATTTACGTCATCCATTTTTACCTCTTTTACTTCTTTGTTGTCATCTCGTTCTATAGTATATTTTTTTCCTTTGTTTGCTGTCAATCGTTCCATCTGTTTTTTTATTTTCTTCAATTCCTTGAGACGTCTATTGATTTCTGTTTTTTGAATCTTTCGAAGCTCCTTATCTTTTCTATCATATTTAGTATTGAAAATTCGTCCTGCGGTTTCGCTCTTGGTTAGTGATTTTTCTTGTTCGAAAAAGGTAATTAATCTTTCAACCTTGTATTTTACGTTTTCTATATCAGTTGATTTTTTTTCAAGTTCATCATTTGCTTTTATTTCATCTGCTAGTGTAGCGAGCTCTTTTGCTGTTTCTGTAATCATTATCTTAACCTTAATCTCTTTACCAATTTTTGAGATTTCAGTGACTGCTTTCTTTTCCGCAGCTCGTTTTTCGTTTATAGCGACCTGCTTGTAAAATCCATCGATAAATATCTGTAGATCTACTTCCCCGTTTACTGCAAAGGAATCTACATCACCTGTGATTGCATCCTTGATAAAAAATATAATTTTTTCATTGTCTTGTTTAGTAGTTAATTGATTGTCAAAAAGATCGGATATACCATGTTTGGTTATCAGTTCTTTGTTGAAGTCAGTGCTGCTTTTGATTACTTTATCACCATACACTTCTCACTTGGCTGCCTGTTCTATAGGGAGTTCCTTATTACTCATTCATCCTAGTGCAAATAAAAATTTGTACATTTAAGTATATCCACAAAAAGGAGAATTGCCAAAAAACTTGCCGTAAACAAAGAAATAGAGTTGACAAAAACCCTAAAAGTGGTCAAATCTTGTGCTATAGGTATTATTCGTTGAGAGAAAGTTCGTTTTTGATGGTATTTTCAAATTCTATGGCTTTTTCTGATGAAAGTTTCTCAGTGAGGTTATAGTATTCTGTTATCTGGGTCAATAATTTTGTAAATTCTTGTTTATCGATATTGATGTTGTCGTGGTGTTTTGGTAATAATGCTTTAATATAATTAATATATCCGGTCAAATGTACTTCTTCGCCAAACGTAAAAATATCTTGGTAAATAGGTTCTAATCAAAGTTCCTTGATTTCATCTTGATAAAACGGTACAAACATACCTACTACCACTATAGTATTCATATTTTTTCTTAAATGTACGAGATCTGTCTCTTCGTGCCTGGTTTTGAAAAACACATGGTATATTTGTTTTATTAGATGATCGTTTTTGATGTCTTTGAGTAAAAATGTAAGAAACGTAGCAAACTTTCCATTAGTTGCTTTGTCTTTTTTTATGTCTTGACCTACTTGTTGAGCTTTTTTTTGATCATCCTGGACTCTTCTCACTGCTTCTTCCGTTACCTTATTGGTATCTTCTCTGACTTGTCATCAAGCATTAATATCATCTAAACTACTCCCTCCTACTTCATCTGCCATTATTATTTTTCACTAGTGAGTAAAAATTGCCTATATATGCTTTGAAATGTATGCTTTTGTTCTTGAAATTCAACAGTAATTGTATATATAATCACCACACGATTTTTTTGTTGTACAGAAAATACTGATGGTGAGGTGGATGAGTGGTCGAAGTCAGCTCACTGCTAACGAGTCGTACGAGTAATCGTACCGCGGGTTCGAATCCCGCCCTCACCGAATGTATTGGCTCTGTAGCTCAGCCGGTTAGAGCGCGTCTCTCATAAGGACGAGGCCGGGAGTTCGAGTCTCCCTGGAGCCAATTACACAAAAAAGTCATCAACCGTCATTCAAAATAGCTTTATTTATTATTACCTTACTCTTATGGCAAAGAAAAAGTGATGAAGAATTGTTGTCGCAATGCAATGTAAAGATTGTGGAAAAACCAATTATCACACGAGTATAAACAAGACAAACACTCAAAAATTGGAATTGACAAAGTACTGTAAACAAGACAAGAAAAAGACATCTCATGTATCGAGAGAAAAATTGAAATAATTTTCATTATTTCATGTAATTTTTTAATTTTTTTATAAACACCGCATGTTAGTTATAAGACTTTCCAGACATGGAAGAAAAAATTTAGCTGTGTATAGAGTTGTTCTTTCTGAGCATACTAAACCAGTAAAATACTGATATAAAGAAGTATTATGATCATATGATCCTGTAGGACATATATTTAAAGCTGATGTAGATTCTATTCTTGCGTGGATTGCAAAATGAGCACAACCATCAGAAAGAGTTGCAAAACTTTTGTTGAAAGAAACAAAAAATGAATTTTTCAATAAATTTATAGAACAGAGAGAAAGAAAATGAGTGACTAAAAAAGAAGAAAAGAAATAATATCGTCGACCGTTTTCAAAAACTTGCATAGTTTTTATCATTGTCGCTTTATATTCGATATTACCTTACCTTACGGTGATAGTTGTATCTCAATATATGTCTTTTTATTTTTTTCTTGGTTACTATGAATGCTATATATTCTAATGCTAATTTCCAAAATGTTATCTTGACCGTCTTGGCTTTGGTAGTTCTTTTGGTTATTGTTTGATGCATATATACATTCATTCGTGCAATTATTATGTTTGTTTTTTCTCATAGTAAGGAAGAAAATAAGAAAAAATGACGAAATAGTATCAGATTTATGATTATCTGAGTTATTTTGACTGTTTTATTATTGTTTCTTGTACCCCTAGTACTTAGACTTATGAAAGTTCCAAAATATGATGTGTATACTCCGGTTAATGTTTTTGGTAGAGCAGGGGAATTGGTAAATGGGCTATTCGGTCTTGGTAATGTGATCAAACAAAGTCAACAAAATAGTCAGTATAACGGTCAACTTTATGACAGTAATGTTGATTCTACTTCACCAACAGTAGATTCTGTACCTAATAGTCAATATAGTTTATAAAACTATATGTGTCATAAATTTGTTTGAAAAGGTTTGATAAATCATTATAGTATAAACAATCAAACATTGTAATTTTTAATTTTTCTATTTTGAGATGCATAAAAAATTTAATCTTTCTGAAAAAATCTCAAGATTTACTCAAAAATTCTGAAGGTTTACTAAACATCAAAAGGTATTTGTTCTCTATCTTTGGGCACTTGCTTTTTTGCTTATTGTATCACCATTGATTAAATTTTCTCCTGTAAATGATATATCACATTCTGTATGGCTGTTTAATGGACACTTATTTAAAAGCTTATTGATTGTTCTTCTAAGTATGGTTGTTCTTTTAAGTCGAAATATGAGTTTCAAATTCAAAAACTTCGTTATCTGATACTTTGGATTTAAAGAAAACGATTCACTCTTTAATTTTGGGTTTTTACGGATTATCGTTACTGCGTTTTTTGGTATTGGTGATGCTATAAACGTTGTAGGTACAAGTACACAAACTATAAAAGTTACTTTTTGATATAATATCATCCAACTCTTTTTGCTTTTATGATTAATTTTGACTTTGATTTCTGTGCTTAAGCATGCTAAAGAAAATGCTAATAAGACAAAGATTGTAAATGTGGTAGATGAAGATGCTATGAAAGAAATTCAACATAAAAAATCATTTAAAGGGCTCTTCGATGAAGAAGATTGAGAAGAAGAACTTAAAGAACATCATCATATCAACGAACATCATTCTGCATAATTTTATTCTCTATTAGTACTTATTATGATACACGTAAATGATACCTGCATAGGATGTGGTGTGTGTGGAGAAATGGCTAAAACTATATTCAAAGTAGAAGGAATTTCAAAAGTTATTAAACAACCAGAGACTCCAGAAGAAAATATTGCATGTCAACAGGCAATAGAAATGTGTCCTGTACATGCTATTTCTAATGAAGAACCTACGAAAGTTGCAGCATAATTATATTCTTACTGAAAATCAACAATCCATGGTAAAGAAAATTTGTACTGGATTGTTTTTTCTTTATCCTGTAAAATTGCTCTTACTTGATCGTTATTAGTGAGATCATTTGCAAAATCTCAAAATTGACAAGGACATTGATTACATTCCGTTGGTTTTACAATGATAGTATCGTTAGTCATCCCTAAGAGAGGAGCTATACCACTTTGTGGTTTACATCATAGTTCTTGACCTATTTCAGGACATCCATCACTATCGTCAATTCCATTCCATGTCTCTTGAATAGTTGGACAGAGATCTTGACTGTCAATTATTCCGTCACCATCTGTATCAAGAGCTTCTCAGCTACCCAATATTGGTGTAGCAGCTTGTGCGTCTCCTATTCCATCTTGGTTGAGATCAAGTTGATCTGGATTTATATTAAATGGTGCATTGTCGAGTGAACATACTCATTGATAGTGTTGTCCCAATATTTGTTGGTTGAGGTTAGCATTCGATTTACTTGGATCACTTTCGTAGGAACAATCTTTATTTTCAAAATTTATTATTCAGAGAAGATTTGGTATACCATCATTATCGATATCGGTATCACAAAGATCAGGTATTCCATCTCCATCGAGATCGCATTTATATGCGACTTTCATATTTCATTGTATCTTTGCATCTAGACAAGCATCTGTTCCGTTGATAACAATAGTTGCTTGATTTTTAAGATAAGAACATTGATTGATATACATACTGTCTTGAGGGGTCAGTATTCAGTTTTTTTGATAGGAATGAATAAATAAACTTGGCATTTTTTCTGATCATGGTTTTTGTTGTGTTACGCCGTCTGAGAATTCCATTATCTGCGTGATTGGTGTATTAATCATTTTACCCATGATGTGTGTGGAAAAATTTATTTTTTGTCCTATGTTTGCTATTAGTGTAGATGGTGTCATAAGTAACGCGTATGATGATAATAATGTTTTGTCTGTTATATTCATGGTAAGCATATTCGTCAATTTCTTCCCATCGGTAAGTGTTATGATTTGTGTAATTACTTTTTTACCTGGTTGTGTATATGTGTATTCTAGTGTGAGTGTGGTATTACTTTGTTTTGTTCCATCGCCAAAATCTCGATCTACCCCTAATATATCGTCTTGTATGATATTATATGTCTTGGTATCAAAAAGTATTTTATCTTTAATTTCTGCACTTGCTGTATTGGTTTTGAGTATTGCTCATTTTCACTCATTGATTCCTATAGTGAAGTAGCTTACTCCAGCCAACGCTCCATTGCTATATCCTTTGACTAATACTGGATTTTCTCCTGATTCTTTAAATATTTTTTTGAAACTTTCTCCGGCTGCTTTTTTGGAGCTGATATTTTCTTTGGAAAATACCCATTCAATCTCGTCAAATTTTCCTAATAATGAGGTCGAAAGTAAACTTTCTGTATCTCACTTTCCTCCTATCATACTTGCTCTGGTTTGTAATGCTTTATCGTCTCCATTTTGTCCTCATATAATAACGATGACTTGTGCTTTGGCATCACTACTGTCTCCTTGTGCTATTGCTTGTATGTTATACATGCCTGGTGTAAGAAATGTATGCGTGATAGGTGTTCATTTCCCTTGTATTCCATCACCAAAATCTCGTTGTACTTCATTTACATTCCCATTACTCATCGCAGTGAATGTTGTTGTCAGAGGAGCACTTCATTCTATTTTATCTATACTAATATAGAGACCTATCTGATTCCCTTTATTTTGACAAGCATCTCCGATACCGTTTTTTTTACTATCTTCTTGTCCTGTATTTACTACGAATAAACAATTATCCATATTTTTGGTCCATTTTGAAATATCTATTTTTCCTTCTTCATCAACTATTCCTATTGGATTTTTACTACCGTCATTGTCGATATCATCATCACAGACATCTCAAATTCCATCTTTGTCCGTGTCTTTTTGCGTGGGATTATATGTCGTTGGACAACTATCTTTTGCGTTATCTATACCATCGCAATCATAGTCATTATTAAACGCACAATTTACTTTCCCGTTGAGTTTATATAATGTTTCCAATACTGATTTTCCATCAATGTTTTTTGCCGTATCAGCTCGTTGATTTTGACTAATATCGATGATGCTTTGACTATAGAGCAGATTTAGCTCTGCAACTGGCCAAGTTCATTGTTTTATTTTACCGACTTCTTGCATGGTACATTTCCCTATATTAAACATACAATATTTTAGATAAAGATTTACTTCATCTTTGTTTTGTAATGCGCATATATTTTCACAGCTTTTACTTTTTTCGGTAATCATTTTGATGTTATCACTATTGAAGTTTTTTGCTTCATAACTATCTACTTTTAATTTACTTACTCGTGTACTTACTTCTTTTCGGTTAAGACTAATATCTTTGTACATATATTTTGCTAAGATATTTATCACTACTTGGATAAATTCTGCTGTCGTTGTCATTTTTATTCCACAAAATTGTCCGCCACAGACGGGGCTTGTCGCCTTAGGATATCATCTCATATAGGTATTGTCTCCTACATACGCTACACAGTAATAATAAGATATATTATCGGATATTCCTCATCAGAAGGTGATATCTGCAAAATCTTTGCCTGGTGTTTTGGTAAATCCTGCCCGAAAATTTTCTACATATTTGGTTAGCATATCTGTATTCGGGTGTATACAATCCTTACATTCTACACTATTTAATAATCTTGAAAGTTCATAACGTGATATACTATCTTGTGTTTCTATTTTTTGTACATCCACTCACATTGTTTGTAGTTGATTAGAAAAATCTTCGTAGGTAGCAAATACCGACGTTCAAAGCAGTCAAATCAGTGATAATAGTATTCAGAAATATTTCTTCATTTTTTGTTTTTATTTAAAAAAATCATTTCTGTATATATAGTATATGCAAAATTGTTTATTTTGCAATTAATTTGTCTGTGTATAGCTCTTGTTTATTTCTGTTTTTTTTGTACATTAGAGGATATATTTACCTATTTGTTCTTCTATGTTTACTACATACGCCAATCTCAAAGATTTTATGCAAGGAAATAATTTTGCTGGTACAAAGCCGGCTTTTTTGGAACATTTGCTCAATAAACTCAATGAACATATCGCTAAAAAAGGAAAGGTTCTGTTGCTTACTTTGACCAAAAAATCTTCTGAAGAGGTGACAAGTTTTTTGATTTCCAAATGATATAAGGCTTTCTATTTACATAGTGAAATCGCTACCATCGATCGTTGGGAGATTATCAAGAAGTTAAGGACGGGTGTAATCGATATCATTGTCTGAGTAAATCTTTTGAGAGAAGGAATTGATCTTCCTGAGGTTACGTTGTTGGCAATATTAGATGCTGATAAGGAAGGTTTTCTTCGTTCAACAACATCACTTATTCAGATTATTTGACGTGCTTCGAGAAATCCACTTAGTGAAGTAATTTTGTACTCAGATAATTTTACTGAATCGATGGTTAAGGCACTGCGAGAAACGTATCGTCGCCGTGGTATTCAGGATACATATAATAAAAAACACAATATAACTCCACAAAAAGCTGAATCCAATGTTAAATGATTAGATGTTGTAAAAACGGACGAAGTACTTTCTCAGGGATTTGATAAACTCATGAGAGGAAAAACCAAAAAATTGAAAAGAATGACTAAGGTGGAAAGAGAGATCATTCTCAAAGATTTAAAAAAACAGTTAGACGAGGCCATAACTGCTTGGAAATTTGAGGATGCTGCTGTTATTCGTGATCAAATCAAAGAAATTTCTTGAGAATAAATTCGAAATTAATTTTCTACCGTAATTGTCATATGGTCATTTGGCATTTTTATGCCATATTTTTTGAATTCTTCAGATACTTTTGTCATAAATTCTTTTTTAATAACTACTTTACCTCTCTTGCTTTGTGGGTTTACAAAAAACAATCATTGTACGATTATTCCACCACTATCAAATCCACTTATAATGATATTCGTATATTCCTTATGTAAAACACCATCAATACTATTGATAATTTGAATCAACAGCGATTTAACTTGGTCAATATCTATAGTACGAGGAAGTCTGAGTTTTACTTTTCCCCTGATAAGTGTTTCTGTTTTGAGTGTTTTGATTGGTGTAGCAGCAATAATGCTATTTGGTATAATGGTTCTTCTTTTGTCAAATGTTCTAATGACGGTATATCTTACATTGATTTCTTCTATAGTACCCATGATGTTGAGACTTCCCATAAATTGAACAAAATCACCTAACTTCACTTTTTCATTTGTCATAAGCATGATGCCAGCAATCATATTTCCTATTGTGGTTTCCATAGCAAAACCGATACTTATCGAAACACCTCACATGATCAACGCTGTGTCAAATCCTATAACTTCAAATACCGCTAAAATATTGAAAATCATAAGCAGTATAAAGAGCATACTTCAAGCTAAATCTGCTATTCTTTTGCTATACATGTCTTCTTGGAGTGAATTTTCTTGAATTCTTTTTTTTACTTTTGCTACAACCATTTTTATTATAATCAAAAATGTGACAAATATTCCTACTGCTAATGCCATGGATCACAAAAGACTAAGACCATTGTCTTTGATTCGTATGAGAATATAATTAGTGATGGTTGCTGTTGTCATGTATATCATCGTTGTGATAAATAGATATTATTGTTTGTTAGGAAGATTATTTGCAAGATTTTGTGTATCTATTCCTTTATCAAAATTGATGGTAAATGTGTTGAATGGCATACTAATCTTATTCTCATTAAATGCTTTTCCTACTTTTTCATTGATATATCCTACTGCAAAATCTGCAAGTAAACCACAATTTGGATCAAATGAAAAATATGTTTTAATTTCTATCCAGCTTGCTGCAAAGTTTGATACGAATACCTTTGTTGTTGTTTTTTCTTTTACAAATTCGAAGCTATTTACGATTTCTTGAACTATTTCTATTACTTTGGTAGTATCAGAATCATATCCCACACCGAAAATTGCCGTGAGTTTGATAATCGGTTCTGCACTGAAAGTTTTTATGGGAACAGAAATTAATGTCATATTTGGTAATACTACTTGTCTGAGATCTAAAGTTCTAATGACGGTATATCTGATAGTGATTTCTTCGATTCTTCCGAGATAAGCTTGATCTGCTTGTACTTCTATGATATCACCCAACTTAAATTCTTTGGTATATAAAATCATAATACCGGCAATCATATTTCCAAGGATTTCTTTGAATGCTAATCATACTCAGAATGAAATACCTCATACGATAAGTCCGACATTGAATCCGACCATTTCAAATCCTATAAAGAAAGAAAAGATAACGAGGATATAAAACGTGATATCGCCGATGAGTTTTCAGATTTTATCAATATGTTTGTTTGAAGAATCTCAATTTTTTACGATATTTCTTCTGACTATACCTGCGATAAATTTAGAAATCAACAAAAGAAGCAGTATGACTGCTATCGCTCCTACAATTTTGAGCCCATAGGTAACTATGGCACTACTCATAAAGTTTTGAATTGCTGTAGGTTCAGCGGCTTGTGCTACTTGTGTATTCATTAGTCAATATATGAATGTATAAAACCAAACTACCTCAACTATACTCCTGAATCCTCGTTTTTTCAAATCAACAGCCAAAAATTGTTCAAAATCCTTGCCTAATTGTCCAAAAAATTATACTCTTACATAAACTATTTTTTTTAGTTTTTATTGACTCCAATGAATTTTAAAAACAATGCTATTCCTGCTTCCAAAAAACCTTCGTTTACTGGATATGGGAATGATTACATGGCACAACAACCCAAAAAATCTCTTTCTTTTCTCACGTTATTTTTGGTTATTGTTTGTACATTTTTTATAGCGTTTTTTCTTTTCAAAAATTTTGATCGTATGACTAGTTGGTTTACTTCTACGGAATCTACGACCGGATTCCAAATCTGACAGGCAGTTTCTTTGTCGGGTGTGCTTCAAGCAAATGGTGATTTGATTTCCTATACACATACTCTCACATTGGCTGATGCGACTATTGTCGGTCTCAAGAGTAGAACATTGGATTTGAGTATATATACTGGTATAGTAGACGTACAAGGTACGGTTGAAAAAGAACTTAATGCTCTATTTATCGTCGAAATCAGCGCTGTCTCTTGATCGTTGGCAAGTACGTGAAGTACTGGTCAAATATTATTATGATCAGGAAGTGGTATATATATTTCTCAGGCGGGTATTTATCTTCCTGCAGAATTCGGACAAAAATATTCTCTTCTTAATCAGTGAGATAATGGTGTTTTGAAAGTACAAAACCTCGTTACAAATCAACCTATTTCTATCTCATATTTCGTATGTAAAAAATCAGATCCCAATAAAAATTGTTCACAACTTCAACAAAATATCTGATCTACTGCAGAAAAAACAATTTCTACATCAAATGGTGATAAACTTTATAAATTGGAATGAGTAACTTCATGGTTCTTTACTAATGGTAATTACTACGGATATTTTATCAATGATGTTTCTGAACAAGAAGTGATAGATGTCGCTAATGCACTTATCTTACCCAATGAACATTATGTACAAAATAGTTTGTTATCAAAAATAGAAACACTTTGTACTGATGGTTCAACATCACTTATGCAGGTAACTACGAGTGCTCTTGGTATGGATCTCAATGGTTTGATTATCAATCTTCAATGACCAACTACTGATGGTTCAGCTACGTGTAAAGTATTTATTGATCCATCACAAGCTGCATGAGGTACAAAACTTAGTTATATTTCTAATACTACTAATTCAACTTCAGATACCACACCTACGACACCTACTACAACAACCATTGATACTTCGGTTCCCCAATTCCCTATCAATCTAGAAAAAACTATGACATTTACTTCTTCTAGTAGAGGATATTCAATTATTTTTCCATCAAGTAATATCGCATATGAAGCACTCAATGTAGATGAAAGTCTTGATCTTCCTGGAGTCCGCTGTTCAACTCAAATGAATGTTACCAAATTCTCTGATAAAGCGACTATGACAGATAATCCTAAGATAAGAATATTCAGTTGTACTATCAAAGGTACCTTGAATAATGCATGAAATAGTATCATCCAAAAAACATCTGCCAATTGAATCAATTTCCTTATCCAGATTATGGATCCCGCTTGGTCTCAATTCGCTGCTAATATTCAGATTCAATAAAAATATATATTTCTTTACAAAAAAATCCGAGTAGAATACTCGGATTTTTTGTTATATACCTAAAAATTTTTACTATGCTGCTTTTGCTGGCTTGGAATGTTCAGCTATTTTTTCTTTGTAGACTGTTGGAGGATTTGCTCCGATGACTTTATCTATTACTTTACCATCTTTTACAAAGAAAACTACCGGTATAGAAGAGACTTGAAATGTTGCGGATAATTCTTGATTTTCATCTACATTTACTTTTGCGATGACAACATCTTTATGTTCTTCTCCTAATTGTTCGATAATTGGCCCAAGCATTCTACATGGTCCACATCGTTCTGCTCGGAAATCTACAACTGCTAATTTCCCGCTTTCCATAACTTCTTTTTTAAATTCTTCAACGTTTTTAATGTGAATTACTGACATGTTTTTAGAGTAAAATAGTAAAATATTATTTTGTTCGCAATGATTTTTTTATTTTTGTTCTTGGAGATGTTTCTGTACTTCAAGTGCTGCCATACAACCGCTTGCTGCTGAAGTAATTGCTTGTCTATATTTCTTGTCTGCTACGTCTCCGGCTGCAAAAACTCAATCTATATTTGTCGCTGTATGTACCGGCATTTTTTTTGTGATGATATATCCGTCGTTGTCGAGTGTGATTTGTCATCAAAGGAATTCCGTATTTGGTCTATGTCAAATCGCATAAAATAATCCAGAACATTCAATTATTTTTTCTTCTTTCGTTTGATTATTTACTACTTTGAGCCCTGTTAACATATCTTTTCCTAATGCTTCAAGTGCTTCTGTATATCGCATGAATTCTATTTTTTCATTGGCTTTTGCTCTTGCTTGCATGACTTCTGATGCTCTTAATTTGTCCGTTCTCACGAGTATAATTACTTTGGATGCAAAGTGGCTCATATGCTGTGCTTCTTCCATTGCGACATCACCTCATCCGATGATTATCACAGGTTTTCCTCTAAATATCGGTAGCCCACCATCGCAGATTGCACATGCAGAGATTCATTTTTGTCGGTAGTCTTTTTCTCCTGGGATACCGAGACGTTTAGCGATTGCTCCGGTTGCTATGATGACGGATTTTGCTTCGATGACTTCGTTTCCACTAAATAATCTCAATGGTTTCGTACTGAAATCAACTTTGTCTATGGTTTTTGTTTCTATTCTTGTTCATGAATTCATACTTTGTTGTCTCATATTCATCATGAGTTCTAGACCGTCTATTCCATTTGGGAAACCAGGAAAATTTTCTACTTTGCTTGTCGTAGTAAGTTGTCCACCTGCGGCTACACCACCAGCCATAAATCCTTCGAACATGATAGGATGTAAATTTGCTCTAGCTGCATAAATTGCAGCGGTATGTCCTGCTGGACCTGATCCTATGATAACGAGATTTTCCATTTTTATGTTCTACGAAAATTAAAGGTGGTCTGTATGTAATTATTTTACTGGTATTTTCAACCATATACATAAAAATTAGCTACCCATATTCTGAAAATATCTTATAATCAATATTATGTCACATAATCTTATTATGTACATGTTTTCATTTTTTATTTAAAAATTATTTTTTGACAATGAAAAGTATTTTGCTATAAGATGCCTAGAGCTTTATGCTTGAAGCTTAAAGCATAAAAATTATACTCGCAGTATTCTATTATAAATATTTATTATTTTTACATTTTTACCTATTATTTTTTATGAAAGTCGTTTATCCAAAAAATATCAAAAGAGGATTGCTTGCTGGTATGACATTTAGTATTGGACCATTGAGTATCAATGTAATACAACTCTTTATTCTTGCTTTGTGAATTGCACTTGCATTAGCTACTTTCAATGGAATTTCAAAATCATGATCCAAAATACTATGAATATCTTTGGCTATTATTATCATAATAATCTTTATTGTTATAGCGTTTTTCAAAGTTTCTGAATTATGACTTTTGGCATATCTTAGTAAACTTGTAAGAAATAACTTCTTTGATGCGAAGAAAAAATATCAAGTCAATTATGAAAAAAAGAATCCATTAGATATCATGATACAAGAATCTAAAACTAAAGAAGAAAAACAAATTATCGAGACCAAAGAAAGTACATTTGATCAAAAACATGTCTCAGATATAGAAAAAAAATGATTAATTTAATTGCTCTCTACTAGTGTATGTCATTTTCCACAAATGGAATCCGAATAAGTTTGGTATTGATCATGCTCTGTGGTGTGTTTTTCTTTTTTAATAAAAAACCAAAATTTCTTGTTCCATTGAAACATATTAACCAGAGGAGTCGATGGGTGTATAATATATTTTTATGAATATTTATACTTTGTGTTGTACTTTTGCCTTTGCGTGTTTCTGTAGTAAGTGATAAACATGTCGTTGTCGACAAAAATATTCCTATCCAAATTATTCTTGATGTATCTTTATCAATGGCTGCTAATGATTTATCACCAAGTAGGTTTGTCGCAGCAAAAAAATCTTTGATTTCATTGATTCAACAACTGGATGGATACTATATTTCTTTGATTACATTTTCGTGAAAACCTTTTGTCTATGTACCATTCTCGTCTTCATCTTCAGCTATTGTTGCTAAATTACACTCTATGAATCTCGGAGATTTTCCTCCGGTAAAAGATTTTTTGTGAACAGCTATCGGTGATGCTATGTTACTCGGTGTCGAAAATCTTCAACAGTTTACCAATCAAGAAACATATAAGCCTGGAATTGTTATTTTGATCACGGATGGTGATTCAAATATATGATTTGATCCGATGCAAGTTGTTTCTTATTATCAAAAAACTGCAGTTCCGTTGTTTGTCCTCGGTGTAGGTCAGGAAAATTATCTTATCGGTCGTGACAGTTGGAATGATGAGGTGACTACCAATATCAATCTTACTTTGTTGCAACAACTTGCTGACAAAACGTGAGGAAAATTTTATAGAGTATTGGGTGAAAAATCCTTTGATAGTTTCTTTTCTGAACTTTCACAAAATATAGTATCTCACCAACAACAAAAAATACAAAATATATTCTGGGAACTTAATGATTATCTTGTATATATTCTTACTTTCTCTCTTCTTGGACTTTTTATCTTTAGATTCTATATTTCTTTTTACCTAACAAAAAATAATAACAAAAATTTGTAAAAAAAATAGATTTAACTATACTTATATCATATTTATTTCTTTGTCTATCACATGAGAAAAATTATATTAGCTTTTATTATTTTTTGTTCTGCACTTCCACTTATGAGTTTCGCACAAAGCGATAATAGTAGTCGAGGAAAATATTGAGGTAATCCTATTCAAATTCTTGATACTGTCGTCAGTAATGCAAATGATGCTGCTTGATATCAAATCCAACAAACATCACTTGATAGTGCAACTGATAAACAGTGAGCGTATGCAAGTCCCTATAAAATAGCTAATACCTTGGATTGGTTGAGAAATAATATCAATCCCTATCTTCAATGGGCTGTGTATATAGGACTTTCTATAGCAGTCATTCTCTTGATATATAATGGCTTCCTTATGGTTACCAATGTAATACATAAAGAATGAGAAACAGCTAAAATTAAAAAAAATATTATCAATATTCTTATCGGAGTTATTATTTTGACAGGATTCTATTTTATTATTAAACTCGCTGTCTCTCTCATTAATTCTATTTTTTGAGGATATGGAGGAGATACGGGTTTCTAATATAGAATGTATAATTCAGAGTTCAGAAATAAAAAATTTATAATCTAAAAAATTAAGCCATGAATAGTATCAAAAAAGCATTATTAGTACTTACATTATTACTAGTTGGTGGGGGATTTAGCTATGCTGCTGCACCTTCTTTTAATACTAATTTTGCTAATTATCTTACTGATGCAACTCCTGATCAATATGGTAGAGTCGAAACAGTATTTAATCTTGGTATTGATAGAAATATTAGTCTTATGGATAATGTAAGAAGATTGTTTTATCCAAGTACGGCTGCTATCACTGATGCAAATGGTAATCTTATCCAGGCTTGAGGTAATTTGTGGGTACTTATCAGATCGTTATGATTTATTGTTCTCTTTATCTTCTTGGTTGTTACGTGAATAAGTTTCATTATGAATGCTAAAGAAGCTGATGGTGCAAAGAAAGCTTTTTCGAGTGTTATTTATATCCTTTATGGTGCGTTCCTCGTATTTTGAGTGACGTGGATATTATGAACGGTCTTAAATATCGGTGATATCCAATGAAGTGGACAGCTCGTTGATAGAGTCCAGAATTGATTATTTCTCCAAATATTATCATTCTTTAAAGTACTCGCATTCTTTGCTGCTATTATCATGTTGGTAGTTTCAGGATTTAGAATGATGTCTGCTATGGATAAATCAGATAAGGTAAAAATAGCTCAAAAATGAGCCATTAATGTTGTAATTGCTTTGGTTATGATCAAAGTTATCGATTATATTTTTTATATTGCACAGACGCCAGCGTTTGGAACTGCAGCAGCTGATATGATTGTTAATGTCGCTGTTGTCCTATGATGGATACTTGGATCGCTCTTTGTACTTGCATTATTCTACGCAGGATATCTTATGATTGCTTCGTCAGGAAAAGAAGACGCATTCAAAAAAGCAAAATCAATTATAATAAATATTTTCATTATCGCATTGGTGGTATTCTTGTTCCTCTTGATTGTATATCAAGTATTTAACGAATTCGCTTAATAGACTATTATATACTTAAAGTAGTAGAGATTTAGCTCGTCTAAGTCTCTTTTTTTTACTTGTTTTCATTGCTTTACTAATCTTGACTTTTTCTTTTATTTCTATATATTATGTAAAAATAAAAATATAACCTTATGAAACCAACAACAATAGTTTGGCCGCTTGAAAACGTTTTCAAACGGAAATTAAATGAGGATCACATTAGATTTATCCTCGAAAATAGTAATATCCATCAGGATGTACTGAAAAAAATTATGCGTCTCTGTAGTGATAATGCCTATCATAATTATGGGCATACCTTAGGAGTTATGCGAACCGTCATTGAGATTGCACAAGCACAGGGATTAGACAGAAGACTGACAACAGTAATCCTTGTGGCTGCTGGGTGTCATGATGCACCTCATCCGGGTGTGGCAACACCTTCTGATGAAGTGAGATCTGTACTTACTATGTTCGATGAAATTAGTGATCGAGATTTGGCGCTTTGCGGTCTAACTTCCGCTGATCGTCCTATGATTGCTGAAATCCTCTTGGCTACTACATTTACTAAGAGGGGCGAAATCGACAGTATTCATGCTCATATCATTCAGGATGCTGATATCGGATATATGGGAAAGGGCAAATATGTCTATCTCTTTGCCTCTATTGGTCTCATAGATGAGTTTCGTCGGGCTGATTCCACTGATCCGGATCCTGTAAAATTTATACGTAAACAACAACAACCTTTTATCGATTTTGTTGTATCCAAGAACAAGAAAGATCATACTTTCTTTCTTTCGGAAGGAGCAAAGAAAATCATGAAGGATCCTGCCGAAATTTTACAGGATTTGTTGCTGTGGCCGGATGCTATTTATTGGCTGGCATATGACCTTCGTTACGCTGATATCTCCTTGGAAGAATTTACTACTCTGATAGATCGACAAGTTGCTTTGTGGTCATCATAATAATCTTATCATTTTCTTTATTTGGCCCTGCTGTTTTCAGTAGGGTTTTTTTATCATATAGAAATTTTTTAAAATTCCTGTAGATACATGCGACGTTAAAATCTCTTTGGGAGATTTTATGCATCTTTTGTGCTTGATTTTTTCCTCTAAAATACTATATATTACCACTAAGCCCGAATAGGGACTTTTTTTCCTGCCTAAACGCTGGATAAATTGTGTACTGTATTGTGTTTTGCTCTCGTAGTTCAGTTGGATAGAACGACTCTCTCCTAAGGAGTAAACACAGGTTCGACTCCTGTCGGGGGTAATACTTATTAGTAAGGCATTGTCTCATACGGTTTATCACTGTTGATTTTGTTTTACGCCACAACCATCTTTTTATTTTTTTTTAATTATCGTATTATGGTAAAAAAAGTGACTAAAGACGCTACACCAGAATCGTTCAAACTTCATGACACGGACACTGGATATGTAGAAGTTCAAATCTGACTTTTGACAGAAGAGATTACAGAATTACAAGCACATCTTGCTTTGCACAAAAAAGATTTTGATGCTAAAAGATCATTGCTTAAAAAAGTTGCTAGAAGAAGAGCATTTCTTAAGTATCTTAAAACAAAAAAGTTGTCTACGTACAACGCTATATCAAAATCAGTAAGTGTAAAAGTGTAATATATTCACTAGTTTAATTACTTATTTTTTTATCCAGCGAGCTGGATAATTTCGACGGGAAACTTCTCTTCGTTAAATACTTGAGAAATTCCTACGTCTCTTTTTATTCTCTAATGTTTTATATTATAATGACTGCAACTATTATAGAGCAATTACGCTCTGGTCAAATAGTCATGCCTATTATCAAGGAATGACAAAAAATCAAAGGAACTGTACTCAAAAGAATCGAAAATGGTATTTTAGTAGATTGTGATAATCATGCATTTACTGGAGTTATCCTTTCAAAGGAAGTTAAAGAACTCGAAAGATCTGGATATGAATTAGATCCAGGAAGAGAAATTGAACTTGAAATCGTAAATACTGCTATCAGACATGAAGATGGTCACTATATCGTATCTATAACTAAATTATTACAATACGATGTATGGAAATCTATTATGAAAAAATTTGAAGCTGATGACGTGATTACTGTTATCCCTACCGAAGCAAATCTTGGAGGTCTACTCGTAGATATGCATGGTATCAAATGATTTGTACCATTGTCTCAATTGGCTCCTATTCACTACCCAAGAGTAGAGGATGGTGATCAAGAAATAATCTTCGAAAAATTATTAGATCTTATCGGAAAAGAACTCAAAGTAAGAATCATCAACATCGATGAAGATGAAAAGAGAATAGTATTATCAGAAAGAGAAGCACTCAAGGAAGAAAGAGAAAATATTCTCAAGGATCTTGAAGTTGGAAAAGTATATGATTGAGTGGTGAGTGGACTTTCTTCATATGGATTGTTCGTGACTATCGGATGAACAGTTGAAGGATTGGTACATATCTCAGAAATTACGTATGGACACGTTAATAATATCGAGAAACTTGGAACTATTGGTGATAAGATTAGCGTAAAAGTTATCGGATTAGAAAATGGTAAGATATCACTTTCTAGTAAAAAATTGAAAGATGATCCATGGACAGCATTACCAAAACAATACAAAGTTGGTGATATTCTTGAAGGAGAAGTTGTGAGATTTGTTCCTTATGGAGTATTCGTTAGAGTGTTCCAAGATATCAATGGATTGGTACATTTGAGTGAACTTTCTCAAAAATCTATCCAAAATCCAAATGAAGTCGTAAAACTTGGACAAATAGTTAAGACAAAACTTATTTTGCTTGATCCAAAAAATAGAAAGATCGGATTGAGTATGAAAGGTATCGGTGATGATAAAGCTCCAGAGGCTCCTGCTAAAACCCAAGTTGCTGTAGCTCCAAAAGCTACAACAGATGATGCAAAAGAAGAAGTTGTATCAACAAAAGTTGAAAAGAAATTTGAAGGTAAGGGATTAGCTGGAATTGTTAAGAAACTTTCTGAAGAAAAACTTGAGGATAAAGCAAAGAGAATCACAGATAAGCTTGATAAAAATCCTGATAAAAAAGATAAGGTTATAGAAAAAGAGAAGAAAGTAGTTGCTAAAAAAGCGGTTAAAGAGGAAAAACCAGTAAAAGAAGACAAATCAGCTGCCAAAAAGACAACTAAGAAATAAATCTTTCTGATTATAAAAGATACCGTATGTCTTCGGACTGCGGTATTTTTTCTTATCCAGCTAAGCTGGACAAATTCGACGTAGAAAATCCCTACGTTTTTTTGATTTGTGATTTTCTCGTCTTATTTCTTGATTTTTTATACTATATTCTTAAAATGTCAATTAATAAAACAAAAATAAAAAATAATCCTTAAAAACGAAAATATATATGAAAGAAATTATTCAGCCAATCGACAAGGGATTGATTCTTGGTGAATTATCAAAACAAGAACCGGTCAGGATCACTAAAAGGCTGTCCAATGAGATATATATAATCTCGGCAACAGCTTGTCCTCAAATTATGTTGGAAATTGGAAGATTACGAGAACTTACTTTTCGTGCAGCTGGAGGAGGAACCGGTAAAGAAGTAGATATCGATGAATACGATTATCTCTTCAAACATATCGTCCTTTGGGATCCAAAAATTCAGGAGATTGTTGGTAGCTATCGTTATGCATTGATGAAAGATTTGGTTCAGGGACAGAATATTCAGAGTCCAACTGGTAAACTATTCAATTTCTCTGAAAAATTCATTCGTGAATATTTATCAAAGACGATTGAATTAGGCAGGTCCTTTGTACAGCCTAAATATCAACCTAGAGTTGATAATAAAAGCGGTATATTCTCTCTGTTCAACTTATTTTCAGGTTTAGAATATCTTGTAAGTACTTATCCTGAAATACAATATTTCTTCGGTAAGTTTACCATGTATTCTACATATGATGTACGAGCAAGAAATTTATTGTTAAGTTATTTACGACGTAAATTTCCTGATCCCGATAAGTTAGTGCGACCAAAAAAAGATGTGCGATTGAAATATGTACGTAGGAATTTAATGCTTTTACAATCAATTTTCAACCAACAAACATTCAAGGATCAGAAAAAAAGTTTAGAAGCTTATCTGTCCAAATTCGGCGAATATATCCAGCCACTTGTTGATACGTATATGAGTCTCTCGTCTACCATGAAAATCCTTGGTACAGCCAAACATGAAGAATTTGGCGAGACAGAGGAAACAGGATTATTGGTCAATATTCTTGATATTCATCCTGAAGTCATTGAACGATTCAGGTCAAATGTTAAAGACTAATAAATTTATGAACTACCGGTTTTTCCGGTAGTTTTTTTTGTTTATATGTTTTTAACTAAATTTCCACGGTAACTATTTCATTTTCTGGATCTCTACATATGAGTTTATATGCTGTCAATTGCATAGGCTCTGTTTCTTGTTCATCTCCATACAGATAATCTCAAACGATGGGTAGTCCGTGATGTGAGAGGTGATACCTAATTTGATGTGTTCTTCCTGTAAGGATTTCAAGATTCAAGGTGATTGTTGTATCCGTTTTTTTTACTATTTCTATAATTTTTGTTATTCATATTTTGCTCATGGTATGTGGCAATTTCGCGATTACCAATTCTTGTATCATAAAAGGAAATTCGTGAATTCAGTCTATAAATTTTTTTCCTTCTTCTGTGAGATATGAAGTCGCTCTATAAAATTTTTTTAATTCTGTCTGTTCTTTTTCATTGATATGTTTGCTTTCTGATTTTGATTGAAATAATTTTTTAAAATGTTCCAATCATTTTTCTGTCTTTGCAATAATCATCAATCCGTCCGTGTTTTTATCGAGTCTATGGATGAGTCCTGCTCTGATGAAATTTCAGATAGTTGGTAGATTTTTGTACGTATGATAGAGAAATCAAACGACAGATGGTTCATGAATTTCTCGTACCGTTTTAGGATGAGAAAGCACTCATTTGGGTTTGTTGATGATAAGATAATCTTCTTTTTCAAGCATGACGGGAATCTTGATATCTGGTGCTTCGTCTAAGATAACAGGGGAGAGATATCTTCTTACATCATCTATTTCTACGTCATCATTATGTTTCAACTGATATGATTTTTTTACTACTTTACCGTTTACTTTAACACCTCATCTTTCTATGATATGATGAAAAAAGCTTCTAGAATAGGAAAATTGTTTACTCAACCGAGTGTCAATTCTTTCCGTTTTGGTGGTGGATATGTCTCCTTTTTTTTTTTTTTTAAACAAGGGTATTCCCTTCTTTTACCTCTAAAAACAGGGGCTAAAATTTGCAAAATTCAAAAAAAAGAATACAATTAACTATGGTTTTATATTGTAACCTATTTCGATGGAACCCAATCAAGTTAATCCATCTCCAGAAAATGCATGAATTCCTCAAGGTATTCCCACAGGAGTATTTGTTGCGAACAATCAAGTTCCTGCTCAGACCTCTGTACAAAATACTGTTTCTGTTGAACCAACTCAGGCATCAACAGGTACTCCTGTAGTTTCACAAGCTGCACCAGTAGCTAAAGTACAACCTTCAGAAGGTGCTTTAGATAATATTTTAAAAGGAATTGTAAGGTTTTTCGCTAAAATTATGTGACAACCTGATCCTATTACTGGAGCTTTAAATCCTACTTCATCAGCTGCTAAAAAAGCAGATACTCTTGTCGGTAAAGTTCGAGGCGCTGCAAATCAAGTAGTTTCAAAAGCTAGTGATGTTGCTGGCAAAGCTGTAAATACCGTCAATCAAGCTACTGAAAAAATACAACAAGTGATTCCTCAACAACCTGTTGTTCCTACAACTCCTGTTGAACCAGTTCAACCAGTACAACCTATTCCCCCAGTTCAAGCTTAATATTTCTTAGTATATATAAAAAACTGAATCTTAGTGATTCAGTTTTTTTTTATTTGGATGGATAATCGAATTATTCTTTTTCTTCTATGAGTGCATCAATAAGTTTATCCATTTCTTCCATGAATTCTTTATCTTTATCGAGTCCATTTTTCTGGATTACTTCTAGTACTCGATCTAATCTTTCCTGTTTTTTTTGAAGTTTTTTTATCATTTTATTATCTATTACCGTCAAATCTATCGGTTCTGGTGTGGTCATTTGTGCTATTTTTATAAAGTAAATCCTACTTTTTTATATACGTTTTCAATCTTTTTCTGTGCTAACTCGTTTACTTTTTGAGTATTTTTCTTTACGAGATCTATAATTTCTTGATCAGATATTTCTGCGTATTTTTTTTGTATAGGTTGTACAAATGCGATTATTTTTTCATAGAGATAGTCTTTCGCGTCTTTATAACTTAGTCCTCCTGCTTGGTATCTCTTTCTTAATATTTCATCTTCTTCTGGTGTTAAAAATAATTTACAGATTTTATATACATTACATTCATCAGGATTTTTGGGTTCCTCGACGGTCTGAGTACTCGTTGGAATCTGTTTTACCCTTTTGAGAATAGTTTTTTCGTCATCGAGAAGTCAGATATAATTATTATATGATTTGCTCATTTTGCGTCCATCAATTCACAAAATCAATCATACGTCTTCTTGGGTGTATACATCAGGTATTTTGAATGTCTCACCATAAGCAGCATTAAATTTAATCGCTATGTCTCTAGCATATTCTACATGTTGTTTCTGATCTTTTCCTACGGGTACGATATCAGTATCGTATAATAAAATATCTGCTGCCATAAGAATGGGGTAACAGAATGTTCCTACACTAATATTTTTTGCATTTCCTTTATCTAAAGCTTCTTTGTATGAATGCATTCTCTCCATAAATCCCATATGTGTCAGACAGGTGAGTACCCAATTAAGCTGTGCGTGACCTGGAATTTCAGCTGGATTGTAAATAATAAATCTTTTCATATCAACTCCACATGCAGCATAAAGTTTTAAAACATTGAGACTATTCTGTTTTATTTCCTTGCCATCATGTACGTATGTGAATCCATGCATATTTGCGAGAAAGAGAAAAATCTCAGCATCCTTGAATTTCTCTGCTAATTGCATCATTGGTTTTATTGCACCGAAGTAATTTCAGATATGAATTTGACTATCTGTTGGTTTAACTCAGGTTAAAATCCTCATTTATGGTTCTCTATAAGATAAAATTGGGTCATTTTTGAATGTATCGTTTTGATGAGTTAATTCAATGCATAATTGTAAATTTTCGCTTGAAATGTGTCAGTAAATATGTATATACATCACACGCCTGTGAAAGCAGGATATTTTGTCTTTATATTTACAAAAATATTGGGGAATCGTCTAACGGTAGGACAGCGGACTTTGACTCCGTCAGTCTAGGTTCGAATCCTAGTTCCCCAAGGTTATTTTCTGGACTGAATTCATGACATTGCGGGATAGAGAAACGGTATCTCGTTGGGCTCATAACCCGAAGACAGGTGGTTCGACTCCATCTCCCGCAACCAAAAGAATATATAGATTCGATAGAATAGTACTGATCGGGAGTAGCTTAGCTGGTAGAGCGTCTGACTCTGAATCAGGAGGTCCTAGGTTCGAATCCTAGCTCCCGAGAATACACCCATGCCGGGGTGATGGAATGGTAGACATGCTTGGCTTAGAACCAAGTGCCGTGAGGTGTGCAGGTTCGATCCCTGTCCCCGGTAAATAATAAAACATGCGTAGACATGTCCGCCTAGGCGGATGCCGTGAGATAGATAGCTTTGACAATTGTCCCCGGTAAATAGTATACAAGAAAATATTATTTTAAGTTGAAAACACTATCTGAATTCGTATAGCTTAGTACATTGCAAAAAACAGACATTCCGAGGTAGCTCAGTTGGTAGAGCAAGTGACTGTTAATCACTGGGTCGTGGGTTCGAGTCCCTCCCTCGGAGTTTATATATTATATTATCCTTTATACCCTTATACACACATTAGGATGCCAATTACAAAATCAGCAAAAAAAGCCGCTAAAAGATCACTTGTATTCCAGAAAAGGAATAATGAATTTAAACTTAGAATGAAAATGGCTATCAAAAAGTTTTTGAAAAGCATAAGTAAGGCTGAGAAAGTTTGACAAGAAGACCTTAATAAAGTGTACAAATTCATAGATAAATGTACAAAGGTAGGTGTTATTAAAAAAAATACTGCAGCTAGAAAAAAATCTAGAGTTGCAAAAGCTTTTGCTAAACAAACAGCGTAGCAAACGCTTATTTGCCGACTTAGCTCATTTGGTAGAGCAACCGCCTTGTAAGCGGTAGGTGATCGGTTCGAATCCGATAGTCGGCTCCATAAAATTAATAACCACATGGAGTGGTAGTTCAGCTGGTTAGAACGCCTGCCTGTCACGCAGGAGGTCGAGGGTTCGAGTCCCTTCCATTCCGCCATTAAATATTACTATATCCTTATAATCCATTGGGAATATCTATCTGGTCTCATCGTCTAACGGTTAGGACAGAGGACTTTCAATCCTCCAATCGGGGTTCGATTCCCCGTGGGACCGATTAAAAAAAATTACGCCAAAAGTATTATGGGTGATTAGCTCAGTTGGCTAGAGCATCTGCCTTACAAGCAGGGGGTCATAGGTTCGAGTCCTATATCACCCACCATAAAAAAATTATTTAGTCTCAATCCAACAACGGGTCTATAGCTCAGTTGGTTAGAGCAATCGGCTCATAACCGATTGGTCGTTGGTTCGAGTCCAACTAGGCCCAGATTAAACTATCAGGATAACTAATTAAAAAAACTTGATTATTTATTCGTAATTATTATTTATTCATTGCATTAGCTTTGCGGGTGTAACTCAATTGGCTAGAGTGCCTGCCTTCCAAGCAGACTGTTGCGAGTTCGAGTCTCGTCACCCGCTAATGTAATTAATACACAAGGATCTGATGTACTTCAGGTTTTTTTGTTTTATGAAAAAATCGAATCGTAGTAATTTACTTTTCGTTAGTACAGTATATATTATAGCATTGTCATAACTATTTTTTCTGGTTTTTTTATAGCTAATTCTTTGAATTCTTTTATTGTTTCTTCACCTTTTCGTCAAGGATATACCTTATTAAAAAAAATATTTTCTTTTGAATTTTCTCATGCCATAACTAATAATTTATCATAGATTTTTTCTGTGATTTCTTTTAATTCTTCACCTTGTGCGGTTGGTTCTTTTTTTTTAAGTTCAAGATATCCTTGTATGGGTTCTTTTGAAAATTCTTTTTTAAGATAATCTACTAATAGTATTTTATCTTTTTCTGTTATTTCTCCAAAAAATCTCAGTTTGGAAAATATTTCTCCATAGGGGATTACTTTTTCTTGTTTTCCATAAAATAAATAATTCAATCATATAACTGAGGTAGCCTGATATTCGTCAAAATTATCTATATCACTTATGCTGTTTGCTAATCAAATCGATCCTCATTCACTAAACATACTTTCAAAAAATCATTTGGCCTCTTTATCTTCTCCATAAATTTCTTTTGCTATTCATTGTTCTGGATTGAAAAGTACATCATATCCTTTTTTTTGTACCGTATGAAGTAATTCATGAAATATTGTTTTTCTAAAGTCTGCTTCAAATGATTCATCTTTTTCATAATTTTTCATTGATCATACATTTATTGTGATACTTCAGTCATATGTATTTGCTCCTGATATTCTCTTTTTGTAATATGTATTTCATGTTTTTTCTCTGATATCATTTTGTGATAATGCACTATAATATTCTATATTTCGTTTAGTTGTACCCATCATGGAAATTAATTTCTGCTTCATTGTTACGAATCATTCATTATCTGTCATATGTATACCAAACATTTCCATATCTTCTATGGTGAATTTATCTTCCAATCGATTTTTTGTATTTTCAAGTAATCATTTTTGTCCTTCTGTTCCTTCGATTATATTTTTTCTTTTTTGGAGTTCTTCTTCGTTTAATAATGATATAAGTGGTCGTTTCTTATTTTGTATTTGGAAAATCATATCAGCTATGGCTCATGCTACTTTATCATTTGGTACATTTAAATATTTTTCTAAATCTCCAATAGTTGCTTCTTTATCTAATTCATCTGATAGTGTTTTTCCATCATATTCACTAATAACTTTTTTCGCTTCTTCGATTCTTAATCTGATCGCTTCTGGCATTGTTTGTTTTTCACTTTTTGGAGTAGGATCTTTATCATCTGTTTCTGGATTTTTTTTTGTGGGAAATTTGTCATTATCTTTTAAATCTTCTAATGTCTCTCCCATGACTGTACGATTATTATATAAATATTTATTTACTCAGTGTTTCACCAAAGGTGATCGTTTCTGGTGTAGGATTGTCGATATTTGGATTTAGTCCGGTTCTAAATGGAAAATCTTCTGGGATATAATATCCTTTTATCTGACTCAAACATTTCAATACGTTTGTTTGCCAATTAATTGGACTAGATGCGTAAATTTTTCCATCTTTATTTCCATATCTAGATAATTGATTGATAGTATGATATCATCATAAGAAAGCATTATTTAATGTCACAGGAATAGCTCTTGCTCATCCGTATGCTGATGTAAATGGAACTCTATCTCATCTATCGTTATTTCCTACATTACCAATGTTTGCATTGGTGCTGAGATATTTACCAAGTGTACTCTCTGCAAATGCAATACAGATTACCATATCTTTGTCTATATTGGTATCTTTGACTACATCTTCTCGGAATGCTACTTGTCTGTATATTCCTACACCGTATCTCGTGAGAAACTGACTTTCTCTTTTGGCTAAAGAATCTCCTGTCATTAAATCAAGATTTGTAATATCAATAGGTCTTGCATATTTATCTCTAAGATATTTTATTTGATATCCATCAGGTAAAGCATTTTGGTCTTTTACAATACTTGCATCTAATATATCGAATGGATCCATTGCGATACCATCTTTGAAAATTTCAAAAGTAAGATTTGCACCTTTGGAAATAAATCCTGCACCTCTTGTTCCTGGTTCTCCTCAACTGTATCCTATAAGTTGACCTCTTCTTATAATATCTCCCGGTTTGATGACTGTTTTATTTAAATATTGATATACGGTAATATATCAGTCTGTGTGTACTATCATTGTCCAATTGATTCCTATTTCATCATTGTCAGCTACGAAATATGCAATACCATTACGACTTGCATATACAGGAGTTCACTGCGTAGCTTGTATTTGTATTCCTATATGTGGTACTCCATATTCTTTTTGGAAAGCTACATCACCAAAATACGTTTGAATCTTTTCGATAGGGTAGAGTGGCCATGCCAATGGATATGCTTGATTATCTTCTTCTATTGCGTTAAGTAATGATAACTTTTTTTCCATGTCAAAATCTACTTTGTAGACTCATTTTTTGATGTCTTTTACTAATTCTACTGTTTTATCATAGACTCATTTTGTACTCTCAAAGAAGTTGTTCATAGTTAATTGTTTTTGTGTTGTATCATTTTGATATAGTTTCATAAATTGTAAAAGATAGTTCTTTTTCTGTTGGAGTTTTTCTATCTCAATTTGATACTGTTCTATAGTATCTTTTGTTCTAGATTTAAGATCATTAAGCTTTTTAATCGTCTCAAGTTGTGCTGTTTCATTGTCTTGAAAATTGCTCATTAAGTCATTGAGTTGAACCATCATTGATTGTATCATATGATCATTTGCAAGTGTTACGGGAACATTGTCAGAATTTACTAATAATTTTATTTCATCAATACTATTCGTATCTTCATTATAAAGTTTATTGTCTAATTTATAAATAAAATTAGAAAAGTCTTCTATGTATTGTTTTGTATCTACCATACCTGATCTTGATGCTTGGATATCTTTATACGTAAGAAGCATAAGTTTCTTGTATGTGGTTATTTTTTGGAGTTGTTCACTTATGGTATCTGTTGTTTGATTGATAGTTTGGATGACATTTACTATTTCTGTTCTTGTCGCTCTATATTTGTCAGAAATAGCATTATCAGTACCTCTTTCTTTTGCATCAAGTGCATAAAGTTCTTTAACAACACCATCAAGATTTGCTTTGAGATCTTGCATATTTTGTGTTGCACTTTGTACATCAAAATCATGCGCAACAGACGCTTATTCATCCTTTGATCAATACGAGTAATGTAAGTCAAAATTTCTTTGTCATCGATACTATTAAGGATATAAATACATTTGACGTCATGAAAGCTCTTATACGTAAAGTTCTCATTTCATCTCTCTCTATTATATTCCAAAATAGCTAAATAACCAAAAAAATCTGGCTTTGTATTCCAATAATACTTGACAGAACTATGAAAATATACTAAATTACAGTAATTTATCCTTTGGATGTGATTTTTAATACCATATTATGTATACTTAATAATGCTAGTATGTTAGATAAACTACGTTATTTTAATTGTTTTTGAGAAATATCTGAGGCATCAAATTTTCTTATAAAGAATGGCATTAATAAAAGTACTATACCAAAGAAAAAGAAACTTATCTTCATACCTAATTTTTTACTTAAATAATCCGATGTAATCATGATTATGAAAACAATTATACTTGTCATGATACCGTAAGCGACTGATCAGTATTCTTTTCTGTGATCATCTCCTATATGGAAAAAATATCTTCATTCTAATAAATTTACTGCGATTCCAAAGAAAACTCCGACAAAGAATCAGAAAAATTTTAAGGTTATATAATATTCATATTTCCCTATAATATGTGGAAAATAAATAGTTGTAAGTCAGAAAATGATAGTAAACACCATTGCTATCGTTTTTCTTCTTCTTAGGAAAAACGCTGATACAATATGTCCTAAAATTGCACCTAAAAACGATACTATGATAATACTAATCGAACTTTTTGGTGTCCTTTGAAAAATATCAACTCCCATTTCTAACATTTTTTGTCCAATTGCTGTAGATATCGCTCGTAAAGCAGCAATAGGTAATAATAATCGTACATATTTTTTTATGATTCATCCTATATGAGGCAATGAATGTCTTAATGTTTGTCAAAATGGTTTTGTTTCAAAATGGGTATCATAATCCATAAGCATAGTCAGTAAACTTGATACCACGAGAAGTCCTATAATAACTTGAAATCCATTAGTGCCTCGTTTTGCAAAAACAACAAATCATAAATAACTTCAAAGTAATATCCCGATTAATATAGCAATATTTATTATTCCATTTATTTTTGCTTCTCAAGTTCCTGATTTTTGTATTTCAATACTGAGAATAATAGATTTTGTGACCAATCGAAGACTATAAGCAAAACCTATACC
The DNA here is from genome assembly GCA_026397515.1 of candidate division SR1 bacterium. Lineage (GTDB taxonomy): Bacteria > Patescibacteriota > Gracilibacteria > Absconditabacterales > Absconditicoccaceae > CAJBLF01. The sequence goes on along the minus strand of JAPLUU010000006.1, from coordinate 25,681 downwards.
ACTTACTAATACAACAAATATTCGAAAGGGATAATATCCAAGTGCGTTTCCTATAGCCAGACATAATATTGCAATAAGTCATGCAAAAATAGTGATATTTTTTTTGCGGAAGGTATATGCAAGTGCTGATCATATAAGATATGCAGCCATTCATCATAAGCTTAAATATCCTGTTATTTCTTCCAGTGATATATGTACATCTTTGAGATACGATCGAAGAAAAAATTTGAGCATAGAAACAAATACGCTTCGCAAAAATGTTACTGTTACAAAAATAATGATATTTTTATATTTCATGTTTGTTCTATTTTATAAAAAAGTCTTTTTATATGCTTGTGCTGTTTTTGTATATGCTGTATCATCTAGCCATGAACGATTTTCTGCTTTTATTTGGCTCTCAATATGGATTCCTACATTTGGTATAAGATGGAAATGGAGATGATTAATAGATTTACTAATTAATGGATCTTTTACTAGTCCATCTCTGAGTAATAGACTCACATCTTTGTATTTGCTATGAAGTTTTTTTGTTCGTATATCTACCAATTTATGCATTTCAAGAAGTTCGGCATGAGTGAGTGTCATCAAGAGATTTGCATGTCTTTTTGGAACAATCAATATATGATGTTTTACATAGGGTGCACGAGCTGGAATCACAAAAAAATATTTTCCTTCTCGTAACATATTTTCAGATTTTTCGTGACAGAAAGGACAAGTGTGTGTTTTTTCTAGCTTTCTTACAACCGTAATGTATTTCATACTATTATAGAGTATAAAAAATTATGCAGATGAATTTATAGAAAATTGTCTTTCAATTACAAACTCATATTATTGTAATCTAGATTTCTATTGTCTGGTCTCGGATGTCCATTTGTTGAATTTGTTGACTATGAGTGATGGTGTAGAATTTAATATCTCTCTGTTTGACGAAATCTTCTAGCATATCTGCTACTTTTCCAACCGTATCCGTGTCTAGATTATTGATAGTTTCATCTAAGAAAAGGATAGGGGAGTTAATATATGATGAAATTGCTAGCATTCGTACAAGTTTCAAAATAATTCTTTGTCCTCAACTCAAACTCTTGGTATCTCTTTCTCATTTGGAATCGATTATTTTGGCTTCGAGTTCTACTTTATCTGCTTCATTTCTTAATTGCAGACTGATCTGATAATCTACTATCTGAGCAAGATAATTGTTTATAATATCGTTTAATATAGGTAAATGATCTTGGAGTACTAGCAATAAAAGCTCTTTGGAAAAAATATTGTAGAGGTTTCCCAATATTGTTTCTTGTTCTTCTAATTTCTGTCTTTCTAATTGATGCTCTTTGAATTCATTTACGAGCATATCGATATCGTGGTAATATTGTTTCATTGCTTCATAATTTTTTTCTACGCGTAATGTTGTATTACTATCTATTTTTTCTTTTTCTTGTTCTAATTTTTTCCATTCTTGCTCTTTTTCTGCTATGGTGGTAATACAATCGTTTAATTGTTTTTCACTAGATTCTTTCTGAATAATCGCTTTTTGGAGGTGCGTTTTTCGTTCTTCACTTTGTTTGACTTCTTGTTCTCATTCGCTTATTTTTTTGTCTAATTCTTTGATTTCTTTGTCTTGGATTGTATATTCTGTATAAAATCTTTCAATCTCTTTGTACTGTATCTTATTTAAAAATGATTTGATAATTTCTATGTTTTTCTCTGATTCTTGTTGTTGTTTTTCTAGTTCTTGAATTTTTTTATCGTCTTTTTTTACTTCTGTTTTGCTTAATAATTTTATCTCTGTCTGTAAATTTTTTATCGTCACTGCGATCTGTTCTTTTTGGTCCGTAAATCACTTTTTTTGCTGGTCTAATTGATCAAATGTTTTTTTATTGATGATTTTAATAAATGGGCATGGCTCCTGTATTTTCTCACATGCAAAATTTGCTTGGGTATCGATATTTTTTTCTAATTCTTTCAATGTGTTCATAATATTTTTTAACTGATTTTCTTGATCGAATATTTTCTCTTCGAGATGTTTTTTTTGAGTATCGATTTTTTCTGCTTCATTTTTTATTATTAGCTGTTCATTTTTTATCTGTAATTGAATATTCTTTATTTCTTCACTTCATTTTTTACCTTCGTTGATAAATTTTTGTATCAAAAAATAACTATTTAATACTGTAATATCTATTTCTTTCTCAATATCTGTCTCTATTCATTGTTGTGTGATAAAATTCCAGATGTCTTTTTTTGGAATCTTATTTTCGTTGTCATTTTGTTGTAAAATAATATTTGATTTTTGCTTTTTAAATGTTTCTATCTTCTTTTCATCGATGTTTTCTATCTTTTTTTGTAATGTTGAAATACTTATAGAAAGCTCTTTTTCTACTGCTTGTTGATCTTTTAGTTTCTTCTGTTCTTGGGTAATATCTTTCTGAATTGTTTCTAATTGATGCTTTAGTTTTTGTTCCTGTGATTTTTTATCTTCAATGTAGTTTTGGAGATTTTTTTCTCGATCAGTAGGAAAATCTTTGAGTGAAAAATCAGTTATCTGTATTTTTTCTTCTATCATTTTTCGTTCATCAAAAAATTGCTGATAATTTTCTGTATTGATAGCATTACCCAATAATTCTTTCGTAGCATCGAATGTCGAAATATAACTTTGTATATTGTGTTTTAGCTTTTCATCATATTTGGAGATATCAGTCGTCGCTTTGATTTTATATCGTATTTCTCTTTTTTTATCTGCCAAAACTTCTTTGGCTTCATCGATCCCCATCAGATTAAACACATTTTTCAGTATCGTCAGTCTATCGAGTGGTGTCAGCTCGAAAATATTGTCGGAATCCTGCATCAAGAATATAGTGTTCATAATAACTTCTCTCGGTGGCAAGAAATTTTGAAGGTTTTGCTGAAGATCAGTTTCGTTTTTGAACGTAATCTCATCAAATTTCAATCCCGGCTGTTTCCTGAGTATATCTTCAATATCTACGTTATTTTCCAATGGTTTGTGTTCATTAAAATCCGGTAAAGTTCACTCTAAGGTATATAATTTTGATTCACACGAATCTTTGGACTTACCTTTTTTGATATTCCTGGTTATGAGATAGACGGTTTGATTTACCTCACAGATAACCTTGATAAAACCCTCTTTGGACTTGGTGTTTAAAATGTTTCTGGAACTGTATTTGTATAATCCATAGATTGGGCCATCGAAAAATAAAAAGCTTTTCCCTGATCCGATAGGCGCTTTGATAAGCATTTTTCCGCTATTGAAAAAAACGCTCAAGAGTTTGTCCTGGAATGGTCATATGTTTTTGTAGGAAATGGCTATGAGATTGAGCAACTTCTTTGTTTAGTTAAGTAAATGCTTGAGTACAGTGTAAAGGAATCTGGGTTCTTTTCAAGATTAAAGAAAAAGATCCACCCTTACCATTTTTTATCTATATAATTTTCTTTGATTTCAATAATTGGTATTAAAATATAAAAAAAGTCTTATAAAAAATATAAGACTATTTAAAATATTGTTTTTATTGTGATAATCGTATTCGTTTTCTTCCCATTATTAACACAAGAAGAAGAGCCCCGTACATCAAGAATGCATAACCAAGAAATAGATAAGTAGTCCATGATTCGTGATTTATGTAAGTTCCATAAGCCGTAACTGGATAAACGAATATATTGATTATCCAAGCCGACAATGGTTGTCTTTCAGGACTTGTATAAGCGATTTTCATGTAAGGAATTGCTCCACTGGCATCAGCTACAATTTGTCCAATAATACCTATACACGCAACAATAAGAGGATTTAAAGTAACGAATAACCCAATAATATACGATGCAATCCATAAGAAGAAACCTACTACGGAGATAATAAGTAATGTTATTTCTTCTTTAGAAAATGTTTTGGATACGTATTTATACGTTATAAATGTCATTGCAACATGTGCTATGCCTTGTATTGCGAAAAACACTGTTATAGTACTCCAACCTTCATGTACCAAATTAATTATAAAAAGGAACATAAAGATAACTGTCCATATTACCCAAGAGGCAAGAGAGGAATCATATTTCTTGTTAACTATTCCTTTAACTTGAATATAAAGACAAGCAAAAGTAATAATAACAAGAATACCACCAATTATATTTTCCATTTTTTTTATTTTTCTATTTTATACTTATTTTTACATAAAAGTCAATCTATACTGGCAATTCTTATCTGGATTTTTTGGTGTTTCAGAGATTTAGGGATATAATGGTATTGTAATTTGAAATTATTACTTAGTATTTAGAATTTAGCACTTAACATTGTTATAAGGTATGTATTGAATACACGAACATTATATTGATCACCCACAAAAGCGTTCATTTTTCCGTGAGATGAAAACTTTCGGTATTTTTTTCGGTGCCGTGTTTGTTATCATTCTTATATTTACCAATTTCAACTTATTTGCTTATAATTTTATTGGATTATTTGCAAATGAAATACATCCTGTAGCACCTATCAGTACATCTATCGTTTCTGAAGATGGTAATATCTCTAGTATTGTCGATACTGCACAAAAAAATGATATAGAAATCCAATGATTACTCAAAAACTATCAACAGACTACTGATGCAAATACCTTAACTCCCTCTACGGAAGAAATTCTTCAATCTCATCTGATGGATTATAATTTTTCATTTAATACCGTTCCCCCCGTTGATAGAATTATTATTCCATCATTGGGACTTGATGTACCTATTGTTACCAATGAAAATATGGCGCCTGTAGATTTTGCAGCAGCAGATTTTGATAAAGAACTTGAAGAATGAATTGTAAAATATCCGACAACTCCAGCTCCTTGAGAAGAAGGCAATACCTTGCTATTTGGTCATACCAGTTATGTAGTTTGGAAAACAAATCCGTATGGAACTATTTTTAAAGATCTTCCAAAACTCAAAGATAGTACATTAATCCAGATATTACGACAAGGTAAACTCTTCGAATATAAGGTTATTGACCTCTTCATCGTAAATCCGAAACAAGTCGCTGCACAATATATGACCTATCAAAATGCTGGTGGTAGTTATGTTACTTTGATGTGATGTTATCCACTTGGTACAGATAATAAAAGAATTATGGTTGTGGCTAAGCTCATTACTAAGTAATTTTTATATATAAAAAAACTGTCCGTAAAAAACGGACAGTTATTTTTTAATATTGCATCGTTGGGTTTTTCCATACAAATAATGATCCAGAGCCCAACATGATTAATAGCAGTGTAACCAATGTTACGATTGTTTCCGTAATTTGGAAATGTAGATAGTTTTTACATAATGTTACAATAAAACCACCATTTATAAACATTTCTGTTTGAGAAGGATCTGCTAATAGTCTGAGTTGTTGCTCTATGGCTGTAAGAGGACATCCACAACAAATAATTTGTACCGGTATCAGAAATATTGTCATAATACGATGGATGATTAATAATTTTTTGTATTTTTTTTTCTGTTTCTGGTTTGCACATATTATAAATATTATTCCCCAGAGAAAAAAAATGATTACAGCTATATGTAATATGAACATACAGTTTGCAGCAAATAAGTAGGCATTCATATTTTTGAATTTTTGTTATACAATCTTTTATTTATATATATATATAAATGTCAAGTATATATTCTGTAGACTGAAATATAAAACTACATTGCAATTTTCTAGGAAAAGAGTATAGATATAGTAATCAAAATATGCTTTCTAAGCAAAGCTTTGTAAAAAGGCTTTTTTTTAAATTTACTCTATACCTATGAAAATCAGAAATATCGCTATCATTGCCCATGTAGATCATGGAAAGACGAGTTTAGTAGATCAATTACTTACTCAGTCTGGTACGATGAAATTAGCAGAAGATCAGAATCTTATCATGGACAGTAATGACCAAGAAAGAGAAAGAGGAATCACCATCTATTCCAAAAACACGTCCGTCAATTATAAGGGAGATGTAATCAATATTATTGATACTCCATGACATGCTGACTTCTGAAGTGAAGTAGAAAGGGTGTTGAAAATGGTTGATAGTGTATTGCTTCTTGTCGATGCATATGAATGACCGATGCCACAAACTAAATTCGTACTTAAAAAATCTTTGGAACTTGGACTTAATCCTATCGTTGTTATCAATAAAATCGATAAAGAGACTGCGAGACCAGTATGGGTAATCAACCAGTTATTTGATTTGTTTTTTGTACTTGGAGCTACTGATATACAAGCAGATTTTCCTATTATTTATTGTAGTGCAAAGGGAGGATATGCGTTTGATGATATGAAGGATTTTGAAGATGCAAAAGAACATGGAAATATATTCCCTATATTTGATTTGATAGAAAAAGCAGTACAACCTGCACCAGATTATTCTGACAAACTTTTTCGCATGCAAGTTGCTAACTTAGGATATGATGATTTTATCGGAAGACTTGGAATCGGAAGAGTATATGAATGAACAGTAAATCAATGACAAGAAGTTGTAGTTTTTGATAATGATGGAATCAAAAGAAAAGGAAAAATAACAAAAATATTTACAACACTTGGAATCTCTAGAGTGGAAACTAAAACATGACTTTGTGGTGATATCGTTACTATTGCTGGTATCCCAAATATATATGTAGGGGAAACTATAGGTATAGAATGATGTGAACCCTTCCCACCAATCAAAGTAGATGCACCGACATTGACGATGGATTTTTTGGTAAATGACTCGCCGTTTGCTGGTAAAGAATGAAAACTCGTTACGTCAAAAAATATTCAAGAGAGACTCCACAAAGAATTACAAACAAATGTAGGTTTGGAAATAGATTTTGAAAAATGAGGAAATAGATTTGCGGTTTCTGGTAGAGGAGAACTTCACTTATCTGTGCTTATCGAAACGATGAGAAGAGAAGGATTTGAACTTCAAGTTTCTGCACCACAAGTAATTTTCAAGCAAATAGATGGTAAAAAAATGGAACCAATAGAACATGTAGTTATCAATGTTGATGAAAAACTTTCTGGTACGGTTATAGATATGATCGCAAAGAAAAAATGACAAATGACAAATATGTTTACGGTAAATGGAATTAGTACCTTGGAATTTGAAGTACCGACAAGAGGATTGCTCTGATTCAGATGAAGTTTTGTTTTGGTGACCAAGGGTGAATGAATCATGTACAGTTCATTTTCTCACTATGGAGAATATAGAGGAGATATTCCAAAAAGAACAACTGGTTCTATGATTAGTATAGAAAATGGAAAATGTATGAAATATAGTATCTGGAAGTTGCAAGAAAGAGGAAAAATATTCATTTTACCACAAGCAGCTATGTATGAAGGTATGATTGTGTGAGAAAGTGCAAAACCAGGTGATATGACAGTTAATCTTACCAAGAATAAACAACAGACCAATGTCAGAGAAAGTGGAAATGATGAATCTATGCGATTGGAACCAATTATTCCATTGACGCTTGAAGATTCATTGGCATATATCAGTACTGATGAATATGTAGAGATTACACCAAAAAATATCAGACTAAGAAAAGTATTTCTTACGGACTCAGATAGAAAAAAGAATGGAGTAAAAAAATAAGACTATAAACTATTTCAAAAAAAAGCCCGGAAGGGCTTTTTTATATTAGTGATTATATTGCTTCGTGTGAAATATATGTACTTGGTCTGCTGTTGTTTCTGGTGAAAGTAAGAGTACTTCTGAATTGCCGAAATGAAATTTAACTAAAACTTCTTTTCGATCTAAATTATACTATGCAGCATATAACATTTTTCCAAAATCACCATGTGTAGCTATGTTTTATTTGAAAAATATTGAAGGACTGAAAAATAGTTAATTCTTGTTTTTTGGAATATAGGCAAGGTCATTGTAAATTCTATTCTATATTATATCATAATTTATTTCTTTGACTGCTATTTTAATTGTTTTATATTTTTTTGGTTGGCTTGATATTCATCTTTTTTGCCCCTTTTTGATATATAAGGTATGACTGAGTATACTTATAGAGAACGACTTTATTCATTGTCTCTGTGTTATGTTATCAAAAAAGAACAGAATCTCCTCATTAAAATATCTGTTATTAGTACTTGTTCCCTCTTTTTTCCTTGTTGGATTTTTTACCAATGCTAGTATTACGATCCCAGATAGTATCTCTAGTGCTTTGCAAGTGATCCAAAGGATCCTCGTTACTAGCGATGGAAATGATACAGGAACTCCAATTATGGATATTAACTCTGGAGGAAATGTAGTTGTCTATGCGCCACTTAAAAATGGTTTAGGCCACTCCTTCATCACGTCTGAAAGTGATCCAATATTTTCTGCAAGTGTCGCCGCAGGCATTACGAGTAATCAAATTTATAATCGAAATACTGCATATTTGCGAGGTGATCATAGAGCTATGTGATATCTAACAGGAGAGACTGATCCAGTTTGGAATATAGATAAATTAGCTTATTATACTAAAACGGACGTGGATAATCTACTGGCTGGTTTTGCTTGAGGTCTGACTTACAAAGGAGTCTGGGAATATTCTACGGGAGACTTGCCCATGGATATTATTCTTGGAGATTTCTATAAGATCTCTGTCTCGTGAGATTTCAATTGACTTGTCTTGTATGCTTGAGATATGATTATCGCTAACAGGAATCTTTCTGGTGTGACATCAATGAATGATCGAGATGTGATCAGAAATGTAAATAATCCAGAAGTAGATCCGGTCTTTGCTGCGAGTGTCGCTGCAGGTATTAGTTCTACTCAGCTTTCTCATTGGGATACGTCATATTCGCGAGGTGATCATTCTCTTGCTGGGTATCTCAAGACAGAAACAGATCCGATCCGAAACACGGAAAAAAGTAACTACTACACGATTAACGAGATAAATGCGAAAGGGTATTTAACCAATTATAGCGAAACAGATCCGATGTGGAATGCAGAAAAAAATAATTATTATACTACAGGTGAAATAGATGCAAAGTGATATTTGACTAATTTTGTAGAAACTGATCCTACTTGGCTTAGCGATAAATCAAATTATTATACTACGTTTCAAGTAGATAGTTTGCTGAGTGGTTTGGACTTTGCAAACCATACGCATGATGATAGATACTATACGAAATCTCAGATTAATGCATTTAATTTTTTGACCTGATATACGGAAACGGATCCTGAATTCCTTGCTCATAGTGGCGATTATTATCCGATTACTAATCCATCTGGATATATTACTACTGCTAATGTTTCATGGACCAAACATTGATCTGATATTATCAATACCAATACGGGTAATGTTTTTATCAATAAATATCTCAACATATGAGGAGTTAATGAAACATATCCTCTGTATGTGCGGTCTGCCAATACCGATGATTTCTATTCTAATTATATTACTATTGATGGGCCCGATACTGTAGAGAAATGATTTCAAATTTGAGGATGATCTACTAGTGAGGATTATAAATGGGCGATGTATACTGCTAGTGGTGAAGATGGAGACAAATTATATTTTGCAAATGGAAACTCCAAAAGGGATGTTATAACTATCTCTGCCGCAGGTAGAGTCGGTATTAATAATCCTACACTTTTATGAAGTACTACGCCATTAGATGCTTTCACTCTCTATCCACAATATTTTGATTATGCAGCAAGATATGATGGTGATACTTATTATGATGAAACTGCTAATGCTTATACTTCTGCTTGAGATCCTTTTGTACTCGTTAATTGACCAGGAGATGCTTTTTTATGTGGTAAGGAATATCCTCGAAGATCAATTTATATAGATATAGAGACTCCTGCCTGAACACCTGGAACTTTACAAGTAAAATATTCCAAAACTTGATGAGGATGGTGAGACGCTGTTTGATTGACAGACAAGACAGATAAATTTAAACAAGATGGAAACATTGGTTGGACTATTGAATCTATGAAACCTACGTGGGAAAAAAGAACTATTAATGGACATAATTTATACTGGATTAAACTATCGTTATCTTCTCTTGCAGGTAATGCTCCAACAGCAAAACTGATGACCAATCTTGGAGTCAATAGGTTTTCTCTCTACGCTGGTGCTGGTGATGTAAGTCCAATGTTTACGATAGATAGTAATAGTAGAGTCTGATTGTTACCCCCTGAATTGACTACAAAGTATGAGATGGGAAAACTTCCTGGCATAGCGGATACTAAAATGGAGGTAGTATCTAATGATAATGATCAATATACGACGGTTCACTATCTAGCAGATCCAGTCGCTGATGAAAAAATGAGTATTGTATTCGCTAAATCTAAATGAACAGTGAGTGATAAATTGTCTGTGAGTAATACGGATATTTTATGAGGAATATATGGATTTTGATATGATGGTGGAACATTTAGACAGGCCGCTGGGATTACTTTTGGTGTGGATGGGGCGCCCGATGTCTTGGATATGCCGGGAAAGATATCATTTAGTACTTCTCTTGATGGTACAACAGAACCATTGGAAAGAATGATTATCAAAAATAACTGACGTGTTGGTATCGGTACATCTTCCCCTACACAAGCATTGACGGTTAGTGGAAATATTAACGTAACTTCTGGTCATACCATCTATGATGGGTCTGGTAACCCATATATTACTGCAGTTTCACTCATTGGATATTTAACTGGTGAAACCGACCCTATCTGGACTACTCTTGCGTCTAGTTATTATACTGCCACACAGGTGAACGAAAAAATAGCTAGTGTCGTTGGTGCTATGACCTATAAAGGCTGATGGGATTACTCTACCTGAGTATTGCCTTCTGATGTAAATACAGGAGATATGTATATCATTACCAATGAGACTGGAGTAGAATTTAGTGGATTACATATGGAAGCTCCCGATCAAATAATAGCGAAAAGAGTAGTCTCTGGCGCAACAGAAACCGGTGATTGGAATCTCATAGAAATGGACCAACCAGAGACAGATCCAATATTTTTGGCAAGCCCTGCTCATGCTATAAGCACATTGACTATATGACATTGGAATGCTGCCTATGGTCGAGGTAATCATGCTGATGCAGGTTATCTCAAGACAGAAACTGATCCACTCTTTGCCATCAGTGAAGCAGCTGGTATTACTTCTGGAGATGTTTCCCATTGGGATGCTGCATATTCGCGAGGAGATCATAGAGATATGGGATATATTACCTCCTATACTGAGACTGATCCTGTCTGGAGTGCGGCAGCACACAATTATTATACGAGGTCACAAATAGATAATCAAAATTATCTTACCTGATATACTGAGTCTGATCCTATTTATTTAGCTAGCTCTGCGGCCAATGTTACTACAGGTAAAATAATAAATTGGGATGCTGCTTATGGACGAGGAGACCATACTTCTGCTGGTTATTTAACAGCTGCTGCTATCTCTGGGTTTATTACGGGTCCTGATTCATCAGCCGATAATGCGTTAGTAAGATTTCATGGAACTAATGGTAAGATTATCCAAGATAATAGTAATGTGAGGTTAACAGATAGTGGTGCTTTTTATCCTGTCACAGATAGCGCTACCGCTATCCAGTTTAATGAGGCAGATAAAACAACAAATGTATTGAGTATAGATACGGTCAATAATAGAATAAATGGAGATACGGCTTTCCAATTATGATTATGATTGTCTGTCGGTGCTGGAGATGGATGAACATCCATGCTTGAAGGTAACTTTCAAAATCCATTCTTCTCTGTTGGACAGCATCAAAACTACCTTCTTCAGTCAGAAGTCTTTGATAATGCATCTTGGGTCAAAACAAATATATGAGCAGTAACAGCAAACTCTGCTCAAGATCCTATGGGTACAGCAACCGCTGAAAATATCCCAGCTGGTACCCTAGCTACGAGTAATATTGCACAATCTGTTACTAATGCTGTGGTAGGAAATCGGACATTTGCAGTACGATTAAAGATGCAATCAGTTACATGATCTGTTATTATAAGAGTAGAAAGTAATGCTCAAGTATGATCTGATAAAGTGGTGAATCTCACTACTCAATGGAAGAGATTTTGGGTGACACAGAATTTAACTACAGCACATACCACTAAGATAGTACGTATTGTTTCTGGTACTGGTGCTTATGCTGCTTGGTGAGCTTCACTTACACCTAGTAATACTCCATTACCATATTACAACACTACTACTGCATGATTGACTACACTCACTAACTATGTGAACATAAGGCCATCAGCTATTATCTGATGAACACTTAGTATTTGATCTACTCTCACTGTTGTTGGTGCTACTACTATGGCTGCAGTATCTGCTACATCGATCGTGGGTTCATCAACCATTACTTCTACGAGATCAAATATAGCAGCAGTTTCCACAGATGGTCTAGTCAATACTAATGCACAGGCAGCCACTTTAGCGGTTCCTGTCCAAATGTCTCCAAGACTGATGCTCAATGGTAATGTGTGGAATGCATGATCTTCTGCTACCAATACCTCTCAGTGGATAATGGAAAATCTTCCCATTACCTGAAATCCACCAAATTCTATGTTGCAATTTGGATATTCACTTGCATGAGGCGCTATGGCTTATAAAATGTGACTTAGTAGTAATGGATGGTTGACTGTATGAAATAACAATCCTCCCACATCTGCTCTAGATGTTGCTGGAGATGCTGAAATTCCATCGACCAATCGATATTATCTCTGAGATCCTACTACCAATGGATCGTGGAGAATGGGTCTCAATGGTTCTAGCTTCGCGGTCCAAACTAGAGCTGGATGAGTTCGAAGTGCATGATATTATACAGGAGAAAGTGATCCTATCCGAACTAGTGAAAAAGCCAACTATTCTACTACTACACAAATAAATGCAAGATGATTCTTGACTGCAGAAAGTGATCCAACGCGAACCACACAGAAAACAAGTTACTATACAAAGACAGAAGTAGATAGTAAACTCTTTGCTGTCTCTGGTATGGCATATCAGTGAACCTGGGATTATTCTGCTGGTGCTTTGCCTAGTAGCCCATTGAACTGATATTATTATGTCGTTCGTAAGGCTGGTAATTTTAATGGGCTGAATATGATTACGGGAAATATGTTTATAGCTAACAAGAGTAAGGTATGAGTAACTATGACAGGAGACTGGGATCTGATTGCAAATAGCTTCATTGAAAGCGATCCTATATTTGCTATTCATCCAGCTGCTAGTATTACTAATACTAAAATAACAAATCGAGATTCTGCCTATGGACGATGAGATCATAGAATGATGTGATATATTACTGGAAATTTATGACTTTATATGTTACTTTCTGGTAATCAAACAGTCCAATGAACCATTACGGTAGATAATCTACAGAATTCTGCATGAACTCGTTATCAAGCTTGAGCAGCCTATACTATTTATGTCCAGGCACTTACCGCAAGTCCTGCGGATAGTGTGGCTAATTATTTTGGACAAATTCCTGCTGCACCAAATACTGTTGCTCTCACGAGAAGAGTGTATATTACGACTACAGGTACTATTACTGCTGCTAGTATATCTACGTATGCTGGTACTGCCTGAACTGCTGAGGCATGGTCAATGTATGTTCGTAAAAACGATACTACAGATTATCTTATACAGACGCTTAGCTTGGCTACCGCTGAAAGAAACTTTAGAAATACTGCAATGAATATTCCTGTTGTCCCTTGAGATTTTATAGAAATGAAAACGGTCAATCCAGTATGGGTAACTAATCCACTTACCATGATTATATGATGATATCTTTATGTCCAATAAAAATCTTGTATGAGAAAAATAATTTTATTACTAGTTATTGTGTTATCATTATTTCTTGGCTCCAGTTATGCTAGTAATTTTTCTCTTGATGGATTACCAACCTCTGCATTACACTTTATTTATCATGGGAATCAATTTGGTGGGACTATATTTTTTAGAGATACCGTACCTGTCTCAGAGACACTTATTCTCAATGGAATTACAAAAACATGTACACAGCAGATCAGATGATATTATTATAATGCGGCTAGATGACAGAGATTGTGGCCACTGGATCAAGATAGCCTCACATTACTCAAAGCATATAATACTTCGTACAATAATCTTACTCTGCAGTGATGAATATTTTATTGTGGAGGAACGACACAAGCGATCTATGGTAGTATCCTACATACTTTATCATGACAGCCATATTATATTATTGCATGAGTAAATTATAATTTTATTGAAAATTCTTATTTGCCTACATATCTGCAAACTATGTTGTTTGCTGGATGACAGACATTTGGTCACATATTTGATTCTCGTGGTGGTATCGCATCACTCTTTGGTTCATGACTTACTATCGTAGAATCTGGTACTTGAAATAATTGATGAAATAATTGATGAAATAGTGGTTGAGGTGGTTGATGATGAGGTTGAGGTGGTTGATGATGAGGTTGAGGTGGTTGATGATGAGGTTGAGGAACGTGATCTATAATTGATATTCCTACATTTAGTGGTTTAGTCACTAGTGGTATCATGGTAGATAAACCAGAAATTCTAGATACTCCTGCTTTGCAGGCAGCGTGTCCAGTCACTAATTCTCCTTATTCTGCAGAAGTGACTCAGGCATTTAGTTACTCTTATAACATGGGAATCACGACGCAATGTCCTATACAGAAAGCAAATCCTTCGTGACTCGTACTTAGAAAACATATAGCCAAAATGATTTCGCAATTTGCTATTAATGTCTTAGGAAAAAATCCCGATCCCAAGAAAAAATGTAATTTCCTAGATATGAATGATGAGACTACTGAATATCAGCGTTATGCTAAGATTGCTTGCCAGCTTGGTATCATGTGATTGGATAGCAAGTGAAATGCAAATTCTACATTTTCTCCTGACGTGATTCTAACTAGAGCACAATTTGGTACTATGCTTTCGAGACTGCTTCGATGAGAAGCTTATAACTGACAAGCTGGCCAATGGTACGAAGCTCATCTTAACGCTCTTAAAGAAAATGGTATTATGAAAAAAATAGATACTCCTTTCATGTTTGAAAAAAGACAAAACGTGATGATTATGTTTTATAGAATAGCAAATCCACAGGAATAATTTTTTTCTAAACATTATTGATAATGCTTAGATCTTTACTCTTTGGAAGATAGTTATGTCTTTGTAAAAAAGCCCGGAAGGGCTTTTTTCTTTTAATGATTATATTGCTTTGTGTGAAATATATGTGCTTGGTCTGCTGTGTTTTCTGGTGAAAGTAAGAGTACTTCTGAATTACCGAAATGGAATTTAACTAAAACTTCTTTTCGATCCAAATTATAATATGTAGCATAGAGCATTTTTCCAAAATCACCATGAGTAGCTATGAGTATATTTTCGTTGTTATGCTTTTTTTCTATATATGCTAAAGCTTTTTTTGCTCTCTCAATCAATTGGGGAAATATCTCTGCTCATTCTGGCGAAAGAAAATAGGTAACAATATCTGCTTTTATTATGTTTGGTGAACAGAGTATTTCAATATCTTTCATTGGCTTTCCTGTCATAATTCCAAAATCGCGTTCAATCAATATATCCATTTTTTCAGGAGCATCTATCCCTAAATTATCAGTGATTATCTTTCCGGTAATATATGCTCTTTGTAATGGTGAGCTATATGCTTTATCGATATGTATGTTTGATTCTTTGATTGATTGTGCTACCTCTTTTGCTTGATCGATTCCTAGCTGGGTGAGTGGTAAATCACGATGTCCATTGAGAATCCCATTAGCATTGTCTTCGTTTTGTCCGTGTCTAACGATGTATATGTTTGTCATATTTTTACTCATATTAAAACTATATATTAGTAACTTCTTGCAAATAATACTCTTTTTGTACTTGGTTTACCTGTATAGATACAAACTCCAGCCTCGTCTCCTTGATCAAATGGTAAACATCTTACGGTTGCTGCAGTTTCTTCTTGTATTTTGTTTGCGGTTTCTACGGTACCATCTCGATGTGCCATGACAAATCCTTGCTGAATTTTTTCTTTAAATTCTTCATACGTATCTACGGTGTAGGTATGTTCTTCTCTGAATGCAGTATTTTTCTTTAATAAATTATTCTGTGCTTTGTAGAGATATTGATCGATGTGAAGATCTACGTCTTCTATCTTGATACTTTCTTTTTCTCCTGATTCTCTTTTGAATACTTCTACCATACCACTTGCGATGTCTCTTGCTCCTACGGTAATTCTGATAGGTACCCCTTTGAGTTCATATTCATTAAATTTTCGTCCTGCAGATTTATTATTATCTTCATCTATTTTTCGTTTCAATGCAATAGTGTCATGAAAATATTTTGATTTGAAGTCGAGTTTAGTTGTCTCGAATCTTTCGATAAGTGGCTGAATGTATTCTTTGATCTGTTGAAGTTCTTCTGGTGTTTTAAAAATGGGAACGATAACGACGTGAAGTGGTGCTAGTGCTGGTGGTAAGATAAGTCCTGTATCGTCAGAATGTGCCATGATAAGTCCTCAAATCAATCTGGTAGAAACTCCTCGTGATGTTGCGTAAACAAACTCTAATTCGTTTTTTTCATTGGTGAATTTTACATCAAAAGCTTTAGCAAAATTTTGTCCAAGGTTATGACTCGTACCTGCTTGTAATGCTTTCCCATCTTGCATCATTGGTTCGAATGCATAGGTTGCTACTGCGCCAGCAAATTTATCATGTTCTGGTTTGGTACCAAGTCTAGGTGAAATAGCCATGAAGTTTGTACAAAAATCATTATAGACATCCAACATTTTTCTTGCTTCTGCATCTGCATCTTCTGCACTTGCATGAGCGGTGTGTCCTTCTTGTCGTAAAAATTCTGCGCTTCTCAAAAATAATCTTGTCCTCATCTCTCGTCTTACTACGTTAGCTCGTTGATTAATGAGCAATGGTAAATCACGATAGGAATGAATCCAATCTTTATAACTATTCCAAATAATTGTCTCTGATGTAGGTCTTACGATAAGTTCTTCTTCAAGTTTCGCTTCTGGATCTACGACAATTCCTTTTCCATTAGGATCGTTCATAAGTCTATAATGGGTCACGATAGCACATTCCTTTGCGAAATGTTCTACATGAGATGCTTCTTTATTCAAAAAAGATTTTGGGATGAATATCGGGAAGTATGCATTTACATGTCCTGTATTTTTGAACATTCTATCGAGTATATCTCTGATATTTTCCCAAATAGCAAATCCATATGGTTTGATAACCATACATCATCTGACAGCTGAAGTTTCTGCTAACTCTCATGCGAGCTGATTGTACCATTCACTGTAATCTTGTGCTCTAGTTGTTAATTTCGTCATTTCCTTATGAATATATGATAAATGCGTATGTAATTTTTTTATTGAAACGAGCTGGATTATCAAGGTATATTACTTAATTATTTTATTATAAAAAAAGTCTGCTTAGGCAGACTTTTTAATGAAATCATTATATTACTTTATTATTTTTGTCTTTTAAGGAAGAATCCTGTAACGAGAAGAATACCAAGTACAATCAAAAGCATTCCACCAATGAATTCTCTCATATAGTATATTCATCCAATTAATAAGATGATACCGATGATAGTGAAGATTTTTTCTTCTGTAGTAGATACTTCTCGTCGAGTCCCAATTTTACTTCCAAATTCTTTACCTTCAGATTTGATAACCTTTGCTTCTTTTTCGAAATTTTTTGAAAAAGTTTTTGCTTTAGTTTCTACAGTACTTATAATAGGTTTTTTTGTTGGCATTACATATATATGTAAAGGTATAAAAGGTTGTTCTCGTTATATACAAAGTAATATGGTTTGCAAATGTTTTTATACATTGTATTATCCAATTGTCCTCCTTAGCTGAATAAAATTTATATTAAAAATATTATTTTTTTAAAAAATTTATAACCTTATCTGCATTTTTGAAAGGGGCTGTTTGACTGCCATTTTATTTTTCGATCTAATGAAGAGTCCAAGTGAAATTATTCTTCTGACAACACTGATTTCTTCCAAAAGCTGTTTGTCGATATATTTCTCTGAATAGAGTGGAAAGTGTTCGAGATGTATTGAATCGCCTTCAACTTTTCCTTTTGTTGTGAATTTTTGTAATTCAAGATAGATGTGTTCACTCACAAACGGTGCGAATGGTGCACATATTTTCATGTAGCTCTGTAATACTTCAAATAACGTATTAAATGCTGAACGTTTGTCTTGATCCATTCCTGATGCTCGAAATCTTCTTCTAGATCTTCTGATAAATCGATTATTTAATTTTTCGATAAATCCTAGAACTAGTTTTGCACTGGTATCAAGGAAGTATTTATTCATTTCTTGTTCGATTTGAATTCCTAAATTATGAAGCTCTGCAAGTATTCGTTTATCTAATTCGTTATCAATACTATAGCTAGGAAGCTTAACTGCTTCGAGTTTATTGAGTGATGCTTGTGTGTTGTAAAGTGTTGGTCGAAGTTCATTGAAGTTCACATCGTGGGAAATAATCAGAATATTTTGTCCTGCTCATTTCTTGATTAATTTTTTATATACTCCTATGGTATCCATCGTTTCACCTGATCGTAATTTTTCGTCTGTCTTTATTTTTACCTTTTTGCCTCTATATTCTTTCATAATTTTTACTACTTCTTCAGTAGTCTGTACTGTTCTTACTGATGGACTCGTATAAATGATATCTGGATTTATTCTCAATATTTGTTCAATAAATTTTGTATCTTTCATCGCTTGGATTCCTTCTTCTGCTATGGGATGATCCATTAGTTGTCCATTTGCTTTGGCATGTCTCATAAAGTAAAGTACTGTGTTATCGGTTGTCCATTTATCTACGTTTGCATAGGTTTCGAAAAATTTATATCCATTCATGATAGAAGCCGTGAAATCTTTGTAGACTTGTTCTACTCATTTTTCTGAGAATCTTACTGCTTCAGCTCTTACACCTGGTGAAGAGAGGAGGTATAATCTATATGCGTCTGTTCCATACTTTCCAAATAATTGTTCTGGATCTGGATAATTATTTAATTTTTTTGACATTTTTTTTCCGTCTTCCGCAAGTAC
The DNA here is from genome assembly GCA_026397515.1 of candidate division SR1 bacterium. Taxonomy (GTDB): domain Bacteria; phylum Patescibacteriota; class Gracilibacteria; order Absconditabacterales; family Absconditicoccaceae; genus CAJBLF01. The sequence continues at coordinate 6,640 of JAPLUU010000006.1, read as the reverse complement.
GAGACCATTGATGATTACATTATTAAATGAATTTTTTTTCATGACTGCGTTCCCACATACATGCATTCCTCTAAACCAACCTCTTGTTTGATCTAATCCTTCAATAATGAAATCAGCCGGATAGATGAGTGGTTTCGTACTATGGGTGTCGGTATATCCAGCTTGTCCAAATGGCATTGATCCTGATTCAAACCAACAATCCATTACTTCTGGAATTCTGCGATATTCTTTCGTTCATTTTTTAAATCGATAGCTGTCTACATATGGTTTATGAAGATCCATTTCCATTTTTCTATTATTGTCTCGATAACGAACAACAATTTGTCCGTTGTTTGGATTGTATTCTTGTTTTTTTGTTAGATAATCAAAATCTTTAAATGTTTGTTCTATCAAAACAACAGAATCTCTATGAGTGATACTTATGATAGTTTTTGTCGCAAATTTTTGGTTTACTTCTAGTGTGTATGCTCTACATCTTGCGATAACATCGTCTATAGATTCTCATTCGGGAGTAAGTTTTTTATTTGTCGGTTGTTTGGTCGTTCATCCTGGTGATAATTGTTTATCTTGAAATTCCGGCAAAATAAGATCAGTCGTCCTGAAGTCGACATAAAGTTTTTCGTTGATTTCAAAGAGTTTTTGTGTCGAAGCGTCTTGAATATATCATTGGATTTTCTTCTCGTTTCGAAGGTCCTGATATATCTTTTGGATATCTTGATATTTTTTCTGTATCTCTCACATGCTGTCAGGAAATTTCTTTTCCAAAAAGGGAAGCACGGTTTGGAGCGATCTTGCCAATGGCGTAATGATAATTATTCGGTCTTCTTTTTTTAATGAAGCAAGATATTTACTTACTACTTTTGCTTGTTTGAGTCCATTTTTGTTGAGCTCTGTTTTGCTATAACTATCGTGCGTATGTGTTTCATTGTATATGGTCTCTCCATGTCTGATAATGATGTTTTTAGTGATATTTTGTGATCATGTTCTTGTTCATTGATAGATTTCATCTAACGTCCCTGCTACGATAATATCCTCTGGTTTTTTAGTATTTTCCCAGATAGGTAGTGGAGCTCATCGATATCTATTTCTTGCAAGATTCCAATCTGGCGCAGTTTTGATAACATCGATAAATCTTTTTTTTACGGTCTCGGGTACAAATCCTATTTCTTCTGCATGTGGTACCGTGATTGGTGTGAGTGATGGTTCTTTGATAAACCAACTCGTCAATGCTTTGGAAATCAAAGCCGTATCACATCTTCGGCAGTGTGGATAGGAATGTTCGTATGATTTTTGTCCAATAAGTTTTCCTTCTTCTTTGAGTCTTTGAATGATATCTTTGTTGGCGTCATATACTCTGGTTCCCCTCCATTCAGGTACTTCATCAGTAAATTCACCATAGTCGTTTACTGGTAAAAATAATCGATTCTTAGAATCTTCTCTTGGTAAAAACTGAGCAACAGCATTAAAATCTTCTACTCAGAACGCTGGTGCAATATGCACGATACCTGTTCCATCTTCGGTACTCACAAATTCTCCTGCTATGATTTTGAAAAACTGTTCTTTATATTTTTTATCAATTTTACTCTTGTTGATATGTTGAAATAATGGCTCATATTTTAATCCTGCCATAGCTTCTCATTGGATAGTATTGATCAAAATATATTCTTCAGTATTTCTATAATATTGTTTCAAAAGATTTTCTGCAATAACGAAATATTCTTTTGCTCCTATATCATATACTGTCGTATAGTGGATATGTTTTCCTATAGCCAAAAACATATTACTTGGTAATGTCCATGGAGTAGTCGTCCATGCTAATGCACTAAATTGTGCATCTGGGCTTGTCTTTTCAAAAATCCTTTTTTGATATAGATAGAGGTCATAAAATTGACTCATAATTTCCATGTCGTCATCGATGATAGTATTTTCTATTTTTACGGCGAATCATAATGCATTATCTGATTCAATGATTTCTGCTCGAATCATTTGTGGTAATTTTTCTGGTTCCATTATTTTTGGTTCACCTTCGATTTCTATCTCGAACATATTAAGATTTCGTAATGTTCCGCGTAAAATTTCTTTGATGCTTCAAAGTTTTGTTATCTTTGTAACCGTAACACCTAATTCTTCCAATATTTCTTTTTTGATTGTTCATTCCATCGTATCTCCTTTATCTACTTTTCCTCCTGGGCAGACATACTTTTGTGCTTTTACACTATAATTCATAAAAATCTTTCCATCACGTTTGATGATGCAATCTACCACTTGAATAAATCAATCTTTTGTGGTTTCATATTTATTTGTATCTACATTCATTTGGTTATTTATATTGTCTATATGGAGTGGAAACTTTATCGTAATAGCCGGATCTTGTCTGTCTTTATATCCTTCGTTTACTTCAGAATTTGATAATGTTGTCGCACAGCTTGGACACATCCATTGCACGTTAAATCATTTATAGACCAAATTTTGTGTGTACATATTTTGGAATACTCGCATTACGGATTCCATAAAATCTAGGTTCATTGTGTAATATGCATGATCCATATCTGCTCGTCTTCCGATAAGATCACCAAATATTCTCCATTCGTCACTGGTGTTACTTACTGATTTTCTACATTCTTCTACAAATTTTTCTACTCCTATTTTATTTTCAATATCTTTTTTTCCATCAATACCGAGTAATTTTTCTACAAATTTTTCAACAGGTAAACCATGACAATCTCGTCATCGATCTCTGTTTACTTTATATCCTTTCATAGTTTTATATCTGAGGATAGTATCTTTCATAGATCCTACCAGTCCATGTCCAAAATGAGGTGTCCCTGAAGCAAAGGGAGGACCATCATAGGTGATAGATTGAAATTTTTCTGATCTCTGATCGAGTGATTTTTGGAAAATTTTATGTTCTTTCCAATATGCGTTAAGACTTTGGTTCAATTCTTTCTGATTCATACTATATGACTAAATGATAAATGCTCATTATATTCGCGATGAAAGCTCATTATATTCGCGATAAAATTTTCGAAGTCTGTTCGAATAGTTAATATATTAAATCACTACCAGCTTTCAAGTCAAAGGAATCATTTTTTGGAAATCCTGTTGTTTTTTTTGTCTATTTCCGTAGCTTCCTTGTATTGTCATTTATTTTTTTTATTGCTATATCATGGAACACATCGATCTTCAGTATGCTAATCTTGTCAGAGAGATTCTCAAAGCTCCAAAAAAGGAAAATAGGACTGGTGTAAGTACTCATGCTATTGCGTGTCGGTCTATCAGACATGATATGGCTGATGGATTTCCCTTGTTGACGACTAAAAAAATGTGAATGAAAAATATCGCTGCGGAACTTGAATGTTTTATCAAATGATTGTATTCTAAAAAAGAATTTCATGAGAGAAATTGTCATATTCGGGATGAACGAGCTAATCCTCAAAAAGTTCCTTATGGAAATGATGAAGCTACTAAACAGAAGATGATGGAAGAAGATGATCTTGGACGTATTTATGGTGTACAATGGAGAGATTGGATGTGAAATATAGACCAGTTGAAAGAAGTTGTAGATAAATTAAAGACTAATCCATTCGATAGACGTATGATCGTCAATGCATGGAATCCTTCTGAACTCAATCAGATGGCTTTACCGCCATGTCATTATTCTTGGCAAGTGATTGTTACCTTGAATCATCAAGGTGAAAAAGTATTGAACCTTACACGAAATCAAAGATCAGTAGATACTATGCTATGATTACCATATAATATCGCAAGTTATGCTTTATTGCTTCTTCTTCTTGCGAAGGAATCCAATATGGTTCCTGGTATTCTTATGTGATCGCTTGGTGATGTGCATATTTATGAGAACCATTTTGATGGTGCTCAAGAACAGATCTCTCGTGAATTGAAAATGTTGCCACAACTTAAAATAAATAATTTCACTTCTATCTGGGATTGGAAATATACAGATATCGAACTTATCTGATATGAATCGCATCCAAAGATTGAATTCACTATCGCTGTATAATATATTTTTTCATTAAAAATCTCTAGAGCACTTGTTTTAGAGATTTTTTTAACTATTGATTTATTTTAAATATTATATATAGTATCGGTTCAAATAAAATAATAATAATAACTAAAATAAAAAATCCATGAAACAGTATTTTGATCTTTTGCATGAAATCCGTAATTTTGGCGTTATGTGTCAAAATCGAACGGGCGTTGAAACTCAAGCAATATTTGGGTATCAATATCGTTGTCGTAATGTTGCTGAACAATTTCCTTTGCTTACTACCAAAGATGTTAATTTTAGATCTGTAGCAATTGAATTACTTTGGAAATTGAGTGGTTCAACTAATATTAAACCATTAGTTGATCAAGGTGTCCGTATTTGGAATGAATGGCCTTTCCAGAATTGGCTTGATAAAAATTATCAGCCATCGGAATACCCCAAATACAGTCCTCAATGGAAAGAAAAAATGAAAGAATTTGTTACTTTGATTAAAACTGATGATGCTTTTGCAGTTCAATGGGGAGATCTCGGTCCTACTTATGGTCATCATATGCGTCATTTTGGTCAGGTAAAAGCTAAAGATTTGTCAGCTGAACTTCAAAGTCAATTGTGGTTAGCTTGTGATGGTTTGAATGCTGATGATATCTTTGTTGTAGGTATTGATCAGATTTCAAAGATTATTGAAACTATTAAGACCAATCCTGATGATCGTCGAATGATCATGACACTATGGAATCCTCATGACAATTCCAAAACACTTTTGCCTCCCTGTCCTTGTTTTTATCAATTCCGGGTACTTGGAGGAAAACTTCATTTACAAATGTACCAACGAAGTTGTGATACTTTCTTGGGAGTACCATTTAATACTGCTCAAGACTCGCTTCTTCTCCTTATGGTTGCACAAGCATGTGGTTTACCTGCCGGTGATTTCATTCATACCTTTGGTGATGTACATATTTATATGAATCACATGGAACAGGTAAAAGAACAACTTACTCGTGAACCAAAACCATTACCAAAAGTTATCTTAAATCCTGAAGTAAAAAATATTCTTGATTTTACTTATGCAGATTTTACTCTGACTGGATACTATCCTCATCCTGCTTTAAAGGGTGATGTAGCTGTATAAATTGATGTACAGAATAAACATAGCCTTTCCGGTTTTCGGGAAGGTTTTTTTTGAATTGAAAAATATCGTGAAAAGGATACATACATAGTATATTTACTTATTTTTGTATATGTATGAAAATCTTAGTCATTAATGCGTGAAGTTCATCATTGAAATATCAGCTCTTTGATATGGAGAAAAATGTTGTTATAGTAAAATGAAACATCGAACATATCTGAGAAAATGGTTCTGAAATCAAAACACATACGGAAGCCTTGCATAGTATTTTGCCAGATATTTCTGTTGATGGAAAATTGGAATTTGATGCGATTGGACATAGAGTCGTGCATGGAGGGGAATATTTTCAACAGCCAGTTATCATTACGGATGAAGTGATTGCGAGAATAGAAGAATGTTCTGATCTAGCACCATTACACAATCCTGCTAATTTAGAGGCTATTTTTGCATGTAAAAAATTGATTCCTGGAGTAGTACAGGTAGCTGTTTTTGACACAGCTTTTCATCAAACTATGGAACCAGCACACTATTTGTATGCACTACCTACCAAATATTATGAAACCTACAAAATCAGAAGATATGGTTTCCATGGAATTTCCCATCAATACGTATACGAACAATTAATTACGAATTATAAATTACAAATTACGAATTTAAAAAAATCTGTGAATGATTTAAAAGTAATTACCTGTCATATTTGAAATTGAGCGAGCATAACAGCTATTAAAAATGGAAAGGTTATTGAAACATCTATGGGAATTACTCCATTGGAAGGGCTTATGATGTGAACCAGATCAGGAAATATTGACCCTGCTATTATTCCTTATCTTATGACTCACGAATCTATGACAGCTGATGAGGTAAGTAATCTTCTTAATAAACAAAGTTGATTGCTTGGTGTCTCTTGAGTATCTAACGATATGAGAGATATTTTCGCTTGAATAGAGCAATGAAATAAAAAATGTTCTCTAGCTTTGGATATGTATATTAATTCACTGGTAAAATATATTTGATCATATACTGCTCTTTTGTGATGAGTGGATGTAATTATTTTGACTGCTTGAATCATGGAACATAGGACAATACTGAGAACTATTCTTCTTGAAAAACTATCTTGGATGTGAATCACACTTGATGTGGAAACCAATAAAAATGACGCTGTTTTGGAAAAAATAATTTCTACTCCAAATTCAAAAACTACTGTTATAGTCATACCTACCAATGAAGAATATATGATAGCAAAAGAAACCAAACAATTGATTTTTCATTCCTAATTTGTTTATATTTTTTATGGCTTTGTAATTTCTATACCTATTGTTTCAAAGCTTGAAATTGAGTATAAATTGCATATAAGATTATTACTTATTTTCGCCTTTTTAGTTTTTTATTATATATTGCCCATGGAACAGACTCATCAAGAACACCAAAAAAGACATTTCAGTGAAGAAGAAACTTTAGATAAAGTAGAGAAGAAAATCGATCATAATATGGAAAAAATTATGAAT